>BAIF02000001.1 GCA_000509105.1 Clostridiales bacterium VE202-21 | reverse complement strand
CGCCGAGACTAAAGCGCGTCACTAAATTCCGCAAAATTATCACCTGGAAATGAATTTTAGTTGTGGATTTATTTAAAAAAAGTTATGATAGATTATACATAGGGAGTGATGATTCCTAATTATTGATCATCTAAGGAGGAGCTTATGAATTTTCTATATGCGGATTTTGTAAATGGTTTTATACGTTTGGCGAATGATGGGTGGGAGCATAACTGGAATGAACGGCATGGAGGGAATCTTTCTTACAGGGTGAAGGCCCGTGAAGTAGAAGATGTGAAGGAGGAATTGCAACCGGGAGAATGGGAGCCGCTTTTGGTGTCTGTCCCGGAGCTAGCTGAAGAATTCTTTTTAGTGACGTGCGAGGATATAAGTTTCAGAGATATTATGGATGCCCCGAGGGAAACAATCTGTATGATAGAGCTGGATAAAGAAGGCAGGAGATACCGCAAGGTGTGGGGCGCAGAGACCGGTATTGAGCCCACACTGTCACTTCCCATCCATCTGTTGTGTCACAGAGAACGGAAGTCCATCGGAAAAAATGCGAGAGTTGTGTACCATGCACACCCCAGTAATCTGATTACGCTCACCTATTACCTGCCGCTGAAAAGTGATAAGTTTACTCAAGAGCTGGTTAAGATTAGTGCAGAATGCGAGAAGGTGATCCCGAACGGCGTGGCAATCATTCCTTGGAAGGTAACAGGGAAAGAGAACAGCAGTTTAACCACGGAATACATAAGAGAACATGACGTTGTGATATGGGCGCACCACGGGGTAATCATTACGGGGGATGATTTTTCCCTGGTGTTTGGCGCCATGCATGCACTTGAGAAGGCGGCGGAAATCCTGGTGAAGCTCTTAATTTTAGAGACAGGTAAAAAAGTTGAGATTAAAACAGAGGAGGAACGCTGAAAAACTGGGAAGCCTGCCCCATGCGGGGAACAGGCTTCCCGGTTTTTCAGTTGGTTCATCCGGCAGGCAGGAAAAAGACTGTGCGCTGGGTGTGGCTATACGGTGGCAGCAGATGAATCCGCTTTGTTCCATTCTTTGTAAATTAGAACGGTTGCTATTGAATTAACGCAGCGTTTACCACTATTCACCGTCTATGTTGACCCACCCCTGCCTTTGATTACTTTCAAATATCTTCTGACACAAAATCATTTCATGCAGTCCGTCTTCGAAGTCAGCATGCTCATAGGAGCCTGTCGGATCGGCGATGTGGTCGTAAATACTGCGGAAGCTTTGTTTGAAAGCGTCCGGGAACCCTTCGGCATGCCCGAATGGATAGGCAATCAGCGGCCTGGTTTCGGGATGCACGGTTGCAATTCCTTTTTCAATGGTTTCATTGAAACTGTCGCGGTTTCCGATGGTGAGCGCGTTGCAGTTCATACTGTGCCATTCCGCAGATTTTTTATATCCTCCGATCTGCAGATTGATATCTACCGATTTCCCTGCGATTACCTGTGAGAAGAAAGCGCTTCCGATTGCACCGCCGCTGAATTTGAAGAGGATATTCGCATTATCTTCGGTATCAATATCAACAGGTTCATAGTCCTCCTCCTGAAAGGTTTCTTTTGAGAAGGCCAGTACGGTTTTCCTGGGTTTCTTTCTTTTCGCGTGTATTGTCGAGAAGTCGGCGTTGACTGCCACGATTTTCTGTCCGGTCACGTACTCCGCCAGATCCATCCAGTGGGATCCGATGTCGGATACTGCCCGGGTGTTTCCGGATTCTTTTGCGCTTAAGCGCCAGCTGTAATCGGTATCGAATAAAAGCCAGTCTTGTGTGTAATTACCGGTAATCGAAAAAATATCCCCAAGCTCTCCATCCCTTATTATATTTTTTAAATGGTTATTCATTGGGTAAAAGCGGTTGTGAAAGTTGATTCCGTTAACCAGCCCTTTTTCAGCAGCCTTTGCGACAAGAGCTTCAGCCTCTTTAATTGTCGTGCACATGGGTTTCTCACAGATCACGCTGATGCCGTGGTCCATGGCGTACATTGCTATTTCGTAATGCGTGTTGTTTGGGGTGCAGATGTGGACCGTATCCAGTTCCACGCTGTCGATCATCTTTTTGTAGTCTGAAAAGTAAGACGGAATATTTAATTTTTCGGCTGTTTCTTTCGCGTTGCATGTATCCGTCAATGCGGCTACTTCTACATTTCCAAGCCTCCGCAGTGTTTCGATATGTACCGCGCCTATAAAGCCGGTACCGATAATTCCTGCTCTGTAAATTTTCATAATAAAATCCCTTCTTTCTTAATATTGAAGCACGTCTTGGCGTACTTTTGGTGAGCCGCGCGTTAGGTTAAGATAAAATCGATTTTTGAATGTAGTATACTGTTTTTCCCATTCCTGCGCATTCACGGGGGTATAGCGTTTGGCGGCAAAAGAATTCCGGATGAGTTCTCTGCCCTGTGCTATCGTTTCTATCTTTTTATGGGCTGCTAACTGGACGATGATATTTCCGAGTGCCGTGGCCTCTGCAGGACCGGAAATGACGGGCAGATTCATTACGTTCGCCGTAAACTGGCACATGAGGCCGCTCTGGGAACCGCCCCCGATTATATTCACGGATTCAAAGTGAATTCCAGTTAAATGTGCTATTTTCTCGATATTCCAGCGATACTTCATTGCCAGACTTTCATTTACGCAGCGGACAATTTGGCCGAGCGAAGAGGGAGCGCTTCCATAACGGAGCATACAATAATCCTGTATTTTTTCTATCATGCTGCCGGGTGAATAAAATCTTTCATCATCTACATCGATGAGATAGGCGAAGGGCGGTGCGGTAAGGGCGGCGGCCTCCATTTCGGTATAAGTATATTCCAGGTTTCGTGACCTGTATTCCGCACGGATTTCCTGCAGCAGCCATGTTCCCATAACATTTTTTAATATCCGGTGATGATTTTTTATGCTGCCTTCATTTGCGATGTTATATTTGTATCCATAACTGTTGATGACCGGGGCATCCGTTTCTGCGCCCACAATTGCCCACGTCCCGCAGCTGATGATGGCGGAGTTGGGCAAGCCTGATGAGGCAAGAAAGGCGGATGCGGTGTCGTGCTCGCAGACGGTGGCAGCCGGAAAACCTGTAGTCCCCAGTTCCCGGTTAAATGCTTCAGATGTTCTCCCGAGTATACTGCCGGGAGCCGCTATGGGCGCAAAGATTTGTTTTGGAATTGAGAACTTTTTTAAAATCCCCGGATGCCAGCTGCTTGTGGAAAAGTCGAACATTTGGCTGACGGATGCAATCGTAAACTCTGTCTTTCTGATCCCTGTCATATAGTACAGCAGCAGATCCGGCAGGAATAAAAGCGTATTGTTTTTGAAAAGGTATGACTGGTTCTCCAGAACCATTGTTCCCAGCTGCATCAGGCAGTTGAAAGGTGCATTCTGGTTCCCGGTGGCCTGGTACAGTTCTTTTTCCGGCATAATCTGGTAGAGCTGCTCCAGGCAGCGGATGGTTCTGTTATCCCTGTAACTGCGCATTTGTGTTACCAGATCGCCCTCCGGAGAAACCAGAGCAAAATCATTGCAGAAAGAATCGATTCCAAAGGAGTCGATCTGGTCGTCTGCGGCTTCGATTGCTTTTT
The DNA here is from genome assembly GCA_000509105.1 of Clostridiales bacterium VE202-21. Taxonomy (GTDB): domain Bacteria; phylum Bacillota; class Clostridia; order Lachnospirales; family Lachnospiraceae; genus Faecalicatena; species Faecalicatena contorta. The sequence continues at coordinate 81,498 of BAIF02000001.1, read as the reverse complement.
TGATTCCTCTGCATAATTCCTGATAGATCCTGAGGACATCCCAGTATAATCCGTTGTTCATTGATACTGCGGCATGTTCAAAGCGATGGAGTGTGTGGAGGGAAATACTGCCGCCCGTATATTTACCCAGAAACATTTTTCCGCCGCTGCCGCCTATGTCGAAAGCTATTAGATTCATTGGCAACCTCCGTTATGGTGCAATGTGTATTTTGGATGATTCGGAATCGCTTAATCCCAGATAAGCGTAATCGGCCTCATTTGTGGTGATTAAATAGTCGATGTCGGCATATTCGCATAAGAAGATTTGCCCGATCGGCTGGAATTTACGGGGGTCAGCCAATAGAAATACTTCTTTTGACGCTTCGACCAGAAATCTTTTTATATCGATTTCCTGCACTCCCGAGTCCGTAATACGCGATTTTGATGCGATTCCGGTGCACGAAATAAAGGCCTTATTGGGGTAATACTGTCTTGCGTTCTTCATCGTAATATTTCCGTAGAAGGATAAATTGGAACTTTTTAATATCCCGCCTAGACAGACCACCGTATGGTTTGGGTTAACTGCCTTGGCGCATTCCGCTAAAAAGGAAATGGAATTTGTTATGATGGTAACCTGCATTTCCGGGGGGAGATTCTTGTATAAGTAGATACAGGTTGTACTGTTGTCTACGAATATGGTGTCCCCATCCTTGATGAATTTTGCCGCATAACTGCATATTTTTTCTTTTGCCGGTATGTTCTGTACGGTTCGGACGCTGACAGGCGCCTCAGAGGCTGAAGACGGCGCCGATTCCTGCCTGCTTAATACTGCGCCCCCGTGGGTGCGCAGCAGCAGCCCGTTTTCGCTTAAAATATTTAAATCTCTTCGAATGGTTTCTCTTGAAACATGAAAAGTATCTGCAAGTTTTTTCACATCAATCCGTCCGGTCGATTGAAGAGTATTGATAATACGTTCATGCCGCTCTTCTATGTACATAAGGGGTACCTGCTTTTAAATTAAGGACTTGGCGATCGTGCAGAAAGCATCGCATTCGATTCTTTCCAACATGCTGTATGCGAGATAAATACTTGGACCGGACACGACGACTCCATGCTTGGGCATAATCATTCCAATTGGTTTTTTCTCGGCAGTTTCCCTGTGGTCTTCAAAATACTGATACACGTTGCGTGAAAGCTCCTCGGAATAGGCCTTGGTCCATTCGATACATCCGACTTCGCCGCGTCCCATGGTGGCCTCTGTGACATTGGGGATGGGTTTTGCTTCTGCGACAAAAGGCATACAGTAGAAGGGATGAGCGTGAATGGTGCACTCGATTTCCTTGAAATTGCTTAGTATCAGCACATGCATTAACCCTTCTCTGGAAAGTTTTCCTGTCCCCTCCAATATGTTCTGGTCATAGTCGATTAATAAAAAGTCTTCCGGTTCCATTTCACAGTGGTTTCTTTCAGACATCAGGGAGGGGGAGATCAGGATTCTGTTTTCGTCAACGCGGACGGCAAAATTGCCTCCGGCTGCATTGGTAAGCCTCTTGTCCCACATCATTTTTGCGACCTTGCACATTTCTTTGCGCATCTCATAATAAGATAAGTTTGACATTTTTATACCTTCTTTCTGTTTTGGTTCACTGTCTTATTGATATTCAGCCGAATAGCTGGCTAAATCTCAATGTGCCAGTACACTAGTTGAGTTGAGTGATCTTTACCTGACCGGCTAATTTCTTCGCTCTTACGGGATCGAAACCGACAGAGAATCTGGATTCTGCGGTTGCAGCGGAGACGGCCGTTGCTATAGTAAGCGTTTTTTCGATGGGATAATTTTTCTCTATGCCGTAGATCATCCCGGATAGAAAACAGTCGCCGCATCCGATGGTATTGCAGACGGATACTTCCGGCGGGATTACCCGGTAAATGGTGTCGTTATATTTGACAATGGAACCGTCTCCGCCAAGCGAAACTGCAATAATGGGGATGCTGCAGCGGGATAATGATTCGATGGCCGAAACAATATCAGCTTCTGTCTGCAGGTCCTTTCCGCATAACTGGGAGAGTTCATCCTGGTTGGGCTTAATCAGGAAAGGGGATGCATCGAGGCATTTCTCCAGGGTCGGGCCGCTTGCATCGAGAAAAATTTTGATTTTTTTATCCTTTAATTTCTGCAGCATATAATTGTAGACACAGGGATCGTAGCAATTGCTGGTGTCACCCGATAGGATCAGTGAATCGTCTGGTTCCAGTTCTTCTATTAGACGAGCGGTGATTTCATCGATGATATCCTGATCAAGAGAAACACCGGGAGAAGCCAGCGTAGAGCAATCGCCGTTTTCTTCGATAATAATATAGTTGGTACGGCTGTTTTTTTCTGGTTTCTGCAAAAAATGTACTTCAATACCATATTGCTCAAGCATTTGAATAATTTTGGAGCCTGTCTCACCATACGCAATACCGTAAGCTCTGTTGTTGATCCCCATATTATGCAGATTCATTGAGACATGGGTTCCCTTTCCACCCATAGAAGCATCATCACTTTGCAGACGATTGGTGATGTTCTTTTTGAATTCGGGCAAAAACAGAAGTTTGTCAATGGCTGGATTAAGAGTAAGTGTATGAATCATGTTTTCTCCTTTCTACATACTAAAAACAAGCATGTTTGGTTTTGATTATGACTGAATGTTAACACTAAACGGGCATAAACGCAAGTTATAGTTTAAAATATGTGGAATACACACAAAAACAGAAATGGATATTTGTGAAAAACAGACAAAAAGAAATAAAAACGTGCAAATTTGTTGTAAAAATAGGACAAGTGTGTTAATATTCGGTCATAAACAAAAACAAGAAACCAAAGGAGGAGCGATTATAATGTCTTACAAAGAAACATTATTACAGCCAATTAAAATTGGAAACAGAGTTGCGCAGAACCGATTTTTTATACAGGCGATGGAGTGCAACAAAGAAGATGAAACAGGGAACCCCTCAGAAGAGACAATCCAGAGATACTGTGATCTTGCAAAAGGAGGCGCGGGGTTAATTTCATTAGAAGCAATCACTGTAACAAGGGAATGCAGGGCAAGAGATAATCAGCTGACGATTATGCCGGCCAATGAAAAACCGTTGACTGAGTTTGTCAGAAGGGTGCATGAAGCAAACCCGGAGACGCTGTTTATCTTCCAGTTAACCCATTCCGGGGAGATTTCCAATCCGGAGTTTTCCAGAAGGGTGACACCGAATCCGCTGCCGGGATATGGCGGGGATCTGCTTACAGAAGAAGATGTTGAAAGAATTATGGATTCTTTCGTGACGGCGGCAGAGATTGCTTACCGGGCGGGCGCGGACGGCATTGATATGAAGTTGTCCCACGGATACCTCGGTTGTCAGATGATCCGTCCGCATAACAGCAGGGATTGGAAATACGGAGGAAGCTGGGAAAACAGAAGCCGCTTTGCTTTTGAATTAATCGAAAGAATCAGAAAAGCAGTTCCAGATCCCAATTTCCTGGTCGGTTCCAAGATCTCAGCCTGGGAGGGATTCCCGGGAGGATTTGGAACAGAGGGTCCGGATTCTCCGATTATGGATCTGACAGAGCCAATTAAGCTGATCCAGGGCCTGGAGGCAAGAGGAGCGAACTTTATTATTCAGTCAGCGGGAAGCCCGTCCATTACGGTAGGTTTAACGCAGGTTGACAAACATGTTCCATATTATGCTTACTTACATCAGTATTGGGCAAAAGAATTCAGAAAGGCGCTGAAACCGGAAACCGTAGTCATCGGTTCCAACTTCTCACCGTTTAGAAGCGGAAAGAATGATTTATGTGCAACAACACCGGAGGAAAGCAATCTCCTGAATTACGGGGCATGGTGTATTGAGAATGGAGTTACAGATATGGTTGGGCTTGGACGCCAGTCATTTGCCGATCCTTATCTCCCGAAGAAACTGGCAGAGGGAAAAGAAGATGAGATTAAATACTGTCTGTTGTGTGACAGATGCCTCGAGCTGCTGATTCAGCAGAGCAAGGTGGGCTGCTGTGTATATGATAAAACAGCACATGAAGAACTTGTCAGAACAAGAAAAGAAAAAGGAAACCTCAGGGTTTCACATACATAGAAGGAGGAATTGGAAATGAAAAAGAAAATTTTATCAGTTTTATTGATCGCGGCGATGGCAGTTACCATGTGTATAGGATGTGGAAACGGGAAATCAGATTCTGCGGCAACGGATGCGAAACAGGAAAACAGCACAGCAAAATCGGATAATAAGCAAGCTGACGCTAAGGAAGCGGATAGTAAAGGAACGGTTAACACGGAGGACGGCCTGATTGGAATTGCCCTTCCGTCTGCAGACCATGGCTGGATGGCAGGCTGCATCTATTCCGCACAGGAAGAGGTAAAGGCGCTGGGGTTAGAGGAAGGGTCAGGCTATAAAATCCTGACATCTGACAGCGTCAATGACCAGGCAAATGATATTGAGGAATTAATTTCTCTCGGATGTACCTCTATTGTGCTTCTGCCGCATAATGACGAAGTGTCTGTTGCGGCCCAGAAAATTATGGATGCTAATATTAACTTAATTGTGTTTGACCGTAAAGTAACCGGAGATTATACGGCATATCTGGCGGGTGATAATGCGGGAATCGGCCGTGAAGGCGCAAAATACCTGGGTGATGTCCTGGAAGGAAAAGGAACAATTGCTGTGATGTCAGCCCCAAGCGTTGGCTCCGTAAGTGTGGAGAGAACAGAGGCCTTTACGGAAGAAATGGAAAAGAGCTTCCCGGACATGAAACTGATCCAGGTAACGGCGGACGGATTTACACAGGAGGCAGGACTGAAAATGGCGACGGATATGCTGGTTGCAAACCCGGAGATTGATGCGGTATTCTCCATTGATGATGAGCCTTCACTTGGTATTCTGAAAGCCGTTCAGGAGGCAGGAAGAACCGATATCAAATATATTTCCGGCGGCGGCGGCGCTCAGGCATGGTATCAGAAGATCCAGTCTGAAGACAGCATTCACTGTTTTACGGAAACATACAGCCCATCCATGATAGCAGATGCAATTGCGCTTGCACAGAAAATCCAGCAGGGCGGAGAATTTGAGAAAGATACAATCCTTGAACCTGAGACAGTAGATTCCTCAAATGTTGCTGATTATATCAATGCGGATTCACCATATTAAATTCCGCAGTTAAAAATAACATAAAACGCCTGAGAGTAGCTGCTCAGGCGTTTTTAGAACAGAGGTGATAAAATGAGTGATTATGTTGTGCAGATGAAAGGGATTGTAAAATCATACGGCAGAAATGAAGTGCTTCATGGAGTCGATTTCCTGCTTGAAAAGGGAAGTATTCACGCTCTTTTAGGTGAGAATGGCACGGGTAAAACGACCCTGATGAATATTCTAACAGGCATCATTCCCGGAAACAAAGGGGAGATTACCGTGGACCAAAGGGTCATGCAGGTGGATGGGACGGCCGTGGAACAAGCTTCAGAAATTGCATTTATTCATCAGGAGCTGGCATTAATCAACGATCTGAATGTTTTTGAAAATCTTTTTCTCGGATGTGAAATAAAAAAGCAGGGAAAGCTGCAGAAAAAAGCGATGTATGAGAAGTCGAAAGAAATTCTGGAATTGATGGATATCAATCTGGATCCAAAGACCATGGTATCTGATCTGAACGCTTCTTATAAGCAGGTCATCGAAATCGCAAGGGCTCTGATGAAGAAGGCAAAGGTAATTGTTATGGATGAGCCCACCACGGCTCTCACAAACGTTGAAATAGAGCATGTTTTTAAGATTATGAATAACCTGAGGGAACAGGGTGTCAGCATTATATTTATTTCTCATAAATTGAACGAAGTCGTTGCGATCTGCGACAGCTATACGATCATGCGGGACGGCTGCGTGGTGCAGTCCGGCAGAGTGGATGGGAATATTACGGAGGAAGATCTTGCGCGGTATATGGTGGGAAAAGACCTCAACTACGATGAATTGTACAAGGACCGGACAATCGGCGGAGAGATACTGAGAACGGAAAATCTTTCACGGGATCGTGAATTTAAAGATATTAATATTTCAGTCGGGAAGGGGGAGATTGTTGGAATTACCGGACTGCTTGGAGACGGCCGTTTTGAACTTATGAGTACGGTTTATGGGTGCAATAAGGACTATGAAGGAAAGATTTATTTACATAACACGGAACGCAAAATGAATCATGTGCAGAAAGCCAGGCAGGCCAGAATCGCATACCTTCCGAGAAACAGAAAAGAAAATGGAATTATTAAAGACTTGAGTGTGGGTGAAAACGCGACGATCTCCATTATCGACAAGATCAGAAGAGGGCCCTTTATTCATCATAAGAAAGATAAAAAACTGGTGGATGATTATGTGCAGCAGTTAAACATTAAGGTAAAAGATACGGGTGACCTGATTACAAGCCTTTCCGGCGGAAATCAGCAGAAAGTGATGCTGGCGCGGGCGCTCAGCTCAAATCCGGAACTGGTCATTTTGGACAATCCGACGCAGGGAGTGGATATCGGAGCGAAGCTGGAGATTTACAGTATTATTATGAAGCTGGCGGAACAGGGAGTCAGTTTTGTAGTTCTCTCCAGTGAAGCGCACGAAGTCTTAATGCTTTGCGACCGGATATACGTGATGTTCCATGGAGAAATGCGAAAAGAGTTTTCCCGGGAAGAGGCCAATGAAGAGAATATTATGATAGCGGCTACCGGCGGGACAATATAGGAAATGAGGTGAATATATGGATACGAAAGTGAAAGGCAGAGATTGGAAAAGATGGGCCGGCAGCAACAGTGCGCTGATTGCATTTGCCGTATTGTTTGTCCTGGCGGTGATATTTCAGGGAAGCATGTTTTTGTCATTCAATAATATTATTAATATCTTAAGAAACAATTCAGTTATCGGAATTATTGCACTGGGTATGACCCTGGTGATTATTACCGGAGGAATCGATTTGTCCGTAGGATCGCAGCTGGCGTTTACCGGCGTCATTATTATACAGATATTTAACCAGACGCAGAGCATTGTGTTAACATTGGCAGCAAGCATTATCATGGCGCTTGTTTTGGGGATCATTACGGGTCTGTTGGTTGCAAAATTCAGAATTCCTGCATTTATTACCACATTGGGAAGTATGAGTATCTACCGCTCTGTTGCACAGTACTGGCTGAATGGGGGCGGACTGACGGCAGCAGGAGATAAGCTGGATTCCTATCTTTCGATTTCGAATACGAATCTATTTGGTGTGATTCCAATGCCCATCATTGTCTGGATCGTGTGTGCGGTTTTTGTATATTTGTTTGCCCAGCACACCGCAACGGGAAGGCACATCTATGCGGTGGGGAGCAACCAGAAAGCGGCCGAGCTGGCAACCGTGCGTGTAGTCAGAGTGAAATGTTTTGCTTATTCAATTTTATCTTTATTAGTTGTAATTGCGGCAATTGTGGAAACATCGAGACTGGGCAGCGTGAATTCGGCATCATCGGGATCCAGCTATGAAATGGACGCCATCGCGGCAGCCGTAATCGGCGGAACAAGCATGGCCGGTGGGAAAGGGAAGATTGGTTTTACGGTTCTGGGAACGCTTACCCTTGGTATTATTAACAATATGATGAACCTGATGGGCGTGAATTCATTCCTTGTGGATGCAATTAAGGGCGCAATTATTATTGTGGCGGTACTTTTGCAGATGGTTTTAAACAGCTCTGAAAAGTAAGATCATTCAGCGAAGATAATATCTGTATGCGAACGGTCGATGAAATTGTGGCTGTAAGAATCCACAATAGGGTCTGTTATGATGTGGTGGATATTTTCGATATTGGAAAGGAAAATCTGACCGTTTTTGTTGAATTTGGTATGGTCAGATAATATAAACACTTCTTTTGCCCTGTGAATCATTTCCTTTTTGATATCTACTTCGTTGATACTGGAATCTGTAATTTGTCTTTCTTCAGATATGCCAGTGCAGGACAAAAAGGCCTTGTTTGGAAAATAATCATGTGAATTACGGAGCGCAATATTTCCATATGTGGATAAATTGTTCGTATTTAAGATTCCGCCAAGGCAGACAAAAGTCAGATTTGGATTATTTAATTGTGAAGATTCGATCAGAAAAGAAATCGAATTCGTAATAAATGTAACCTGTATATTTTCCGGGATATATTGAGCCAGATAAACGGTAGTTGAGCTGTTGTCGATATATACATTATCCCCCTCTTTAATATAAGAAGCGGCTTTTCTGCACAGAGAATGTTTAATATCGTTATTAAAAGTGCTGCGGATGTCTACAGGTGGTTCTGCCGGAGAAGGGGCGGGAACCGTAAAAGCTGTGGTTAACGGAACAGCGCCGCCGTGGGTTCTTGTCAGTAAACCTTCGCTTTCCATCTGCCGCAGATCACGCCGGATTGTTTCTTTTGAAACATCAAAAGCCATGGCCAGAGAGTCTACGCTGACGCTGCGTTCTTCTTGGAGTAATTCGAGAATTTTACTTTTGCGTTCGATATAATACATACTAATTATCCGCCTTTCTGTCCAAGGATACTGAATTGATAATAACAGATTTTTTGTAATACGGCTATATTTTACCGAAAAAAGGAGGAAAAAAATGAAGTTAGGATTTTTTACAGCAAATTTTAGTGAAAAGCCGCTCGAAGAAGTGGTAAAACTGGTGTCACAGTATGGATATGAAACACTTGAGATACCCGCATATGAAGGCAACGGACAGTTAGAAACAATCGATGTTATTAAAGGAAATTATGCCAAGGATATCAATAAGATGGTTTCTGATTATGGGATGAGTATCCAGGCGCTGAGCAACCACGCGGATTCCTTCCTGATTATGGGGCCGTCGGGGAAAGAAACGGATTTTATATATCAGGGTACGGCAGAAGAAAAAATCAAACACGGAACAGAGAGTCTGATCCGGACTGCCCAGGCGGCAAACGCACTGGAGGTTCCGATTGTTGTGGGGTATCCGGGCGTTGAAAACTGGGGGAGATTTTTCTTCTTTCCGTATGGAGAAGGATGGAGCGAATATGAAGAGCAGTTTGCGGAGCGTTTTACACCTGTTTTAGATAAGTTCCAGGAATATGGGGTAAAGTTTGCAATTGAAATCCATCCGAACAGTTTTGTCTATGATATCCACACGGCGGAGAGGGCCCTGGAGCTTGTTAACTATCATCCGGCGCTCGGCTATAACCTTGATCCTGCCAATATTTTATACCTGCTCATTGATCCCGCTGTGGCTGTGGATCGGTTAAAAGACCGCATTTTCCATGTTCATGCGAAGGATGCTGAGCTGGCAAAACAAAATATTGCCTTAGGCGGCACACTGATGCATGGCGACATGTCCGCACTGGACCATACATACAGATTCAGAATCCCGGGCTGGGGCCAGGTAGAATGGAAAAGGCTGATCACGGAATTGTCGATGGTGGGATTCGACGGATCGCTCAGCTATGAACATGAGGATGTGACTATGAGCCGTATGGACGGGGTTGAAAAGGTTGCTGAGTTTATGAAGCCCCTTATCATTAAGAATCCCTATGAGGGAAGGCAGGATAAACTGTTTAATAAAGAATAATAACAAAAGGGGTCAGACCCCTTTTCACTAAAGGAGGAAATGCATATGAGCCGTCCGATTACTATCGCATCGGGGCAGTTTGGAGATTTGTCAGTTATAGAATTAGCAAGATTATGCGAAGATATGGGGTATGAGGGGATCGAGCTGGCGACACATGCTCATTTCGATGTGGGACAGGCGGTTTCTGATCCATCCTATATATCCGGTTTAAAAGAAACTTTGGAAGAGCATCATTTAAGATGCTTCGCCATATCCGCGCACTTGACGGGGCAGTGCGTTGGTGATGAATGGGAGCCGCGCCTGGACAATTTTGCACCGGATTCTTGTAAGGGCAATCCGGAAAAAATCAGAAAATGGGCGGTTGAGGAAATGAAACGTACGGCGGAGGCAGCCGCATTGATGGGCGTAGAAGTGGTGACTGGATTCACGGGTTCCCCGCTGTGGCCGTACTGGTATTCCTATCCGCAGACAACGGAAAAAATGATCGAAGAAGGGTACCAGAAAATCTACGAACTATGGACACCTATTTTTGATGTATTTGATCAGTATGGTGTGAAATTTGCTTTAGAAGTTCATCCCGCGGAGATTGCATTTGACTATTATTCGACGGAGGAGCTGTTAAAACGATTCGGATTCAGAGAAACACTCGGCATTAATTTTGACCCAAGTCACTTGGTATGGCAGGGGATTGATGAGAAGCAATTTTTACGTGACTTCAGGAAACGGATTTATCATGTTCATATTAAAGATGTAAAGGTGAATCTAAACGGTAAGAACGGAATACTGGGCTCCTGCCTGCCGTTTGGAGACCTGCGCAGGGGATGGAACTTTGTCTCGGTGGGACATGGGGATGTTGACTTTGACGGTATTATCCGGGAGCTGAACGCGATGGGATATGAGGGGCCGCTTTCTGTTGAGTGGGAAGACAGCGGGATGGAACGGGAATGCGGGGCGAGAGAATCCCTGGAATATATAAAGAAAATGAACTTCTCGCCTTCGAATATTGCATTTGATTCGGCGCTGCAGAGAAATTAAAATTGGTTATAAGTTTGATGGGGGAGGCTAACGCTGCAGGAGTATGTTTTGATTCCACTTGACATCTTTCGAGAAACGCTGCACAATAAAACATAAGAAAGCACAGTAACTTTCAGCCTTCCGTTGGGTATCAACAAAACAGAAAATAAAGATGGAAACATGATCTCTAAAGCGAGTGAAGAGGGATGATATCGAAAATGGATATCATCCCTCTTCGTTTACAATATTTTAATGTTCCTGTTAGTTTCACCCAGTGTATCTGATTACTATCTACAAATAGACAGCCTTATCCGTCCACTCGATTATCCCTGTACAACATGAAATCTGACAACAAAAGTGCACCCGCCCCCCGGCGTATCCTGTACGTCCAGATCCAGCCCCTGGGCATTTGCCAGTTCTGCTGCAATGGACAGACCCAGCCCAAAATGTTCTTTGTGGCTGCGGGATCTGTCGCCCCGATAGAAACGGTCAAATATCTGCAGCTTTTTATCGCCGGGGATACCCACACCGTAGTCAGTTACTGATACGTACACAGAGCCGCTGCTGCAGTCTGCCTTCAACAGAACCTTCGGGCTGGAGCTTTGTTCCAGTCCATACGCAGCCGCATTATCCAGAAGTATTGTGAATATTTGCAGACAGAGCTGGGGATCAGCCTGGACGTAAGGCAGCGTTTCTTCGGGAAGTTCCAGCAGCAGCCTGGCGTTTTTGGCAAGGAAGACCGGTTCATACAGTTCCAGTAAATGCAGAAGCAGGTCGTCTATTTCCAGGTTTTGCTTATGCAGGGACAGACTTTTGCTGTCTGCAGTTGCAAGAAGCAGCAGGTTTTTGATGAGGGCGCTTCCCCGGTCGCATTCGCTTTGAATCACAGCCAGAAGCCGGGGACTTTCCCCGGGGGCATCCTGGATGGCTGAGGCATTTGCCTGTATGACGGCCAGAGGCGAGCGCAGTTCATGAGAGGCTGCCGAGACAAAGTCTCTCTGTTTTTCGTAAGTTTCTTCCAATGGCTGTGTAGAGCGGCGGACAAACCGCCTGCCGCTTAGATACAGCAGGAAGATCCCGAGTAGATCCATCAGCAGGTAAAGCAGCCCTGTTTTTAGGATACTTCTGCGGTTTTGGGTTTCATCGGATAACAGGATCATTTTCTTATAACCTGACTCTGTACGGATGATCATCACATTACCGAGCCAGGTATCATAGTGTGCACCCTTAATACGAAAGACAGAACTCTTCAGCAGGTCGGAGGAAATGGGCTGGGAGCCTTCATAGATGCCCTCTTTTTTGGCTTCAGCAGCCGCACGGTCCAGCAGGGCATCCCGCCCGCCGTCCGGCTCCCAGGCGCCAGGAAAAAAGAGCGGGTGCCCGTTTTCTTCTATGTATATCAGCAGGCCGTTCCTCAACTCCATTTCCGCCAGATAAGCGTCTGTAAACTGGGAATCGGTCTGCAGTTTGGATGTCAGAGTAAATAAATTGTTCTGAAATGCAGCCTCCCGGCGGTTATTCTGGGAAAAGGCAGAAAATAAGAAAGCCATAAAAACAACCAGCGTCAGGATCAAACCCGTTGTCAGGGTATATAAAAGGATAAGGTTTTGTTTAAATTTATGAAACATGATGTGCCTCCAGTGCTGCTATTCTCGGAGCCGTGCATCACGCTGCACGGCATCCGAGCCAATAAAGTAATGGGGCCGGGCGTCTGGATCCTCGCCACTGGCGGCTTTAAATGAGCCAGATGCGGTTACTTAACCTTCCAGGCGGTAGCCAAGGCCGTGTACGGTAGAAATGGCACTCTGGCTGTGCAGTGTTTTCAGGTGTTTTCTTAAAAAATAAATATAAGTATCCAGATTGCCGTCCTCCACTGCGGCATCAGAGCCCCACACGCGTGCAAAGATCTGTTCCCGTGCAAGAACCATTTCCGGATTGCGCAGAAAGTATTCCATCAGCAGCGCTTCCCGTCCGGACAACTGCACTTCTCTTTCCTGGCACCGCAGGGTACGGCTGTCCGGGGTAAATCTCAGGTCAGAAAAGTGAAGTTCCTGATGCTCCAGAAGCACACCCGGGCGGCGGGACAGCGCGCGGATGCGCGCCATCAGTTCTTCAATTGCATAAGGCTTGACCAGATAATCATCCGCGCCGCAGTCAAGTCCGTCAATCCGGTCGTTTACCGTATCCAGTGCAGTAGTCAGGATAACAGGGACGTTTATATGGTTCTGCCGGATAGAACGCAGAATGGAGAGACCGTCAATTTCCGGGAGCATCCGGTCCAGCAGAATCAGGTCATAGGAATTCTTCATGGCATAGTATAAAGCTTCACTTCCCTTATAACAGCAGTCAGAAGTGTGGTTTCTGGCCTTGAGCTGCAATTGGAGGGCCTGGCTTAATTCTTTATCATCTTCCACGATCAGTATATGCATAATAATACCTCTTTTCAAAACATTCTGGTGTATTAAATATAGTATAGCAGATAAATCTCAAAAAAATCTTTAAGAAATAATTCCAGGCTTTCAAGATTTTTTGAGATTCTGCCTGTATGATTAAGAGTATTGATAGAGTACTCTGATATAGAAAGGGAGGTACAGCAGTGAAAAACAGAATAAAACAAACACTGGCATTTATACTGGCGCTGGCTCTTACGGCCGGTTTGCTGACAGGGTGCGGTAAAGGAGATACAAAAGATGATAACGCGGGAAAGGGGCGCTATATAGAAAAGGATATTGAACTGCCTTTTAAAGATGGAGAAGGCGGAATCAGCTTTTCTAAATCCAAAGACGGGAATCCCCTCTTGTTCGGGTCCAAAGGACCGGAAGTAAACAGGTACGAATATAAAGATGGAGAATGGAAGGAAACTCCGGTTAAATGGATAGCGGAGTTATACCAGGATCAGCCCCCGTATCTGGTTGATATGGAGGAGACAGCGGATGGCACACAGGTACTTTTGAGTGTGAATATGGAGACACAGCAGTTTCAGCTGGCCCGGGGGAAAGAGGGCGGTGCAGGGGAAGCGCTGGATGCAGCCTATTTAAAGCAGGAGACAGAGTACGGGACGCCTATGGTAGCAGATCTGCTGGTCGATGATGCGGGAAATTATTGGCTGCAGGATATATACCAGCAGAAAGTTGTGATTCTTTCACCAGATACATTGGAAACTGTCAGCGAGATCCAGACGATCCAGTCGGTCAGCAATTCAGAGAAGCTAATGGCAAAGGGCAGTGACGGGATGGTGGCAGTGAACACGGAGGAAGGAATCTATACTTTATACCAGAGTGGCAGCCTGGCTGAGAAAGGGACACTGAAGCAGGAAAATGGCGAACATGGACAGCTTTGCAGCGACGGCAGCAACTGGTATACAGTTTCAGAAGACGGAATCAGCAGAAAACAAAGTGGAAACGACATCAGCGAGATTCTGATGGAGGGGAGTATGGGAGCTATGGGCTCGCCGGTAAATAGTCCTGTCTCTGTGGTAATGGGAGATAAAGAAGATTTCTATGTACTATACAGTCAGGATAAAGCGGGAACGAACCTACTGGAGTATTATGTGTTTGACCCCAGTATTCCTTCTGTGCCGGAGAAAACACTCAAAGTTTTCGGCCTGTCAGAAAATGATACTGTGCGTCAGGCAATTATTCGATTCCAGAAAAAACATACTGATGTGAAAGTAGAGTTCAATACATCCGGTAAAACAGCAGGTGAGGTGAGCACAGACGATATCCGCACTTTGAATACGGAACTGCTTGGCGGGAACGGAGCCGATGTGCTGCTGCTGGATGGCCTGCCGGTTGATTCCTATATCGAAAAGGGAATGCTGGAAGATTTGACAGACCTTGCTGATGACCTGATGGGACAGGATTCTTATCTGGAAGAGATGTTGAAGAATACCGCACAGAGTGGAGGAAATATTTACGGGATGCCTGTAAAGTTCAAGATACCAATCCTGTTCGGCGACGAAGAGGTAAAAGCAGCTCTGGAATCCATCGATACACTCCAGGCCTATATGGATGCCAATCCGGAGGCCTCCGTGTTTGGCGTTGCAGACTATGATTATATCCGTAATTTCCTATTCCAGCTGTACCAGGACGAAATTGTAGACCCCGACGGTAAAATTGACCAGGCCAGGCTGGTGCAGCTTCTGGAGCTGGAATCGAAAATCAGCGTGAATGCACGGGCTGCGGAATTTGAAGGAGAAGAATACAACACTTCCTATGAATATGCTCCTGGGCCGTTTAACAATATTATGGGCGCGGGTATCATGAAATATCCGGACGCAGTGTCCACGGAAGAGATATCCAGTGTGCAGAATATGATGCTGCCATACGCTATGATGCGGGAGCTGAACGTGAAACCGTCCGCAGTTCAGAATATGTATAATCCGGTAGGTGTTGTGGGGATTAATGAGAGCAGCGGTGTGAAAGATCTTGCGGAAGATTTCGTGAAATATTTATTCTCCGAAGAAATACAGTCGGCACAGCTTGATGATGGATTTCCGGTTATGGAAAGCGCGATGAAGGGCGTGGCCGCCGAGGTGGACAGTGAGTATGCAAATTCATTTTCGATGATGAGCAGCACGAGGATCGGAGATGATACCGTTGAAATATCCGCCACATATCCCACGGTAGAGGAAGTGGATCATTTAATGGAGCTTGGCCATTCTCTGACAAAACCGGTAAATCAGGATCGGATCGTATGGAACATTTACCAGGAGACAACGGACAAATATCTGGAGGGAAGTATTGATGCCACAAAAGCGGCGGAGACAATCGCGCAGAAGGTGGATACCTATCTCGCAGAATAGAAAAAAAGAAATAAGAACGGCATACCTGTTTCTGCTCCCAAGCCTTTTGGGAGTAGGAGGGTTTGTCTTCCTGCCGTTTCTGGATGTTATCCGCCGGTCTTTTCTTCAGGCTTCCGGAAAGGGATTTGTAGGAGCTAGGAATTATCAGTCGGTGCTGCTAAACGAGGCGTTTGGAAGGGCAGCGGGAAATACTGCACGGTTTATGGTGATCTGTATTCCGCTGCTTCTTTTACTATCACTGTGCACGGCATTGGCGCTTCGGAATACCGGTATGTTTCAAAAAGCGGCAAAGACCGGTGTGCTTCTGCCTATGGCTATGCCCGTGGCGTCTGTGGCAGTCTGTTTCCAGATGATTTTTGACAGGCATGGCTGGCTCAACCTCCTGCTTCAAAAGCTTGGGGGCGGGGGACAGGACTGGCTGGCCTCTGATCAGGCATTCTGGGTGCTGACGGCCTGCTATATATGGAAGAACCTGGGATATGATATGGTGCTGTGGCTGGCAGGCTTGAGCGCCATACCACGGGAACAGTATGAGGCTGCTCAGGTGCAGGGCGCGGGAAGGTGGAGCTGTTTTCGGTATATCACGATGCCCCAGATGAAAGAAACGGTATTCGTGACAGCGCTTTTGTCTTTTATCAATGCATTCCGTGTGTTTCGGGAAGCATATCTGATTGCGGGGGATTATCCCCACGACAGCATATACATGCTGCAGCATTTATTTAATAATTGGTTTACAAATCTGGACATCCAGAAAATGACAGCCGCGGCGGTACTGCTTATGCTGGGAATAGGAGGTGTCTTGGGTGGTGAGGAATTATGGAGAAATCACAGAGAAAAGCGGGAGGGGCAGCTTGGTCAGTTATAAATCAGCCGCCGGGAGAGGAGCCGTTGTCCGGCTGTGTCTGATTCTGGTGCTGGTGATCATTCTGCTTCCACTGTTCCTGCTGGTTTCCTACTCTTTCATGGGAGTACAGGAATTGAGAGAACTGTGCGGGCCGGTACTTTCCGGCCTGGAGGGGATGTCTGGTTTCCGGCTGATCCCGGCTTACCCCACACTGCGTGCATATGTACGGCTCCTGCTTGATTCGCCGGAATTTTTTACGGCGTTTTGGAACTCGTGTATCCAGACCGGCGGCATACTGGCTGGTCAGCTTCTCACGGCAGTTCCCGCAGCATGGGCATTTGCCAGATTTCGGTTTCCGGGAAAAGGGGTGCTGTGGTTTCTCTATATGCTTCTGATGGTTCTGCCCTTTCAGGTAACTATGGTGTCCGGCTATCTGGTGCTGAGTTCGGTACATCTAATGGATACGCCGACGGCAGTGATTCTGCCGGGGATGTTTTCCACTTTGCCGGTATTCATACTGCGAAAGAGTTTTTCCGCCATACCAGGGGATATGATTGAGGCTGCTAAGGTGGATGGCGCGGGTAGCCTGCGGATCTTTCTGCATGTGGGCCTGCCACTTGGAAAAGCTGGAATTTTTGCAATATTGATTCTGGGATTTCTGGAGAGCTGGAATGCAATCGAGCAGCCGATGACTTATCTCAAGACAAAGGCTTACTGGCCGCTATCGCTGTACCTGCCGCAGATAACAGCCTCAAAGGCGGCCCTTGCATTTGCTGCGTCTATTATTATGCTGGCGCCGGCGCTGTTATTGTTCTTTTTCGGACAGGATTATCTGGAACAGGGAATTGTTGCATCAGGGATTAAGGAGTAGATCATAGATGGATAAGAATAAAAAACGGGCCATACGGATTCTGGCAGTATTTCTGGCTGTGATGGCGCTTTGTACCGTAATTTCCAGAGCCGCTGCATCCATGCTGGTTGCACAGGTCCAGGTGGAGAAAATAAAAAAGGGACGCCTGACTTACACCTGGGAAGGAAAAGGGCAGATCGTACCGGCACAGGAGACAAAACTTTTTCCCTGGCCCCAGCAGCAGGTCGAGAGTGCCGCAAAGGAAGGCAGTACGGTAAAAGCAGGAGAATGTCTGGTACAGTTCAGGGAGGAATATCTTCAAAAAACCATTGACAAGCAACAGGCCGAAGTAGAGAGGCTGCGCCTGCAGAGGGAACAGCAGCAGGTTACCGCCCGCGGGAGTGAAAGAGTATCCTCGGCTGCGGGGGCGGCCCTGACGCTGCAGTCTGCGCAGAACAGACTGGCAGAGGCAGAACAGAAGGCGGCAGAGGCACAGGCTGCATACGACAAGGCAGAAGCCGGCGGACCGGGGGAAGAGGAGACCGCCGGACAGCCTGATACGGAAGAAGACCCAGGAATCCAGGAACAAAAACAGGCGCTTTACCAGGCGCTCCAGAGTGCACAGGCAGAAGTGCAGTCTGCGAATCAGGCTCTGGAGGATGCCCAGAATGCCTATGACCTGGCATGCCGGGAAGATGCCGCCCAGGAGGCAAATGATGCCAATGCCCGGGAAGCGGCCGAGCTGGGGGTACAGGACCTAAACGTTCAGACAGAGCAGGCGGAGCGTGAGCTTCAAAAGCTCCGTGAGTATCAGGCAGCCGGAGGAAAAATCTGTGCGGAGCAGGATTGTGTGGTACTGCGGTCTGGAATCCAGGAAGGCGCCGTTACCACCGGATCAGAGATACTGGTTCTGGGAAACGGAGGCTGGAGGCTGCGTGGAAGTGTAAGCGGGGAAGATAAAGAGCAGTTATCGGCAGGGAAAGAAGTTGAGATTACGCTGCCATCTTCTGAAAAGCGCATCTTAAAAATCGAGTCCGTCGAAAATGCGGACAGCAGCCAAAGCAAGGAAGAGGGACAGAGCCAGGGCGAAGGGCAATCAAGCAGCGGTGCCTCCGGTGAAGCAGGAGCATTCTGGTATGCGCCGCTTCCAGAAAGAGTCGAGGGCGTTTATAACAAGGCATTTACCTGGACGGCAAAGACCGAGTCCCAGGAGGAATATGAGCAGATGATACCGCTGAGTGCGCTGCATGAAGGCACTGACGGTACGTACTGCCTGATTCTTACTGAAAGCTCCGGAATGCTGGGGACGGTACAGAGCGCCAAAAGGGTTCCTGTAAACGTACTGGAAAAGGACAGCCAGAACGCCGCTGTCATAGCAGAGCTTAGCAGAGAAGACCAAATCATTGTGTCGTCGGAAAAATATGTGGAAGAAGGTGACCAGGTACGGATAATGGAAAACGCAAACTGACATTCTATTTATTGCTTGCTGCGGCGCTGATTTTGGCGGATCTATGGCTGCTCGGCCGCACACAGGCGGCAGAGACTCATTCCGGTTATCTGTCTCTGAGTTACCAGGAGGGAATGATCCCGGAGGAATCCTTTGACCAGCTGATGGACAGTGAAGAAGCAAAAAAGCTTGCCTTAGCCGCGGTGTGGAAGAATCATGGCCGGAAGGAGATATCCGCAGAGCAGACGGGCAGGAAACAGCAGGCAGACTGTTTCAGTGTCAAGGGACAGCCGGAAGCAGTGTTTGGAAAAACACTGCAGTCCGGCAGGTATTTTCTAAGCAGTGAAACCGGTGTCTGCCTGCTGGATCAAAAGACTTCTATAGCCCTGTTTGGGGTCAAAGATGCATCCGGAAATGTAATTCAAACTGGTGGGAAGACCTACCGCATAACCGGAATATTATCAGGAGAAGAGGCTGTCTGTATGATCCCTGCGGAAAAGGGAAGCGCATTTGACGGCATTTCTGTCCAAAGAAAACCGGACAGCAAGTCCGTGCAGAATATTGTCAGTATGCTGGAAGTATATCTTGGAGGATCCCATAAAGAAGTAATAGACGGGCAGTTCTACTCGGCCACGGCAAAAATCATATTTGCAGTTAGTCTGGCTATGCTGTGCGCTGCCTTCTGTACTGCCGCTGCGGTATACGCCAGAAAAACCAGGAAACCGGCAGTTCTGTCCAAGTGCCTGGTGGCAGCAGGCTGGATCATGCTGCTAGTGATTGTGATTCTGGGAATCATGTTCTCCGGCCTGGGAAGAGACTATCTGCCCACTTACTGGTCGGATTTCGAATTTTTCAGCAGCCTTTGGAAAACGAAGACAGAGGCCCTCAGACAATTTGCAGCCTTTCAGCAGTTTTGGCCGGAACAGGAGCTGTATAATACTTGGATGCAGGTTATGGGGGGCGGGGCAGCCGTGACGGGAGCGGCTGCAATTGGAATACTGTATGGAATCGTGGGCTTACGACAATATAGAACTGGATAGACTCAGATAGAAAATAAAATATATTTCAACCGGGCAGAAATCCTTTCGGATGACTGCCCGGTTTTGCGTTTTTATCATATAAAATATAAAAATACTATGTTATAATAAAAGCAAAGTGAAAGCGGCATTTTTACTAAAATGATAGGAGTACATCGTAAATGCGGTCTATTGAAATGAGCAGCTGTTTGACGGACGATGTACAAGAGAGCAGAGGAGTGTGAACTATGAGTACAAGAGGCTATAAGTGTCCGTGCTGCAGTGGCAGTCTGGTGTTCAGCAGTGATACCCAAAAGCTTCAATGCCCTTCCTGCGATCATGAGATCGATATGGATACAGTCCGGCAATATGCAGAGATCGTAGAGTCAGTAGAAGCGCAGGGGGATACATTTGAGTGGGAGGATGATGCCGGGGAGAGCCAGACTGAATGGGGAGTGAAAGAAGAAGAAGGAAGGAAACTTTATATCTGTCCATGCTGCGGCGCGGAGGTGGATGCCGACGAGACAACCGCATCTACAACCTGTCTCTATTGTGACAGTCCTGTAATACTGCCGGGGCAAGTGTCGGGGGAATATCACCCTGATCTGATTATACCTTTTCAGATGGATGAGGAGGGTGTAAAAGAGATATTTAAGGAGTACTGTAAAGGAAAGAAGTTTTTGCCAAAGGCTCTCCGGTCCGGGCATAAAATGCAGGAGGTAACTGGGAGTTATGTTCCATTTTGGCTGTTCAGCTGCCGGGCAAAGGGAACTTTTATCTATGATGCTCAAAAGATAAAAAAATGGCAGGATGATGATTTTGAATACACCCAAAGAGATTTATACCTGGTTACCAGAAAAGGAGATATGTTCTTCGAATACCTTCCTGTAGGCGGTTCCTCTGAGAAAGATGAAAGTTATATGGAATCCATAGAACCATATGGGATTGAAAAAGCGGTTCCTTTTGAGGAAGGTTACCTGTCCGGTTATGAAGCAATTCGGTACGATGTGTCCAAAGAAGAATGCAGGAATGTAGCAGAGGAAAAGATAAAGAGCTCACTTCAAAGAGCTATGAGCAAGTCAGTCAACCATAATGAGTATTATTCTATCTTTCAAAAAAGCTCCAGTATTGCCTGCACGAAAGGTAAGGTGCAGTATGCCTTGTTGCCGCTCTGGACGTTTCATGTAAAATATAAAGACAAAATATACCCCTTTGCAGTGAACGGACAGACCGGAAAACTGTCAGGTGATCTGCCGACTGATAAGGGGATGTACAGGAAAAATACGCTGGGGGTGTTTGCGGGAAGTACTTTGATTGTATATCTTCTGTTGCTTCTTATATTTTTCTGAGTCATAAACCTGTAGCGACATTAGGAATATGAAAACTACATATTACGGAAGAGGGACGGAGAATGAATAAATTACGATTCATGGCAGTACTGCTTTGCCTGTTTCTGGTAAATGTTATGCCTGTTTCTGCGAGCGGAGAGGCCAGCCCGCCGAAAGTGATGGATGAAGCGGAGCTTCTATCCGAGGCAGAAGAGGCAGCACTGACAGAACAGATTTATGGCATTGGTGAAAAATATCAAATAGATGTAATTCTGGTAATGAAAAGGCAGATACAGGAAGCTGATTTAAATGCCGAGGCAAAAAATCTGTATAACCAGAATGGATATGGGATCGGGGACGACAAGAACGCAATCATGCTCATAATTGAATTAAACAGCGGTAATTGTAGAGTTGTTCAATTTGGAAATGAAAATACGTTTCTGGCCGGCGGCGATTTAACGCAGCTGCTTAAGAATATGGCTACTAATTATCTAAGCCCGGGTCAGTACAGCGAGGGCTTTCAGATTTATCTGGAAGGGCTTTCAGAATTATATGGAAAAAAGCAGCCGGCAGACGGAGGCGCAGCCAAAGATACAAGTCAGACTCAGAAGGATGTGAAAACTGCTCCGAAGAAAAAATCCCCCTTAATTTACTTGATTCCCGCAATGATATGCGGAGGGATTATCACCTTAATATGGAGGGCTTTTATGAACAGGAAACCGGAGACGGAGTATGATCAGAGTAATGCGGATGCATACCGGAACACAGATGCGTCGTTTCATACTCGTAAAACGGCGGTATTCTTAACAAGCGATATCACGAAAAAACCTATAAAGAAGGAACAGGATCAGTCCGTAGAAGAAAAGAAGAGAGGGTAATATCAAATTCCCAATGACTATGATATAATAAATGTAAAGCAAAAACGATATTTTTACCCAAATAAGACTAATGAGAAGAGGAGTATGCAATATGAGTACAAAAGGCTATAAGTGCCCCTGTTGTGGGGGGAGTCTGGTGTTCAGCAGTGATATCCAGAAGCTTCGCTGCCCATCCTGTGATAATGAAATAGATATGGAAATAATCCAGCAGTATGCAGAGATTGTAGAGTCAGTAGAAGCACAGGAGGATACATTCGATTGGGAGGAAGATTCCCGGGGCGTCCAGGGCGAATGGGCGGTAAAAGAAAAGGATGGAAAGAAAGTTTATACCTGCCCATCCTGCGGCGGCGATGTGGATGCTGATGAGACTACTGCCGCCACAAAATGTCCCTATTGTGACAGTCCGATAATCCTGCCGGGACAGGTATCAGGAGAGTTTCAACCAGATTTGGTTATCCCATTCCAACTGAACAAGGACGAGGTAAAACAGATATTTAAGGAGCATTGTAAAGGAAAGAAACTTTTGCTAAAAGGTTACCAGTCGAAGCATAATATAAAAGAAATAACCGGAATCTATGTTCCTTTCTGGCTGTTCAGCTGCCGGGCAAAAGGGTCTGTTATTTATGATGCGGAAAAGATAAACACGTGGCAGGACGATTACTATGAGTTTACTCAAAAAGATTTATATCTTGTTACCAGAAAAGGGGATATGTTTTTTGAACATGTTCCTGTAGATGGCTCTGCTGAGATGGATGATACCTATATGGAAGCTATTGAACCTTATGGGATCGAGAAGGCGGTACCGTTTGAGGCGGGGTATTTGTCAGGGTATAAAGCGCTTAAGTATGATGTGCCTAAGGATAACTGCCGGAGACGGGCAGAGGAAAGAATCAAAAGGACATTTGAAGATATCATAAATCAATCTATTAATAAAAAAGAGTATCATACTATTAAGCAGAAGTATTGCAAACTTGCTTGTGAAAATGGAAAAGTAAAGTATGCCCTGATGCCTGTATGGACATTAGACGTAAAGTATAAAGGCCAGACATACCATTACGCAGTGAATGGGCAGACAGGCAAGTTTGCAGGAAATCTGCCTGTCGACAGGGGGCTGTTTTGGAAATACGCGCTGGGGACGTTTGTGGGAAGCAGTGTGATCATATATTTACTAATGCTGCTGTTTTTCTTAAAGTGAATGGAATTGCGGTGCGATAGGAATTATTGAGAATACATATGACGAGAGAGGGACAGAGAATGAAAAAAATACGGTTTATAGCAGCTCTGCTTTGCCTGTTTCTGGTAAATGTAATACCAGTATCAGCCAATGAGGAAGCGGGTCAGCCGAAAGTGATTGATGAAGTAGAACTTTTATCTAATGAGGAAGAGGCAGAGTTGACAGAGCAGATCAATGCTATTATCACACAATATCAGACCGATGTAGTTCTGGTAATAGAAAATCAGATACCGGAAGCAGATATGGGGGCTGAGGCAAAAAAACTGCGTGACGACAATGGATATGGTATCGGAGATGACAGGCACACTATTATGTTCATATTTGAAACGAGCACCGGCATGTGTAATATTCTTCAACTAGGATATGAAAATAAATTTATACCAGAAAATGATTTAAGGCCGCTGTTTAATAATGTGGTTCAGAATTATCTTAGCACCGGCCAGTACGGAGCGGGATTTAAGGTTTTTCTGGAAGAAATTGGGCCGCTGTATGAAAAAAGCATGAATTCTCAGACAGGCGGACAGAGTGCAGGGAACGGAGATGCCGACGCAAATGAGTCAGAAAGCAGTCAGAATTACCAGCCGTCAAACAGTGGAACAGCGGCAGGAACCGGGAAGAACCAACAAGAGTCGAAAACATCTCCCAAACCAAAGACGCCTGTAAGCTACATAATCCCGGCAATGATTTGCGGACTGATTATCAGCTTCATCTACATGTTTGGTATGAAAGCAAAATTGGATACGGCATATAAACAGAGAGATGCAGAGGTATACCGAAACGCAGATGCATCGGTGCAGGTTCAGAAAGATGAAGTGTTTTTGACAAGCAGTATCATAAAAAAACCTTTGAAGAAAAAGTAAGAACCGTCCGGACGAAAGCAGAAATACATTTTAGGACAGATAGAAAACGATTTAACGAGATAAGTGAGGATTCATAAATCAGGAGGTAACTAACTATGGGCTTATTAAAAGCAGGAATCGGAGCAGCATCAGGAGTGCTGGCGGATCAATGGAGAGAGTATTTTTACTGCGAATCCCTGGGGGATGGTATCATCGCTGCAAAGGGGATGAAGCGCACATCCAGGAGAAGTTCTAATAAACGTGGAGAGGATAATATCATCAGCAACGGTTCAATCGTAGCAGTGAATGAAGGACAATGCATGATGATCGTTGATCAGGGAGAGATTGTGGCATTCTCTTCGGAGCCGGGGGAATTTGTATGGGAGAACTCCACGGAACCCTCTATTTTCTATGACGGATATGAAGAGGGAGTGGAAGAGGCATTCAATACTTTTAAAAAGCGTTTTACAATGGGCGGAGACACAGGAAAGGATCAGAGAGTCTATTTCTTTAACACAAAAGAACTCATGGGAAACAAATACGGCACACCGAATCCTGTACCATTTCGAGTGACAGATAAGAATATAGGCCTGGATATGGATATTTCAGTCCGCTGTTTCGGAGAATATTCTTACCGCCTGAGCAATCCGATATTATTCTATAAAAATGTCTGTGCAAACTTTGAATACGAATATACCGTTCGGGATCTGGAAAGCCAGCTGAAAAGTGAGCTGCTGAACTCCCTGCAGCCCGCATTTGCACGGATATCAGAAATGGGTATCCGCTACAGTTCACTGCCCGGGCATACAATGGAGCTCACCAATGCATTAAAGGACATCCTGTCCGATAAGTGGAACGGTACAAGAGGAATCGAAATGGTATCCATCGCCATCAGCAGCATCCGCGCATCCGAAAAAGATGAGGCATACATAAAGGAACTGCAGAGATCCGCAGTCTTCAGAGACCCGACTATGGCAGCGGCATATCTGACAGGAGCTCAGGCAGCTGCCATGCAGTCCGCAGCTAAGAATGAAGGCACAGGTTCAGCCATGGCATTTATGGGGATGGGGATGGCAAACAATATGGGCGGAATGAACAGCCAGAACCTCTATCAGATGGGACAGCAGCAGACAAACCAGGCAGGCCAGCCTTCAGGGGCGGTCAGCCAGGCTCCGTCAGCAGACGGCTGGACCTGCAGTTGCGGCTGTGCAGGCAACAAGGGGAAGTTCTGCGCAGAGTGCGGTGCCCCAAGGCAAGTCCCGGCAGAGGGCTGGAATTGTTCCTGCGGTACCGTAAACAAAGGCAAATTCTGTACAGAGTGCGGTGCGAAGAAACCTGCGGGCGTCCCTCAGTACCGCTGTGACAAATGTGGCTGGGAGCCTGAAGACATGGCCCATCCGCCGAAATTCTGTCCCGAATGCGGAGATCCCTTTGATGATGGGGATCTTATATAGAAAAATCAAATGAACATCTCCTGCTTACCTGGCAAGAGATAAGACAGCTGGGGCTGTCGGGAAATGATATTTACAGACTACATATTGAGGCGGACTATGAAGTCAGGCTGCAATATATAGTATGAATCAATCATTTACCGACGGCCCCATTCTCTTACAAACTCCGCTAAATAGTATCTCCCCGCCTGATATACCCCGGCCTCTCCGGCGGCGCAATCAGTTCCTTTGCATGGAGCAAATTCGCTCCCTTATCCACAACTTGATTTTCAATATGTACATCTTTCCCAATTACCGCTCCGGGCAGAATCACACAGTTTTTAACAACAGCACCCTTATGGATGGTGCATCCCCGTCCGATCACCGAATTCTCCACAGTTCCTTCTATCAGACATCCGTTAGACACAACAGAGGTCTTAACGGCAGCCGTCTCGAAATACTGCGTCGGACAAGAGTCATTCGTCCTTGTATAGATCGGCCATTCCTCGTCAAATAGATTCATGGCATTCTTATAATTTATCAGCGACATATTTGCGTCATAATAGCTCTTAAAGTCAGTAATTGACGCAAAATAACCTCTGTGGGATACTCCGCGGATATCCAGTTCATTACACTGATTATTTACAATCTGTGCAAGCGTATACATGGAGGACAGGCTTTTAGCCTTATGGATCAGCTCAATAAACAGCTCCTTTTTCATGATATAGGTATCCATAAAAATATTTCTGCTCTTTGCTGTTCCGCGGTTTTTCTCTATAGAAAGAACTCCCTTCTGACGGTTCAGGTTTAACAGGTCACAATTCAGAAATGTTTCCTTGGCATTGTCTGTGGAGTGATACAAGAGAGTAATGTCGGCGCCTGAATTTATGTGCGTATCCAAAAGCTTGTCATAGTTCTCCGTATACACCATGTAATTCGGTACAATGACAACGTACGGATAATGCATTCTCTCAATGCACTCGAGATTCTCAAGGAATGCGGCAATATCAGTATTGTAAATGTCATTGTCAGAGCTGTTTTCAGAGAAAAGGACACGCAGCTTCCCCCGCTTGGAGTTGATGTTATAGTGCCGCCCTGTTCCCAGGTGTTCCACAAGCGAACGCGGTTTACTGCGCGCATAGACCTGGATCTGGTCGATCCCGCTGTTGCTCATATTCGAGATCGGGAAGTCGATAACGCGGTATCTGCCGAGGAATGAAAATGCCCCGATGGTGCGATATGACTGAAGTCCTTCTACTGAGATGTGGTTGCCGGCAGGATTTACGATTCCAAATGCTTTATCCATATTATTCTTCCCCCTTTACATTTTTAGAAACGAGTTCGATATGCTCGCTTCCTGCGCTGCCTACAACCGCATTCTTACCGACCTTAACGCCGTCGGCGATGAGTGCCCTCGTAATGCATGCGCCCTCCTCAACATCAACGCCCGGCATAAGGACACTGTCTATGACCTTTGCCCCGGTTCTGACCGTAGCGCCAGTGAACAGGACGGAATTCTTCACTTCTCCGTTGATCTTGCACCCCTGTGTGATGAAAGCGCGCTTGATATCGGCCTCTGGACCGACATAATGAGGCAGTATATCCGTCTTCAGTGTAGATCTTCCAGGTGGAATCATTGAGATCCAGCTCATTATTCTTGTCCAGAAGATCCATATTGGCTTCCCACAGAGAATCAATGGTCCCCACATCTTTCCAGTAGCCCTTGAATTTATATGCGAACAGCTCTTTCCTGTCGTTCAGAAGCGTAGGTATGATGTCCTTTCCAAAGTCATGGCTGGAATCAGGATTCTTCATGTCTGTAAGAAGCATCCTGCGCAGCAGCTTCCAGTTGAATATGTAAATGCCCATGGAAGCCAGGTTGCTCTTGGGCTGCGGTGGTTTTTCCTCAAACTCTACAATACGGCCGCTTTCGTCCGTATTCATGATCCCAAAACGGCTGGCCTCTTTCATCGGTACCTCGATTACCGCGATTGTTGCGTCTGCCTGGTGTTCCTTGTGGTAGGACAGCATCTTGGCATAATTCATCTTGTATATGTGATCGCCTGACAGTATAAGGACATATTCCGGTGAGAAGCTGTCGATAAAATCAATATTCTGGGAGATTGCATCTGCGGTTCCGCGGTAGACGTCCAGGTTGGCATCCGCTTTTTCCCGCGGCGGAAGGACATATACTCCGCTGTCCTGGGCATCCAGCCCCCAGCGGCGGCCGGCAGCAACATAGCTATTTAATAAAATGGATTCGTACTGTGTCAACACCCCCACGACATCAATCCCGCTGTTGGCACAGTTGCTCAAAGGAAAATCGACAATGCGGTATTTACCGCCATATGAAACTGCCGGTTTTGCCACCTTATTGGTCAGTTCGTGCAGGCGTGAACCCCGGCCCCCGGCTAAAATCATCGCTAACATATTATTCTGTTTCATAGTGTGTCCTCTCTTTCGTATTACTTGTTCATATTGTACAATTTTTTTGGCTGATTTTACAATCCCTTTGTGCAAAAATGAGATAAATATGGCCGCTTTTTAATGTGAAAGCTTTAGGTTTGTTGGAGAATAAGGCGCAGAATGAAGGGACAGCATCCAGTCTCCAGGGATTTCTTAAAACCGGGTCTACATTTTGGTACAGCCAGTGTGCATTTGGACGAGCCGTTACTGTGCACGCCCGTAAGGTGTGCACAGTAACGACGAGTCCACGAAACGACCCCGTGAAATGAATATTTTCTTGTTACGGTATCCAAAATGGGGTATAATCATAAGAGTAAGAGCAGCTTCACCTTACGGTGGAGCTGATTGTAGTTTATAAGATCTGCAGCGGAAGCGGCAGAAGCTTAAATAAGGAGGAATCGATTATGTTGAGGATTGGTATGCTGACGAGCGGCGGAGACTGCCAGGCATTGAACGCTGCAATGCGCGGTGTGGTGAAGGGCGTATGTTCCAAACGTGATGATGTAGAGATATATGGATTTAAAGATGGCTATAAGGGTTTAATCTATGCGAATTTTGAGATGCTGACTTCCAAAGACTTTTCGGGGATTCTGACCCGGGGCGGTACGATCCTGGGGACATCCAGACAGCCGTTTAAGCTGATGCGGGTACCGGATGAGAACGGATTGGACAAAGTTGCGGCTATGAAGCATACATACCATAAGCTGAGCCTGGACTGTCTTGTGATATTAGGCGGCAATGGTACGCATAAGACGGCTAATATGCTGAGGGAAGAGGGGCTGAACGTGATCACTCTTCCCAAGACGATTGACAATGATCTCTGGGGAACGGATATGACCTTCGGATTCCAGAGCGCAGTGGATATTGCCACGGATACAATTGACAGAATCCACACAACGGCCACTTCACACAGCCGTGTATTTATTATAGAAGTAATGGGACATAAGGTGGGTCATGTAACACTGCATGCGGGGGTTGCGGGGGGCGCAGATATTATTCTGCTTCCGGAGATTCCTTATGATATTGACGTCATTGCTGATGTGATTCAGAAGCGTTCTGCAGCGGGTAAGCCATTTACCATACTGGCGGTTGCCGAGGGAGCGATTTCTAAGAAGGATGCTCAGCTAAAGAAGAAGGAATATAAGGAGAAGCTGGCTAAGAGAAAGTACCCGTCTATTGCCTATGAACTGGCCGAGCAGATTCAGCAGAAGACGGACAAAGAAGTGCGCATTACGGTTCCGGGACATACCCAGAGGGGTGGTTCTCCATGCGCGTACGACCGTGTATTTTCCACAAGAGTGGGTGCGGCGGCGGCAGAACTGATTCTGAAAGAAGAGTTCGGCTATATGATCGCCATGAAAAATGGAGAGACAACTAAGATGCCGCTTCAGGATGTGGCAGGGAAGCTTAAGACAGTGGATCCGAATTGCAGCCTGATTAAAGAGGCGAAGATGACGGGAATCAGTTTCGGGGATGAAGTGTTCCGGTAACTGGTATAAGGTATTTAGATTGGCTTATACTAGGTAAGCTGCGGGATAAATAAAATTAGACAGAGGTGTGATTCATGTCGTATACGGCGCTTTACAGAAAGTTCCGTCCCACCGCATTTGAGGATGTAAAGGGACAGGATCATATTATTACAACATTGCAGAACCAGATTAAGGCAAACCGGATTGGCCATGCCTATTTGTTCTGCGGAACCCGGGGAACCGGGAAGACTACGGTGGCCAAGATATTTGCCAAGGCAGTTAACTGCGAGAACCCGGCGGATGGCAGTCCCTGCGGGGAATGCGCGATGTGCCGATCAATCGCGGCGGGGACGTCGATGAATGTGATTGAGATTGACGCTGCTTCGAACAATGGTGTGGATAACATCCGGGAGATCCGGGAGGAGGTGGCGTACCGCCCTACGGAGGGCCGGTATAAGGTCTACATCATAGACGAAGTGCATATGCTTTCCATAGGCGCTTTTAATGCGCTCTTGAAGACGCTGGAGGAGCCGCCGGAGTATGTCATCTTTATACTGGCAACCACGGAGGTGCACAAGATACCCATTACGATTCTCTCGAGGTGCCAGCATTATGACTTTAAGAGGATCAGTATCGAGACGATTTCGGCCAGACTTCAGGAGCTGATGGTGACAGAGCAGGTGGATGTGGAAGATAAGGCGATCCGGTATGTGGCCAAAGCGGCGGACGGTTCCATGCGTGACGCGCTGAGCCTTCTGGACCAATGTATTGCCTTCTATCTGGGGCAGAAGCTGACCTATGACAATGTGCTGGAAGTACTGGGGGCGGTGGACACGGATGTGTTCAGCCAGCTGCTGCGTAATATCATAAAGCGGGATATACCAAGGGTATTGGACACGGTGGAAGACCTTGTGATGCAGGGGCGGGAACTGACCCAGCTTTCTTCAGATTTTACATGGTATCTCAGGAACTTGCTTCTGGTGAAAACATCTGATAATATAGAGGATGTGATTGATGTATCTACGGAGAATATGCTGCAGCTGAAGGAGGAGGCTCAGATGATCGAGCCCGATATGCTGCTCCGCTATATCCGTATTTTTTCCGAGCTGTCCGGGCAGCTCAAATATGCAACGCAGAAGAGGGTTATGCTGGAAGTTGCGCTGATTAAACTGTGTACTCCCGCCATGGAAGTGGAGCAGGATACACTGCTGGACCGCATCCGCGCTGTGGAGGAGAAGCTGGAACAGGGCATTTCTGCAGGCGCAGTTACGGAAAAGGTTGTTTATGTCAGCAGCGACGGCAGTACGGCCGGCCGGCCGCAAAAGCAGACAAAACCTGAACTGCCCAACGCGATCCCCGAAGATATCCAGGAAGTTGTGAAGAACTTCAGACCCATTGCAGATGAGGCCTCCGGAATGCTCCGCACCTTTCTCAAGAAGGCCAGGCTGAGCCTGGGGGGAGACAACCGGCTGATGATTGTAATGCCGGGAACACTGGAGGCAGAGGTGGTTGGCACAGAAGGGCACCGTAAGGAGCTGGAAGAGCTGATTGAGAACCGGATCGGAAAGAAAGTGGAAGTGGAGGTCCGTCATGTAGAAGAGGGGCGGCACTTTGAAGATACATTTGTAGACATCGAAAAGAAAATTAATATGGAAATCATAGTGGAGGATTAGTTATGGCAAAAAGAGGTGGATTTCCAGGCGGCGGAATGCCTGGCAATATGGCAAATTTAATGAAGCAGGCGCAGAAGATGCAGCGCCAGATGGAGGAGCAGGCAAAAGAGCTTGAGACAAAAGAATACACGGCAACAGCCGGTGGCGGCGCAGTGGAGGTAACAATGAACGGTAAGCGTGAGGTACTGAGCGTGAAACTGGAGGAAGAAGTAGTGGATCCGGAAGACATCGAGATGCTTCAGGATCTGATCGTAGCGGCAACCAACGAAGCCCTGAGAAAAGTGGATGAAGAGTCCAATTCAGCAATGAGCAAGCTGACGGGAGGACTTGGCGGTGGAATGCCGGGAATGTTCTAAATATTCTGACAATGGTGCTCAAAAGGGTCAGACCCCTTTGCAGAAGGGTCTGACCCTTTTGGACTACTTTGTTAAGGATGTAACGAAGAAACAGGAGTGATACTAAATGGATTATTACAGTAACCAAATCAGCCGGCTGATTGAAGAGTTCTCCCGTCTGCCCGGGATAGGGGCGAAGTCTGCGCAGCGCCTGGCCTTTCACATTATTAATATGCCAAAGGAGCAGGTGGATAATCTGGCCAAATCGCTTGTGGATGCGCGCAATAATGTGCGGTACTGCGTACAGTGCTGCACGCTGACGGATCGGGAGCTTTGTCCGATTTGCAATAACCCGGATCGGGATCAGAAGACAATTATGGTGGTGGAAACGCCCCGGGACCTGGCGGCCTATGAGAAGACCGGGAAATACAACGGCGTTTATCATGTCCTTCATGGAGCAATATCCCCCATGCTTGGTATCGGGCCGGGGGACATCCGGCTTAAGGAACTTATGGAGCGTCTGCAGGGGGACGTCGATGAGGTGATTATAGCCACCAACTCCAGTCTCGAGGGTGAGACGACGGCTATGTATATCAGCAAGCTGATAAAGCCTACAGGGATTAAGGTCAGCCGGATCGCCAGTGGCGTTCCGGTGGGCGGCGATCTGGAGTATATAGATGAAGTGACCCTCCTTCGGGCTTTGGAAGGCAGAACTGAACTGTAGGCAGATGAATCAGGTACGAAGGAAGTGGGATGATGTATAAGAAAAAGGTGACATCTTCAGATGTGGCGCGCAAAGCGGGGGTATCACAATCCACCGTCTCCATGGTCCTTAATAAAAAGTATAATGTTTCCTTTTCAAAGGACGTGGTGCGCAAGGTCGAGGAAGCGGCCCGGGAACTGGGGTATGAACTGCCTAAGAGAAAAAGGAAAAAGGAAAGTAAACGGGAAAAGCTGCTGGTTGTGCTTTGTCCTAATTTGACGAACCCTTATTATGTGATGCTGCTGCAGGGGATTGAATCCCGGGCCACAGAGCAGGGATTTGGGCTGTTTGTCTGTAACACTCAGAGGAACCTTGAGCTGGAAGAGCGTTATTTGAAAATGATGCCGTCGCTGAACCCCCAGGGCGTGATCTATACCTGCAACCCAAGCAGATGTTTTATGCCCATTGTGGCGGAAATGTCGGAGCGGATTCCATTTGCCATCATTAATAATCAAAATGAGAAGCTGGATGTGGATGCCGTTGAGCTTGACAATTCCAAGCTCGGCAGAATTATGGCCCGGCACCTGTTGGAACTGGGACACAAGCATGTGGCATATATTGCGCCGCCTTTAACAGTAAGGCAGAAGCAGCGCTCAAAACGGGTGGAGGGATTTCTCAAAGAATTTAAGGATGCGGGCCTGGGGGAAAACGTGATTATCAAAGCGGCCAATGAGCAGATTGATAAGGATATTCCGGGAATTGATTCTGAGTACAGAATCGGGTATGACCTGACTAAGGAGCTGCTGGCGGAATATCATAATCTGACGGCCATTGTGGGGCTGAACGACATGATTGCCTTCGGTATCCTGGATGCTCTTTATGATGAAAAATACAGAGTACCCGGTGATATGTCCGTAATGGGCTGTGACAATACACTGTTTGCAAGAATGCATAACATATCCTTAACGACGATAGAGCACTTTGTAATTTATAAAGGCCGGGATGCCTGCGATATTATTATGAAGAAAATAAAGACGCGGGACAAACAGTATTCCGAGATGGAACCTGTCAGTATTTATCATGTTGAGTATGAACCACGGATCGTTACAAGAGGAACGACTTCATATCCCCGAAGCAGAAAAAAGAAAAATTAATGCGGCGATAAAATTTATTATTAATAATTCAAATAGAAAACAATCGCGTTCATAAAAGTTTCTCATATAAACAACCATAAAAGGCGTGTATAGATTTTATGGTCGTATTATAGAGGAACAATAACAACTAAAAGACAATTAATATTTTGATTATATTAATAGAATAAAATTATTAATAGTTTTTCGGGCTATTGACCCGCCCTTTACCAGCGCTTATAATTATAATATAGAAACTAAGGGATTTTCGTTCAAGGAGGAACAAATCATGAAATTTTTTATCGACACAGCAAAAGTAGAAGATATTAAGAAAGCTAACGATATGGGAGTTATCTGTGGAGTGACAACGAACCCTTCACTGATCGCAAAAGAAGGACGAGTTTTTGAGGAAGTAATCGCAGAAATTGCCTCGATCGTAGACGGCCCGATCAGCGGCGAAGTTAAGGCTACCACAACAGATGCAGAAGGCATGATTGCAGAAGGCAGAGAGATTGCGAAGATTCACAAGAACATGGTCGTTAAGATTCCGATGACAGTAGAAGGCCTAAAGGCATGTAAAGCCCTTTCTTCTGAAGGGATTAAGACAAATGTGACATTAATCTTCTCCGCAAATCAGGCTCTTCTTGCGGCAAGAGCCGGAGCCACATACGTATCTCCGTTCCTGGGACGCCTGGATGATATTTCCGTACGTGGAACAGACCTGATAGCGGAGATCGCACAGATATTTGAAGTTGCAGGCATCAAATCAGAGATCATCGCAGCAAGCGTGCGCAATCCGATCCATGTAACAGACTGTGCACTTGCAGGAGCAGATATTGCAACCGTTCCATACAGCGTGATCGAGCAGATGACACATCACCCATTGACAGACGCAGGAATCGCAAAGTTCCAGGCAGATTATAGAGCGGTATTTGGTGAATAATTTAACAAACAGGGGCAAAGGGGTCAGACCCCTTATGAAGCAGGAGGAATTTCAATGAATAAGTTAGAATTGATGAAGACTGCAAATGAGGTCCGCAAGGGCGTTGTGACTGCAGTTCACAGTGCAAAATCAGGCCATCCGGGCGGTTCTTTATCCGCAGCTGATCTTTTCACATATCTGTATTTTGAAGAAATGAATATTGATCCGAAGGATCCTAAGAAAGTGGATCGTGACCGTTTTGTATTGTCTAAGGGGCATACGGCTCCCGGGTTATATTCCGTACTGGCTAACAGAGGATATTTCCCGGTTGAAGATCTGAAGACACTGCGCCACACTGGCTCTTATCTTCAGGGACATCCGGATATGAAGCACATTCCGGGTGTTGATATGTCATCCGGTTCTCTGGGACAGGGAATCTCAGCAGCAGTAGGAATGGCAATTGCAGCCAAGCTTTCAGGGGATGCTTACAGGGTATATACCCTTGTGGGTGACGGGGAGATCCAGGAAGGACAGGTATGGGAGGCCTCTATGCTTGCAGCGCACAGAAAGCTGGACAATCTGGTTGTAATCGTAGATAATAACAACCTGCAGATTGACGGAGCAATTGATGAGGTTAACTCACCATACCCGATTGACAAAAAGTTTGAGGCTTTTAATTTCCATGTAATTAACATTGATGGAAATGATTTCGATCAGATTGATGCTGCATTTAAAGAAGCGAGAACAGTAAAGGGGCAGCCGACTGCAATCATCGCAAAGACGGTAAAAGGAAAGGGCGTTTCCTTTATGGAAAATCAGGCTTCCTGGCATGGAACGGCTCCAAATGACGAGCAGTATGAAGTTGCCATGAAAGATTTAGAGAAAGTGGGTGAAGCATTATGTCAGAAGTAAAGAAAGTTGCAACAAGAGAAAGTTATGGCAATGCTTTGACTGAACTTGGTAAAGAACATGAAGATGTAGTAGTATTGGACGCAGACCTTGCAGCAGCAACTAAGACAGGTGTATTCAAGAAGGCATTTCCGGAAAGACATATCGACTGTGGTATTGCCGAGAGCAATATGATGGGAGTTGCAGCGGGGCTGGCGGCAGCCGGGAAAGTGCCGTTTGCCAGCTCATTTGCCATGTTTGCGGCAGGTCGTGCTTTCGAGCAGGTGCGCAATTCCATTGGATATCCGAAGCTGAATGTAAAGATCGGCGCTACACATGCAGGGATTTCCGTAGGCGAAGACGGTGCGACGCACCAGTGCAACGAAGATATTGCCCTGATGAGGACAATACCGGGTATGGTTGTGATTAATCCATCCGACGATATAGAAGCAAAGGCAGCAGTGAAGGCAGCATATGAACATGTGGGTCCGGTATACATGCGTTTTGGAAGACTGGCCGTGCCGGTGATCAACGATAAGACGGATTATAAATTTGAAATCGGAAAAGGGGTTGTGCTTCGTGAGGGAAAAGACCTCACAATCATCGCAACGGGCCTTCCTGTAGCAAACTGCCTGGAAGCAGCGGAAATGCTGTCGGCAGATGGAGTCGATGCAAAAGTGATTAACATTCATACCATTAAACCTTTAGACGAGGATCTGGTAGTTGCAGCTGCGCAGGAAACCGGCAAAGTCGTTACAGTTGAGGAACATTCCGTGATTGGCGGACTGGGCAGTGCTGTGTGTGATGTGCTCTCAGAGAAGGCGCCCACAAAAGTTATGAAGATCGGCATCTATGACACTTTTGGAGAGTCAGGGCCGGCAGTAGAACTGGTTAAGAAATACGGGCTCGATGCTGAAAGTATATATAAGAAAGTAAAAAGTTTCCTTTAGGTTCTAAAGAATATTAACGGGGTCATACCCTCTCCGCAGGAGGGTCTGACCCCGTTGAATTTTGAACTACCGCTGGCTTGTCTCCAGAGTCCCGCAGTATTTATCTGTAAATGTGGTGATCCAACCCTCTTTAGTCCGGGGAACACGGAAAAGCGTTACCGGCCACATGTGGCTCAGGATAATATCTTCTTCCTTATAGTTTAGTTCAAAAAACTTTTTCGCATGCTTAAAAGCACATTTTGGATGCGTCATTCCGTGAAAATGATCTCCGGTCCGGGCAGCATGTGTATGCCAATCATATAGAAACAAGTCGTGAAGCATACCTCCACGGGCGGCCGACCGCGCATCAAGCTGAAAAAATCTGCACCAGACATAGTTGTAATAAGCGACATGAAGGCAGTGCTGATAGCAGCTGGTATGGCCATGGTGAGGATACAGCTTCATGCGTAATACAACGGGATGTTCGGCAATATCCTTAATGCATTCATAAAACTCATCCCCCCAGTCACGGCGCAGGTCTTCCTTCTTATCGGAAGCCTCACGGCGGAGGTTATGCAATAATTTATTTTGAAATCTCATGACAGACACCTCTAAGTATTTATTTATGTGTAAATAATATTTATAATTTATATCCAAATTTATATCCATAATAACACTTCATATATTCAGTTTCAATTTTTCATAGAAAATTTAAGAAAAATATGATATTCTAATTTTAATCTGATCATACTCTTTAAGGACAGAACAATAAGCCGTTCGGTAGAATATCCGATCATCAGTGGCGAAAGCCATTCCAATTATTTTCAATTCCGTTTCGGAACAACATTTCACAGTAAGCATATTTAAAATTCATTTTAGACAATCGTTTCAGGCAAAGACAGAGGAGGAGTTATATGCCAAGGAAGAACAGAAGAGAGAGCGGAACAGAAGTCTATCATGTTATAGCCCGCGGCAACAACAAAGAAAAGATATTTGAGAAGAACAGCGACAAGATAGCATTTCTGAATATTTTGAAAAAAAGGCAGGCAGACTATTTGACTGAAATATATGCCTACTGCGTTATGTCTAATCACATACATATCATGATGAAAGCCAAGTATGATATCCTGCCCAGGTTCATGCAGCGCATCAATTCGACATATGCTGAGTATTATAATGCCAAATACGACAGAACCGGCCACGTATTCCAGGGACGTTATTATAGTGACTGCGTAGAATCAGAAGAATATTACTGGTGCTGCCTGCGTTATATCCACAATAATCCGGTCAAAATTAACCTAGCAGCACACCCTTTTGACTATGAATTCAGCAGTGCGGCGGAATATTACGCGGAAACTGCAGAGCTCATAGATGAGGGCTCATACAACATGTTAAGAACCCGTTTTCCAAACCCGGAAGACTTCTGGGGATTCCATCGCCTGTTTGAAGAAAAGTCATTTCTCGACACCGTTGAAGATGAGAGGCTTCATAACTATGAACGAGTTAGAATTTTAGTTCAGAAATACATGTTCGAAAAACAAATTGAAGATATTCAGATCGTATTAACAGTCAGGAAAATAAGGCGGGAATTCTTTGTAACATGCATGCAGGATACAGGACTTTCGGAGCGAAAAATTGAGAATATTCTGAAAACGGAGTGCAAAGGGGTCAGACCCCTTCACAGTATTTTTGTCGAACGCACCTGACACCAAGCGATAAATTCAGCCTTTTCGTTATGCTATGCTTATGAAAAATTTTATTCAGAGGTGAGTGTAATGGAGAGACAAATTCCTAAAAATGTGCGTCAAATCGGGAATGTCAGTGACAGCCCGAAGATTTATGTAGAAGATTATGTAGATACATTTTTCGCCCAGTTGTGCGAAAAAGCGGGGGAGGGACCGATCGGTGCATTCCTGGTAGGAGATATCCAGAAAACAGATGATGAGGAGTATGTGTACATATATGGAGCGATCCAAATGCACGATTTAAAATTATCGGGCAGCGATTATGTAATAGACGAGGATACATGGAAAACAGCCTACGAGGACTGCAAACAATATTTTGAAGACGGAGAGATGCTGGGCTGGTTTGTTGCGCATCAGGGGGTACCGCTGACGCCGGAACACAGTACGGTGAAGCTCCACAGAAAGTCGTTCCCCAAGAAAAATACGGTGTTTATCATGAAAGATCCTGTGGAGAAGGACGAGGTGTACTTTGCACTGAAGTTCAATGACCTGATGGAAATCGGCGGGCATTATACATATTATGAAAAAAATCCATGTATGCAGAACTATATGATCTCGACTAGAAAGAAGAATGGGGTGTGTCCCTCGGAAACTGTTGAGGATAGAGCTGCGAAGGACTTTCGCAGTCTGGTTAGAACCCGCGAGGAACAACAGCAGCAGAAAAGAAGCAACCACCTGATGTACGCCGTCAGCGCGTGCCTGGTGCTGATTGTCATTATCATGGGTGTCACCACGATCAACAATTTTGATAAAATGAAATCGGTGCAGACCGCTTTGAACAATCTGACGAGTACCACGTCCTCGGACAAGCAGCCTGTGGAGGCGAAGGAGACCAGTGGGAATGTAACTGCAGTTACCAATGAACCATCGGGTGAACCACTACAGCAGGAGGCCGGGCAAAAGGATGCTCAGGAGGATACCGGACAGAAAGACGATGAAGGACAGGCTCCCGCCGATTCGGATCAGCCGCAGGATACTGACAAAAGCGGTCAGGATGCCGATGCGGCGAAAACAGATGCGGGTGTCAACGGAAGCGATGGCGTATATGTCGTGGAACAGGGCGATACGCTGGCGATAATAAGCCGGAAAACATATGGAGATGTCACCCATGTGGATGCGATCTGCAAAATGAACGGTCTGACGGATGGAAATCTGATTTACGTCGGGCAGAAATTGCTATTACCATAAAATGATGTTATAATCTTTTGGTAAGACGAAAGAACGCATTAAGGGGACAGACATGACGCAAAAGAAAAATCCATATTTGAAACTGGCCGGCCCGGTGGATTTGGAAAAAATAAAACAGTCGGCAAAGCGGCACAGAAAAGACGCGGTAAAGCGATGGAGCATAGCCGTGCTGCTGATCATCATGATTGTAAGCGGATCGTACCTGCTGGTGAAAAACAGGTCCTACACCAGTGTACGTAAGGCTGCATCATACGAAGAAGAAACTTCGGACACCAACCGGTATGCCCAGTTCGGCGACGGAATCGTGAGATACAGCCGGGATGGTATCGTATATTTGAACAGAAAGAATGAAGAGCAGTGGATTCAGCCATGCCAGATGAAGAATCCGGTGATTGATGTCAATGAAGAAACATTTGCTGTGGGGGACAGCGGAGGCAACTCCATACTGGTGTTCACGGAAAAGGGCCTGAAGGGCGAAATGGAGACGACGCTCCCAATCGAAAAAATGTCGGTATCCAGCCAGGGAATTGTAAGTGCAATCCTGAAAAATGAAGGCTCCCCAATGATCGTAACATACGATGCCACGGGAAATATTCTCGTAGAACATCAGGCCACACTAAACAGCACGGGGTATCCCCTTGCCCTGGATCTGTCGCGGGACGGCATGACACTAGCCGTTTCTTACCTGTCCACGAAGGACGGGGCCGTGAAGTCCAGGGTTGCCTACTACAATTTTGGCGAGGAAGGCAAATCCAGAACCGATTATGAAGTAAGTATGGAGGAGTACGACGGGAGTATCATCCCGGAGGTATATTTTATGGACGATACCACATCCGTTGCGGTCAGTGACAGTTCCTTTATCATATATGAGGGAAAGGAAATACCGCAGAAGAAAAAGGAAGTGGAGATCAATCAGGAAATAAAAAGCGTATTTCATACAGACAAATACATAGGCTTTGTGCTATTGAATAAGGATAAGTCGGGGTACGAGGCCCGCCTGTATAATAAGTCAGGCAAACAGGTCATGAACAAAGCATTTGCTGGAGAATACAGCAGCGTCAGAATGCATGAGGATGAGATCATCATGTTTGAGGGAACCAAATGCTGTATTATCACAAAGAACGGAATCATGCGGTTTAAAGGTGACCTGCAGACCAATGCATTGGAAGTCATCCCTGCGCGGGGGATAAACAGATACCTGGTGATGAGCGCCGATGAACTGAGAGTCGTTTATCTGGTGAAATAGGAGAAGATATGAATAACTGGTTATTAATCATGGTCGGCGTTATATTTATAATCTGTATGGCAGTGGGATATCTGAGAGGCTTTTTCAGAATAGCACTTTCTTTGGTATCTGTTGTGCTTACAATCGTACTTATGATTGTACTGAACCCTTACGTAGCACACGCACTGACCAAATATACGCCGATTTCTGAAATGATAGAAACAAAATGCACTGAGGCATTCATGCCTGAGATCTCGGCAGAAGAACTGTCAAAAGTGGATTTAAGCGGTACCCCCCTTGCCGGCTGAGCGGAGACGATCTGGCGAACCTAAAAGAGCTGGACTGGGAACAGCTGGGGATTACTGCAGAGGATGTCCTTAAAGTAGTGGGGGAGATCCCAAAAGACGCACAGATAAAGCAGATCGAGAATTCGGCGCTGCCATCCTTTATGAAAAACATCATTCTGGAAAATAATAACTCTGAGATATACAGCGAGCTCAATGTATCCAGCTTTCCGGAATACGTGGCCTCCTATATATCCAGAATGGCTATAAAAATAGTATCATTTCTGGTGACATTCCTGCTTGCCATCATCATCGTAAGGGCATTGATGGCCGCTGTGGATATCATCGGAGAACTTCCGGTCGTGGGCCTGCTCAACCGTTTTGCAGGCGCACTGGCGGGGATTTTTGTGGCGCTCCTGATTGTATGGATCGCGTTTCTTATCCTGACTCTCGTATATACTACGGCAGTCGGAAAAATGTGTTTTGACCTGATCGAGGACAGTGCAATACTGACGTTCTTGTATGACAAAAATATCCTGCTTCAGAAATTACTGAAGTTTTAATATAGATGCAACAAAGTTTTTTGGTGTTTTAATATATTGGGTGCTGTAAAATAACTGGGGAACCAGTTGTTTTATGGTGCCCTTTCATTGGATCAGAACGGTAACAGCTAAAGTTACTATGCCCGTTACTATATCTGATATAAAATATATAAGAAGATTCATTTACAAACTTGAAAAAAATGGATATAATGAAAATTGTCGTAACAGTTCAGCCAAGCCTGGATTGTTACAAATTGTCAGCCTGTTTGAAAGATTTTGCTGATTATGATACGACTTAGAGCTAATAAATTATTGGGAGAAATAAGATGGGATTTTATCAGAATGCATGCAAGCCCGAAGGATTAGACGGGAAAAAGATGATTCATCAGATGAACAGCCGACACATCGCTATGGCAGAGTGGGGCTTCAGCCACATTACAATACACGAAGGTGACGCAGCTTTAGATATTGGCTGCGGCGGCGGGGTAAATATAAAAACGCTGCTTGAAAAAAGCGTTTATGGCAAGGCAAAAGGAATTGATTACTCGCAGATCAGTGTAGAAGAGTCCAGGAAGATGAATGAAGAGGCAATTAAGGCTGGGCGATGTGAAATCCTGCATGGAGACGTGATGGACCTTCCGTTCACAGACGCATCGTTTCATGTGGTAACCGCATTTGAGACGATATATTACTGGCCCGACCTTACTAAGGCCTTTGAACAGGTATACAGGGTTCTAAAAGAGAATGGAATCTTTATGATTTGTAATGAGTCCAATGGTGAAGATGAAGAAGGGGAACAATGGGCGGAAATCATCGAAGGAATGACGGTATATAATTCTGAGCAGATTCAGATTTTATTGCAGCGGGCTGGTTTTACAAATATTAAAATAGACACAAATGATAAGGGCTGGCTTTGTGCAGTTGGAGAGAAAAACAGTATATAGGTTATCGCGGACGTATCTGCGGCCACTGTTGGAGAATAGGGGGGATCCGGAGCGTACGGTCAACACTCCAGATATTTTACCATGATATATTCCTCCAGATTCTCATGTACAACCTGAAAACCTAGATCAAGATACATTTTTGCGGCATAATTGGCCTTCTGAACAGACAGGGAAACCTGTCTGTAATTATTTTCCTTTAGCAGAGAACACATGCTTTTCATCAGAGCGGTTCCGATTCCAATACCCCGGTACTCTTTATAAACAGAGACGGCCAATGACGGAGTTACATCATCTATATGCCCATAGTCGTTCATAATCCGTACCCAGACTGCCCCCACGATTTTACCGCCGGCTTCTGCAACCAGGCATTTATCAGCCTCCTGTGTACCGAAACCGGAGACATAAACCTGGAGGTCAGGCGATGCTGTAACGGATTTTGGCGGCGCTTCTGTTCCTTCGGGAATAAAGATTGCTTCGTACAAAAAAGTATCTAATAAAGGGTATTCTGCTTCAGCTATTTCACGTATCTGGTAATTCATATCCATCCTCCTGATTAGTGAATTCATTGTATTCGTTTAGGGGTATAATCCAAACAATTATTTATCTTAACGTATCTATTCCTCCATTAAATCCAGTATAGCATGATTACAATAAAAAAGAAAAGAAATTTGGATAAACACATAGAAACTAAAACATATCTATGTAAAATATAATATGGAAACTTCTAATAGATAAAGCTGGGATGTATGGAAAAACAGATAATAGGAGATGGGATATATAAGGGCTGGGATATAGGAAATCTTATATGAAAAGGGCATATAAAAACCCCGAACTGAAATAGCCCGGAGGTTTTTAGGAATTTGTCTTACAGTCAGTCTTCTTACTATCATCGAAAATGCGATTACATTAAGGGCTTTTAGAGCTTGAACAGACGCTCTGCATTGCCATGCGCAAATTTTTCCCGGTCCTCTTTGCTGATACTCGGACAATTGAAGAGCTTATCAGCTCCTTCAACAGAAGCAAATGGATAATCTGCAGAGTATATAATGCGGTCAGCACCAAGGACCTTCACACAGAATTCAAAGCATTCCGGTGACTGAATACCACTGGATGTAACATACATGTTATTGCGCAGATAATAGCTTGGGTTATGCTTAAGTCCTGCAAATTCTTTCGGCATAGCGGTATCAAAACGATCAACGTAATAGGGCAGTAATTCTCCCCAGTGACCAAGGATCATCTGAAGATCCGGGTGACGGTCAAATACACCTGACATAACCATATGCAGCATATGAAGGCCTACATCTGTATGCCATCCCATACCATAGCGGGAGTATGCGGAGACCATTTCGTCATTAAATCCGGAATAGCACAGCGCTGTGATCTCTGCCGGCGGAGCTCCTGGATGGAGGTAAATCGGTACATCAAGTTTCTCACAGGCTGCGAGAAGATCTTCAAACTCAGGATCATCAAGGAATTTCGTTCCATTCACACGGTTACCGATCAGGCAGCCGACAAATCCTAATTCTTTCACTGCACGTTCCAGCTCAGGAGCGCACGCCTCCGGAACTGCCGTTGGAATTGCTGCAAAGCCTGCAAAACGATCTGGGTGGCGTTTTATAGCTGCTGCCAGAAAATCATTCGCTTCCTTACAGTTCTGCACAGCTACTTCAGCTGGCCAAACCTGGCCGAATGGAGTGGAAAGTACCTGCATTGTCACGCCATCCTGATCCATAATACCAATACGAACATCATCAAGATCCATTGCACACGCTGGATTGGTTAACCAGGGAGCTCCGAGCATAGTGCCCTGTTCCAGCGGCGGTAATCCTTTCGGTGCAGGTGCACCAGGCTTTGGCGGCATAACAAAATGTTCTTCTGCTGCGATAATCTTCATAAATCATTCTCCTTTTTTATATATTATTTTTTTAAACTGATATTAATACTGCATTAAGTTTAATTAGCTGCTGACTTAATAACAACTGCTTTCTCTTTATTAGATGGAACCTTTGGCGATCCCCACATCCCCACAACCCATTTTGTAATAAATGGACTTACAAGGCCCGTAATAACAATGGCCAATGCAATCTGTGAACCTGCTGTGCCGATGTATGCCTCATAAGTCGGGTCGGCAGCAAGCATTGCGGGTACTGTCATTGCGATACCGGCTACGCTGCACCAGGCTGTACCACAGTAACCAGGACGCCGGTTGATAATTTTGTCTACAAAAAGCATAATTACAACGTTGATAATCAGAAATACAACGGCTAAGAGAACACCTGATAAACCTGCTTTTAAAGCGCTGATAAGGTTGATTGACGAGCCGAAGCAGGCTCCCATAAATGGAATCAGAATTGGGGTGGCAGGCTTCATCATTTTAGCAAAATTCGGGTCGATATTTCCAAGCAGCATTCCTAAAAAGAAAGGAACTAATATGGTGATAACAC
Source organism: Clostridiales bacterium VE202-21 (assembly GCA_000509105.1). GTDB lineage: Bacteria > Bacillota > Clostridia > Lachnospirales > Lachnospiraceae > Faecalicatena > Faecalicatena contorta. Next base: position 37,332 of record BAIF02000001.1, on the reverse strand, counting down.
TCATGATATCGAAAGCTCCGCCCGTTGCGGTTGCTAATATCATGATAGGGAAACAAGGCATGGAAGCCAGATTCATTACTGCGAAGTTTCCTAAATCCGCAGGCTCGCCATAGTCTGCTGCTAATCCCATGAATACTCCGGGGTTTGTACTGCAGATAACCGTAACAAATGCAACTGCGCTAATTCCCCAGATACCGTCAACACCAAACATTTTTACGAAGAGAGTGCCAAAACCGAAAGCGATTGCAAATTTGGCTATCGTAAGAGCACCGCATCTTTTGAGAACTGTTCCTAATGTCTTAACATTAATACCTGCACCGGTTGCAAACAAGATGATTCCCGCAACGGTCAATGTACCTGTTTTATACATTGCGGTTGTCATTCCCCCAAAAGAGGTCAGTAAGTCCGGAAAAATGGTATTAATTAATGCCACAGTAAACATCGGGAAAAGCAATGATCCACCTGGTATCTTCTTGAAAATTCCATAAATATCTATCACTGTATATTTCTCTCCTTTCAATAACTAAACATGGTTAACATCTATTGCATCGGCCTTTGCTTTTTCTTAATATTAACAGTTAAAAACACAGATTTCGACCATTAAAAAAATAAGTTTTGTTGTTTAACCGTCACCCCTTTTTTTTTGTGGTGAGTAACCCCAAGAAAACCTACAAAGTCTGAGAAATTGATTATTATAATAGGAGACATATTATGTTATAATTATATAGACCAGTAAAGTAAAGAGGAAGAAAACAAAAGAACAGCCGAATGAGGTGGAAGGGAGATTACAATGGCAGATTTACGGAAAATAAAAACCAAATCACTAATTCAAAATGCTTTGATCGAGTTGTTGAAAGAGAAGAGTATTCACTGTATAACAATTACGGATATATGTGCAAAAGCCCAGATTAATCGCTCTACATTTTACAGCCACTATGAAGATATTAATATTTTTTTGGAACAGACGATGAGAGAAACCGCTGAAGGGTTAACAAAAGCGGTATCAGATTCTTTTAAAAATCCAAATAAGCTTATGAAAAAGGGCGAGGCATACGAGTGCTACTATAACTGGTTTTGCCATGTCAGGGATCATGGTGAACTTTTTTCTTTACTATTAGGTCCTAATGGTTCTTTAGAATTCGACGCCTTGATTCTGCAGCAGGGAATTGACTGGTATACTACGATGTTACGCCCCATTACCTATAAATTTGAGGATATTATTCCGTTGGATGTTCTGACTAATTACATAATCGGAGCACACTATGGGCTGCTTAAGTTTTATATAAAAAGTAATTTCAAGTATAGTGCCGAATTTATGACCCAAAAAATGGTCAATCTGACTTTTAACGGAATTATACCGATGATGGGAATACTCGATGAATGAAGGTGGGATCAGTTTTTTTGCAGTATTATAAGTCCTCCAGACCATATTCTAATCATCCTGATCAAACAAAATGGCAGAATTGGGTAATCTCCCCCCCATATCAGACGGTATGGGGGGGATCGCCGGCTAGCTGCGGAGGGATGTAAATTTGATTCAGCCCAGAATCCCCACGAGCCTGACAACTATTCCAAGACGTTGCCTAATGAGAAAGGATTTAACATCCATAACTTAAATGCGCTTTACGGCTTTTGTAATCGAATCTATGTGGATGCTATTGTACCATTCTTTCCGCCAAACGCTTCCTCGCCCCAACCCCTTTGATAGATCTGTTCATATCCAGGATGGGATAAAACTGTATACCAAAGTTATGTGTTTTCCGCCGCTCGAATGGTTCTGTGCAGTTCACTGAACAGGACATTGATATCTACCGGTTTTGATACAAAGCCAGACATACCTGCCGTCAGAGCCGCATCTACATCTTCCTGAAAAGAGTTGGCAGTCATTGCAATGATCGGTATCGTCTGGGCGTCAGGCCGGTTCAGGTTTCGGATGGCTTTTGTTGCATTCAGCCCGTTCATCTCAGGCATCTGGATGTCCATGAGAATTGCCTGAAATTCTCCGGGAGTGCTTGCTTCAAAACGTTTCACCGCCAGTTTTCCGTTTTCCACCCGCTGTATATCGGCTCCCTGGGCTCCCAAGAGTTCCATGGCGATCTCTGCATTCAGATCATTGTCCTCCGCAAAAAGAATCCGGATACCGTGCAGAGTCAAATCCGTTTTTGGGCATAACTCAGGCTGCTGACTATGCTCCCCAAAAGGAAGGGTAATCGTAAAATAAAAGGTACTGCCCCGGCCCAGCTCGCTGCGCAAAAGCAAATCACCGCCCATGAGCCGCACGATGCTTCGGCTGATGGGAAGTCCCAAACCGGTTCCCATACTCTTGGTGGAGCTGGTTCCTACCTGCTCAAAGCTCTGGAACACACGCTCCTGGCTTTCGGGTGCGATTCCCACGCCGGTATCTATCACCTGAACGGTAAGCGCCTGATCAGTCTGGCCGGCGGGTGCGCCATCTACACGAAGCGTAACGCTGCCGTCCTCATATGTAAACTTGAAAGCATTGGACAGCAGATTCAAAAGCACCTGCCTCAAACGGACACTGTCGCCCAGATAAGTTTCCGCATGCACGTTGCTCTCTATATGAAACTCTAAACCACGGCGTTCGGCATCCGTGGCAAGCATACTTTCAATATTGTCGAGCAGTTCATCCATGGAGAAGGGCGAACAGTTGAGTGTCATTTTTCCGCTTTCGATACGGCTCATATCTAAAATATCGTTGATAAGACTCAGAAGGTAATGTGAGGAGGCTTTGACTTTTCCCAGGTTGAGCTGTGCCTTTTCCGGCAGACCCGGAAGCTGTTCGGTCAAATCTGCCAATCCTACAATGGCGTTCATAGGTGTGCGGATCTCATGGCTCATGCGGGAAAGAAAATCGGTTTTGGCCCGGCTGTCCGCCTCCGCTTTCTCCCATCCCAACCGCATCTTGGCAGCCCGCAGCCGAAAGTGAAAATAAAGGCTCACCGAGAGCAGAATCAACAGCAAAAACAGAGCGACTACGGTAATTGCTAACTGGGGATTGGAGGCGATGATGCTGGACAGTGTAATATGCGTATCCCCAATGGAAACCATGTTCGAACTGCTGATGGCTTCTTTCTCTGATTCTGTCATATTGTTGACAGCCTTATTCAAAATGGAGAACAGCGGTGTGCCCACCGGCTTTGAAACCGCAAAACTAACTTCTGTGTTGCTGTTTGGAAGGCTCACCTGGACTACATTGGTCAAGTTTTTTGTTCGTATGATGTTTTCCGTATGTGCAGCTATTCCATAGAAGAAATCAATCTTCCCCCGGTTGACGTCGCTCAATCCTTCTTCGGCGCTGTGGTAATACACTACCTTGTCCGCGACAACAGACTTCGATTTGCTCCGGCCGGTCATCACGCCGCATACTCTGCCTTCCGAAGGATAGGTGACATTTTTATTTCGGACCAAAATCGGAGAAAGGCCGGCATAGGCAGTCGTTCTGGCTAAATCATGATCAGATGCGCTCTCCTCAGTGCCCATAAAAAAGCCCAGTATATCGGCTGTTCCCTCTTGTACCATAGTTATTGCATCCATATAGGAGTCGCAGGTAAGATATGTGAATTGCAGACCCGAATATTCTGTCACTTTCTCCAATACATCCGGCACAAACCCCTCATGATAATCATCGATGTCCACGCAGTACATAGGGTGCCAATCATTTGGAACCGCTACAGTAACAGTGCCTTTTTCTGCGATGTACGACAATTCTTGTTCTGTTAAAACCGCATATCCCGTCAGGTTGTCCGCGAAGTTCTTCGATTGTTCTTTTTCTGCGAATTCCGGGTCTGCGGCATAGATCTGCTCCAGCGCCATATTGAGCTGATCCAATATCGCCTGGTTATTTGGCTGGGTGACAATGTAATGGGCCTGACCGCCGAAGGATGCTGCTGTGTATAGAGTGTCCGGTATATCTGTTCCATAGCCCAGCAACAGATCCGCTTCCCCATTCTCTAATCGATTGTATAGATTTCCATTTTCAAGCGCATCACGGCCATAATAGCGAATCTCGCAGTCCAGAGCTTGAATGGTCAGCCATTCCTTGAGACGCTGGATATTTTCGGTAGATCGGTCATACACGCCGATGGTCTTTCCATTCAGCGTCCCTGTGTCATAGCTGCGGATGGAGCGTCATCCTTCCTGGCCATCAGTTTTGCCTGCGTGTAGCCGCAGTTATAATCCGGGTAGCCAAATATTTCTTCCAGACTTTCGTTGTAAAAGGTTCCGCCCATCAGATCAAATTTTCCATCCTGGAAGTCTCCCACTGCATTGCCCGTGGAGACATATTCGTATTTCCAGCCGGTGTATTTGGAAATCTCGTTAAGATAATCCACTACCACACCGATGGGCGAACCATCCTTTGAAAGAGAAGTGTAACCCTCCGCGTCGGGGAAGGCCACCCGCAGGACAGTCTCCTCTGACTCCGCTGCGGCCGCGCAGGGGGAGAAGAAAGATACAGCCAAAAGTGTCGATAGAAATGCCGCGGCAAGGCAGCGGATACCTCCATGTATTTGATGTTTTATCATATAGTCACCTCTGTTGGCGCTCCTCAAGCCTCAGCTTTTGTGACAGCGCGTTTTTTAGAGTCGTTTGCAGCACATCCAGATCAATAGGCTTAGCCACATGGGCGGTCATCCCCGCTTCCAGCGCGGTCTGTACATCTTCGGCAAAGGCGTTGGCCGTCATGGCGATAATGGGGATCGTGCCGGCATCTTCCCGCGGAAGCGCCCGGATGGCACGTGTCGCCTCATATCCATTTATCACCGGCATCTGGATATCCATCAAAACGGCGTCATAAGTCCCCGGTGGGTTCGACGAAAACGCCTTTACTACTTTTTCACCATCCGTTTCTAATTGCGATCTGGCACCATGCATTTCCAGCAGGCTCTGCAGAATCTCCGCGTTGATTTCATTGTCCTCCGCGATTAGGAAGTGGCTTCCTGTCAGAATATCTGTGGCTTTTTTAGAGATAATCGGATGCTCTTTTTCGTTTGTGCTTGGCGGGGCTGCAGTTCCCGCTTCAAATTCCAAATCAATTTGAAATAGAGAACCCTTGCTCTCCTGACTTCCTGCGGAAATCGTTCCACCCATCTGTTCCACCAAACCTTTGGTAATGCTTAGCCCCAGGCCAGTACTCTGGACGCGGCTTACGCGCATACCTCTGGCGAAAGGCTCAAAAACATGGGTAAGAAACTCCGGCGACATTCCTATGCCTGTATCCCTAATGACAAACTGGTAATGCACACGGTTCACGGCAGGGAGTTCATCCACCAGGAAATCCACCTGACCGCCTTCCGGCGTAAACTTCACCGCATTACCCAGAATATTGATCAGTATCTGATTGATCCGCAAGCCGTCCCCATAAAAGTATTCATGTGAGATGGTTCCGATCTTCACATGGAACTGCTGATGCTTTTCAAGCGCCTGGGGCCTGACCATCGTGCAAACCTGTTCCACCAGTTCGTTCAAAGAGAGACATTCCCGATTTAGCTCCATATCCCGGTGTTCGATCTTGCTCATATCCAGAACATCGTTGATCAGGTTCAGCAGGTGTTTGGAAGAAAGAGAGATCTTCCCAAGACATTCTTTTACATAATCTGGATCCTCCGGATGGCCGAGCGCCAACTCAGTCATACCCATGATGGCATTCATTGGGGTACGGATATCATGACTCATAGTGGAGAAAAAATCAGTCTTGGCCTGGCTGGCCTGCTTGGCCAGAGAAAGCGCATCCTCCAGTTCCCTCTTGTTTTTTCGTTCCTCTGCCAGCATTTCCGTGACGTCTGCACGCACGATACACACGGTTCGATGATTCCGGTCGCCCCATAGAATATTGATCTTTTTGTACTGAAGATTATCTTCTCCCTGATAGGCATATACAAAATCATAGCCTAAAGGATGCTCCTTCAATTGCTCCAGTATGGTTTCCAATAGAAACCGCTGCCGAACCTCGTCCATATTCTGTCCAGCTGTATTGTAGGGGGCCAGACCAGCTTGAATGTGATAATCACAGTCCTCAATGGACAAGGGGGAGAGATCTTCCAGCACCGTCTCGCGCGTGTGCATGACCATCCGCTTCGTATTGATATCAATAAAAGAAGCTATTTCAAACGTATAGGCCAGCATATTCAAAAGGCTCTGCTGTTCCCTGACTGTTTCTGTTATATCCATCTGGGAAAGCCCCACCTTGCCAAGCCGCAGGTCAATTGCAAATACGGTCATGCGCTTGGTGCTAATGTTCCCATCCCCATCCACCATGGAATAATCAAAGCTGTACGCGCCGTTTTTCTTCAGACGTTCCATCATAGGCACGGTATCCAGGTGCTTTCGATACGTGTCCCGATCCTTTGGCAAGATACAATTCTCCAGCAGATACTCCATCATTTGTATATAGTCGCCGTTTTGCGGCGGCATACAATCTGTACGTAAAGTGCCGGAAAACACTGTACAGCGATTGCTGAATATGTCCAATACAAGAATGTGGTCGTAGCCAGTATCGGATAAGCGCCGCAGCACCAAATTGGTTACCACTTGCTCCGTGATATCGGTTACGGACAGGATTCCGGTGAGATCTCCGCTGTCAGGATCTTCCACCAGATTCACCTTATACTGCGCATAGCATCCCACCAGTTCGCCTGGAAATTGGGTCAGGCAGGTAAAAATCTGCTCCAGTTCTTTTCGGCGGTAGGCCTCCAGCATCGGAGCGGAGAGATACCTGTCCAAAAAGGTCTTCCGATCCCCGGTATCCACGATCATCTGTGAAATGGCATTAAAAAACGACTCCCGATCCGTGCCAAGCGATTTAATGGAGCCTGAGCTGGTAAAATCATTGACCTCCAAAATTTTATTTTGTGTAATGTTGCAGTGCCCAAGCACCAGCGTATTATCTCCCGGCTCCTGATAATGCCGCAGGATCAGCTTTTTATATTGCGCCCTGGTTCGCTCCTGTTCTTCGCGTTCTTTTGTAATATCCCGAAGATAGCAGTACTGCCGCAGGCCGCCATCCTCGTCAGGCAGCATTGTCAGGGTGTTTCGCACCCAAATATATCCGCCTGTTCCGTCCAGCAGGCGGTAGGTGAGTTCATAGTGGCGATCTATGTTGGTAAAGGCCTCTTCCAGTTCCGCTTTGATCCGCTCTACATCGTCCGGATGGACGCCGCCCAGGGCATCCTGCCTGTATGTTGCCCAAGCTTGATCTAACGAAGTATGCGTCATATCCGCAAAGCCGGTCGATAAATATTCCGGTGTGATGCTCCAGTCCTTCTGCCGACGCACCACACTCACACCGCCGGGCAGACTGTCCACCAGCGTTTGAAAATATTCTTCCAGCCGTTTTTTCCTTTGCCGTTCCGCTTCCTCCTCGGTCACATCACGGAGGAGCTGGATGAATGCTGGTTCTCCATTCCATATCGTCGCCCGGCTATGGATGCGATAGATCCTCTTGCCCCAGGGGGATTCCACCTGTCTGTCCTCTCCATGTACTCCATCCCGGAGAGTGCAGAAGGGGCAAGGCGTTACCCGTCCGTGAAAGACCTCATAGCATTTTTTCCCAACACAGCTGTCCGTATTGGAAACTAACTTTTTGGCCTCATGGAAATAGAGGATCTTATGGCTCTTCTGCTCCACTACGCATAGAGTGTCGGCCGCTTCATCAGCAATTTCCCGATACATACCTAATTCGGCAGCCAAGGCTGCTTCCTCAAATTTAGTGCGTTCACTCACTTTGTTGTTCCCCCCGTTTCCATTTTTGAAAATTTATATTTTGAAACACCTTCGGAAGCAGACGGCAAAACAACATTTTATTCCCCATCAAGCCCCGCATCGTGCATTCATAATCCCCGCCACAGGCCGCAAGAAATTTTTTTGCATCCATGATTTAGTTACCTCTTCCTTCAAAATTCGCGGCCAGATCACATTCCTCCGACCGGCTTTGTCACATATGCGATTCTCCCTACGCCTTATATCTGGTGATGTCCTGACAGGTGATCATACAGGCGTCCGCACCGTCCCACTTTATATTGAATGCCTCCGCCAAATTCCAAATCTTCAGCATAGAATTATAAAGCTCCATCTGTTCCGCTCCCTCCGGACAGGCCAGCTTTTCCTTCATCGGACACCGCCCACAGGGCGTGCTGCGCCCAAAAAGGGTCTCATAGCAGCACATACCGACTTTTGCGCCAGGAAGCAAACGCTGTGCCTGTGCATTGATGTACTTGAGCGTATAGGTATCCGGATCCACCACATAAATCCAGGAGCTTTGTGCATCCAGCAAAGAACAAAGATTTTGATTAAAATCTGCCAGACTATCCTGCGCACGCTTCTTGATGAGGAAAGCGGACAGCCATTCTGATAAAAAGCTCAAAACGCTGATCTGTCCCTGAGTCCACCGCCTTTTCCCCGCACTGTCAAATCCAATGAAGCCCGTAAACTCCGTGCCGTCAAAAAACGCACAGCCAAGCACAGCCTCGGCGCTGCGGGTACGAAGCAGCTTAAGTTCTCTCTCCGGCAGCATATCAACATCGGGACAGTTGAAGATTCCGCTGGCATCAAGCAAATGATTGGTGGCCTGAATATCGTAATACGGCAAATGCGGAAATTTCTCTTTCAGCGGAACCGTCCCTTCTGCGCACCACTCATAGACCGCCTTATTATGTCTGCCTTTTTCCACGCTTTCTACCAGATAGGCACGATTCACCTGATACTTCTGCCCCAGCAGTGAGAGAACGCTTTGTATTGCCTGTCCCATATCCGTCTCCCCGTACAATACCCGAAAAACCTGCTGAATCGTCTCCACAGTGTCCTGTTCGTAGGTTTCATTAGATTCAATACGGGTCGTTGCGATCATCAGCGGCTGCCCGGGGAAATCCCCCCACTGCTCCATGATAGCCTTATCATAGAGCGCATACCGATTTTTCCCCTGGGCTTTTGCGTGATACAGGGCTTGGTCACAGCAGTGGAACAGATTCTGAAATTCACGGGCGTCCTCTGGGAAGTAAGCAAGTCCTATGCTGCAGGACAAGACAAAACTGCCCAGCTTTTCCCGCAAAACGCCCCGAATCCCCTCAATTAACTGCTCCGCCCGATTGCAGGGCCCATTTTTGCTGGAAATATCATTCATGTAGACCAGAAACTCATCACCGCCGATGCGGGAAAGGATATCGCCCGGACGGAATATCAGCCGCATCTGCGCAGCAACTTCTGCCAGCACCACGTTACCGAACAGGTGCCCAAAGGTGTCGTTCACCATTTTAAAATTATCCAGATCAATAATCATCATGGCGGATTTGCAGTCCGACTCCGCTTTCTCAAAAATATGCTGTATCCTGCGCTCGGTAGCTTCCCGGTTAAACAGATGAGTGAGGGGATCGCGTTCGGATTTGTCGATCAGGTCCTGAACGCGCTGTTTTTCCGTGCCGATGTCCAAAATCACGCCTACGGCTTTGACTGGTTTCCCGCTTTGGTCAAACTGGGTGGTGGCGCGCAGCCGGTTCCAAATATATTGTCCGTCTGCATTCGCAATGCGCAGCTCTGCCTCCCCATAGGGTGCGCCGGAGGAGACACTGTGCATCAAGCTCAAAAAGGCAGGAATATCCTTCGGATGAATATGGGATGAGTTGGCAATGCGCAGATCGATTTCTTCTGAAATAGGCGTATACCCATATTTTTTTTCCCAGTTCGCAGAGTAAAGAACCTTGTTTTTTCGAATATCCCATTCAAAAATAATGTCGTTGGACTGCTCCATGATGATCCGATGCCGCTCCATGCTCAGCCGCAGCTCTTCCTGTTCTTGTTTGGTCTTGGTAATATCGGTCAGGATCGTATTGATATACTCTGTACCATCCGGCTTTGCCAAAAGCTGGCTTTTGTCCAAAACCCAAAGAATGCGGCCGTCTTTGGTCTGAACGCGGTACTCCGTTTCAAAGACATTTTTTCTGCAGAGTTGTCTGTGGACATTTTTCAGCAAGGTTGCCCGGTCCTCCGCGCAGACCAGCTCTATATAATGATTTTGGATATGAGATGTCAGCTCTGCCCGGCTGTAACCCAGCAAGGCCATGAAGCCGTCGTTGATATTTAAAATCGTGCCATATTGATCGTAGGCGCACTGCATCGCGGCTATCAGCGCATTGGCCTCGTTAGGCAGCCGGGCGATATTCCGCTCCGGTGTATCGCACAGCTCCGTTGGCGCTATTTTCCAGATGATCAGGATTTTGTGGATTGCCGGGTTGTCCGCCGTGAGGCGCAGAGCCGTTGCTTTATACCACACAAAATTTCCCGACGCACCGCGGAGAATGCGGTAACGGCGCGTCTTTGCCAGGCTGCCGCTGGCAATAAAGTCATAAAAATAGGTTTTAGCATCAAACCCGACCTGATCGTCCGGATGGGTGCAGTGCAGGATGAACTCATTATAGACATCAAAAAACGACCCGTCCGTGCTAAGCATATCAAAGTCACTATTCTGCTTATAGGTGATATGGTAAACACCTGTGTCCACATCCGCTTCAATCACAGTGGCGCCTTCATACCGCAGCATAGCGAAATATTTCAACTGTCCAAGTTCCAACGTGGTGGGATTTACAACAGTTTTCTTTTCGGCCAGATCCTCTTTCGCAAATGTAGCTTTAAGAGAAATACCATCCGCATACTGATAAGTCAGTTTCATGAAAGTTGGAAAAACATTTTTAAATGACTCCAGCAATTTGGGGGAAAACTGCCCGCACTCACCATTTAAAATCATACTGAACGCTGTCTCCGGCGTATATGCACCCTTATACACCCGCTGTGTAGTCAGCGCATCATAGACGTCCGCCACACCGACCGCCTGGGCGCAGATGGGGATGTTTTCCCCTTTGAGTCCTTCCGGATATCCCTTGCCATCCCACCGTTCGTGGTGGTACATACAGATATTATAAGCATACTGCAAATATTTTTTATCGTGGATGGGATTGAGAACTGACAGGATCTCTCCGCCCTTTTCCGCATGGATCTTCATAATTTCAAATTCTCCTTCGGTGAGTTTCCCCGGTTTATTTAAGATGATATCCGGGATGGCGATCTTCCCCACGTCATGGAGCGCCGCAGCACTGGAGATCATGGCAATTTCCTGTTCATTCAGGCCATACTCTGGATAGCTCTGCATGACGTTCTCCAGCAGCACCTTGGTAAATGTCCGAATGCGGAGGACATGCTGCCCCGATTCCACGCTTCTATGCTCAATCACGGAGGAAAGTGCATCCACCAATAAATTGGTGGATCTTTGCAGACTGGCCGCCTGTTCCTCCACAGTTTGTTCCAGATGCTCCCGGTTCTGGCTCAGTTCCACGGCGTTATGTACCCGGCGGCTGACCACATGGGGCTCAAAGGGCTTGGATACAATATCGACGGCACCCAGATCAAAGGCCAGCACTTCATCATCCGAAGAATCCCGGCTGGTGACCACGATCACAGGAAGTTTGTCCGTCAGCTGTGCTTGCTTCATGTTCTCCAATACTTCATAGCCGTCTTTTACCGGCATGACGATATCCAACAAAATCGCTGCAATAGAATCCTGATATTGCTTTATCAGGAAAAGCGCCTGTTCACCATTCTCAGCTTCCAGAATATTATATTCTTCCTCAAAGACATTCCGAAGGAGCATCCGGTTAAGCTCTACATCATCTACAATTAAAAGTATGTTTCTGTCCATACTATCCCTCTTTCTTCAGGCGGGACGATATCCGAAAGTCAAGATTCCGCTCCTTGTTCATGTGTGTATATATGATCTGATTATACCAATTTTTTTTGCCATAAATCAACATTATATTGCCTTTTTCCCTATCCCTTCGGCCCTACGATAGCAAAAATAGGAAGAAAGCTGATTAAAATATGGGATTGAGCCGGATGCAACTGTGTGTTTTTAAAGTAATAGACTGTCAGCGCCAAATAGAGTATAATAGAAATATAATTATAAAAAAACGGCATGATTTTATGACTGCATGGAGGTACTCTGATTGTGGAGCGAGAAAAATATAATTTGATTTATGACTATTACAAATGTCACATTCTATTTGGGCAACTCCATCAAGGAGACTTACTGCCAACCATTGAACAAATCGGCAACACATTTCAGGTAGCACCGCAAACAGTACGGAACGCATTAAAAAAGCTGCAGCAGGACAACCTGATTTTTGTCTCACCGGGAAGGCATACAGAAGTTATCTATAAGACCACGCCAAGTGAAGCGCTCCAGTACACTCAAAATTATTACCTCGCCCGCAAAGATGAGATTAATGTAGTTTACCATATAGCAGTGCTCCTTTTAACACCATTTTTTTATGCTGGTTGTCAAAAGCTCACTGACAATGATCTGATGCAAATATTGCGCGTTTGCAGGGAAAAAGGCTCTAACATCGTATCCATTTCTATGTTTTGCTGCGAAATCATGCTGCGCGCTGTCGATAACCAGCTGATTAATACTTTGTTTTCAGATGTGGTTTCTTTCTTCCAGTTTCCTTGTATGGCATCCTTCAGTGAAGAGAGCAGCTTGGAATATCAGGAATACTACAATATGACCGTATCGAGCTGTGAGGCTCTAGACCGAGCCGGCTTATTTCAAGCGTTCGCCGGATTTCAGGCTCTTACGCAGACCACGCTGCTGGCATTTATTACGGAGGCGGCTAAAACAACTCCTAAGCCGAAGCAGATTTCCTTTCATTGGCAGACATACCGTGACAGGCCTCAGCACTGCCACACGTTGGCTGCAAAGATGATTTATGGCATTATCAGCGGGCAGTATTGGGAGGGAAAAATGCTTCCATCCTATGAAAATTTGGCGTTGGAGCTTTCTGTTTCCGTAAGTACAGTAAGGCGCACGGTGAGTTTGTTGCGGGATATGGGGCTGATTTACTCCATGAACGGCGTTGGAAATCGAATTGTATTTAGTCCTCCCAATTATGAAAAGCTGCAGCGGCCCACCATACAAAAGAACATTGTAATGGCACGAGAAAGCGCCGAAATTCTTTTGGTTGTATTCAAAAATGTGGTTGACAGGGAATTCTCAAAACTTACTAACGAGCATATTCAAGAAATGAAGAAGATCTTGTCGGATAAGAAAAACTGCTGTGTTCTGGATGTAGCTATACTGCTAATGGACTACTTGATGGTTCTTTATCCATTATCTTCTTTTTTTGAGACATTCGGCAAACTTTCGGGATTTCTGCTCCTTTCATACCCCTTTCTACTGGATCAATGGAGGAAAGAGGGAAGCGGCGAAATATCGGGCACTATTGAGGTGATGAATCGTGCTTTGGATGAAAAAAATACTGACCTGTTTTCAGATGGAATGTCGGCTTTGCTCCAATATGTGCTTACACAGATCAAGCAAACGGAAAAACTTCTTTACTCTGCAGAGTGTAAGTAGTTCCGATAACAAAGAGCTCCATTGTGGTTTCCTAACTTGGAACCTAATATTGCCCTATAAGCGATATGATTCCGAATTTTTTTGTTTACACCCATACGTTCGCTCTTACAAACATATGATCTGTTTTGCTTTATGGAAAGGTTCCTTTGAATAAAAAAACCTGTAAATGCTTGCATTTACAGGTTTTTTTTAACTCCCCGAGTTGGGCTTGAACCAACGACCCTTCGGTTAACAGCCGAATGCTCTACCACTGAGCTATCGAGGATTATTATCTAATTGTCTCCCAGTGCCTTTGCACTGAGCGATAGTGGAGAATACGAGATTCGAACTCGTGACCTCCTGCTTGCAAGGCAGGCGCTCTCCCAACTGAGCTAATCCCCCATGAAATGTTATTGTTCCCAACAACTTTTATAAAATACCATATTCCATGGGAGCTGTCAATATATTTTATGATATTTCCTCGATTTTATACATAAAGTTCTCGATATAATTTTAAAACAGAATTACGGCTGCCGTTAGCCTTTATAAAACAAACGGCAGCCATTCTTATTTTAGCAGCAATATCTTGTCTTCCGGAACCTGCAGATAATCAGGAATTCCCTTTTCGTCCAGCATATTCCAATCATTCCTCTGTACAAACCAGCATATTTCCTCGGCACCATCTTCGGCTCCTTTCAGAAAATATTTTCGTTCAAACTGCAGTTCCGCCATGCTGTTTACCTTTACGGGAATACAGTTTTTGGCAGCAGCGCCCCACCGCGGAACAAAATCATGAGCACGTACTCCAATATACCGGATATCCGCGGGAATACCCCGATGTAACTTCAGCGCCACTCCCCAGTCAGGCGCCATAAGGGCATTTGTTCCCAGATGGGTGACCTGCGTGATGTTTTTACATCCCGTAAGCCTGGCTGCTTCTTTCCACTGCGGATTTGTAAATATTTCTTTTGTCTTCCCGCAGCAGATGACCTGCCCGTCGTCCATAATCAAAAGTTCTTCGCTGAACCGGTAGATCTCATCCCTACTGTGGGACACCAAAATAACTGTACCCTCATAATCGGCTAGTATTTCGATCATTTCCTGCTGCAGCCTGTCTTTTAAAAATACATCCAGCGCGGAAAATGGCTCATCCAGCAGGATCATATCCGGCTCATATGCCATGATTCTTGCCAGAGCGGCTCTCTGCTGCTGGCCGCCGGACAATTCGCCCGGCAGCCGCTCTCCCAGACCGCTCAACTGGAACTTTCCGAGCATCTCCTCAACTCTTTTAGCCCGTTCGTCCTTGGATCCTCTTAAACCGGCAGCAATATTAGCCTCTACGGTCATATTCGGAAACAGGGCATAATTCTGAAACAGATATCCTACATTCCTCTTCTGCGGTTTCCAGTTTACTTTCTTTCCAGAATTAAATACTTCTTTTTGATCTATCATGATCCTGCCTTCATCTGGCGTGACAATTCCCGCAATACTTTTCAGGGTCATGCTTTTTCCGCACCCAGAGGCTCCCAGGATACCGATGCGGCGGCTGGTGCTTTTCAGGTGCATGTCCAGTGTGAAACTTCCCAGTTTCTTTTTAAACGTCATTTCAACAGCCATGTCAGTGTTCTCCTCTGTCCGCTTCCCAAAGCCCGCTTTTTCCTCCTGATTTCCTCAGTAAACGTATCTCGCCTAGTTCCATGCCCTTATCAACTGCCTTACACATGTCATAAATGGTGAGCAGTGCGACGTTTACTCCGGTCAGCGCCTCCATCTCCACGCCGGTCTTACCGACCGTCTTCACAGTGCATATGGCTTCTATTGCACAGCACTGGTCGTGATATGCAAACTGAAGCTCTGCACTTGTCAGATTTAACATATGGCACAGAGGAATCAGTTCGGAGGTTCTTTTAGCGCCCATAATGCCAGCAATCCGGGCTACCCCTAGGACATCTCCCTTTTTAATATCTCCGGTTTTTACAAGTTCGTAGCATTCCCTGGACATCCATATCATCCCGCTTGCAGCTGCTTCACGTTCAGTATCCTGCTTTTGGCTGACATTTACCATAATGGCATTGCTTGGGTGTCAAAATGTGTAAACTCTTCCATATATTGAGCCTTCTTTCCCGCCTTATTATGCGCTGCCGCCCGTATATCAGCCGTGCGGCTTTTCTTTGTTAAATCATACCTTACTCCATTTAAAATGTCCAGACGGTATTACTGCTATTACGATTCACAGCCCAGGGGTGTGCATAGCAACACCCTTTACAGTTACACTCTAGTGTTAAGAATCTTTTCACACTAATTTTTTTTATCCCGAGAAGTGTCGAAAACAGAAAATGTTTCGTATTTAGTGTTATAATTTTTTAAAAGAAAAGAAATGGTAAATGTTTTGAAGTATGATTGTGCCATAAGGAAAGTAAAGGAGGTGACAAATATGGTACATGTAAGCTCAAAAGAACAAGTTTATGAATATCTTGAGAAACAGACAAAGAAATTTGATATGAAATATGTATCATCCTATACAACGGTAGATATCTGTAATCAACTGCATATGTCGCGGTCTCTGGTTTCCTTATATTTGAATGAAATGGTAAAGGAAGGAACGGTTATCAAAGTGAATTCCAGACCAGTGTATTATCTCAACCGTCTGGTATTGGAACACAAGTATCACATGCAGATTGAAAAAAATGAATATCTAAGTATTTTAGAACTGACAAAAGAAATTGAAAAATTTGTATCAAAGGAAAGTGATTTTGACAAGGCAATTGGCAGCGAGGGGAGCCTAAGTTACTGTATTGCACAAATAAAGTCTGCGCTGCTGTATCCGGGCGGGCTTCCGATTCTTCTGAAAGGGGAAATGGGGAGCGGAAAAACATTTCTGATGAAGTTAATCCAGGAGTACTGCGTAAAACATAAGATTTTAAAAAATCCTCAAAACTTTCAAAGAATCAAATTCAGTTCAGGGGAAGATGCACTTCATTATGAAGAATTACTTTTTGGGAGCGAAGATCCTGAAGGCGGACTTAAAGCAGGACTGCTGGAGAAGCTGGACGGAGGGATTCTGTATTTGGAAAACATCCCAGAGCTGGACGAGCGGGTTCAGGAAAGGCTGGCGGATTATATTACGACAGGGGGGAAGAACAGAGACGGAGAAAAAAAGAGTGCAAAGATGGTTGGTGTCCGGATGATTTTAAGTATGGATATCAAATCGGGCAGACGGATGTCGCCCGGCCTTCTGGTGAATATCCCCGTGGTTTGTGAAGTGCCCTCATGGATAGAAAGGAATGAGGACGAGAGGAAAGAATTTATAGTCCGTGCATTCAGGGAAGAGCAGGACCGCCTGAACCGTATGATTTATATTTCTGAAAAGCTAATTTACAAGCTTGTCAACTACCGGTTTGAAAATAATATTACGGAACTTAAAAAATGTATCAAAATGATCTCGGCAAATGCATATGCACAGTGCAATTCACCTCAGGAACTGAGCATCTATCAGTATCATCTTCCTGCCGGTATGCTGGAAATATTAAGCCCGGATGAGAAAGATTCCGCTATGGTCCGGCTGGATATGATTCAGGCTGACTCTTCGGGGGACAAGATTTTGGAAATGTGGCAGAATCTTGCGGACAATTATAAAGAGACAATAGAAGTGGAGGGTTCTTTTTCAGAATTTTTAGAGCGAAGCAAAAGGACACTGAAACATTATTACGATATTCTGATTTTTCAGGAGTCCTTTCTGGATACCCGGCTGCATCCGCTGGAAAATATTGTGGCAGGTATGATTGCAAATATCAGAGGAACATATCATATCAATTTTCCGGCCAATTGTTCGTATGTGATTGCCAGAATGCTGATTGCCCAGCAGAATCATAATTCAAAGCTCAAGATCTGGGAGAGGGAGAACCAGGAAAGAATTCAGAAGATGTATCAATTTCTGGTAGAAAATATGCCGGATCTTCATTATTTGGCTGATTTGCTTGAAAAGCAGATTTTATCAAATATTAATCTTGTACTTTCTCCGATGAACCGGGTATTTATTATGATTAATATCCACTCGTACAATAATAAATTAAAACTCATGGATACGACAGGGATTGTGCTCTGTCACGGGTATACCACAGCAAGTTCCATCGCCGATGTGGTAAACACAACTCTCCAGGCGCAGCTTTTTGAGGCAATTGATATGCCGATGGAGAGCTCCATTGATGAAGTCATTCAGAAATTATCAGTATTTATTAATGAAAATAAATATTTTAAAAATATTATCCTTATGGTAGATACCGGTTCCCTGGAAGGGCTGGGCGAGATGATAGACAGAACGGTTAATTTAGGAGTCATTAATAATGTGTCTACGATTCTGGCTCTGAATATCGGAAATATGATCCTGGCAGGGGATAATATGCAGGATATTTTGGAGAGAGCCTGCCGGGAAAATCAATGCCACTTTAATATCATTTCCAGAGAAAAAAAGGAGAAGGCGATTGTTTTTACAAGCGAAGTAGGAAAAAATATTGCGGAAAAGTTAACTCGAATGTTTCGCGGAAGCCTGCCGAAGTCTATTCCTTTGGAAATGATAGCATATGATTTTGACAAATTGGAACAAAATGGAAGTAGTGATTTGCTTTTCGAAAAATACGAAGTAGTACTGCTTGTAAAAACTCTAAGCTTAAAAATCGAAGAGGTCAATTCCGTTTCTTTGGAGGAGATCATTAACTTTAAAAAAATCCATATCGTGGATCATGTACTTTCATATTATTTGAATCAGGAGGAAATTGAAAAGTTTGACCAGGCGCTTCTGAAAAACTTTTCGCTGCAATCCGTAATGGAAAATCTGACAATCTTAAATGCCCAGAAATTACTGGATTATGTCAGCGATGCTACCATGCTGCTGCAACACATGCTGAAACGAAAGTTTCTAAGCAAGACAGTTGTAGGGATCAATATGCATATCTGTTTTTTGATTGAACGGCTTGTGACAAAGACACCGATAGAAAAATACAAAGAAATTGAAAGATTCAAAGGAGAACAACAAGAGTTCATCCGGATTGTAAATGAAAGTTTTCGGACACTTCTGGAACAGTATAATGTGAAATTGCCGGACAGTGAAATTGCCTATTTGTTTGAATATATCAAAAATGATGTGGAAGTGGAAGAAAACGAAAATAATTTTTGATAACAACTCTATAAGGCAGGAAAAGGCCGGATTCATGAAGTTCCTGTCCGCAGAGATGTTGAATATAAAAGAAAGGAGCTCACATGCTTAGATTGGTGCTGGCTTCCCATGGCAGACTTGCTGAGGGAATGAAAAACAGTGCACAGTTTATTGCCGGTAAAACGGCAGAGATATATACAATCTGTGCATATTTAGAAGACAAAGTAACTTTAGAGAGTCAGATAGATGAATTATTCGGCAGATTTGCTGATACGGATGAAATCATCGTAGCGACAGATATTTTTGGGGGGAGCGTTAATAATGAATTTCTTGCCCGTATGCGGAAACAAAATTTTTGGCTTGTATCCGGTATGAACCTGCCAATGATTGTACAGCTGACGATGATCAAAGAAACGGATGATATCCAAAGTAAAATAGAAGAGGCCGTGGAAGGAGGAAAGGAAATGACTTGTTTCTGTAATCCAATGGTGGAGGATATGTCTAAAGAAAAGGAGGAATTTTAAAAGGGTGATATACAGGGAACAACTATACGCCATGAATATTCATTACCGGTATTATGATTTGGAGTACTTTTTTGAAAAATGCCAAAAAATGCAGTTTGTGAATGCAGAATTATGGCTGTGCCCCCAACATTTTTACATAAACAGTTTTTGGAGTGAGAGTTCTGATAAACTGAAAAAACTGATGGAAAAGTACGGCGTAAAAATTGCCTGTCTCTGCCCGGAACAGAATAATCCAAAACCAAACAATATCGCAGCAAGATCAGAGCTTTTGATTCGCAATACGGAAATGTATTTTAAAAGGGTCATCAGTCTGGCCGGTGAAATCGGCTGCAAAAAAGTGCTGGTGACGCCTGGGTGGAATTATCATGACGAAAAGGCAGAAACAGCAAGGGACAGGTCTGCAAAAATGCTGCGGCGGCTATGTGATTACGCTGGGGATCAGGGGATAGAACTGGTGCTGGAAAGTATCTGGAATAAGTCTTCGGAAATTGCCAATACAAAGGAGAAGATTCAGATACTGAAGGAAGCGGTACATCGAAACAATTTGAAGCTGACAATTGATCTTGGCGCATTAGGAGATGTGGGAGAATCTGTGCAGGAGTGGTTTGATCTGTTTGGAAAGGATATCATTCATTGTCATTTTACAGATGGTAACCCGACCGGACATATGCCATGGGGACTGGGGCAAAGAGATATGAGGGCGGTTCTGGAGAGCTTTGATAAAAATAAATATAAGGGAGGCTTTTCTATGGAATATGTGGATTCCAGGAGTTTTAGAGAGCCGGAAAAATGGGATGATCAGACACTGAAAAAGTTTGAAGAGTGTACAGAAGGAATGGGAGGTTATGCAAATGATTAAATTATGCAGGGTGGACCATCGTCTGCTGCATGGACAGGTAGCCTATGTCTGGTGCCGTTCGCTGGACGCAGATGCCATATTAATTGTGTCAGACGCAGCCGCTAAGGATGAAATGCGGATGGCAACAATGCGGCTTGCGAAGCCGTCAGGAATAAAGCTTGTAATTAAAAGTGTGGAAGATTCTATTAAAGCAATTAACAGTGGAGTAACAGATAAATATAAACTGCTGGTTGTTGTAGAAAGCGTGCGGGATGCACACAGCCTGGCAAAACAATGTGAGGTCGTGAAATCAGTCAATTTAGGCGGTAGTAAAATCAAAGAAGATTCGAAAAAATTAGATGTTGCCTTTTATGTAACAAACGAAGAATGCACGCTGCTGAGAGAAATGCTGGATGATTCGGTTGAGCTTGAAATCCGGCAGGTGCCGGAAGATAAAAAGAAAATGGTTACAAAAGAAATGTTGAGCTAATAAAGGAGGGAAAGACAAATGTTACAGGCACTTTTGGTTGGTCTTGTAGTATTTATTGGAAAAGCGGATTATTTTGTGGGAACCGCAATGCTTGGCAGGCCTCTGGTACTGGGGGCGCTGGTTGGAATAATCTTGGGAGATGTCAAAACCGGAGTCATGATCGGCTTCCAGCTGGAACTGGTGTTTATGGGAATGTATGCCATTGGGGCTTCCATTCCTCCGGATATGATCGTTGGTTCTGTTCTGGGGACTGCTTTTGCAATTACAACAGGGAATGGAATGGAGACTGCGATTACGATTGCCATGCCGGCAGCAATTTTATCCGCATTTGTTGTCAATCTGTTTTACGGAGTCATTACACCGATTATGGCAAGGGCGGCAGACCGGTTTGCAGAAGAGGGAAAGTATAAGAAAATAGAAGCAATTTTCCTGTCAAATGGTTTCCTCTTTGACCTTACATTTGCAGTGATTGCGTTTGTTGCATTTTTGTTTGGAGGGGATGCTGTACAGGCAGTAGTATCTGCAATTCCGGGCTGGCTGACATCTGGAATTACAATTGCAGCAGGAATTCTCCCTGCACTTGGTTTTGCACAGCTGATCAGCATGATCATGTCCAGAAAGGTTGCGGTATTCTTCCTGTTCGGATTTTTGTTAAGCGCATATCTTGGTGTGTCTACGGTAGGTATTGTATGCTTTTCAGTTGTAATAGTAGGTATTTTATTGATTGCAAAAGATTTTATGCCGGCTCAGAAATCAGCAGTACAAGGAGGTATAGATGATGACAACGAATTCTAGGAAAACATTGACGAAAAAAGAACTGAAAAAGGGGTTCTTTCGAACATTTACCACTTCTCATGCATGGCATTATGAGAGGCAGCAGCACATGGCCTTTGAATATGCCATGATTCCGGTAATCAATAAATTGTATGACAAGGAAGAAGACAGGATTGCGGCATATGAGAGGCATATGGAATTTTATAATTGCCAGACCACAATGCAGCCTTTTATCTTTGGGATCACTGCGGCGATGGAAGAAGAGAATGCGAATAATGAAAATTTTGATACCTCTTCCATCAGTGCGATGAAAGTTTCTCTGATGGGACCGCTGGCAGGTATCGGAGACTCCCTGATCGCCGGGACTCTGCGTATTATTGCAACGGGAATTGCGGCGGGGCTATGTATGAGCGGGAGTATTCTGGGACCGATTTTGTTCCTGCTTATCTATAATATTCCGACAATTGCATTGCGTTATTTTGGGATAAAGTTTGGGTATGGGCTTGGAAATAAGATTATCAGCAAATTGTCAGAATCCGATTTAATGAATAAGCTGACCCTGTCAATGTCCATTGTAGGGTTGATGGTGATTGGGGCTATGGTAGCTTCCACAGTGGCGGTGACAACACCCATTGCATTTAATATCAGCGATACAAATTTTTCGCTGCAGGAGACCTTGGACAGTATTTTCCCGAGTTTGCTCCCGCTTGCCGTCACACTTGGCTTATACAAGCTGAATAGAAAACATGTGAATGTTTTAGTCCAGGTGATTGGGATTATGATATTGGCAGTTATATTAGGCGCTCTAAAAATCTTAGGATAACATAATAGTGAAGGGAGACAAGACATGGAATATTGTTTAGATACGGGTGATTTGGAAATGGTGAAAAAGGTGGTGGATTTATACCCGGTCCGGTGCTTCAGTATGAACCCGAGTATTGCTGTCCGCTGCCTGAAAGGGACGGGGAGAACATTTCTGGAAAATGCCAGAATGATACGCGAAGTCATCGGAGAGGAATATCCCTTTTATCTGGAAGCTATGGGGGATACGGCTGAGGAAATGATAGAGGATGCGCATAGAATCCGGGAAGAAATCAAGGGAAATACGTTCATAAAGATACCGGCATGCCCACAGGGGTATAAGGCGATCCGATTGTTAAAAGAAGAGGGGATCTTATGTTCCTGTACTGCTATTTATGATTTTAACCAGGCAATGCTGGCAGCAGAAGCGGGCGCTTACTGTGTCGCAGTATATGTCAGCCGTATTGATAATGCCGGAGGCGATGGAATCGGGGTCGTGAAAAAGATTAAAGATGCCTTCGTGCTGGAAGGCATGGACTGCAAGGTGTCGGCCGCCTCTCTAAAAAGTGCAGTTTATTTGGAAAAAGCAGCTTTGGCAGGTGCAGATAATGTTACGGTTACTCTGGAAATGCTGGACACAATGGCGGTTCATCCTATGACACAAAAGACGCTTGATACATTTAAAGAAGATTGGGAAGGGTTATTTGGAAAAGGAATCCGGGTAGCAAATATGGAGAAATAGGACGCAGCCGGTAGAAATGGCAGGATGAAAAAAGAATGAGAAGAAATACAAATTACCGGGCATGGGGGTCCGTAGGACATTACATACAGGGGCCCGGCCTTTTAGAAGAGATTGAAAGTTATGCGAGTGAATTTGGACAAGCACACTTTTATATTATTGATGTATTTTTTTATGATGAGTGGAAAGAAAAACTGAAAGCTTTGTACCGGAACAGTAAAAGTACGTTCAGCTGCGGGGCGTATGAAGGAGAGATTACACACCGCAAAATTGCAGAGTTCCAGAAACAGGCAGTGGGAACTGAAATTGATACAGTGATTGCAATCGGAGGCGGTAAATCCATCGATGCTGCAAAGGTGACCGCGGCCCGGATGGACTGTGCGCTTCTGATCTGCCCGACAATTGCATCCACAGATGCGCCAACCAGTGCGATGTCGATTCTTTACAGTGAAGACGGTAAAATGAATGAGATAATGCTTCATAAAAGGAATCCAGATCTGGTGCTTGCAGACAGCAGGATAATTGCACAGGCTCCGGCAAGGTTCCTGACTGCGGGAATGGGCGATGCGCTGTCAACCTATTTTGAAGGTTTGTCAAATATACAGAGCGGACATGAAAATTATGTATGGTGTGATAAAAAGCCGTTTGTTTCAACAGTAAGCGGCCGGGCCATTGCAAAATGCTGCTATGAAACACTGATTCAGGATGGATATGCGGCTAAACTGGCATGTGAAAGACATTTGTGCGTTCCCGCCTTGGAAAATATCATCGAATGTAATATTCTAATGAGCGGGCTGGGATTTGAGAATGTAGGATGTTCGATTGCCCACGCGATAGGAAATGCCATCACCGTGCTTCCGGAGGGAGAAAACCTGATGCATGGAGAACGTGTAGGATTCGGTGTAATATGCCAGTTGGCTGCCGAGCATTATGACACTAAAACGCTGGAAGAAGTTCTTAACTTTTGCATTATGATTGGAATACCAGTCTGCTTTGAGGATATGTCAATTGAACTTACGGAAGAAAATTTACAGCAGATTGCAGAAGAGTCTCTGGAAGCAGACTCATGGCAGGCATGCAGCAGGACATGCCAAAAAGAGGATATTGTTCAAATAATGAAGATTGCGGATGCATTTGGGTGCGATTATAAAAAGAAGCACGCCGTAAAATGAAATTGAAGAGAGCAATAAGCAGCAGGTCTGCCTGGCATGCAGTATTTTAAAAACTCACTGCGGTTAACGATTCCGGTATTCATAAGGCGTACAGCCCATATGTCTCCGGAAGACTTTCCCAAAATAACTGCTGGAAGCAAAGCCACATCTGAGCGCAATATCTGTTATATTGTCTGAGGTATTGCGCAGCAGGCCGCATGCTGTTTGAACTCTGTATTCTCCCAAGTAAACAAACGGGGATGTATGGAGGCCTTCTTGAAAACAGCGCAGTGCCTCACGCTCACTAATGTTCGCCGCATTAGCGATGTCTTTTAATGTAAGATCGTGCATGTAATGCTCCTGTATATACAGGAGCATTTTTTTCAGCCGGTTTTCCCGGAGTGAGGAGGATGCAGGAACCGGATCGGGCGGTATATTACTAATCTCCGCTATGTGCAGCCAGATGTCGGACATGAGATTTCTGGATTTCATATCATATCCAAAGGGCCTGATCTGATTCAACTCGGATAGCTCGAGCAGCTGTTCCAGAATCTTTTTCCGGGCAGGATCAGACTGGGACAACAAAAGGGAAGATGCGGCATTCGCCTGGAGCAGAGGGCTAACATACTTTTTATCGAGATAACTTCCTTCTTCTGCAAGAAAATTTTTGCGAAACATAAATACTTTATAAAAGATTTCTGAATCGGGTTCAGAGGAAAGAACCTGGTGCAATACGTTGCTGTTTGTGAAAAGGCCGTTTTTTTCTTCGATCCGCAGACTCACCTGCGGAGTATGATAAGTCACGGCTCCCTTTTGGACATAAATCAACTCCAGTTCCTCGTGCCAGTGCCACGGAGCGATCATGGATTTTCCGCGCTGCGGATAGACATGTCTGATAATAAAAGGGTATTCTGGCCTCATTTCAAATATCTTTTCTTGTTTATTCGAAGCGAACATTAAGTCTTCAGGAAACATCCGGTTTCTCCTTATGGTTTAATCCCGGCAGCCGCTTTACAGTGACGGGTTTAAGAGTGCATCTTTCATTATGGCGATATTTTACCATAAAACAGTCGTTAAGGAAATATATTTTACGCGTTATGTGCGGTAAAATTATAATAGAAGCAGAGCAAAGCCGGACCTGAATGTGAGAGGAGGTACTGATATGCAGAATACAATATTTGAAATGCTGAGGTATATTGAGCAGAACAGCGGAAATGAGTTTTGCGAACAGCTGCCTCAACTGACGGAAGAAGAGGCTGTGAGAATATATGAGGAAGATTTTAAACAGAGAATTTTCCTTCCGAAGAAGGCTTAGAAGAGGTTAATTGTGGAAGAATACAGGGACGATTAAGAGAAAAAGTAAATTTTGGACAGGAATATTTCCAGGGCCTTACAGCGTTTTTTATGAACTACGTGGTGTAAGGCCTTTTTTGCTTTAATTACATACGGCAGAGCACCCAGGCATCGGACAATTTCATCAAAAATGTTTGTTATCACAATCTTCCCGAACATTCCTTCTGAAAATGGAGGAATCCCTACAAAAACGGGGTTTCTGAGGCTGGCAATTCAAAAAATCCATTGCTATAATATACCCATAAACAACAGAAATCTGGCGCGCAAAAGATTTCCCAAAAAACTTTCAGGAGGTATTTAATATGAGTTTTGAATTCAGAAAAGAATATATAAAAGACTATGTTGCTCCTTACGGGCAGGAAATCATGCATGGCAAGATTGCTCTGGAAGAACACTACGAGTCCCCTCAGTGGGAAGCTACAGGCGATCCGCAAAATGAGACCGCCAGAAATAAAGAGGATTATTTCGAAGCCGTTAAGGCACGATTACACTCTGCAGATATCCGTATTGCGGATATGGACCGTAACGGAGTTGAAATGTTTATCATGTCCCTGACACAGCCAGGTATCCAGGAAGTCCTGGATACAAAAGAAGCGGTAAAACGCGCACATGAGATGAATATCTGGATTTATGAAAATTACATACAGAAATATCCCAAACGTTTTAACGCTTTTGCAGCAGTAGCAATGCAGGATCCCGAAGCTGCCTGCAAAGAGCTGGAATTCTGTGTTAAAGAACTGGGATTCGTGGGGGCACTGATTAACGGCTATACTATGAAGAATGACAAGAATAACGTAGAATATCTGGATGAAAAACAGAATTTTGTTTTCTGGAAGAAACTTGTGGAACTGGATGTTCCGCTCTATCTGCATCCCCGTGATCCGGTACCGAACCAGCAGCGGGCATACCAGGGCTATGAGGGACTGTTAGGCTCAGCATGGGGATTCGGCGCCGAGACGGCCCTCCACGCGATCCGCCTGTTATGCAGCGGTATCTTTGATGAGCTTCCGACGGCAAAACTGATTCTGGGACATCTGGGTGAGGGACTTCCATTCGGGCTTCCGCGTCTCCAGCACCGCCTGAATAATCAGAAAGCCTGCGGCGCCCATAAAAAGCCGTTAACCGAATACATGGAAAAGAACGTATATATGACAACAAGCGGCCATTTCCACACACGAGCATTTATTGATACCCTGATGGAATGCGACAACACGCATGTTATGTTCTCCTCAGATACTCCGTATGAGAGTCTTGATGAGGCTGCCACCTGGTTTGACAACGTACCGCTCAGCTATGCAGACAGGATTCGGATTGGAAGGACAAATGCCGCTGAACTTCTTAAATTAGATATCTGATCGTTGTGCCGTCCGCCTGTAATCAGTTATCCGGCAGAAAAAGCCGGCTAACTGAGGCACAGGGTGGATGTGTAAAATTCAAGATAGGAGGGATATCTTGAAGATCTTAAAAACGGTGGAAAAGTTTCCTGGGGGACTCATGGTCGGTCCCCTGCTGATCGCAGCGGTCATACATACATGGGCCCCGGGAATCGTTGAAATCGGGGGGCCAACCACGGCGCTTTTCTCATCAGCCGGGACCATGTGTCTTGCCGGGCTGCTGCTCTTTATCATAGGGAGCCAGCTTCCCGTCCGGCAGGTCGGAGCGGTTTTAAAGCGCCATGGCACTCTGCTGGTTATAAAGCTGGCGGCTGCGTTTGCCGTGGGCATGCTGCTGATGCACAACTTTGGGGCTAAAGGATTTTTTGGCATATCAACCATGGCCTTTGTATCCGTGCTTTCCAGTAATAATCCCGGAGTATTTCTTGCACTCACGAAAATTTATGGAGATGAAATTGATCATGCGGCCTTCGGACTCTGGAATGTGGCCTGTATGCCCACCATTCCCCTGCTGATTCTGGGAGCAGCCAGCGGTGCAGCCTTTGATTATATGGCGCTCATAGCACTTCTTGTACCGTTTCTCCTGGGAATTCTGCTTGGGAATTTAGATGCAGATATCCGAAAACTTATGGCGCCCGGATCCATGATTATGCTTCCATTTTTAGGCTTCTGCTTTGGAATATCTGTAGACCTTGTAACCGCATTCCGGTCGGGCCTGCAGGGGCTGGTTCTGACTCTTATATTTTACATCATAAGCGTAATTCCGTCATTTTTCACAGACCGGTGGATTTTACGCCGTCCGGGGTATGGTTCTATAGCAACCTGCTGCGTAGCAGGGCTTGCAATCGGTGCTCCTGCGCAGATCGCTCAGGCAGTTCCCGAACATGCGCCTTATCTGCAGACGGCAACCGCGCAGATTGCGCTGGTTATGATACTTACTACGGTTATTACACCCTTCTTGACCAGATTTGCCGCCGGCAGATTTGGCACTGCCTCATCCGGTGCAAAATCCCACCGTGCGGTAAAGAACGCACCCTCAATTTCCTAAGCGCGCGTCACTGTTTACGGGTGAGACTGTAAACAGTGACAAACGCGCCCCATTTACAAACGGCTTGACTGGATTTATAATATATATAAATCCATCTGCCAAGGAGGGGTATCAATGAAAGAGTGTGGAGACCGCAGAAAAAGACGCAGCCGCCAGTATCTGGTTGAGGCTCTAATTCATCTGATGAACCAGAAAACAATAGATGAGATTACCGTCCATGACCTGGTAGAAGAGGCACAGGTTGCCAGAAGTACATTTTATTCGCAATTTGAAGATAAACAGGATTTTTTAGACACGATAGTGGAGGAGATGTTTTATCAGCTACGGAAAGAAACAAAGCCGGATTCCTATGCCAGGGAGTCCGGCTTAAATTCCCAAAAAAGCTGTAAATACTATGTAAAGCACTTTGAATATATTGCAAAAAACGCAGACTTTTTTAGGGTAATGCTTGGAAGTAACGGTCTTTCTTCCTTCCGCCAGAAGATGGAGGAAAGCGCCCGGATTACCTATACTGAGATCCTGAGCAGGTTCAGCGACGATAGTCTGTCCATTCCTAAAGAATACCTTATCCAGTACATTATTTCAGCCCATATCGGAATCACAGGCAAATGGCTGGAAGACGGTATGAAGTACAGCCCCTCTTATCTTGCAGAGCTGTTGACACATCTTACATTTCAAGGAGTGTTCCATGGACTGGAACTGGATAAGATTATCGAACTTCCTAAATGAGATTAATGGGGCGCAAGCCCCATTTTTCCTTCCCGGAAAATACGCGCATCCATCCATTTTAAGTCCTTGCTGACGGCACATTGGAATTCCATGTGGTCAAGCACATCCTTTTGTAAGTCTATTCCGGGAGCGATTTCAGTAAGTATAATTCCGTCTGCTGTCATCTCAAACACGGCACGCTCCGTGATATAGAGAATCTCCTGCCCTGATCTGCGCGCCCGCCCACTGCTGAAAGTGACCTGCACTAGTTCATTTACAAATTTGTTAATCTCGCCTTCCCTGACTATAACAAGCTTTCCGTCTACTGCCTTTACCTCCAGATTTTTTGCTGTAAAGGTACCGCAGAACACCACTTTTTTCGCGTTCTGGCTGATATCGATAAAGCCGCCGCAGCCCGCAATTCTGGAACCAAATCTACTGACATTAATATTTCCCAGTCTGTCACATTGGGCCAGCCCCAAAAACGCTTCATCCAGCCCGCCGCCGTCATAGAAATCAAACATAGAGGCCTGATCCATTATACATTCCGGGGCCGCCGCAGCGCCGAAGTCCATGCCGGATAAGACCATGCCGCCGGTCACCCCGCCCTCAATTGTGAAAGTCACAGTCTCTCCAATCCTTTCTTCATAAGCGACCGCGGCTACAATCTCCGACAGGCCGATGCCCAGGTTCACAATGGTTCCATCCGTCAGCTCCAGGACGCACCGCCGTCCGATCAGTTTGCGGATGTCCATTTTAAGCGGCTTGGATCTCCTGGACAGCGCAGAAGTTTCTGATAAAGCCGGATCAAACTGTGTCCCAAAGGTCTGCATATGGTATTTCCTGTCAGATACCGGAACCACTACATCGACCAATGCGCCGGGAATTCTCACATAACGGGGATCCAGTGTCCCTGCTTTGACTACATTTTCCACTTGGACGATAACCATTCCGCTGCAGTTTTTCACCGCTTCTGCAATTGCAAGAACACCCAGATTAGTACATTCTTTTTCCATAGAAATATTTCCGCGCTCATCTGCAAAGGTTCCCCGGATAAAGGCGTAGTCCAGGGGAAGCTGGTCATAGTTTAAGTATTCGTTTCCGTTAATTTCTATCAGGCTCACCATTTCTTTTGTGGTGACTGTATTCAGTTTTCCTCCGTCCAGCCTTGGATCCACAAAGGTATCAAGACCTACATGGGAAATGGTGGGCCTGCCCGCTGCAATATCCCTGTACATTTGGGATATGACGCCCTGGGGCAGGTTATAGGCCTCCATCTTATTTTCCAGAGCCAGTTTCTGCAATCTGCCCGACAGGTTCCAGTGACCGCCGATGGTTCTGGAGAGCAGCCCTTCTTCCCCTAGATGATTGAGCCCCCGCTCATCGCCGTCTCCCTGACCTGCGGCATAAATCAGAGTCAGATCCCGTGGGCTTCCCGTTTCTCTGTAACGATTCTGCAGTTCCAGAAGCAGCTCTTCCGCAAGGGCAGCGCCTACAAACCCTTCCGTACATAATGTCCGATTAGACTCCACCAGCTTTACAGCCTCTTTTGCAGTCATGATTCTTATACTCATCTCTTATCCCCGCATTCCATTTACCGGTTGAATCTATAAATAACCTGAGGCGTTATCCAGTTCCAGCGTTTTTTGAGCATTAGACTTAATTTTTTCTATGAGCGGCTTCAGCCGTTTCAGGCTTTTTTTGTTATACCAGATGAAAATATCCCGCTCTGTATATCTGCCGGTTACTTTAATACTCTTTCTTTTTGAAAAATAATCCTTGCCTCTTTCGGTTCCGATTCCAAAAGAACTTATAAAAACAGGCCAGGGAAGTTTATCCCTTTCTGCAAAATATGTCATATTGTCCAGTGCAATTTCATTCACAAAGTCACAGCGGTTATCGCGCTTTATCTCATCTATCCAGGCTGCAAATCCCAGCGGATTCACATGTCCTAGCATCGACAGTCCGTTCAGATCCTTTACATTTACCTCGTTTAATCTTACCAGCGGATCATCTTTCAATACGGAAAGAATTAGGTGCTGGTGATAAAGCAGTTCTTTTTCTGAATACTTATGTGCGGCATTTTTTAAGTACCTGTCATCTGCGATTATAATATCTGCAACACCGGACGAAGCAATTCTGACGAGATCCTGGTTGGAGACAAGCAGACAGTTCAGACGGAAACCTTCCATGGTAAAACATTCTTCGGTCAGCAGGTTTCCCGCCACACCGCCTATGCGGTACAGGTTCACCGATTGGGAATCCTCGTGTACACTAAAGTATTCCTCCGCACGCTCAATGGCGTCTGTGACGATCTGGGCATAGTTTAGCAGAACCTTGCCATTCTCTGTTAATCTGAGATTCCGGCCCTCTCGTATGAACAGCGGTCTTGCAACCTCTTCCTCCAGCTTCCTTAAGGATGTGCTTAAGGCTGGCTGTGTGATGTAGAGCACTTCAGCCGCTTTGGTGATGTTGCCGCATTCCGCAATCGTCTTAAAATGGTACAATTGGTTGCTGTTCATTCTATTTCCCCCTCGTCCTTTGTATCTGGTGATTTTGTTCCCTGCGAATTAAATATCGTACATGGTGTGTGTTTCTTAAGAACTTAGAATCGTATACTGCTGCTATTTCTTACGAATTTAGGATAGCATACCAGAACTGTTTTTTCCAGAGTGATCATTGCGGTGCAGATGGGGAACGTTCCCAGATCAGTGTTCAGGGGACGGCCCGGCAGCAGCGGTCAGAATAGGAGATTCCCAGCAATTCCTCATAGACTGGCGCTTTGCGGGCAGAACTGCAGATACGCTGCAGTAAAAAAGGTATAAATTTTAGTTATGCTTCCATAAAATTTATGAACTATTGATTTTGGTTATGAAACGATAAAATATGTAAAGTGTTCATTTGTCTGTGTGGATGATACTATTTAATCAACAAACAAATTCAATTTTAAAGGAGGACAAATTTTATGCAGCCAATTAAAAGTTTCCGGGAATATGTGGAAAAGCTGAGGGAGTGTGGGGAAATTGTTACAGTAGAGCAGGAAGTGGACTGGAATATGGAAATGAGCGCTATTACCAGACATGCCTATGACCTGCCGTCACCGGCTCCTCTTTTTAAGAATATTAAGGAATGCACACCAGGATTTGAGGTACTGGGAGCGCCGGTGGGGTTGAGCCCTGATAAGGAACATCCATTTAAACGTGTGGCACTTTCTCTTGGATTGCCTGCTGATACTTCTGGCCCTGCACTTGTTGAAAAATGGTCACGCCTTCCGGATGTAGAGCCCATTGCCCCGCGTCTTGTTGAAACAGGCGCATGTAAGCAAAACAAGCTGTTTGGCGAAGAGATTGACCTGACAAAGCTTCCGGTGCCTCACATTCATTATGGAGACGGAGGGCGTTACATCAATACTTATGGAATTTTCATTGCTCAGACACCAGATGGCTCATGGGTTAACTGGGCTATATCACGTGCAATGCTTGACGGACCGCAGACCATTGCCGGTGTGGTAATTCCGACACAGGATTTTGGTAAGATTTATGCCGAGTGGAAAAAGATTGGCAAGGAAATGCCATATGCACTTTGTCTGGGCGTAGATCCTGCCATTGCTATGATCGCAGGATATCCGCTTCCTTCCGGAGTGAATGAGGGTGAAATGATCGGCGGCTGGTATGGTGAAGCTGTTGATGTGGTCAAGTGTGAGACAAATGATTTACTTGTACCTGCTTCTTCTGAGATTATAATTGAAGGCTTTGCATCTCTGGATGAGATGGTTCCGGAAGGCCCGATGGGTGAGTATGGCGGATATGTATGGTCAGGCCGCAGCAAGACAGTTCCGTGCTTTAAGGC
This sequence comes from Clostridiales bacterium VE202-21, assembly GCA_000509105.1. Classification (GTDB taxonomy): domain Bacteria; phylum Bacillota; class Clostridia; order Lachnospirales; family Lachnospiraceae; genus Faecalicatena; species Faecalicatena contorta. The sequence continues at coordinate 5,118 of BAIF02000001.1, read as the reverse complement.
GTCCGCTATGACATACCGGGATAATCCGATTATGCCGCTGTGTGTGGCAGGCGTTCCTACTGAAGAAAATCACACCAACTGGGGAATCAGTATTGCGGCAAGCATTCAGAATGTACTGCAGAAACAGGGATTCCCGATAAAGGAATGCTTCATTCCTATGGAGACCGCAACCCACTGGTTCGTTGTTTCCGTAGACAGAAACCGACAGACAGAAGACGATGAGCAGCTGGCTCTGGAGATCGGAAAGGCTGTATTTGCATCAAAAGGTGGGTCCTATATGCCAAAGGTCGTGGTTGTGGATGACGACATTGATCCAAGTGATCTGAAACAGCTTGTATGGGCAATAGCTACCAGACATCATCCGGACAGAAGGATTGTGATACCGGATCAGTACATCTTCCCGCTTGTTGCATATTTAAGTGCGGATGAGAAGAGCAAATCCGTTTCTACCCGGGTTATTTATAACTGCCTGACACCTTTCCACAAGTGGCCGAAAGAGCAGCAGCCTGTAGAAGCATCCTTCAGAGGATATCCAGAGGAACTGCAGAAGCATGTACTTGAGAACTGGAAAAAATATGGATTTTAAGATTATAAAGGGATAAAAATTTTAAGAGACCGCGGGGAATATTGCAGGCTTAGGTTATAAAAGCCTGCCGTATACTCCGCAGAAAAAAGAGGAAAGAAATCAATACTTATTTAGGAGGGTAATCATGAAATTTATAGAAGAAGGGCCTGGACTAAGGGCGGGCCTTAAAGATTTGCCGAAAAGTTTAAATGCGGGCACAATTGGCAGCGGACTGATTGCGTCCATTTTCGGGTGTACAGGACCTGCAATGGTTGTTATCAGCGCAGCAACTACTGTTGGCTTCTCTGCCAGGGACACGGCAAGCTGGCTGTTTGGCATCTATGTGTTCGGCGGATTGATCGGCTGTTTTTTGTCGCTGTATTATAAAATGCCGATCTGCGGCGCCTATGCAATTTCGGCGGCGACATTGATGGCTACGGCTCTTGCAGGATATACGTTCCCGCAGGCTGCAGGGGCGTTCATTCTGGCTGGTATCATCGTTTTAATATTGGGTCTGACTGGCCTGGTCGGGAAGATTATTAAAATATTGCCGATGGAAATCGTAATGGCGATGGTGGCAGGGTGTATGCTGAAGTTTGGCGTGAATATCGTTACATATACACAGTCAGATACGTTAATATGCGGTCTGGCAGTGCTGGCATTTTTTATTGTACCATGTTTTATTAAGAAGTTTCCGGGTGTACTGGCAGCATTGATTGTCGGTATTGTTACAGTGGTTGTAACTGGCGGATTCAGCGGCTCTATGAATGAAATCACATATATTGCCCCCCACATTGTAAAACCTTCCTTCGAGCCATCTCTGATCCTGTCATGTGCGGTTCCGATTGCAGCTTTGGTAATCGGTGCGGAAGGGGCACAGGCAATGGGCGTTATGGAGGCAAAGGGCTATAAGGTGCCAGCCAACAGTATGACAATTTTAAGTGGTATCGGAGGAATCTGCACAGGTCTGTTTGGTGGACATAATGCCAATATTGCAGGGCCCATGACGGCAATCTGTGCTTCGGAAGAATCCGGTCCAAAGGAGGGCAGATATGCGGCGTCGGTTGTCAATGGCGCAATCTTTATCGTGTTTGGCGTACTTAGTTCTTTTGCCATGGCATTTATCAATCTGATTCCGTTAAGCCTTGTGTATACGGTTGCAGGCCTTGCCATGATTAATGTCCTGATCGGTGCATTCCGGGATGGCTTTAAAAGCGGGCGGTACAAAACCGGCGCCTTCTTTTCCCTGATCATTGGTGTGTCCGGCGTAAGCATTTTAAATATCGGAAGCGCATTCTGGGCGCTGGTGTTCGGCGTGCTTGTTTCATTGATTTGCGACCGTAAAGACTTTAAAAAGGCAGTGGTGGCAGCATGAGAATAACAGTAGGAGTATGCGGGGCCACAGGTGTGGAGATGAGCTGCTACCTGTTAAAGGCGTTGAAAAGTATAGAAGACTGTGAAGTGCACTTAATTTTGAGTGAGGCGGCAAGGATTACCTGGGAACTGGAGAGCAGCATTCCGATAGAAGAGTTAGTGAAAATAGCAGATCATATTCATGATGAGCATAATATGGCGGCCTGTATATCCAGCGGCTCTTTTGTGACTGACGGCATGATTATCATGCCGTGCAGTATGAAGACGCTTGCCGGAATTGCGGCGGGATATGCGGAGAATCTGATTCTCCGCGCAGCTGATGTCTGTATGAAGGAGGGGCGCAAAGTCGTTCTTGTTCCCAGAGAGATGCCATTGGGCAAGATCCATATCAGAAATCTAAAGAAGGCGGCAGACATGGGGTGTGTGATTGTTCCGCCGCTGCTGACATTTTATAACCGGCCTGGGACGATTGCGGATCAGATAAACCATATTGTTGGAAAAGTGCTGATGCAGTTCGGGATCACCTATGACAAATTCGTGCCGTGGATGGGGGCGGGAGAAGAGTGTTAAAAGAAGAATTATTTGACGGCCTTTCTATTATTTGTGAAGCCATACGGATGGGCAAAGATTATACTTTGGCTGTATATGGCGGGGACACACCGCACGCAGGCAGTGTTGTGATGACGGTTGCCAGGCCGAGCCTTACAGGTGAAGGCATCGGGGTTACTACCTCAGTACTTACTGGGGCAGGACATAAAGATGATATCATCGCCCGGCTGTTTTCGGAAGCGTTGGCGAAGGCCCAAAATTGTACGGTAGTATGTTCGTGCGGAATCCATGTGGAAAAGCTTAGGCCAGAGCAGCTCGAGATCGTCCTTGAGAAGTGCGGAGATCTACTGCAGAGGCTGCTCGGGGAGGAAAGCGAATAGATATCTTTAGCTAAGTACCGGGAGAGAAAGGCGGAAGGGTGTGAAAGTAATGCAGGTCACACCCTGTTATAGAGAATCATAAAAAATGGGGAAAAAGCTCCAATCAAATATTTTAATTCTGTATGTTTTCCCGACACTCCCAGACAAATCTCCCGAAAGTGCAGGATTTCATACAAATTTGCAGATTTTAATGTTGGAAATCCTAGAAATCCTCTGCTATAATGTGATCATAAGAACCACGGCATTATTCTTTGTTCGCCTCATGATAAGTTGACTCGAAATACTGAAAGAGCAGATTCAAAGGCTCTGTAATAGGTACATTTTTGGGTCGCACCAGACAGATCTTTGATGTGACAGGCTTCTTAAAGTGTGTAACCCTGATATTGGGAAACATTGAGGTGGATACTAAATTGCCGGGAATAACAGCAACGCCAAAATTTGCATTTACCATGGACAGAATCTGCTCATGATGTTTAAAAATATAAGAGAACTTTGGATACAGTCCTCTTTCGTGGAAAAGATGTTTAATGGTTCTGTGAAGTGAGGAGGATTTGTCAAAGCATATAATTGGATAATCGGCGAGTTCCTCCAGCGTGACATATTCTTTATTCAGTTCTTCCATCTGGTCGGGATATATAATCACCAACGGTTCCTCCATGTATGTAATATATTCATATTTGGACAAATCCAGTGAATCCATGCGGATGATAGCGGCATCGATCTGTCTGAACTGGAGCATATTTACCAGTTCTTCCTGCTCTCTTTCGAGCAGGTTCACATAGCTGTTGGAAGAAGCAATTAACTTTTGAAATAAAACAATATCATCGTTTAGATTATACTCATTGATAATGGGCAGCACACCTAAAACCAATGGGCTTTTGTAGGAATCACCATTCATTTGGTTTAAGTCGGACATCATAGCGGCATAATCTTTGGAAAACTTGTTTGCATAGACTAAAAAACGCTCACCTTCAGCAGTTAAAGTATTTTCTTTCGCTTCTCTGTTAAAAAGAGTATGTCCAAGTTCAAGTTCTAGTGCTTTAATTTGTTTGGATAAAGAAGATTGAGATATGTACAGTTCATCACTTGCCTGTGTAAAGGTTTTGTATTTTACAACCGCTAAAAAATACATTATCTGCGAAAGGGTCATAGACCGTACCTCCGTGATTCATGCGTGATAAGTTTCCTGTGTATACTAAATTATATGATGTGATATTCCTAAATAATACTTAAGCAAATAGAATAAAATCAGACAGTAGAAAGTTCTTCATATATTAAGTATTATATAAAAGTGCCATTATGCATGCAATTCGATTATGGAATAATACTATGTACAAATGAGAATTGCGCCGAATGCATGGAAAAATATATAATAATTAATAGAGCTCTTGCTGTTTATTAAACAAAATGCACAATGAAATGTGGACGGGCCGTTATATATGCGCAGGGTCTTGAACCGTGCCTATTTTTAGATAAACCGGCAGGTTCATACAGGATAGATTATTATAGAATATGTAATAGGCCGGAACTTAAAGTAAAGTCTCCGACCTATTTCTATCAAGCCATATATTTAACTTGGAAGTATGAAACATGCCTGCCTAAGCAGTGAGTGAGGATTGGGCTGTTTTGCCTGTGGATCAGATAGGGCGTGGTATGGAATACTCCTTATAAATCATACGTTACTGTTCACACCCTGTGGGCTTGCACAGTAACGGCACCTACCTGAGACCATCACATCATCGGCTCCGATGTCGTGCAGCGGGGTGCATGGCACGGTCTGAACAGTAACAATCATTCTATTATGGAATGATTTTTATTATAAATTGAATTGATCTATCAGATAAAATGTACTAAAATAAAATTACCAACAAGGTGACCGAAGTAAGCAGAGTATTATATAATGTTTACTATATAATAAGAAGCTATACTTTGCGAGCGTTGTTACATTTTAACAAGAATATCACACTCGAAAAGGCGTGATGTCCTAATTTTAAACAAATTTCTTCGATATGAAGTGAGCATAATTTACTATTTACTGCATATTGAAAATGTTAGAATATGATCATATTAATATAGACGTCTAAAAAGTATAAAATGGGAGAGGGTGAGGAATCTTATATTTGAAAGATAACTGCATATAGGCTTTAGAAAGGGACGAGAAAAATGAAAGACAATAAGAGCGGGAAGTTAGCAGCTATCTATATTCTTTATATTATAGTGGCCGGAATGATCGGTATCCTATGTGGAACC
>BAIF02000002.1 GCA_000509105.1 Clostridiales bacterium VE202-21 | reverse complement strand
TCCCGCTCACAAGCGCCCCCCTTGTTCATCCCCGCCCGCAGCAAAAAAAACATTTCCAATGCAACAAACCATGGTTTATGATACTCTTATATGTATGAACGGAATATAATATCTATTTCGTTCTCATTCATGAATGTTTATAACTGCTCCTGTGATACGGAGCAGGAGAGGAGGGGTGCAGATGTATGATTATGAGAGCTGTTCGGAACTGATCTTGATCAGGAAGGCCCGCAGAGGTGATGTGAAAGCATTCTCAGAACTGTACGCGAGAATTTATGTGGATCTGTATAAATTTTCACTTTATATGCTGAAACATCCGCAGGATGCGGAGGATGCGGTCAGCGAGGCTGTGATATCTGCCTATGAGAATATTGGGAGCCTGAGGAAAGAAGCGTCTTTCCGGAGTTGGATTTTTAAGATTTTGAGTAACAGGTGCAGGAAAAAGTTAAGGGATACGGGGCATACAGAAGAGCTGGAGGCAGAGATGCCGGCGGCGGAGAGGGATTATGCAGGCGCTCATGATGTGCGTGAAGCATTCCTGATATTGAATGAAGACGAGAGGATGATAGTGGCATTTTCCGTGTTTGGCGGGTATCAAAGCGACGAGATCGGCGGTATGATGGAGATGAACCCGGCCACAGTCCGCTCGAAGAAGACGCGGGCGCTGGATAAGATGCGCCGTGTGCTGCAGTAGAAAGGGGTGTAGATATGAGTTTGGATGGGAAAGATTTAAACGGGAAGAATGGGAGAGAGAATCCGAGGGGAAACAAAACAGAAGAACAGAGGACCGATGAGCACAAAATAGAAGAACGGGTGGAAAAACAGGCTGTGGAGGAGCAGATCCGGGAGATGGCAGATGATGTGGAGATCCCCGAATCTCTAAAACCGGAGAATATAGAAAAGATGCTGACTGAAAAAGGCGGGAAGAAACCTTTCCGGTGGAAGGCAGCGTATAGTGCAGCTGCAGCAGCAGCCTGCTGTGTGATTGTTGTGGGGATTGCCGTTTTTGGCGGTCTTGGGGGTCATAAAGATATGTTAAATACTGAGAGTACTTCTGCCGCTGACGCGGGAGGAACGAATGAAGCCAAGGCGGATACGGAGGCCTCGGGCACATCTGATACGGTTATAGCTTCCGCCAGGGACTATGATGAGATTTATAAATATATCGAGGCGGAGAAAAAGAGCCAGGAGGAGCTCCAGAAGCAGTATAGTGTGGACAGTGCCGCCGACGGCAGTGCGTCTAATTTAGCACGCACGGAATCTGCCGAGAGCAAAGCCGATACATCTGCGGCGGGGGCTGCCGACAGCGGCGCGTCCTATTCGGATACAAATATCAGGGAAGAGGGCGTTGAGGAAGGGGATATCGTTAAAACGGACGGTAAGAAACTTTATATCTTGAATGGGCAGAAGGTGCAGATTGTCAACATTGAGAATAAAGAGATGAAGGAGATGGGATCAATCAGGCTAGAGGACGACCAGTACATCTCTGAGATCTATATAAAGGGAGATAAACTGCTTATTGTGTATACGAAGACCGAGTACAATGACGGCAATGAGGGATATGACGGTACCTACAAGCAGTACACTGTGGCAGAGACTTATGACGTCAGCAACCCGGAGAAGCCCAAATCTGTGGGAAAGATTACACAGAGCGGCAGCTTTTATACGGTACGTGTGACGGGAGACTATGTATACCTGTTCAGCAATTTTAACGCCGAGGTTTCGGCTGCAAGGAACGATATTGATTTATACATTCCCCAGGTGCAGGGAAAGGCCATTGACAGCGGAAGCATTCTGCTGCCGCAGTATGTGCGGGGATACCAGTATACCGTCATCTCTGCTTTTTCCCTGAAGGATCCCGGCAGGAAGCTGGACAGCAAAGCGGTATTCGGAAGTTCCGGGCTTGTGTATGTTAGCGGAAGCAGCATCTATGTTTGTGAATCCTATTATAATTCCGAGGAGTCCGATGTAACACAGACCTGTATCCGTAAGGTGGCTTATAAGGACGGTACTTTGGAGGCAGTGGGACAGACGCGGATCGACGGCACATTAAACGATTCGTTCAGTATTGATGAGTATGAGGGAAAACTGCGGCTGGTAACTACAGTCAGCCCTACAGGCAGTGCAGGCCCGTTTCCGATCGTAACGTTTGGAGAGTCCCCGTTTTCTTCCAAATCCACAAAGAAGGACAGCAATTCACTCTATGTATTGGACGAAAATTTGAATGAACTGGGAAAAATTGAAGGGCTTGCAGAAGATGAGCAGGTGTATTCGGCGAGGTTTATGGGCAGCACGGGATATTTTGTGACATTCAAGCAGGTGGATCCGCTGTTTTCTGTTGATTTGTCCAATCCGGAGAAGCCGGAAGTGATCGGGGCCCTGAAGATACCCGGATTCTCGGATTATCTTCATCCATATGGTGAGGGGCTGCTGCTCGGGATCGGGATGGATGTGGATGAGACAGGAACCACTACGGAGGGCGTGAAGCTGTCCATGTTTGATATCTCGGATCCCTCCGATGTGAAGGAGATCGAAAAGTATGTGATGGAGGATTGTTACTCTACAAACGTTTCTTACAACTACAAAGCGGCTCTGATTAATACGGACAGGAATCTGATCGGATTTGCTGCTTACGGACAGAGCCAGAAGTATTACTTGTTCTCCTACGACAAGGAAAAAGGGTTCCAGTGTATTTTTGAACGGGAACTGAGCGGATATTCGGAAGGGCGCGGAATGTTCAGCAAAGATACTTTCTATCTAGTGGCTGGCAATACTGTTGAATCTTTCCGGATGGATACATTTGAAAAGGTGGATGATATTGTGCTATAATCGTGGAAGCGATTGGGGCCGGACCCTCTTATGCAGGGTCCGGTTTTTATATGATATTGTATACCAGGGAGGTCACTTATGATATTTGATACACATGCACATTATGATGATGAACAGTTTGATGAGGACAGGGATTCCCTTTTATGTTCCATGCAGGAGGGCGGCGTTGGGACTATTGTTAATGCAGGTTCCGATGTGGCATCCTGGGAGGATGTCAGGGCACTGACTGCAAGATATCCTTTCATATACGGGGCAGCAGGAGTGCACCCCGATGATGTGGGGGAACTGAATGAAGAAAATTTTAGGAGGCTCCGGGCGGTTCTCCAGGAAGAAAAGATGGTTGCGGTAGGAGAGATTGGGCTGGACTATTACTGGGACAATGAGAGTCATGAGGTTCAGAAGAAATGGTTTATCCGCCAGCTGGAGCTGGCCCGGGAGCTGGAAATGCCGGTCATTATCCATAGCCGGGAAGCGGCTGCGGATACGCTTCAGATTATGAAGGAACATGCCCTGGGACTTGAGGGCGTGATTCACTGTTTCTCTTATTCAGCTGAGATGGCAAGGGAATACGTGAAGATGGGGTTCTATATTGGCGTGGGGGGCGTTGTCACGTTTAAGAATTCCAGAAAACTGAAGGAAGTGGTGGAGGAGACTCCGCTGGAATACCTGCTGCTTGAGACGGATTGTCCGTATCTTGCGCCGGTTCCGAACAGGGGCAAACGAAACTCTTCTTTAAACCTGGTCTATGTAGCAGAGCAGATCGCAGTACTGAAGCAGTTATCTTATGACGAGGTGGTAGAACAGACAGAAAAAAATGCCAGAAGGCTTTACAACTTACTATAGATGGTATTGTCATACATGGAACTCAGGAAGATGCCTGAGAAGGCATAGAACTTAGCCGGCCGCCTGGTCCGGCCGCCGAAAGAATCGTTAGATTTTAACGGGCGTGAAGCCGTAAGCAGTTTTTTATCTTTCTGCATATAGTGTAGAGAAATAAACTGGAGATGTGTGACTTTATGTTTTATGTTAATTCTACGGATGGAGTAAAGATAGCGGTATATGATTATAACTGTGGCGGGACAGAGACTGTACTTTTGGTTCATGGCTGGCCTCTGTCCCATAAAATTTATGAGTATCAGATTCCGATTCTGGTTCGCATGGGATACCGGGTTGTGGCTTTGGATCTGAGAGGTTTTGGGATGTCTGATGTTCCAGGGTGCGGCTATAGTTATGACCAGATGGCGGCAGATATTCACAAGGTGGTGAAAAGGCTGCGGTTGTGGTCATTTACCTTAGTGGGATTCTCCATGGGAGGGGCGATCAGCCTGAGATATATGCGCCTGTTCCGCGGATATGGGGTAAAGAAGCTGCTTCTGCTGGCTGCCGCGGCTCCATGTTGGACACAGCGTCCCGGATTTCCTTATGGGCTGACAAGAGAAGCGGTTGATGAGATCATCTGTCAGATTGAGACGGACCGGGCACAGTATGCAGAGGAATTCAGCCAACAGTTGTTTGCCAGCCCGCACAGCGCATGTATTATCGACTGGTTCCGGCAGATAGCGATGTCGGCTTCAGCTATCGGCACGATTGAATGTGCGCTGTCTCTGCGGGATGAGGACGGCAGGGATGATCTCTGTTACGTGCATGTGCCTACGGTGGTCATTCATGGCGAAAAAGATGTGGTAGTGTCCAATGACCTTGCAGAAATTCAGCATGAGTGCATCAGCGGCAGCAGTCTGTATACACTGAAAGAAAGCGGCCACGGCATCATGTATGATGAACTGGAGAAGTTCAATGATATTTTCCTGCATGCAGTTGAATGCTGAGAGGATGAACAGTAACGGTTCAGGCAGCCCGGGACGGTTACGCTGCTTATGCTGCAGGAAGAGAAAGTTTTTGATAATCGTTGCCGGGCATGGGAAAGTATATTATACTGTTTAGAGAAAAGTTCAACAACATGAACGAGGAGGAGCTTATGAAGGAGCCGACACTAGGCAGCCCGCAGAATACAATCGCTGTTTTACAAAAATATAACTTTGCTTTTCAGAAGAAGTTCGGACAGAATTTTTTGATAGATACTCATGTGCTGGATAAGATTATCCGCTCGGCAGAGATCACGCCGGAAGATATGGTGCTGGAGATCGGTCCGGGAATCGGAACCATGACGCAGTATCTTGCGTGTGCGGCAGGAAAAGTGATTGCGGTGGAGATTGATAGGGCGCTGATCCCTATCCTGGAGGACACCCTCGATGGTTTTGATAATGTAACCGTGCTCAATGAGGATATACTGAAGGTGGATATTGCAGAGCTGGCAGAGCGTGAGAACGGGGGACGCCCTATTAAGGTGGTTGCAAATCTTCCGTACTACATTACAACACCAATCATTATGGGGTTATTTGAGAAGCATGTGCCTGTAAAGAGCATTACAGTCATGGTGCAGAAGGAAGTGGCCGAGCGTATGCAGGTAGGACCGGGGACAAAGGACTACGGCGCCCTGTCGCTGGCAGTGCAGTATTATGCAAAGCCTTATATAGTGGCAAATGTACCGCCGAACTGTTTTATGCCGAGACCAAAGGTAGGCTCCGCCGTGATCCGGCTGGAGCGGTACGAGGAGCCGCCGGTGCTGGTGGATGATGAAAAGCTGCTGTTTCGGATTATCCGTGCATCGTTTAACCAGAGGAGAAAAACGCTTGCAAACGGCATGAAAAATTCTCCTGAGCTGGATTATACAAAGGAACAGATCGAAGCGGCGATAGAAAGCCTCGGAAAAGGGGCCGGAGTGCGGGGAGAAGCGCTGAACCTGGAAGAATTCGCGGCGCTTACAAATTCGCTGATTAGGGAAAGTAATTCGAATGCTGCGGATCAGGGAGGCAAATGACGGTGAGACCGGCATCCGGCAGGGCAGTGCCTGCCGGTGCCGGTCTCACATTTTGAGCTGCGGCTTCATCTGTTTGGTACGAAAAAGCATATAGATAGATCCCCGGAAGGCTGCTGCCATATGATCCCGTCCGGCAACAGGGCCAAAATCCAACAGGACAGGTAGGTCTGTATAACACTCTTTTTAGGCAGTTCATAAATATTTAATAGACATTTCATTGTATAAAACCCACTTTTTTAGTATAATAGAGGGATCAGACAAGTGAATATTTAAGAGGAAGGGAGAGGTTTTATGGCAAGAATACCTAAAGACATTGATAATATCTTTTTTGAAAACACCCCGAAGATTGAAGAGTTAGCCCGGATTTGCGAGGACAACAATGCAATCGAGAAAGAACTTTACACACAGTACGAGGTGAAAAGAGGCCTCCGTGATGTAAATGGTAAAGGGGTACTGGCAGGCTTAACGAATATCTCCGATGTTTGCGCTACTAAGATCGTGGACGGAAAGGAAGTCCCTTGTGCAGGCAACCTCTATTACCGTGGTTACAACATCAAAGACCTTGTAAGAGGCTTTTTGGAAGCAAAGCATTCTGGATTTGAAGAGACTGCCTACCTGCTGTTATTTGGAAGTCTGCCGACAGAGGCGCAGCTGGATGATTTTCAGGCAATGATCGCGGAGAGAAGAATGCTTCCTCCGAATTTTGTAAGGGACGTTATTATGAAGGCGCCAAGCAAGGACATGATGAACATGATTTCCCGGTGCATACTGAACTTGTATACGTACGATAAGAAAGCGGACGATACATCCATACCGAATGTACTCCGCCAGTGCCTGAATCTGATCAGCCAGTTCCCGATGTTAATGGTTTACGGTTACCATGCATATAATTACAGAAGAGGCGAAGATCTTTATATCTATGCACCGTATCCGGAACTCTCAACAGCGGAGAACATTCTGATGATGCTGCGTGAGGACAGAAAGTACACCGAGCTGGAGGCAAAGATACTCGATATGGCCCTTGTGCTTCATATGGATCACGGCGGTGGTAATAACTCAACATTTACAACACATGTTGTTACATCTTCCGGAACAGATACTTACTCTACGATTGCTGCGGCGATGGCTTCTCTGAAAGGTCCGAAGCATGGCGGTGCGAACGTAAAGGTTACGCAGATGTTTGATGATATGAAACAGAATCTGACAGACTGGAACGATGATGATCAGATCCGCCAGTACCTGACCGACCTTCTGGACAAGAAAGCATTTGACAAAAAGGGTCTGATCTATGGAATGGGTCATGCGATTTACTCTATTTCTGACCCAAGAGCAGACATTTTCAAGAAGTTTGTTAAGCAGTTGGCTACTGAAAAGGGCTATGATGCAGAGTACGCTCTTTATGAGAAGGTAGAACATATGGCGCCTGAGATTATCAGTGAGAAGCGTAAGATGTATAAGGGTGTTAATGCCAATGTTGACTTTTACAGCGGACTTGTTTACAGTATGCTGGATCTTCCGGCTGCACTGTATACTCCGATCTTTGCAGCAGCGCGTATCGTCGGCTGGAGTGCGCACAGACTGGAAGAGCTTAAGAACGTGGATAAGATTATCCGACCGGCGTATAAACCACTCGCGCCTCACCGTGATTACATAAAATTAGAGGACAGGTAGAGGATAAGATGAAAGATGAATTTTACTTCCCATCAAAAGATGGTAATACAGAGATCCATACAATTGAATGGAAGCCGGAAGGCGAAGTAAAAGCAGTTCTGCAGCTCAGCCATGGGATGGTTGAGTATATTAACCGTTATGATGAGTTTGCGGACTTCCTGTGCAGCAAGGGCTATTACGTGGTGGGCAATGATCATCTTGGCCATGGAAAGTCCATACAGGGAAAAACAGAATATGGCTATTTCAACGAGAAGTACGGCAATGCCTGCGTGCTGGGGGACATGCATACGCTGCGTCAGAAGACTGCAGCGAAGTACCCCGGGGTTCCGTATTTCCTGCTGGGGCACAGTATGGGATCAACCCTTGTGCGCCAGTACATCCAAATGTATGGTAACGGCCTGACGGGTGTGATTATCATTGGAGTGGTCGCGGATAAGAAACGGGTCACGTTGAAGTCTGCCAAGAGGCTCTGTCGTATTATAGCTGCTTTCAAGGGATGGCATTACCGCAGTAAACTGATTGACAATCTGGCGATCGGAGGATACAACAAGGGCTATAAGCCGCCGAGAACCAGGGCAGACTGGGTAACAAGCGATACGAAGATGGTGGATGCATATGTGGCGGACCCTCTCTGCTCCTTTGTATTTACCGTAAATGCTTATTATCACATGTTCTGCGGTATGTTGAAGATGCAGAAGAAAGAAAGTATCTACATGATTCCAAAGACGCTTCCCATGATGATAGCCGCAGGATCAGAAGATCCGGTCGGAGATTTCGGCAAGGGCGTCAGAAAGATTTATGAGAGGTACAAGGCAGCAGGAATAAAGGATGTCACACTGCGCTTATATGCCGGAGACAGGCATGAACTGCTTAATGAGACTGACAGGGATCAGGTGTATGAAGATCTGTACGAGTGGCTGGAAAGTAAAATATAATTTTTCATTTATTAGATATAATTAAAGTGCATTTCAGAAGAGTCGGAAATCTTACCGGCTCTTTTTTTACGGCAAATGCAATAAGTGTGTATATGACTGTGTCTAGTGAACATACTAACTGTGAGGTGACGACATGGATAAGAAGAAACAGGAAGAAATCAATGGGCAGAAGAACAGAAATGAGTTCAACAGCGTTACGGAAAAGAAGAAACCGGAGAATCAAAACCAGGAACACAATGCCCGTAAAGAGGCCTTCGACGTGAAGATGAGACAGGTATAGGCAGGGCCGGAGAAAAGGAAAAGCAGAAGGCCCGGACAGTATCGGCTGTCCGGGCCTCTGGTTGTTTTTATAGTTATCTAAAGGAATGAGAGTAAAGTGCGACATCCTGGGTTGCCCCAAGATGTCTTTACTTTATGAGGGGGAGATAGTTGTTTATCAACTATCTGACTTTAGTATAAAAGAAAAATGTGTCCAAAGTATGTAATAAATATTAAAGAAATCGAAAAAATATTATGAAATTCTTAAATGAGTCGGGATATAGCGACGAGTTTTCGCCTTGGCGCGGATGGAGGGCTTGCCGCTTACAGTCCGCTTGGCTGGTTCATCCGGTCGGCGGTAAAGAACTTGTTCCCAAGTTGGGAGCCCGAAACGGGGGCGGCGGATAGGATTGGCTATGCGTACCTTGCTTAAAGGGATAGGAGCATAAAACTAATACATTAAGAACAGCGAAAACCCCTGCAGTATCGGCTGCAGGGGTTTCGTTGTTTTTATAGTTATCTAAAGGAATGAGAGTAAAGTGTGACGTCCTGGGCTTCCCCGGACGTCGATACTTTATGAGGGGGAGATAGTTGTTTATCAACTATCTAAATACAAGTATAAGGGGTAAATGTGCATAAAGTATGTCGATTCTATAAAAGAAGTGGAAAAAATATTATAGAATTCTAAAAACTATATTACCAAAAAATACAAGTGCCTCCCGGCGTATTTACGACTGGAGGCACCAGCATAACTCAAAGTAAAAATTACATACCCCTTCATCTGTTACTCAGCCTGGCTTTCCAGCCATGCGGAAGGTGTCATTCCTGTTTCGTTTTTAAAGATCCGGCTGAAATACCGCGAGTCTTCGTATCCTACGGATTGGGCGACGGATTTGATATTGATATCCGGGTTTTTCAGCAGGATTTCTTTTGCGCGGGACATTCTTAAAACGGTCTGATACTGAATCGGAGAAGTCCCATACTCCTTTTTAAAAAGCCTGTTGATATATGATGCTGTATATCCGAAGCACTCTGACAGGTCGGTCATGGATACCTGCTGACTGTAGTTCTTTTCCATATACTCCGCTATCCGTGCGCAAAGCGTGCTTCCAGTGTAATGAGAGGAGGCATTTTTCCAAAGTGATTTGAGAGATTCTGTGAGGCTGGAAATACATTCCTCTGGTGTTTTCATAGTGGGTATCCGGCTGCAAAATTCTGCTTCTGCAATGGTACATTCCTGCGTACTGATTTGAAAACTATTGTGCATTGCTTGATAGACCAGACGGATACACGGATGAAATACAGCGGAGGGGGACTGCAGGATATCCGGAAGCACACGGCCGATGTATTGCAGAAAGGCGGTTTCGTTGTTGAGTGTAAACAGGATCTGCATATCCCTGAGAACGGTTTCGGACTGCCCGCTTTGTATATCTTCTGTACTTTCCGCTATTTTGGCTTCCTGCACAAAAGGCCGTGCCAGCCGCTGGGTAAGCGAGCGCAGATGGCGGCCGGTTTTCCAGAGATCCTGATAAGGGATCAAATCCGGGCTGGAGAGGACAAAAAACGGTAAATCATGGAAACAGGCTGTGAGATATTTTTTCAACAGGATACAAAAGTAGTATGCGGAAAAATGGGCTGTGTCCATATGCAGGATGAGGAATTTCTGTGTCGGCAGATGCTCATCGATCAGCCAGAGATGCTCGATTTCCCTGGCGTTCTCAAAACATCTGGCAAAATCGGTTTTCTGCCAGAGTAAACCGGTATCCTCTGCACAGAAGATAGGCGCCCCCTCTATGGACGGAGGCAGATTCCCAAGGGTTATGTGAAATAGAAGAAATCCACCTTCACTGAACATATAGGGGATGTCGGAATCAATAGAATTGTTAAGGGCAAGGGAAAGAATTTCCCGACCATCCATTCTGCGCTCTTCGTCAATCCGTGCACATAGCCCGCGCAGAAGGCCGCAAAGCGTCTCCTGCTCCACTGGCTTTAGCAGGTAATCTTCAACACCGTAGCGGAGTGCCGTGCGCGCATATTCGAAATTGCTATAGCCGCTTAAGATGATGATATGGACGCTGGGAAAGGCCTCTTTTACCTGACGGATCAGTTCGAGCCCGCTAAGTCCAGGCATTTCGATATCTGTGATCAGTATATCCACGTGGGTATGGCCTAGAATTTCCAGTGCATCCATTCCGGGGGCCGCCTTTCCTGCAATCCGGATGTCCGGGGAGGCGCCCTGCACCTTTTTGATGATGTTATTTAAAATAATTGGCTCATCTTCTGCGACCAGTACAGAGAATGTATTATTTTGTTTCATCTAGATTTCCTCCTATGGTTATAGATACGCCTCCGTATATGGAATCGGGAGGTGCCTTATTTTCCAGCTGAAAGGTGAACTGACTGTTGTAATAAAGTCTTAGGCGGAGATAAATATTAACCAGCCCCATTCCATTGATGCTGAGGGCCGGATGCTGCTGCTCCGGATTCATATCAGCAATTCTGTCCCTGATAATCTTCAGAGCCTCCTCTGAAAATCCATTCCCATTATCCCGGATATTGGCATACCAGCAGTCATCTTCGTTCCAGATACGTATTGCAATCTTCAGAACCCGGTCCGGGCTGCGGGAATATTTTACACAGTTTTCTACAATGGGCTGCAGAATCAGCCGGGGTACCCGCACCATGTCAAGTGCGGTATCAATCTGATAATCGAATTCAACTCCCTTTCCGAATCTGGTAGTGATCAGGTCTGTATAATTTTATGTATGCGTAATCTCCTGTGCCAGTGTGGTTCCGTGAGAAATATCCTCCGTTATGTAGCGCAGCATTTTTGTTAGTTTGATACACATGGCTGCCGCCTGTTCGTCATCATTGTCCTCGGCAATAATGGAAATGATGGTCAAAGTATTGTAAAGAAAATGGGAATCCATTTGTGCCTGCAGCGCCAGCATCTGAGACTGGATGGTGAGAGTTCTGGAGCTGATGACATCGTCCAGTGACCTTTTCAGCCTGCGCTGCATGCGGGAATATGACTTATTAAGTATTTCCAGTTCATTAAAGGTATCGCCGGACAGATTGTCATAGTCTTCCTCCGCGATCTGATCCAGTTCCAGGCTGGAGATCCGGTTTTTAAGTTCCGTAATCGGCGCGGTGATCCGAAGTGCCAGCCTTCTGGTAATAAACACAAGCAGGGCAAAGGTGAAAAGAAAGAATCCGATGCATATCTCAAGGTAAAACAGACGGTTCTGCAAAATATAGGATGCCGGGGTAATAAGCATGACCGTACACATTGTTTCGGAAGAGTAATGTGAGGTTACGATTTCCGTTTCAGAAAACAAGGAAGAGCGGAACATGGTCTTGTTGTCCGTATCCAGGGAGGTATAATAATCCAGTCTCTCCTGCGGTATGTCGGAGGGATAGACGGGATTATTGTTATTGTCAAATATTAAAACCTGCTCACCGCCATTTTCTAAGGCATACAGGTTGTCATTGATCAATTTTTCCAGAGACGCTTCCTTTACCTGGATCTCAATTATCCCGGCTTTTTTGGATAAGGGATATCGGCTGAATGCCCGGCAGACGCTGATGATAGGAACATCCTTGACGGGGGCGTACAGGCATCCTTTGTTGGGCGGAATGATAATTTTTGCGCCGTCCAGTTCCAGTGTTGGCTCTATAATATTCTCCTGCACGTTTCTGGTGATGGTATAAGGTTTATAGTAATATTCTTCACCAAAAGTATGGATTGTCGATTCATTCAGGTTCACAATGTTCAGCTGGTAGAACTCATAATTATACCCTGTGATGGCATATAGGTTTTTGCGGAATTCCCAGTCGCTGACGACATTGTGCTGCTTTGCCTCTTCGAATATATACTTCATGATTTCTTCGGATTCCAGGATCCGGATCTCTAGATTGTTAAATTTGCTGCCCTGTGTATCGATCTGGTTAGAGATGGTCTTAGCGAGCTGCCTCGAAATCCGTGTGTGGTTCTGAAGAAAATTATGATAGGCCGTAAAATAATAGATAATAGAAAGCAAAATGATCAGGAAAAAGAAAACAATACTATAGGAGAACGTGATTTTTCTCATGAGTGAGTTTTGATGTAATTTCTTCATTCAGCATCCTCCTTACATTTCGTCGGCTTCCTGTATATTTAATATAATCACAGAAAAACAGAAGTGTAAAGTAAAAAATTGAAAATACAAACTGTTCACAGATGTCCACATAGAAGTTCAGATTTGTGCATTTTTGGAAAATGAAATAAAAGCTATAATAAGCCCAGAAAACAAAAAACGGTTTGAGAACCAGAGGAGAAATGGAGGAAGAAATGAAGAAAAGAAGAGTGGCAATTATTGCCTGCATGTTATGCGCAACGATGGCGGCCGGGCTTATGGCAGGCTGCGGAGGAAAGGAAAAAGAAGCAGATGGCGGATCAGGGGATGAAAAAGAAAAAGTAACCCTGACCCTGGCGGCATCCCAGAACTGGATTGTAGACGTAGACAGGGAGCTGGCGGAAAAGTTTGAGGAAGAGACGGGGATCGCGATCGACTTCCAGCTGAGCCCGGACGACCAGTACCAGACCATTGTAAAATCAAAACTGAACACAGGTGAAGGCCCCGATATCTTTATGTCCTATTCGGGTACTAAGTTAAGAGATTATAATCCGGAAAAGAACATGGTTGACCTCTCTGATGAGGAATGGGCTGCAAACCTAGAACAGTGGGCCATCGACGGAAATTCAATCAACGGCAAGCTGTACGCTCAGAACACAGCCGGCGTAGATGCAACAAATGCAATTCTTTATAAGCCGGCAGTATTTGAAAAACTGGGAATTAAAGTTCCTACAAATTATGCTGAATTCCAGGAGGCATGCAAGAAACTTGAGGAAGGCGGAATTACCCCGATCTATGAATTTGTTAAGGATTTATGGCATACACACTACTGGATGGAAGGCGCCAGCGCATTGGCGGTTCAGAACGATCCAGATCTCTATGAGAAGCTCAACACGAATGAAATCGGATTTGCTGATGTACCGGAATTTAAGGAGGCTATGAAGCAGCTCCAGGAAATTGAGGCTGCCGGTTATTTCGGTGAAAACCATATGTCCAATATTTATGACAATTCTTATGCGGCGATGAATAATGAAGAGTACGGCATGATTATCAACAGCGGCGCTTATCCGAATGAAATGAAGAACAATCTGGATGAGGCTGAGCCGGATGAGTGGAGCGCATTTCCGAGCCCTCTGGTGGACAACCAGTATGTAACCCTGACGGCAGGCGGAACCACCAAATGCATCAATGCAAACAGCAAACATGTGGAAGAGGCAAAAGAGTACTTCAGCTTCCTTGCAGAGGAAGAAAATCTGCAGAAACTTTATGATGAAAAGATTCAGTATGTGTCTTCTTCTGTGCAGGGGATTGAAGCAAGCCCGACAAAGGCATTTGAAGACTTAAAGGCTGCTGAGGCCGGGGAAGCACAGGGAGCAGAGGCGAGTGTGCTGTTCTATGACGGAAGCAAGATCAGTGAACTCTGCCAGGAGATGTTTGTCGGAAACTTGACGCCGGAGCAGGTGCTGGAAGAGTTTGACACACACAGAAGAGCGCTTGCTAAAGATGCGGGACAGGAAGGCTTTAAATAATAGGCAGAATGAAAAAATAGCAACAGTTCAGACAAGACAGGACTGTTATAAAAAATGAGCATAGTTCCGGTTTTTGGGTACTATGCTCAAAAAATGAAAGGAAGGAGGCAGTCATGAATCATAAAAAGATTTATCCCTCATATTTTCTCGTGATTCCATTAGTTTTATATGTGGGATTATTCATTATCCCGAGTGCCATGGGACTGGTACTTTCCTTTACGGACTGGAATGCAATGAATGACGAAATTCATTTTATCGGGCTGTCGCATTTTAAAGATATTTTTACTGACCAGAGATACATTAAAGTGATTATTAATACATTGATTTTTGCGGCGGTAACGACAGTATTTAAGAATCTGATTGGATTTACTATGGCACTCGCATTAAATAAAGGGTTTAAGACACGCAACTTTTTGCGGACAATCTTCTTTTTTCCAGTCATGCTCTGCCCGTTAATTATCGGGCTGGTATTCAAGTCTATTTACAATTCCCAGTATGGGGTCATTAATGAAGCGCTCCGCGCAATTGGGCTGGACGCGCTTGCGAAAGACTGGCTGGGGAGCACGGCAACGGCATTAATTGCGGTAATGGCCGTGGAAGTATGGCGCCTGGTGGGGCAGAATATGGTGATCTATATTGCAGGGCTGCAGGCGATTTCAGAGGATTATCTGGAGGCGGCAGACATCGATGGGGCCAGCAGATGGCAGAAACTGCGTTATGTAATTATTCCGGAAATGATTCCATCGATTACCATCAATTTGGTGCTGAACCTGATCGCGGGCCTGAAGGTGTTCGATCTTGTATTTGTGCTTACAAACGGAGGCCCGGCGAGGGCAACGGAAGTGCTGAATACGCTGGTATACAAAGAATACAGTTCGGGCCGGTATGGATTCTCCACCGCACTGGGGCTTATTATGTTTGTATTTACCTGTATTGTGGCGTTCTCAGTATTAAAGGCTATGACAAGGGAGGAGGAGTAAGATGGTCAGAAAAAAGAAAATACTGTCTTTTATCAAAGCATTGATATTATGGCTGCTCTCAATCCTGGTATTTATTCCTCTTCTCATTATCCTGCTGAACTCTCTGAAAACGCAGGGGGAATCCGTTGCAATGGAATTTTCCATGCCGACCCAGTGGGTGCTGGGGAATTATCAGGAGGTTATGGAAACAGTAGATATCTTTCAGGCGTTTTCCAACAGCATGCTGATATCGGTGTTTACGGTATTGATTGCGACGACAGGGGCTGCGCTGGCCTCCTATGTAATGGCAAGAAGAAAAACGAAGTTACATAACAAAATATATCTGTTCTTTCTGGTAGGCCTTGTGGCGCCGCTGAATATGGTTCCGGCCGTGCTGGTGCTGCAGAAAATCCACCTGACCAATTCCCTGGTGGGGCTGGTGCTGCTGTATTCAGCGCTGGTAACGCCGTTTACTGTGTTTTTATATTACGGATTTATCGGATCGATTCCAAGAGAAATTGACGAAGCTGCGATCATTGACGGGTGCGGCCCGCTGACCTTGTTTGGAAAGGTGATATTTCCGCTGTTGAAGCCGGTTACGGTAACGGTGATTATTTTAAATTTTATGAGTTCATGGAATGATTTTGTGACCCCGTTTTATGTAATCAATGAATCCAGGAAAATGCCGCTGACTACGATGGTATACAGCTTCTTTGGACTGTATCAGAGAAGCTGGAACCTGGTATGTGTCATCATGGTGATGATAATCGTTCCGAGCATTGTCGTGTATGCATTGGGGCAGAGATACATTATTGCGGGTATGACGGCTGGGGCTGTCAAAGGATAGTGCAAACAAAGGGGTCAGACCCCTTTGCGAAGAAGGGAGAAACAACATGAAACAGTTGAAATTAGGACTGATAGGAGCAGGGGAAAGGGGGGCAAACTGCTATGCTCCCTATGCCTTGAAATATCCGGCGGAAGTAAAATTCGTCTGTGTTGCGGAACCATTAAAGGAGCGCAGAGATGTGTTTGCGGATGCGCATGGAATTGGGGAAGCAGGAAGATATTCCGACTGGCATGAGATGCTGGAACATAGCCGGGAACTGGACGGAGTGATTATTGCAACACAGGACAGGCAGCACTATGACCCTGCCATGGCAGCCATTGAAAAGGGATTAAATCTGCTGCTGGAGAAACCGATGGCAGAAACGGCGGAAAAGACAAAAGAGATTGTGGATGCAGCCGGGGAGAAAGGCGTTTTGCTGATGGTATGCCATGTTCTGCGGCATACGCCGTTCTTTCGGGCTGTAAAAGAGGTGATTAAGGAGGGGAAGATTGGGAAAATCCAGTCCATCCATCATATCGAAAATATTGGATTCTGGCATTATGCCCACAGCTATGTGCGCGGGAACTGGCGCAACAGCGATGAGACGACGCCTATGATCGTCGCAAAATGCAGCCATGATACGGATATTATGAACTATCTTCTAGACGGGAAAAAGTGCACCAAGATCTCTTCCTTTGGATCTTTATCCTGGTTTAGGCCGGAGAACGCTCCAAAAGGGGCTGCAAAACGCTGTGAGGACTGCATCTATAATAAGAGCTGCATGTATTCCGCATACAAATATCTGGAAGACCGGAAACTCCGCCATAATTTCAGGGATATCATCAAACGTACGGATAACAATGATGAGTTTTTGAAATATATGCTGACCACACCGTATGCACGTTGTGTTTACTACTGCGATAATAACGTGGCAGACCATCAGGTTGTGATGATGGAATACGAGGACGGGGTTACGGCTTCATGGCAGGCGATTGCATTTACCATGGATACGGCGCGCCAGACTAAGATCATGGGCACGGCAGGAGAGATCGAAGGAAGCATCGATGAGGACCGGTTTATTATCAGGGATTTTGGTTCAGGAAATGAAACGACAGTAGAAGTACATACACCAAAAACACTGCATTCGGGCGGGGATGAGTGCATTATGGAAACATTCACAAAAGCATTGCGAAACCCGGAAGAGAAAAACCTGATGTATAGTGCCCGACTTTCCCTTCAGGGACATGTGATGGCATATGCTGCGGAGGAATCCAGGATGAAAGGAGGGAAGGTAATAGAACTTTGAAAATCACGAGAATGACAGGATAAAAGAAGATGAGAAAGAGAGGAAGAGTAAGGTGAAAAAGAGTTTAAAACAGTTTTCTAAGAAGGCAACGGGTTTACTGCTGGCTGTTGCCGTAACGGGAACTTCGTTTGGTCTGCCGGGGCTGACCCGGGAAGTGCGGGCCGAAGACCTGGTGCAGCCGATACTGCAGCTGGGGTTTGACGAGGAATCCGGAAATGCCGCGTTGGACAGTGCCAGCCAGACGCCTTTTGATATTGAAGGAACGGCACAGTTTGTGAAGGGGGAGATCGGGAATGCGCTGCAGTTTGACGGCAGTACGCAGATCTATGTCCCCGAGTCCTCGGCGGCGTTTGATTTTAATGTACAGCCCAATTATACATTTTCGGCATGGATTTATCCAGATTCTGTGGGGACAGGCACTTCTATGACGATTCTGAGCCGCCAGACAGAAAATTCATATCGGAATTCCTGGATTCTAGGCGAACATAACAGTAAGCTGTATTTTCAGCATGGAACCAATGACGGCGCAGGTCGCGAGAATATGTACGGATCCCTGCAGGGCGGAGAATGGCAGCATGTTGCGGTGACGGCAGACGGAGATGTCTTAAAGTTCTATATTAATGGGGAAGAAGTAGGGCAGGATACCGTGAATGGTCGTACCGGTAATCTTCAGACAGAGGGCAAGTCTCTGCTGATCGGAGATAAGGTGGCTTCACAGAGAAGGCCCTTTAAGGGAGCCATGGATGAATTGAAAATATATAATTCTACTCTGAGCTCGGAAGAGATTAAGGCACAGTACGAGTACAATATGAATCCATTTACCCTGACTGCGGAGAATGGAAAACTAGTTCTTGACTTTGAGAAGGATTTTACAGAAGAGCCGGTCATAGAAGATTTTGCTGTAACCATGCACAACTCGGTGGTAGACCCTACTCAGACGAAACCGGTGGAATTAATCAACTGTACGGTGGACGGGCTTCAGGTTACTCTGGAGTTTGATCCGGTCACAGCCGTGGGCTCTGATCAGACGATTGACATGGCGGTGACCTACAATCGAGTGACCAGGGACGGGCAGTATGTGGTAGCCAAATACGATGACCCTAACCCGCCGTCAGTCTCAAATGTTACAGTTGAAGGAACTCCGGATGTAAAAGCAGGTCTGACAGTGAATTATGATTATGAGGATACCGACGGAGAAGTGGAAAGCCGTTCAAAAATAGAATGGTGGATTTCCCCTGCAGGAGACAAGGACGGGGAATATACAAAGCTGGAAGGAATCCGGACAAAGGATATCTACTTAATCAGCTATTATACGGACAGATATCTAAAGGCAATGGTTACGCCGGTCAATGAAAAGTATGCGGAAGGTGAGCCTGTCATGTCAGAGCCTGTAGGGCCTATTGAGAATAAAGGCAATCAGGAAGTAAAATGGTTCAGAGACGGAAAATACGGAATCATGCATCATTTCCTGCACGATTATATCACTCTGGCGGCAGCAAATGAAGATGAAAAATTAAAACCTGAAGAGAATTGGGATGCTTACCTCGACAGCTTTGATGTAGATGCTTATGTAGAAGATATTCTGGAAACCGGAGCTTCCTTTGTGATCTTTACAATCGGACAGCACGATGGATTTTTCAATGCGCATAATCCGGTTTATGACAAGTATGCGCAGGTGGAAGAGGGTGAGAGAACGCCGTCCAGCACGGCCAGAGACCTGCCGATGGAGATTGCAAAGGCACTGGAACCTCATGGGATTAAGATGATGTTTTATGCGGTAGGCTGCCCTCCGTTCCGGGCACACAGAAACTTTGGACCGAACTTTGATGCTGCAACCAATCCGCATGACGGGGACTATGGAATTACAGATGCATTTGGCCAGACAAGAAATACGGACACACCGCCTACCCAGGAAACACTCAAAAAATGGCAGGAAGTCCTGGGATACTGGTCTGAACACTATGGGGAATATCTGGCCGGATGGTGGATCGACGGAATGTGGACTTCAGAAAACTCTATGCGTGGAAATACTTATGAAGTGAATCCGGATTTGACTCCGAATGCAAATGCGAACCCGAATGCAGCTTATGCTCCCACGAAGGAGTACAACTGGCACACATGGGTTGACGCACTGAAAAAGGGAAATTCAAATCGTATCCTTTCCCTGAGCCTTGGCGGAAGCGATGAGATTAACGTACCTTATGAAGATTATGTAGGCGGTGAAGCGCATCCTCCAACCAACTTTAACTCTGTCTGCCCGCGGAATCCGGCACTCTCACAAATGGACGGCTGGGCGAGCCAGGAGCTTGGCATCCAGTGGTTCTTCATGTCCAGCATGGGTGTTCCCGTACCTTTCTATGGATATTGGGGACAAAAAGGCGCAGCGGTAGATACCGAGCAGGTGACAGGATGGTTTAAGAATAATGTAGAGAAAAATGCTGTTCTTGTATCTGATTCAAGAGTGAACAGATTCGGACGCATTGATCCTGACCAGATGGAACAGTGGAAGCGCATTAAAGCGGTAGTAAAGGGCGGCGACCATCTGAAACCAATGGAAACATACAATGATCATTGGTATTTTACCAAATATTACGACCAGAATGATAACGATACTGCTGATTGGACTTATGTAAATAATGACGGAAATTACTATCACTCTGATTATACCTATACCACCAATGACGGATCCTATTTTGAGTTCGAATTCTGCGGCACAGGCGTGGAGTTCTATACAGCAAAAACAGCAGAAATGGGCGAAGTGGATATCTATATTGACGGTGAATTGTGCGATACAATTAACCTGCAGTCCGGCAATGCACAATTCCAGCAAAAAGTCTATGAAGTATCCGGACTTAACGAAGGAATTCATACAATCAAGGGCGTGAAGAAAAACGGCAGCAAGCTTGCAGTTGATTTCTTCAAGGTGCTTGGCGAGGTTGAAAGACCGGCAGAAACAGAAACATTTACAACCACATTTATAGTAGACGGAGTTGAGACAACGGTTGTTACAAACGCAGGAGAGCAGATTCAGATGCCGGCTGATCCGGTAAAAGACGGATATACTTTTAAGGGCTGGTTTACGGCCGAGACCGGCGGCGAGAAGGTGACAGACTTTACCGCAGCTCAAACTGTATATGCACAGTGGGAAGAGACAGCGGTTACGGAGCCGGTTAGCAAGAAGACGCTGGAATATTTCCTGAATAAAGCAAAAGAACATGTGGCTAATGGAGATACGGCAGATCTGATCGAAACCATTCAGAATTTATTCAGGGAAGCAATTGAAGAAGGCGATGCTGTCATGGAGAATGATGCGGCTACGAAAGAGGATGTTACAAAGGCAACAGTACAACTGATGAAGGCAATCAATGCATTGGATTTCTTGGCCGGAGACAAAACCGATCTGGAGATGGCTCTGGAACTGACTCAGTTAATTGATCTGAACAAATATGTTGAGGCCGGTCAGGCAGAATATCTTGCTGCTAAGTCCGGGGCAGAGGCAGTCATGGCCAATGGCGATGCAATGCAGGAAGATGTAGATGCTGCCTGGAGTGCTCTGGTCGAAGCGATGGACAATCTCAGACTGAAGGCAAATAAAGCTGTATTGCAGGAACTGTTGGAAAGCCTGAAAGATCTGGATTTGAATATCTATACTGAGGCATCCGTGGAAGTCTATATGACAGCTTTGGCAAAGGCAAATGGAGTAATGGAGGATGATTCGTTGTCTGTAGATGATCAGAAAACTGTGGATAATGCGGTTAAGGAGTTGAAACAGGCTAAGGCTGACCTGAAGGAAAAAGAGGGGAATAATGGAAACTCCGGTAATAATGGAAATAACGGAAATTCTGGCAGCAATGAAAATAACGGAAGCAGCGGAAATACCGGAACATCCGGAAACGGCGCAACAGCTAGCCAGGGAACCGGGAAGGTAAAATCTGCGAAGACCGGTGATACGGCAATGGTTGGAATCTGGCTCGGCGTGCTGGGCGGCAGTATGCTTCTGGGTGCAGCGGCAGTATTCCTGATGAGGAGACGTAAAAAAAGGTAATATGTATTAACAGAAAGTAAATTATTTCGGATAGTTCAGGTATTGAGAGAATTCGGAATGTATATCAATGAAAACCCCCGCAGGATTGGCTGCGGGGGTTTTGATCTGCTGTTGTTTGAGCAGGAGGCAGCTTGATTTTATTATGGCTCTCCTAATGCGAAAGGTGCATAAATTCTTTCGGTGAATGCCCGCACAATGCTTTAAACCGCTTACTAAAGTAGAAGACATCCGTATAGCCGACCATTTCTGCAACCTCGGCAACCTTATACTGCCTGGTTTTCAGCAGGTTCTTCGCCTCTGTTATGCGCAAGGTCGTGAGAAACTGCAGGATAGAAGTATGATTTACCTTTTTAAATACGCTGCCCATATAAGAAACCGTCAGGTTAAAATGCTCTGCCAGATTTGCGACGCTTAATGACGGTTCCTGGTAGTGCTCCAACAGATAATTGATGATACCCTGGCTGAGACGAATGTCCGACGGAACCGCGTCGGCGCTTTGCATATAATTCATTCCATAGCCGCTTAAGGTAGCCAGAATTTCTTCTAATTGGTATTCCTCCGCTATGATAGACTGTGCATAATCCCGCGGGAGAGGGCGGCAGTTTTTCCGGGAAGAGGACAAAATCGAGAAAACACTGCATATTTCCATTACAGCCAGATGGAGGTAATCAGAGGATTTTGTCATTACAATCGAGCCAAATAAGGTTTCCATATAATTCAGGAATCCGGCCGTGTCCCCGGCGTTGAGAAAGCGTGTCAGGGACTGCCGGATGGAATCGATGCCGACAGTGCCGTCTGAGGGGGAGGCCGTCTCATCAAAAACCTGGTTCACAGCAGAAGAAGAAAGTTCACCTGCAGCAGAGAAAAAACGATCGTCCAGCCGATTTAGTGCCTGTTTCCTGTAAGGCAGCCAGTCTGTGTCTGCCTTAAAAAGTTCTCCAAAATAATAAAAATGAGGTTGAGCAAGTGCACGGAAAAACTTTTTGCAATGATACCGGCAGAGAGGTTCTGGCACATCATCTTCCAGAAAAAGCTGGATATAAAAAATGTGGTCGCTCTCAATAAAATATTCGCACTCTATTTCCTCGTCACGCAGGGCAGAAATCAGTTCTCCCGCAGCGGGGGCACTGTCTGTGTCCACATAAAAGGCGTAGAATGCAGAGTAACGGATCTTTTCAAATTCACGGTACAGGGCCTGCATGGAATGGAACGTATCTTTTCCACGCAGAACCGCGTTGAGCCGTATGTTTTTTTCATAGTGGGAAAGGCTGTCCAGGCGGTTTTGCTCCTGCCTGCGTTCCTCTATTCTGTGGATGCAGTTTTCGAGAGTGGTGTTTAAAGTATCCGCTTCTACGGGTTTTAAAAGATAATCAAATACCTGATAGCGAAGCGTCGTCTGGGCATATTCAAAATCGCTGAACCCGGAGAGGATGATGACCTTAATTTCCGGGTGATTTTCGTGTATAAACCGTGCTACATCCAGGCCGGAAACCTTTGGCATACGGATGTCCAGAAGGACGATGTCGGCGTGATGCCCGGACAGATAATCCAAAACGCCCTGGCCATTTTCAAAATCACCAGCCAGTTCCAGTTGGAGCCCGACGTAATCAATAATCTTTAGTAGTTTTTTGCGAATATAAAATTCGTCGTCTGCAACAATAATCTTATAGCTCATGTTCTGCCCTATCCTCTCCCGGTATTATGATAATAGTTCTAAGACCACCCTGTTCCCTGTTCTGCATGGTAAGTCCATAGTTATCACCATAATACATCTGAATCCGTTTTTGTATGCTTTGGATACCAAAATGCCCTTCCCCGGAAATATTTTGAAGATTGAAAGCTTCTTCAAGTATGCCCGGGCCATTATCTTCAATCACGAATTTAATGTCGGAATGATACATCAGCACCTGCACTGTGATATGGCCAAAGCCGTCCAACTCTTTTATGCCGTGATAAATGCTGTTTTCAATGACTGGCTGCAAAAGCAGCTTCAGGCAGCGGCGAGCCCGGATCTCCCCGGGACAGTCCACAGTAAAGGAGAATTTGTCCACATAGCGGATCTGCATGATATTGACATATGCCTGTGTCAGTTCCAGCTCATCTGCGATGGAGACGATTAGATTACCGCCGCTTAAGCTGTGCCGATAGAATTCGGACAGGTTTGAGACAAGCCGGATAAGAAGCGCCGTTTCATCCAGTTCGGCCAGTGACTCAATATTGTCTAGTGTGTTATAAAGGAAATGTGGATTCACCTGCTGCTGCAGAAGATCCAGGGATAATTTGTCTTTGGTCTTCTGGGCTACAATCAGATCCTGGGTGAGCTGTTCCTGAGACAAAAGCATACTGTCAAATTCCTGGAATAAAAGATGAAAATCCACGTCTTTGGGAGCATTGTTCAGCGGACTCCAGTTTCCCTGCTTTACCTTTTGGATATGTGCTATCAGGAGATACAGCGGTTTTGTAATCGTTTCGCTGACCTTTCTGGATATCACCATGGAAAATACCAGGAACAGCAGATAAATCAGTACTGTTATCATAAGAATGCGGTACAGCGGCTGGAAAAAGGCGGAGAGTTTCACTTCATTTACAATAAACCAGTCCAAATCATGGATGTATGAGACAAAACAGATAGACCCATTTCCCGTGTAAAACTGCTTTGGAATGCTGCCCCCCTGATTCGTGATGGGAGCAAAGGTTTTATTTAACGCATAGGTGCCGTCTGTACTTACAATTTTCCCCGACCGGTCTGTGATCAGAAGTTTACTGGTTTCTGAGGTATTGGCCGAGTATAGCGCCGCGATATCCTGTTCGGAAATGGAGATCTCAATATAGCCAAGTCTTTTTCCGGTTGCAATCTCATAAAAAGGGCGCAGCAGAGACAAAGTCTGTATCTCGGTCTTCAGGTTGAAATTGGAAAACTTCTGGGTAATGGCATAAACGCTCTGCCTCTCCGTGCCGATGGCCTTGAGAGGCGCGGGATATAAAGCGGTTGCGGTTGAAGCAATACAAGTATAATCATCCGCATAAATGGTTGCGGAGTGAATATAGGGAATTGTCTGAAGAAACTTCCGCATCTCGGAGCGCAGGAGGGTCCGGTCCGCCTCCGTGTATAGTTCAAAGGGGTCTGACCCCTTTGCAGCCTTCGCGTATTTCCGCCTGGAATTTTCATACTTGATGACATTTTTTTGTATGATGGTATCACTGATCATCATTCTGGAATAATTGTCCAGAGAATCCAGATAAAAATTCAGCTGCTTGTTCACTGCGTTCAGCTGCAGGGCGGAGGATTCCGCCTGTACAGAGAAAAAATGGCCGTAAAAAATAAGGGACATGATAATAAGGAGCAGGACGGTCACGGAGGTGGTCAGGCTGCACATAGAGAGAAAAAATTTGGTTTTGAGGGGGCCTCCCGTTTTTGAATCTTCATATATACCCCTGCTTTCTGTAGTGGTAAAATTACTATAATATGTATCTTTTTCATATGTCAAGAATATCGGACGAGGTTTATTTTTTTATCGTGGAAATGTACATGCCGCCTAGATTTTGTCCATTTTAATATGCCTGGTTTGCGGTTAGAATAACAGCATAAAGCAGCCGGGGTACATCCCGGCGGGTTAATAGTTATGACAAAACATAGGAGAGAAAAGGAGAATTATGATGGCAAGACAAAGACATGTAAAGAAGAAAGTCATATCCATGCTGCTGGCGGCAGCGCTTGGGGCGACAATGTTAGCAGGATGCACAAGCGGTAGTAAGGAAGCTGCGGATAAGGGGAAAGAAACGGAGGATAAGGTGACAATCCGTATCTTAACAAGAATTGCAGGAACCTCCAAACAGACGCAGATCTACAATGAGATACTGGACGAATTCAAGGAAGCACATCCAGAGGTTGAGATTGTGGATAACTCTCAAAGTGAGGAAAGTGCGTTTAATAATTTGATTGCTTCTGATATTGCCTCCGGCGATATGGCAAATATCTTCCGGATTCAGGGTGTTGCCAATCTGGCGGATTATATTGATAACGGCCTGATTAAGGACGTATCAGATTATCTGGAAAAAGACCAGGAATGGGGCGGAGGTTTCACAGAGGGCGCGCTGAATTACTTTAAAGTTCCGGGTCACGATGGGGTATATGCAATTCCAATGGAATCCGGTACGATTAGTTTTTACTATAATAAGGAGCTTCTGAGCAAGGCCGGGATCGATAAATTTCCAGAGACCTGGAACGAGCTGCTGGACGCTGTTGCAAAACTCAAAGAGACGGGCGTAATTCCGATTGCAATGGGCGCGCAGTCCACTTATATGGCTGGTCATCTGCATGATTCCATTTTTTACAAATGGCTGGGAACGGATGCTGCAAAAGAGCTTGGAAGCAGAGAAATGAACTGGACGGATCAGGGGGTGGTAGAGACTCTGCAGTTTGTGAAAGATCTGATCGATGCAGGTGCGTTTGACCCCAATGCGGCTGGTCTTACCGATGAGATGGCGCTCACCCAGTTCCGGGAGGGACAGGCAGCCATGGTTCTGACCGGGCTTTGGAACAGTGACAGCTTTTTGGATGAGACGCTGACCCCGGTTTCTGATCAGATTGAGACTGCAAATTTCCCGTATTTTGAGGAAAAGCCAGAGTTTAAAAATGAAAATATGCAGACAATTGGTTCCTATATGGTCAGCGGTCAGCTTGAAGGAAAAGAGCTGGATCTGACAATGGAGCTGATCCAGATGCTGACTGATAAAGATGCGGCCAAGAGATTTTCCGAGGAGGCAGGCGTTCTGATCCCGAGAAATGACATCGATCTGGATGAGTCAAAGGTTCCAAGGCTTCTGGCGGACAATATCAAACTCTGTGAGAATAATACCGGTATCGGAGTAGATGTGTTTGATTTTGACCCGATCCCTTCTATGATGGACCGGACAAGGAATTCTATTGTGAGTATGTTTATCAATGCATCGGCGGAAGATGCGGCAAAAGAAATTCAGGCAGAAGTGGATGCGGCACAATAAATGAAAGCCATCTGTCCGGGAGATGCGGCTTGGGCCCGCGTTCCCGGAGGGTGGCTCGTTTTATACCTCTGGGCATACCCTAAGGCAGGGTGCGCGGGCGCCCACTGGATGAGGAAGGAGAGGAAAATGCTCAAAATTAAAAATAAGAAGGATATACTGACGGTTTTAGTTTTTCTGCTTCCGGCAGTGTTGATATATACCGCGTTCCAGATTATTCCGTTGGTGCAGGCGGGGTATTTTTCGGTAACGAACTGGAACGGGATTGCCGGTTCTGCAATCGAGTTTGCCGGATTGGAAAATTTTAAAACTATATTTAAAAGCCCGGATTTTTTGCTTGCGCTGAAGAACATGTTTAAGATGGTTGTTTTCAGTGTCGTGTTCCACACTCCGGCTGCTCTGCTCCTGGCAGTGGCTCTGAACACGAGGTGCAGAGGGTTTCGCATATTTAAAGCCATGTATTTTGTGCCTACGGTATTTCCGTTATCGGCTGTCGGCCTGATGTGGTATTTCATATTCATGCCTACGGGTGCAATCAACGCGTTTTTAGATGTGATCGGACTTTCGGATATGATGGCTCCATGGCTGGTCAATGAAAGCACGGCTATGAATTCGATCATCTTTGTGAATATCTGGGCTGGTATTGGCTATTATATGGTGATTTTACTGGCCGGACTGACGTCGATCCCGGAGGATGTGTATGAAGCGGCTGCAATTGATGGCGCCGGTCCAGTCAAAAAGTTTTTTTGCATTACGGTACCGATGCTGAAGGATGTGATTTTTGTCTGCATCTTAATTGATATCATGGGATCGGTAAAGGTCTTTGATTTGGTGTATGCGATGACAGGCGGAGGGCCGAACGGGCTGACTAATCTGCCCACTACGCTTTTGTACAATGAAGCTTTCAAATATAAACATTATGGTCAGGGCAGCGCCATCGGGATTGTGATCCTTTTGATCTGTCTTGCAGGAACCCTGGCAACGAATCTGATTCAGGCAAAGATGAAGAAAAACGATTAGGAGAAAGGGAGAACGATGAAGAAAAAACGGGTTGGAGTATATATTTTTCTGTCGGTCATGGCAGTGATGTTCGCAGCGCCGATGCTTTTTACGCTGATGTCTTCACTGAAGACAAAGGTGGAGATCTTCGCCGCTCCATTTGCACTTCCCAAAACGCCAATGTGGTCAAATTATATAGATGCGTGGCAGGGAGCCCGGATGAGCCGGTATTTTTTGAACAGTATCATACAGTCGGGAATCACGGTGATTGTTTTGGGGATCCTGTCCTCTATGGCTGCATTTGTATTATCCAGATTCCGGCTTCGCATCAGTAAAGGGGTCATGCTTTTTTTCCTGATCGGGATGATGGTTCCGATGCATACGGTGCTGGTACCGATATCCTATATGATTGGGAAGCTGAATCTTTCCGATAATATACCGGCACTGATCTTGGTATATGTTGCCTTTGGGCTGCCATTTAGTATTTTGGTCCTGACCAATTTTATGCGGGGGGTGAACCGTTCCCTGGAAGAGGCGGCGCTGGTGGATGGGGCAAATTATGTCCAGATCTACTGGAAGGTGATGCTGCCGATGACAAAGCCGGCGATTGCTACGGTATCTATCTTTAATTTTCTGAACGCGTGGAATAATGTTATTTTTCCGCTGATTTTTATTAAGGATAATGATTTGAAGCCGGTGGCTCTTGGGATTCTTAATTTCAATGGGGAGAGAGGCACCGAATATGGGCTGATGATGGCGGCAATCGTCATTACGGTAGCCCTGCCGATGTTCATTTATATGCTGTTCCAGGAAAAGGTAGAGGGCGGGCTTGCCGCAGGGGCGGTGAAGGAGTAGGTATGCCAAAGAAAACACCAAAAACCATGCCCCGGAAGGGCGGATTTGCAGCAAGCTGCAAAATAAAGGAAACAGACTAGAAAGGCGGCTAAAAACATACAGAGCAGAAGGAGATGTAAAATGGAAAAATTAAGATACAGACAGGTACATATGGATTTTCATACAAGTCAGTATATAACAGAGATTGGAAAAGATTTTGATGCGGAGAGGTTTGCAGAAAGGCTGGAAAGAGCGCACGTGGATTCTGTAACGTGTTTTGCCAGGTGCCATCATGGGTGGCTGTATTATCCGTCCGTGAATCATCCGGAGCTGATACATCCGAATCTCGTAAACAGGAATCTTTTGCAGGAACAGATCGAAGCATGCCATAAACGTGGGATCCGCGTGCCAGTCTATACGACCGTAAGATGGGACGAGCGGATTATCCGTGAGAAACCAGAGTGGCTGTGCCGCGATGAGCATGGTAGTCCGGTGGATAAAGGAAATGTGCCAGAACCGCATTTTTACTATGACATATGTTTGAATAGTGGCTACCGGGAGTTTTTTAAAGAGCATCTGAGGGATATCATTGAGGTGGTTGGAAGAGAGAATCTGGATGGAATATTTATGGATATCATGTCCCAGACAGAATGCTGCTGTAAGGACTGCCGGCGGTTAATGCTGGAGGAAGGGCTGAATCCCAAGCTTCGGACAGACCGGGTTTATTTTGCAGAGCTAACGCTGAATCGTTTCCGGAGCGAGATATCGGCTTTGATTCGGGAAAGTGCGCCGAATGCCACGATCTTCTATAATGATCCGGGCGTGGATCTGGTCATGAAGCGCTCCGTTGACACCTACAGCCACCTGGAACTGGAATCACTGCCGAGCGGGGACTGGGGATATGACCATTTCCCAATTATGGCAAGGTATGCTGGGCATTTTGGAAAAGAAATGATCGGGATGACAGGGAAGTTCCACACTTCGTGGGGGGATTTCCATTCGCTGAAAAATAAAGCGGCGCTGGAATTCGAATGTTTCCATATGCTTGCCATGGGAGCGGGCTGCTCCGTGGGAGACCAGCTTCATCCGTGGGGGCAATTGTCGGAAGCGACCTATGATTTGATCGGCAGCGTCTATGAAAGTGTGGAACAGAAGGAGCAGTACTGCCGCGGTGCATACCCGGAGGCGGAGATAGCGGTGCTTACACCGCATGTGTTTTTGAATCCGATTCTGGATGGGAGAGAGCTGCCCAAATCACTGATCGGCGCAGTGCATATGCTGCAGGAGATGGCGTATCAATTCACGCTGATTGATCCTGAGGAATGCTTTGAAGCGTATCCGCTGCTTCTTTTGCCGGATGAGCTCCCCTATTCAGAGGAACTGGAGAGGAAACTTAACGCGTATGTGGAGAAGGGGGGAGCGGTTTTTGCCTCTTTTAACGCGTGTATCAAGGGGGACGAAAGTGAGCTGTATGGGATCCGTGATATTAACAAATCAGAGTACAGCCGGGAATTTGTACTGCCGAACGAGACGATTGGGAAGGAGCTTCCGAAAGAGCCCTTTGTAATGTATGAGAGAGGAATGGATGCGGAGGCTGATTCTGCGAATGTAATCATGGAGAAAATTCGTCCGTGGTTTGAACGGGGCAGCAGGGGCACATGGTCAGGGGGAACTGGAAATGCGTCCAGTGAGGGTTTGACCGGCCATGAGGGGCTTCGCTTTTGCAGCCATCAACACGCACCTACCCCGGATTATGAGAGAAAAGGGGAACTGTTTCAGAAGGGAAATGTGATTTATTGTGCACATCCTGTGTTTGGGATTTATAGGAAAAATGCGCCGAAATGGTGTAAAGTTATGGTGAGTGATGCGATACAGAGATTCTGTGGAAATAAAATGGTTTCCCATAACGGTCCGTCCAGCCTGCTGTGTATATTGAGTCAACAGACACAGGATAGGCCGGATCAAACAGAAGAGAGTTGTAAAATACTGCATCTGCTCCACTATATTCCGGAAAAAAGGTCGGAGGAAATTTATACGATTGAAGATGTGATTCCTTTATACCATACGGAGTTCAGAGTACATTTGGGTGGGCGCCATATGAAGGGAATGCGGCTTGTCCCGGAGAATAAACCGATTGCTTATGAAGAAAAGGATGGATATGTAGAATTTGAAGTCGAAAAGATAGAAGGGCATCAGATGGTTGAGATCAGACTAGAGTAACAAACGGGACCGATGATGAATGATTGATCTAATTGGAATTTCTGAAAGATAGAAAAGCGTGCAGGAGGTACAAAATATGCTGATGACAGAAAAATGGAAGAATAAAAGGGTATGCTGCATGGGAGACAGCCTGACGCAGGCAGGCGTATGGACGGAGCGGTTAAGGCAAAATCTGGGCTGCAGGGTGTACAGACACTGCAAAGGCGGCCTTAAAATGCGGGAGATTGTGGACGGCGGAGTCGGTGCGGAGGGCGTACTCCCCCCGTTGTCTGCCTCAGTTCTGGCGGAAATGGATCTGGTTATTTTTTTTGCGGGATATAATGACAGGGTGGATACTGACGCAGCAGCGGCACTGCAATATTGCATTGATATCATTTACGACCGCCTGGAGGAGGCCGGCAATTTGGATTGCAGAATTCTGATTGTCACACCGCACTGTGTAGGGAAATATTCATATATTAATGCGGATGGGTATGAGGAGTATCCGCCTGGGTCAGGAAGATCCCTGAAAAAAATGACGGAGATTATGGAAGCAGTAGCCGCAGATAACAGTATTCCGGTATGTAACCTGTGGAAAACATCGGGGATTAACAGGAGAACATGGTGCGTTTATGGAGCGGTTCCGGGAGAAGATATGGTTCATTGCTCGGATAAAGGTTATGAACTGATCGGGGATGTAATCAGCGGGGCAGTAGTTAGAAGTTTTGGAGGCTGATATGTCTTTTCTATCTTAAGGGAGTTCTTTTTGGAATGTGCAGATTTAAAAGTATAAACAATGGGCAGGGAGCCGGCAGAAAAAGCACAATATACGGCGAAAACCTGTCCTGCAGGATCTGCAAGGCGTGAGAAAAGACACGCGTAAAAAGCACAATAGACAGCGAAAACCCCTGCAGTATCGGCTACAGGGGTTTCGTTGTTTTTATAGTTATCTAAAGGAATGAGAGTAAAGTTGGCATTCTGTGCATTTCAGAATACCTTTACTTTATGAGGGGGGAGATAGTTGTTTATCAACTATCTGAGTATTATTATAAGAGATAAATGTGCATAAAGTATGTCGTTTCTATAAAAGAAGTGGAAAAATTATTACCAAATTCTAAAAACATTCTTATGAGATTCTAATCGTATTCCCGGCGTAGATCAGATTTGGGTTGCTTATGCCGTTGAGCCTTTGCAGTTCGCTGACCGTAGTACCGAATTTCTGTGCGATTCCGCTCAGTGTATCCCCTGGCTGTATGGTGTAGTAGCGTGCGGTGGAGCTGCCGTCCTCCGGAATACGGATCGTCTGGCCGGCATAAATCAGGTTTGGATTGGTAATGCCGTTCAGTGCGGCGAGCGTCTGATAGGTAGTGCCGTAGCGTGCTGCTATGCCGCTTAATGTGTCGCCGGGCTGTACCACATACGTAATGTAGTCCTGAACGGGCGGCGGTGCAGGATTGCTTCCTCCGTCAAGATGATTCAGGCCGGCTTTGCGGATGACGGCAGGATAATCGATAAAGCCTGTATCTAGGTCTACATTGCCGCTGATCCCGGGAACACTGCCCTGGTCCGTAAACTGCCATATTCCGCAGTTGGTGCCGTCGAACTGGCTGTTATAATAGGCATACCACAATGCGTAGCGGTCAGACAGATCGGCCGGGAAATAGGTATTCAGAAAGTTACGGTTACTATAAAACATGGCATAATAGCCGCGTTCTTCCACTCTGTCACAAAAGCTCCGGACAATCTGCGTCGCAAGGGATGGGGTAAGTGTCACTCCGTTCTGAGCGGCGTAGTTTACCGTTGCCTGTTCTATATCGTAGCATATCGGATAATCCAGACGATAGGAAGAGATTGCATTTATACAGCCGTCAGCCTCCTGGCGGGCCGTTTCAGGGCTGATGGCATAGCAGAACCAGTATACGCCGATAGGGAGTCCAATTCGGTTACATTCTGCGGCGTTTCTCTGAAACTGCTGATCTAAAGTGCCGAAACCGTATCCGGCACGGAGCATGGCAAACTGATATCCGGCAGCTTTTACCTGCTCCCAGTCTACAGTACCTTGAAATTCACTGACATCTAGTCCTCGTGTGCTCATAAAAAAACTCCTTTGCCATATAAAAAGTGGCTATACTTATCATTTTATTATATGTCTCAGGAGCAAAATTGGTTACTATTCACGGACCATAGACCGTGAAGCGGGGAGGTATATTGCGATAATGAATTTTCAGATACGCTCTGGGACAGCGGCCTATCTTCTCTCTTTTTTATACTCAGGTATCTTAGTCAGCAGTTCGACCAGACGGATGGCTTCAGCCTGTCCGTTCCCATTGAGTGACTCCATATATTGGAGCACGGTCTCCTGGCTCCGTGTGATTTGTGTTTCTAAAGAAACTGTTTTCTTTTCCCGTTCTTCCAACCTATCCTGCAGAACCTGGATTCTGGCTTTTTTCACGTGTTCTTTTTGTTCCGGTGCAGTATAACCTAGTAAGTCATAAAGTTCCACATTCAGTATCCGGGCGATCTTCATAAGCTGTTCATTGCGCGGCTCCCGTTTGTTCGACTCGTACTGGCGTATTGTGATCTCGGCTGCTCCGCATTTTTCCGCAAGCTCTTTCTGGGTCAGCCCGGCGCTCTTTCTTGCATTTTTAATATGATCTCCAACAGACATTTTATCCCACCTTTTTTCTATCTATTTCAAAACTATAACATATTAAGTGGTGTTTGAATAGATTCAAAATGAATAATAAAAATATATTGACGATTCAAATCGAATATGATATGATTTTTATGGATTCGAAATGAATCTATAAAATACGTGGAGCCGTGGATAGGATATTATTTGTGAGAGTATCCCGGACTTTCAAATTTTATGATTGTCCGGGGTATTAACAAAAATGCGGTGTAAGAGGAGCAAATATGACAGGAGGCGGATGGGATTATGTTAAATGAGCAGTTAGCAGCACGAATACAGGCAGGGGTAGATGAGGCGGATAATATGCTCCTGCTCTGGCAGCAGAATGAACCGTTTATCAGAATGATGGGCCGGCGCTTTGCGGGGCCGGGCAGGGCGGAATTAGAGGATCTGATGCAGGAGGGCTATCTTGCTCTTTGTGAAGCGGTCAGGCACTATGACATTGACCAGGAGGTGCCATTTATCAGTTACGCCGCCTTTTGGATTAAACAGGGAATGAAGCGCTACATAGAAAATTGCTGCGGGACCGTCCGTATTCCCACGCACGCGAGGGACTGGGTCCGCAGATACAGGAAGATGGCAGCAGAGTACTGTAAATATTATGGCTCAGAACCGGAGGATGATACTTTATGCGCTCTGCTTCAGATCAGCCGGGAAAAGCTGAAGGCGGTCAGAAAAAGTGCGGATATGGAGAAGATATACAGTCTGAGTGAACCTCTGGGGCAGGAGGACAGCGGTCTGGATATGGAGGAGACCATCGCCTCCGAAGAGGATCTGGAGGAGGAAGCTGTACGGCGGCTGGATTATCAGAATATGAAAAGAATGCTCTGGGAGGCAGTGGAATGCCTTGAGGAAAAGCAGGCTGCAGTGATTCGCTGCAGATTTCTGGACCAGAAAACGCTTAGGGAAACGGGAGAGGCAATCGGCATCACAAAGGATGCCGCGGCCAATCAGCAGAATAACGCCCTGCATCTGCTTGGACAGCCCAGCAGATGCAGAAAGTACCGGGGATATTATGAAGAGTACCTGGCGGCATCCTGTTATCACCATGTGGGGCTTGAGGCTTTTAACAGGACCTGGACGAGTGAGGTGGAGAGGGAGGCTTTGAGATAAGGGCCGGGGCGGCCGGAAGCGGAAGAAGATGAATAATAATTTAAGAAATTTTTAAAAGCTACAGGGAGAGGAATGGCGTAAAATGGGTGTTCCTGAGGATAAACAGTACTAATAAAATTCTAATAGAAAAGCCATGAGTACAGCGGGTAAGGCTGCATTCATGGCTAAAATTAAATTTTCTCAATTGCTTTGCGGAGCTGGTTGATATCCTTGTGGGCATATACCTTCTCGTTGATATCCTTCCCCGCGTGCCCCATAATTTTGTACCGGGCTACCCGGTTCACTTCCGCGTTATCCAGCAGAGTATTACAGGTATGCCGGCAGTCGTGCGGGGTGTGAGGTTCCGTGATCCCGCAATCCAACAGCGCTTGATTGAATTCTTCCCTGTAGTCTGCCTCAGATATATCTTTCATTCCGTTGTGGTATATCAGGCTTTTGAACTTAGGGTCATACCTGGCTGCCACCATGTCGATAATTTTGGAATGTATTGGTACAGTCCGGTTGCGGCTGTATTTGTTTTTCAGTCCCCCGGTGAATGTCCGATTAACCAGGTCGATATCTTTCAGCGGCATCCGGGCCAGTTCATTGAGCCTCCAGCCGGAGTAACAGTATATGAGGATGGTATCGACAAAAGGCCGATCTTTATTCTTCCAGAGAAGGTCAAGCTCATCATCGGTAAATGGTACGCCGGGTTCGGTATCATCCTCTTTGCCTATCTGAACAAATTCTGAGAGGTTCTTTGCCACGATCCCGAATTGCAGCGCATACTTGTACATTTGATTGAACAGATTTTTTATATGCTCCAGCGTGGAGTGTGATAAGTCTTCCCTGTCAAGGATCTCCTGTAGCTCTGTGGCCTGTAATTTGGACATTACGCAGTCGTGGAGATTTTCGCAGTGCTTAAATGCTGCCACACTGCAATATTGGGAGCTGGTTTTCTTGCCCTTTGCGTCTACAGGCTTCTTGAACTTCCATTTGTACCAGTCCTCAAACACTTCTTGAAAAGGTTTCTGGCGGTTTGCTGGGTCGTAAGGGTCTTTGTTGTATTCGGCCAGGGCGATGTCTGCCGATATCTGATCCGGGAAGTTCCCCAGAACATCATAAATCGGATAGCCCCGATCATCGATCCGGGTATTGACCCGTACCTGGTATCGGTTCTTTTTCTTGCCCTTTATGAGGACAATGGTTCCTGTGCCGTTTGGACGGCGCTTTCCGGTGCGTTTGGTCTTACGAGTAGGAGTTGGTTGCTCCTGCAATGGAAAGCCGCAATGCGGGCAGAATAACGCTTTGTCAGATATGTTTCCGGTGCATTCCGGGCATGTTATCAGTGCCATCTATATTCTCCTTCCATCCTTCCACGGTGCGGGTGTGGGCTTTGGGATAGTTGGAAGATATATTGACAGGATCCGTAATATTGACTATAATATACTTAACAAGGGAGCCGAAAGCTAGCTGAAACCTAGTCACCTCGGCAAATATGTATTACAAAATAGCGCTACACTTCGCGGGTGAGGGCGCTATTTTTTGTGCTTATCATTTCTGACAAGGGTTATTATAGCGATTAGCATTATTACAAAAGTGAATAGATCACTCCATGTAACGTACATAAGCATCAGCCCCTTTCTCATTCGAGTAGGTGGCTAAATATCGCCCCTTCGGTTCCCTGGGTAAGTATATTATTGTCAACGTGCTATATCGGATCAGACTGTGCAATTTTGCTCTGTCCTACGATATGCTCAAAAATGAGCAGAACCAATGTACCTTCCGGTACGCCTATTGGATTGGGGAATCTTCCCCTGTCCTGCGGTAAGTCCAAAACTGGACTGTCCTCTTAGAGGGCTGAGTTTTGCGCTTTCTTTTTTCCATTTCTGGAATAAAGTCCTTTTATTACTCGAAAATGAGTAAAACTTGCCTGTCCTGCAACATGCTCAAAAATGAGCGGCTTCGTGCACTGGCATAAGGCGTAGGAAAAACTACGGCTTAGTGCACTGGCATAAGGTGCCGAAATTTCGGCTTCACGGCTGAATTTTCAGCTTTCCTATTCCTTTTCTTTCTGTTCTTTTTCCGGCAATGTTTTTTTAAATTTCTTCCAATAATCCGGGTCTTTTCTTTTGCTCTTTACAAATTCAATATAATTCTTAACGTCTTCTAATTCAGCCTCGGTTAGTTCGTCTGCGCCAAGATGTGCTGCAATGGTTGTAAACTCTTTCGAATCGTCTTCGACTTTTTTCTGTGATATTTCATCATTAATATCTAAATCTCCAAATAGCAAATAACCAGCAGAAACGCCAAGACATCCAGCAATATCGTCAATTGCATTCAGAGATACGCTTCTGTTTCCGCTTTCCCATAATGCGATTGCTGTCTGAGATATCCCTAGTTTTTCCGCTAATTCTTTTTGCGTAATCTTTTTGTTTTGCCTAATCCCCTTTATTCTGGATCCAACGGCTATATCTCTTTCGCTCATTTTAATCACCTCTTTCTAATAATAGCAAAATGAAATATTTTTTTCAATATATACTTGACAATATTACTAAATGATATTATTGTAATATTGCAAAGTGAAATATTACAAAATGAAATGAGGTGAGGAAATGAGAATCAATGATGCAAAGTTTGAGATCGCTCTTGCTAGATCAGGCTTAACTATTGGACAGGCTGCGGAACGGGCAGGAATCAGCAGACAGCGATTTGCTATGATTTTAAACCAGAAGAACATCACACCGCAGGCAGTTGGAAAAGTTGCCAAAGGTGTGGGCGTAGACGTAACTGAAATCATTGAAACTGAAAACTGACACACGGTGCGGGTGTGGGCTTTGGAATGATTGGAAGGTTTTAGCCTGATATCAGGCAGAAAGGAGAAAAGCAGAATGGTATGTGCGAAAGTACAGGTCATCATAGGGGCGATGGCAAAAAGCTGCCTGACCCCGCAGGAAATAGCCGATAAGGCGGGGGTAAGCATCAATATAGTCTATCGGATGCGAAGGGGCTATATGGTCAAGCTGGAGCGGTTTGGGCGCGTCTGCCGGGCACTGGAGATTGATCCAGACACGGTTATAGACTATGACAGGATTGACGGAAAGGCAGCGGGAGAGTAATGGCATCCAAAAGAGAGCTATTAGACTGCATCCGGCCAGATATGAAGCTGGAAAAGAATTTCTTCCTAAAGGTATATGGCTATGAAATGACAACGCCTGGCTTTGCGGAGGATGTTCTGACAAGGCTGGAAGTGATCGGATGCAGTAAAGCAAGGAATTATTACACATGCATCATGTCTGAGTGGCAGCACGGGCATGACGCTATGATGAAGAATGTGGCA
This sequence comes from Clostridiales bacterium VE202-21, assembly GCA_000509105.1. Taxonomy (GTDB): domain Bacteria; phylum Bacillota; class Clostridia; order Lachnospirales; family Lachnospiraceae; genus Faecalicatena; species Faecalicatena contorta. The sequence continues at coordinate 60,611 of BAIF02000002.1, read as the reverse complement.
GCATGGTACAGGAAACAGGATTTTGACGGAAAGAAGGTGGATGAACCACGGAAACAACAAGAAGTGGAACAGCAGACGAAGGACAGCTTACAACAGAAGAGCGACAGAGAGCTATTGACCTTATTGCAGAACTTGAAGTAGAAAAACAACAAGGAACACATAAGGCGGTCTATGATAAAGGGAAGTTCAGACAGGTTAAGAAACAGCGGGAAAAGATATCGCTGGTATGTATCAATGACGTTGAAGAGGAAGAGATCAGATGGCTATACCAGCCGTATGTCCCGCGCGGGAAAGTCACGCTGTGCGCTGCATATCCGGGAACCGGGAAAACATACCTTTTGTGCTATATGGCGGCCTGCGTTTCAACAGGGAGAAGTTTTTTTAATATCGTCCCATTCAGTAACAAACCGGGTAAAGTGATTTACCTGACTTCGGAGGACGGGATAGGCGATACAATAAAAAAGCGGCTTAGAATATGCGGTGCCGATATGAAAAATACCTTCGCGGTTAATGATAACAAAAACCAGTTACTTTTTGACAGCCCGGAAATCGAGGAATACATGAGGGATGTTAAGCCGGGCTTAATGATATTCGATCCGTTTCAGTCATATATTGGCGGGGAAGTGGACATGAACGCACCAAATAAGACACGGGAACAAATGGGACATATCGTAGAACTCGCAGACAAGTATGACGTTGCAGTGGTTATTATCTGTCATTTCAACAAAAACGGAAAAGGCGATGCTATAACGAGAGTTCTTGGATCAACCGATATTATGGGAGCTTGCAGAAGTTACATAGCACTTGGGAATGTACCGGGTGAAGAGGACATGAAATTTATGTCACATGAGAAGTCAAGTCTTGACAAGAAAGGGAAGACGATTCTATTTAAAATAGACCCGGACAAGGGCGGAATTGTTTATCTTAGCGAGAACTGCCTGTCAATGGATGACTACACTGCGATCAGGAGCAAGAAAAGGGTGAAAGATGCTCCGGCAGTAGAAGCAGCGAAGCAGTTCATTGTGAATAATATGCCAGAAGGACGTAGGCTGGCCAAGGAACTAAAAACACTGGCAACAGCAAATAAGATATCTGATGGATCGATGCAACGAGCCAGGGAAGAACTGGGCATTATAACCAGGAAAACGAAAGAGTTCCCGCCCAGAAGTATATGGATTCTTCCGGGGCATGAAGAGGACGAGCCGGAACCAAAACAGGAGGAACTTGACTTGCAGACAGACCAAGCGCTATAGCGAGACTTCTAAACCTGATAAGTACGGATGAAAGCCTTTAAAATCAATATATTTATGTACTTATCAAAATGGTTAGTACGTCAGTACGTTGGTACGTACATATCACAGTAACGCGTATGTACCAGATTGATTAGTACGGACGAACCCAGTAAAACCAAGGGTTTCACGCGTACGTGTCAAAGAAGTCCGTTTTTCTATAGGGGCGCATTGAAAGGAGCGTGAAGAATGAATTTACAATTATCAGAAATACAGTTTGCCGGATTCACCAGACAGGAGCGGCGAATGATAGACCGATACATAGAAAAGCATGGCATCCGAGAATATACATTTAGCGTTGTTCAAGAGATCGCTGATCTGATCGGGCGCGATGTAGGAACAATGATCGAACCAAGTGGTGCGATCAAATTATTAGTATTATGAAGGGTAACAATAAAAACAGCCCCATAGATACGCCAATATCTACAGGGCAGCATAGCCGGAGCCATGCGGAAAGAAATCAACTACATAATACCACATGGACAGGCAGGAAGGAATAGAAATATGAAAAAAGATATGAACGATATATCAGCGGAAATCACAGGAGTATCACGGATAATTGTAGGACTTTCGAATCAGCTAGACAATAATGCAACAGATACGTTAAATGTGCTATCTTTGCAGTATGCTTTATTTGGGGTATCAAGGTATTTAGAACGTATAGCGGAAGACCTGGACGAAATGGGCGTATAAAGCGTGGCTGCCTTCCGGGGAACGGCACTGCAATGCCTGAACCCGGCGGCAAGATTGCTAAGAAATGTTAAGGTTGAAAAAAAAATATAAAACAAATTAAAACGCCTTCCCGCAATGCTGCTACCAACAGCAGAGCGGGCGGCGGATGAAGAGGAGGAAGCAAATGAAATTCAGTACATTATTTGGAGTAACAGGAAAAGGCGTTGAAATTGAGGTATACGAGGACACGCCAGCAAGTTATATTTGCAGTGTATCAGGTTGCAGCAAGGTTCCATCGACAATCTGGAAGTCTGATGTTGAAAAGGTAGTTCCAGTGGATTCTAATACGATGATAGTGATTGTCAGACGGGAGGTGAGGAAATGACAGAGGAGTGAGAACAGCGGTTATATGACATCATGGACGGCTACGGAGTGGATCAGGACACAGCAGAGCTTCTTCTGCTGGATGAGGAGGAAGAGCATGAGCGTAAAGATCAAAGTATCCTATACGGACGATAAGGAGCTTTCAGAGGTGTTAAGGCGGCTACATCCGGTCAAGAGGGTAAGGCCGCAGCCAGCAAAAGGGAGGTTCAAAAGGGCGTATATTGACATCAAACAATGCTGTTTATCTGCTGAATTGGTTACTGAAAACTGGTGGCAGACAGCGGAAAATCAGGGAAAATGATTGCATACCTACCCTATATGTGATAGAATAAATATAACAATATATCGAAGTACCGCACTGGTGTTTCTCCTACCAGTGTAAGCCGAGGGCGTGGGAATGACTTTTTTTCAGAAATGGAATAAAGTCGTTCCTGCGTCCTCTTTTTGGTATATTGTATAAAAATCTCATGGCGTGCGGCATCACGGTATAAACTGCGAAAATTATAGCCGGCGGGCTTAAAACGGAAAGGAGCCAATATGGGCGAAGAATTATTGAATCAGGGTACAGAAGGTATTGAAGGTGCAGGGGCTTCCACTGCAGAAGATCAGGAAGGTGCACAGGGCAATCAGGAAGGGCAACAGAGTGAGCCTGAGAGAAAATATACAGATGCGGACGTTGACCGGATCATAGCGAAAAAGATTGCGTCTGAGCGTCAGAGAATGCAAAAGCTGTTCACAGAAGAGCAGCAGGTAAGTGAAATTGAGACAAGAGAAAGGGAAGTGCTTAAAAGGGAGTTGAAAGCGGACGCAATGGATGCGTTGATTGCAGAGGGTCTGCCGTCTTCACTGGCTACACTTATTGATTATAGCAGCAAAGAGGAGTTTGAAAAGAGCTACAAAGAAGTGACAGGCGTTTTTAGTGAAGCGTTGGGGAATGAGTTCAAACGTAGGCTGTCAGGTCCGGTGCCGAAGGTTGGAACGAGTTCAGCAGAAGCAAGACAACAGCAGGCCATACAGAACGCTTTTGCCCCGAAATTACAGCACTAAGGTAAATAGAAATGGCAATAAATTTAGTAACGCAATTCATTCCGCATGTAGACGAAATGTTTTGCACGGAGAGTAAAAAAGCACTCTTGACAAACCAGGACTTTTCCTGGACAGGAGCGCACACAGTGAAGGTACATAAGGTGAACACTGTAGGCCTGACCGATTATGATCGTGATGGCAGCGAGGTGGGAGCAACTGACGGTGAGGCTGGTACTGTTACCTGGTCGAGATACGGCGCACTCGGCAGCGTAGGAAATACGCTGGAAGAGTTTACGCTAAAGAAGGATAGATCTTTCACATTTATTATCGACAAGATGGACAGGGACGAGACTGGTGGTGTACTCACTGGCGCGTCTGCTCTTGCAAGACAGCAGCGCGAGGTTATCATTCCGGAGGTTGATAAGTACGTTTACGGAGTCATGGCGGCCGGAGCAGGAACAAAGCCTGTAGCGGTTACTCTGACGGCAGAGAATATCTATGACGAGATCCTGAAAGGGAATACGGTTCTTGACAATGCAGAAGTACCAGAAACAGGGAGAGTCCTTCTGGTTACCCCAGACGTATATCTTCTGATGAAGAAGAGTCCTGATATTATGATGGTGACAGATATCAGCGAGGAAATGCGTCTGAGGGGCGTTATCGCTATGATTGACGGCATTACGGTTATTAAGGTGCCAGCGTGCAGGGTAGCGTCTGACTTCGGGTTTATGATCGCTCATCCGGTGGCAACAGTAGCTCCTACAAAACTTGAAGATTATAAATTGCACAGTGACCCGCCGGGGATCAGCGGAGAACTGGTGGAAGGTCGTATTGTCTATGATGCGTTTGTACTGGACAATAAGAAGAAGGCTATCTACTATCAGCCAACAAAGCGGCATCGTAGGTCTGAAATAATTTGATAAAGATACCCCGGGCGTCTTCTCCTTGCGCTTGGGGTATTTTTGAAGGAAAGGGTTATATGAACAAGCTAGATAGGATGTATAAGAAAGCAATGAAGGATATGAGGAGCCGGGAGAAAAAAGACTGGTTTATACAGGTAAGCTCTAAAGCGGTTCCGGCTTATTTTGATATGGTAGGGTACTGTTATAACCGTGGTATCGAATGCCCTGATCTGAATACTGAGGTGGGGCAAACGACTGTAAAGAACTTATTGGAAAGCCCGGATTTCAAAGAAGAGTATCCTAAATGTGAAGCCACATTTGATATCCTTATGAAGTGGTGGGAAAGTCCATCGGAAGAAGACCATGAGAAGCGATATGATCAGAAGACAATAGAAGACCTTGACCGGATGTTTGGGGGTGATGAGTATGAGTGTCAGGCTGAGAATGAGAACAACAACAGAGATTAAACGGACGCTTGCCAGAGTAGCTAACATGGCTTTAAATGGAGAGATTGACACTAAGGTGGCAAATACTATCATACTGGCCTGTAATGCCGTTCTGGGGGCAATTAAGACGGACGAACAGCAGAAGAAAATCGATGAATTGGAGGCACTGTTGAATGGGATCAAATAGGAACCATGAAGGATATTATGATCCTACGGCCTGTGAAGCTGTCAGGCGTACTAATGGGCAGCGCAAACATAGACCTCACCTGCAATATCGGATTGGCGAGGTTGAATCCTTCCGGAAGACAATTGAGGGCGAACATGGGGCTGTGATGAATAGGCAGAATTGTACTAGTGAAACGACACTAGTAAAACCTCAAAAAACAGCACTAATAAAATACTAGTAGAACATTAGAATCTTATATTGGTTATAGTTCAAAACACAGGGAATCCCATGAAATCGCCCTTCCTGATCCATGCTGCTATCCTAATATTTTATAAGATTCTTAACAATTTAAGAAATTTATAAGATTTTCCCCAATGGGTCTTAAAAAATCACAGATATCATGTATACTGTAAGGGAGGTGATGAAAAATGTATAATATTTTAGTTTGTGATGATGATAAGGAAATCGTAGAAGCAATCGAGATATATTTATCCCAGGAAGGCTATCATGTACTGAAAGCCTATGACGGGGCAGAGGCATTGAAGATGCTTGAATCGCAGGAAGTGCATCTGCTTGTACTGGATGTCATGATGCCCAGACTGGACGGAATCAGAGCCACCCTTAAAATTCGAGAGAACAACAGCATCCCGATTATTATCCTGTCCGCTAAATCTGAGGACGCGGATAAGATTCTGGGACTGAACGTCGGCGCCGACGATTATGTAACAAAACCATTTAATCCATTGGAACTGGTAGCGAGGGTCAAATCTCAACTGCGCAGATATACCCAGCTCGGAGGCAGTGTTAAGGAAAAGTCCGAGCGGGTGTATGAGGTTGGCGGCCTTGCTATTAATGATGATCTGAAAGAAGTTACCGTGGACGGAGAGGTTGTGAAGCTGACACCTATCGAGTATAACATTTTATTATTATTAATGAAAAATCAGGGGAGAGTTTTTTCTATAGACCAGATTTATGAATCGATCTGGAATGAAGATGCAATCGGAGCGGACAATACGGTTGCCGTGCATATCCGGCATATTCGGGAAAAGATTGAGATCAACCCGAAGGAGCCCAGATACCTGAAGGTCGTCTGGGGCGTTGGGTATAAGATAGAAAAACTCTAGGAAGGAGCGATATGAAAAACTGGTATAAAAAGCCGGTGACGAAAGGGATTCTGCTGCTGCTTGCCCACCTTACGGTAGTTACAGCCGTTCTTGGCATGGTAATCATGCTGGCTTTTTTCGGAAGCAGAGGGAGCGATAGTTTTCTGAAGTCTGCGAGCAAGCCATATGAAGAATCCGCGAGTTTTAAGAATTTAGTATCCAGTGCCACATGGGATGTCATGGAAGGCATTGCTATGAAGAATAATTTTGAGACAGACGGCAAATATAATCCCGAAAAGCTGGTTGATATTATAAATTTTGCGAAGAACGGAGTAATAGACGGGGAGAATGAAAGCGGTCTGGCATACACCCTGGAGGACCTCGTGAACTGGAGCAGCGAGTACACGGAGGAAGGGGCCAGCTACGATGACAATGGTGTGGTTGTCTGCGAGAAGCCTGACGGAACTTATCATTATTATTATACGGGAGAGTTTAAGTCTCTGATTGAGGATAATAAACTGAGGCTGGAAGTCGAAGGAATTACATCTGAAGATTTTATGAATCAGCTGGAAAACGGATATTATACATCGGGTTATTATAATAGTATGGCAATTAAGAATACCGATGGTATCACGGTGTATACGGACTGCTGGACATTCAGCGAGGCATTGCGGGAAAAGTATACGCCGGCAGGGGCTGCCAATATTCTAGAGGTGGTAAACAAATCGCCGGAGCTCAATGGGAAACTGTCCCGGGTATACGGCTATCTGCAGAACATTCTGAGTACGCTGTCATCCCAGGTTGACAGATACCTTTATTCAGGAGATACATGGGAAGAAGGGAACACGAATTTCATTTACATGTTTGTAGATGAAAGTGCGAAAAAAGTATATACAAATAACAGCCATCTCCGGGATTACGATTCTGTAAAAGAAAATCTGGAACAGATGAAGGCCGGCGGCAGCAATAAGTATTTGATTGTAAGGCCGAAACTGGCAGAGTTTGAGACGAATATGGATATTTCTGCCAATGAATGGCGTTCTATGGTGAAGTCCTACAATTACAGACAAAAGGCAGACTGCATTTTTGCGGCGGCTGTGGATACAAACTTTCCAATACAGGACGTATTTTATGCGGATGCACAGGATTATGATACCTATGCGCCTCATATGAGATTGGCGGCGGCTGGAAGTACAATCTGCTCCATCTTATTCCTTGTAATCCTGATATGGATGACACTGATAGCGGGAAGGAGCGGCAAGGACGGTGAAGTCCACCTGAATCTGTTTGACAGGTGGAAGACGGAACTGGGTGCGGCGTTTGTTATCCTGTTATGGCTGATACCTGTCACCTTTTTAGGAAGCATGTGGGGCGGTATCGGATCACTTTCTAATACATCGGTTTATCCGGATGGCAGCTATTCGTGGGAATTATTTACGAATATGGCATACAGAGGGTATGGCAGTTATTTGAGATTATCTGATTTAATATTAATGGGAATACTTGCGGCATTCACTACGGCGTGCTTCCTGTTTGGTTACCTGAGCCTTGTGCGCAGAATTAAGGCAGGGACCGTCTGGAGGAATAGCCTGCTGAGGAGTGTTTGTCTGTTTTTAAAAGAGTTTTGGCTGAACCGTAATGTAACATTCCGGGCAGTATTCTCATTGGGTGTCTTTATGGTAATACACTGGCTGGCAATTGGGGTTAGAGGTTTTTCCGGCTTTTTTATCCTCATGCTGCTGACAGAGGCGGCCGCCGTATTTTTGGTAGTAAGAGGGGCTGTTTCGAAGAGCAGGATAAAAAGAGGAATCCGGGAGATTGCATCAGGCAACGTGGATTATCAGATCCCGCTGGACCGCCTTAACGGCGGGGACTTGAAGATGGCCGAGATGGTGAATAATATCGGCAACGGCTTGCAGCGGGCTGTGGAAGAGGGCATGAAGAGTGAACGTCTGAAGACCGATCTGATCACAAATGTGTCCCATGATATTAAGACCCCGCTGACATCCATCATCAACTATGTAGATTTGTTAAAGCGGGAGAATTTTAATGATCCAAAGATAAAGGGCTATCTCGATATACTGGAGGCAAAGGCGCAGCGCCTGAAAACATTAACGGAAGATGTTGTGGAAGCATCCAAAGTGAGCAGCGGGAATATTGTCCTGGAATTCATGGACGTCAATTTGGTGGAGATGATCAATCAGACTGCCGGGGAGTTTGCAGAAAAATTCGCAGCAAAGAACCTGGAAATGATACAGAACCTGCCGGACGGGCCGGCAATGATTCACGTGGATGGAAGGCGGATGTGGCGTGTACTGGAGAATATCTATAACAATGCCGCCAAGTACGCAATGCCCGGAACACGTGTATATGCGGATCTGTGGGTGACGGAGGAGAATGTAGGCTTCTCTCTGAAGAATATTTCCGAACAGCCTCTTAATATCTCTGCGGATGAACTAACAGAACGTTTTATCAGAGGTGATATCTCAAGAAGCACGGAAGGCAGCGGACTGGGCCTGTCAATTGCTAAGAGCTTGACAACAATGCAGGAAGGAGATTTCAGACTTTATCTGGACGGCGATTTGTTTAAAGTAACGATAGAGTTTCCTCGGGTGAAGTAAATCGGGGAAGTGTTCAAAGGGGTCAGACCCTGCTGCAAAGGGGTCTGACCCCTTTGCGTTCCTTTTTCAGAATATTCTCATTTTTTCTAATATGTTTTGGCTTTTTGAGGATACTGATAATATAAAGTGTACCCAATCAGGAAGTGTTTCTTGCACCATCCGGTGTTTTGCTTTACAATTAGGTAGGAACGAATGATGGTTGATTTAAGAGGTGCTTATGGAATCTTTACAGGAATTACTGGTTGATATTTTAAATATAGATTTTATTCAGGGGATTCTTAGTAATCCTCGTACGAAGGATGGGGTGCTGAAGATTAAGGTGAGGCCGGTGGAAAAGAAGGGAAGCCTTTATTTTCAATTTGAATCTTTCACGGAGACGCAGGCGTTCCATGAGAATCTGACGGCGGAGGATGCGGGCAGGCGGATCGTGGAGTATATGTCGGCGTTCCGGCAGATGCAGATGACGACGAGGTCAATGAATTATACGGTTCTTGTGAGTAAGAAGGGAAAAGTTACGATTCAGAGGAAGAGACAGGCTGCGGAGGTGAAGGCGCCGGAATTATCGCATAACCGAAGTAAGAAGTATATTCTGCAGGAGGGGACGGTGGTTCCGTTTCTTCAGGATCTGGGGGTGATGACCGGCGATGGGAGCGTTGTCAAAGCCCGGTTTGATAAGTTTCGGCAGATTAACCGTTTTCTGGAGTTTATTGAGGATATTCTGCCTCAGCTTGACCGGGGGCGTGAGCTTACTATTCTGGATTTTGGCTGCGGGAAGTCTTATCTGACGTTTGCGATGTATCATTACCTGCACGAAATACAGCAGTATGATATACGCATCATCGGCCTTGATTTAAAGCGGGATGTGATTGAGAATTGCAATCGGCTGGCGGAAAAGTACGGTTATGACAAACTGCAATTTCTGGAGGGGGATATTGCGGACTATGAAGGCGTACAATCTGTCGATATGGTGGTAACGCTCCATGCCTGCGATATGGCGACAGATTATGCGCTGAGCAAAGCCATTGGCTGGAATGCAAAGGTGATTCTTTCAGTCCCCTGTTGTCAGCATGAATTAAATGGGCAGATAGAAAACAGGGATCTGGCTCCGGTCATGGACTATGGCCTTTTAAAGGAACGGTTTGCCGCTCTGGTGACCGACGGGCTGCGGGCAAAGTATCTGGAGGCTTTCGGATATGCCACACAAGTCTTGGAATTTATTGATATGGAGCATACGCCGAAGAATATACTGCTGCGTGCGGTGAAAACCGGTAAAAACAGTACTGATGCAGAACAAAAAATCAAAGAATGTGAGACATTGCTTCATGTAAATCCGATCCTGGGAAGACTGTTGTATCCGGATGGGGAATGAGAATGGGAGTTGGGATAATCTTTTTAATAAAGGGGACAGACAAATGAAAAAAAAGAGGTGGATAAAAGCAGGCATTCTGACGGGCGTGTTTCTTATCGCAATTGTCATAAGCAGTCTGCTGACAAACAGAGGAACGGCCGATTTGACGGTTGACCTGAGCGAGCCTTCTCTGCCGCGGATTTCTTTTTCGGTACAGGGGAAAAATGTAAATGCGCTGGCCGGCTATGTTAATGAAATGGATATCACCGCTATGCGGGATACGATAACTCCGCTGGAAGAAAACGGAACGCTTCAGATGGCAGTAGATACGGATGGCAATGTAATACAGGAAATCCATTATGAGGTATACTCACTGGATGGGGAAGAGATTTATAAAAAGGGTGAGATTAAGGATCTTTCTGACACTGCAATACAGCTGGATTTAAACGGCGCTCTGGCGGAAGGAATATCGGAAGCTGTTCTAAAGGTCACACTAAAGGTGGAAAAGCAAGACATTTATTTCTATACGAGAATTGAGCGTCCAGATGATCTTGCTGTCGGAGAATGCCTGAATTTTGCAGAAGACTTTCATACTAAGACATTTGACAAAAAAAATGCGTCCGATCTTAGCACATACCTTGAACCCAACGAAGAAGGAGATAATACAACCTTTCAGACGGTAACAATTCACTCCAGCAGTTCGCAGCTGACCTGGGGAAACCTGGCCCCTGAGATTTCCAGTGATGTTGAATGGAGCATCAAGGAGAGCAACAGTGTATATACCTCTCTTCTGGCGAAGTATCAGGTAACGTGTGTGGGGGATGGGGAAGAGGTCGAAACATACAATATCAAGGAATTCTTTCGGGTGAGATACAGTGGAGATGAATTATACCTGCTGGATTACAACCGAAGTATGAATCAGGTATTTAATGGCAATAAAAAAGTTTTAAACGAAAATGGTATCCTGCTTGGTATAGCTTCATCTAATGTGCCGTACGAGACGAACAAAAATGGCACAATCGTTTCTTTTGTACAGGAAAGGGATCTTTGGACATACAATCAGGATGCAGATGAGCTCTCACTGGTGTTCAGCTTTGCAAACAAAGAAGGTCATGACGTTCGCAGCAGGTACGATCAGCATGAAGTACGGATCATCAGTGTGGATGAAAACGGCAGTACGGCATTTGCAGTTTATGGATATATGAACAGGGGCGAGCACGAGGGGGAAGTCGGTGTTGATGTGTATTACTTTGACATCGACAAAAATGCGGTGGAGGAAAAGGCGTTTATTCCAAGCAACAAGTCTTTTGCCATCGCAGAAGACGAGCTGGGCAAGATGGTGTACTACAGCCATGAGCGTCAGATGCTCTATGTACTCGCGGGCGGAAAGCTGTACCAGGTTGATCTGGATAACAATAAGCAGGAAGTCCTTGCGGAGGATCTGGCTGAGGGTCAGTATACGGCGTCCGATGACGGACACATGCTGGCTTATCAGACGAATGGGTCATTGGAAGAAGCTACGGAGATCAGAGTGCTCAATCTGAAAAACGGGAAAGAAAATATTGTGGAGGCAAAAGACGGAGAAACGATCCGTCCGCTCGGGTTTGTGTCCAGCGACTTTATATATGGATATCAGAGGCCGTCAGATAAGGGCAGAACGGTTGCCGGGGAGGATCTGCTTCCTATGTATGAGCTGGAGATCCGGGACAGTAAAAATAAAGTTGTAAAAACCTATTCTGTGGAAGAAACGTATATTTCGGATATTATTATTGAAGAAAACCTGGTGACGCTGAATCGGGTCACAAAATCAGGAGACACATATACGGGAACAAAACAGGATTATATCAGTAATAATGAAGTAAGAAAAGAGAGTAATATCACACTGGAATCCTATACCACAGATTTAAAAGAAAAGCAGATGAGGCTCACATATGCGGATGGAATTGAAGACCAGTCGCCGAAGATTCTGAGACCGAAACAGGTTATGCTGGATGAGGCGGTGAGGATTGCGTTTGACGGGAAAGTAAAAGCAGATAAATATTATGTATATGGCATGGGAGAGCTGATTGAAATTTACGACAAGGCGGCGTATGCAATTCAAAAGGCGGAACAGGTATCGGGCGTAGTGATATCTTCGGATCAGTCATATATCTGGGAAAAGGGTAACCGGGATCTGGTATATTACACAGAAGCACAGGTATTTAAGCGGGCGGATGATCAGTCCTCTTTTGATGCTTGTGAGGATCAGATGAAGCAGTATCATGCAAAAAGGGTGAATCTGACCGGCTGTACTTTGAGCCAGGTACTCTACGTTATTAATAAAGGCCTCCCTGTAATTGCCATGACAGATTCCAGCCACGCCATTCTTCTGACCGGATACAGTACGACGGATGTAACGTACATTGATCCCGACAGCGGCGAGGAGAATACAGTCAGCGTAAATGATATGGAGGCAATGACGGCGGGAAGCGGCAATACATTTATAGGATATGTGAAGTAAACAAAAATGTAATATTAGAATTAGAAAAAGGACCATTTTCCGGAAAATATATCTCCGAAGATGGTCCTTTCCAGATTTAAAAATAGCACGCTTTATATTACGCTGTTCTGAAAATTGTGTGCCGGTACTTGTTGAGTGCGGTATATACGATCATTCCAAGGACTCCGCATGATATGACTTCTCCGATGCCTACGGTCAGCATCATAAAAGGAATTGGGAGCGGTACTTGGTATCCGTAGCGCAGGACAAACGGTACGATCAGTACATTAGCAAGAATCGGAGGCAGTGGGGCAAGAAATCTGCTTTTGCGGCGCAGCTGCCATGTAAAGACGGCGCCAATCAAAGTGGCAAGACTGCCAAAAATAATGTCCGGCAGAATACAGCCTCCAAAGATGTTGCTGATCAGGCATCCGATAAACAGCCCCGGGATGGCAGCAGGGGTAAACACTGGAAGAATCGTCAGTGCTTCGGAAATACGAACCTGCACCTCACCATAACTGAACGGCGCAAACACAATGGTCAGCACCACATAGATCGCAGCGATCATCGCTGCCTGTGCTGTGAACAGCACTTTTTTGCTCTGTAAATCTTTCATTATTAAATTCTCCTTTAGTTTTGTTTTACGAGTGGAAGGTCTCGAACACTCGGTTTGAATCGCCCTTTAGACCTTATTTTTAGAGGCTGGGAACGAATAGTAGTATAGCATGGGGGAAAGCTGAAATCAAGAAAAGTACAAAAAAAGTACAAAATTGGAATATGCAGCAGGAAAATTATAAAATGCTATATTGTTTGCTCAGTCCTTTTCGAATAAGTCCCAAAACAAAATTTCTGGCTCATTATCAACATATTTCGGGCATTAAAGCAGCCGGAGGGGCAGCAGGCACTGGAAAATTTAGTGGAGGACACCGATTTATGACATTACAGGAATTATTGACACATTTTGCTATAAGCAGAAAGATTAGCAATACCTCCTACCAATGTAAATGTCCGGTACATTACGATAACCAAGCCAGCCTGACTATATCTGAAATTGATGGGAAGCTGCTGCTCCATTGTCATGCGGGATGTGAGACCAAAGACATCCTGGCAGAGGTTGGGCTGTCATTTGAGGATATTGGCGGATATAAGCCGCCAAAGTGGAAAGAACGGTTTGAGTATGGCCAGGGAAAACACATAGAAGCCGTATATGATTACAAAGATGCGAATGGTACCTATTTATATTCGAAAGTACGCTTTGAAGGAAAAGACATCCGGTTTGTGACAGTAGACAGGGGTAATGATACGTATAGGTGCTGTAAAAAGAAAGAATGTACTACATTGTACCGTCTGTCAGAACTGTTAAGGGCAGTGAAAGGCGGCTATCCGGTCTATATTGTAGAAGGTGAGAAGGATGCTGACACTTTAAGGAAACTAGGTTATACAGCCACCACAGCAGGCGGTGCGAATGATTGGAAAAAAGAATACGCTTCTTATTTTACAGGAGCGAAAGTGGTTATTCTTCCTGATAATGACGAAGTGGGACTAAAGCTGAAAGACCAAATTATTAGAGATTTAAAGCATTTTGCTCATTCTATCCGGTGGACGCTCACTTCTCAGGAAGATAAAGGGGATGTAACTGATTATATCCACCAAGAAGGGCATTCGAAAGAAAACCTTCAGAAGCTGGTATCCGATGCAGAGAATATTGGGGCACCCTGGTTGTATCATGATGGTAAAGGGGAGAATTCTAAACTAAAAATTAACGGTGACATATTGGCCGATAGCATCAGCAGGGGACTTCATTATCTGATTGTCAGGAGACCGGAAGAGGACAAGGACGATTTTTTCGTATATGAACATGGTGTATACAACAAGTGCAACCGAAATAAAGTGAAGTCCATTATTCGTCGCTATGTCCCTATTGGGCTTGCCAGTGACAATATGATTAACAATGTGTATAACCTGCTATTATGCAAAGAAGAAAATATATGCACCTTCCGTGACCTGGATACAAACGAGGACTACATCAATATGAGGAACGGGCTGTATAACATAAGGAGCAGAGCATTGAAGCCGCATACACCAAAACTGTATAGTACGATTCAGTTGGATTGCGAGTATCACCCAGAGGATGTGCACAGACCAGTATTTGACCGGTATATGAATGATTTGTGTAGTGACAATGAAGGAATTATTGACGAGGAGAAAAAAGCTGTGCTGCAAGAATATATAGGTCTGATTCTTTCGAATGTGAAAGTATATAGGGCTAAGCTGTGTTTGGTCTTATGGTCTCTTTTGGGGAATTCGGGGAAGACTCAGCTTCTTAATCTGACAAGCCATATATTGGGAGAAGATAAGATTGCGAACATCCCCTTACAGCACATGAATGAAGGGTCAAAGTTTTTATTAGGCGGTATAGTTGGTAAACGTGTCATCAGCATTGGTGACCAGACTGGCAGCGAAATAAAGGACAGCGCTGTATTTAAGCAGTTAACAGGCGGTGATCCGGTAAAAATAGAGCCAAAGAATAAACAGCCTTATTATTATACGTTTCCTGGTGGGATTACGATTGCCTGCAATAATTTACCCAGTTTTCAAGATGATAAAGGTGGGCATATATTTGAACGGATGTGTATTGTGCCTTGCCTAAACACGATAGAGCAGGATCGCAGGGATGGGGCAATATTAGACAAGATGCTTATGGAACGTAATGCGATATTCAACTGGTTCTTGGAGGGGCTACACCGGCTGATCAGCAACAATTATAAGGTTACAAAGTGCCAGGCCTGCGAAGATGCAGTAAAAGAGTATCGCGAAAAGTTAGATACGGTATACCGCTATCTGTCAGAGTGCTATATCATCACAGGGAATAAAACGGATATGATTTCTAAGCCTGACTTCGAGAGCGCATACATTACATGGTGCCAGTTCAATAACTTTACAAATGTAAATAAGCAGAACATAAAAGACAGGATGGAAGCGAACGGCTGCCCGGTTGGAAAAGCAAATGTAGATGGTAGGCGCGGAATAATGGTGTATCGTAATCTTAAACAGAAAAATGACGGATTCCAACGCATTACAGAAGACGATTGTATACAGCAGGAGATTCCATTTTGGTAAAAGCGGAGGTTTTTCAGGAAAAGCGGAGGGAAAGCGGAGGTTTTTTAGGCCAAAGCGGAGGGCCAAACCCTCTAAAATCAATGGAAGCAGAGAAGCGGAGATTATTCTTTATGACATTTAAAGATATTTTTATAGTGTTTTGAATGACTATATAGGTTTTTAAACTGTTTAAAGAACTGAAAAAACCTCCGCTTTTCCGTTTAATGCTTCAACCTTATATAAATAAAGCCTTTTTGGCTGTAACGCTCCCTCCGCTAACTCTCCGCCGGAACCTCCGCAGTAACTAGAAGGTTTCAAATAGGAGAAGAAAAATGAGAATTGAGATTAATAATGGAGTATATACAAGAGATGATGAAGTTATGGAACTGTTAAACGATTCGGAAGATGAATATCTGGCAGCATTGGCACAAAAATTGATGGTTAGACAGGAACGACAAAATATTAAAACTACCCGAGAAAAAGAGCGTGAACGACAGAAACGTATAGTGAGTAACCGTCTTCTGGATGGTGATACTTTTTGATTGTAGAGAAGAAAGGATAATGATAATGAATAAATATTGGTACGTTGTACAAAACGAAACGAATAAGACCAAAAAGGAATACCTGATAGGTTTCTGTTATGGAAATCCGGAATGTGATGAATCTACCATTCTGGAAAGTATGCAGAGCTATTGTAAATCTAAAGCGTACAGGCTGGCATTACTGGTACAGGCCTTTCCTATGTTGCCTATTGTTAATCAGATCTATCCATTCTGCCCCACAGAAGAGTCGCAGGAATGTATGGAGCATGTGTTGCAGGAGATCAGCGATAATATGCAGAATGCCCTATAGGCACTCCAATACCTATAGAGCAAGTTAAAACCTTACCAAACCTTACTTTTATTTTATTGTAAGGGAGTGGGCCGTATATGTCAAATGAACACCGGGTGAACCCCGGCAATTTTCAAAACGAACAACGGAGGAACAACGGGGAATTTCAAAATAAGCAAAGAGGAAGCAGTGAGAACTTTCCAGTTGAACCACAGGTGAACAACACAAAATTACAGATTGAACCGCGGGGGAACAGCGAGAAATTTCATGATGAAGCTCGAGCGAACCATGAGGAATTTTCTGAAATGGCAGGGAGGGGCGGTCTGAAAAGTTCCGATAAAATTCATCAGACCGCATGTCCCCCCGATCCTCACACAAAATTCCGAATATGAACAAAAAAATGGTACATCTGCGGAGACGATGGAAGCTCCCCTTTTTCGTTCTAATGAGCAGATTGTTGCGTTGATCCGGGCCGGTATGGATGAAGCTGACAATATGCTACAGCTATGGCAGCAGAACCATCGTTTCGTGAAAATGATGGCTGTGAAGTTTACGTGCCATGCTGAATTAGATGATCTTATGCAGGAGGGATATATTGCTTTGTGTGAAGCTGTCCGACACTATGACCCGGAGAAGGGAGTTGCATTTATCACTTATGCTGCGTTCTGGATCAGACAAGGTATGCAACGATATATTGAGAATTGTGGCAATGTAGTGCGTATACCTACACATGCCCGGGAATGGATGCACAAATATAAGAAGATGGAGACAGAATACCGGAAATATTACGGCACCGATCCTTCGGATCAAGTATTGTGTGCGCTCCTGGGGATCAGCCAAGAGAAATTAAAGTCCATCAAGGAAAGTATAGGAATGGGGCAGATTCGCAGCCTGAATGAACCTTTAGGAGATGAAGAAGGCGAACTGACTGTAGAGGACTTTGTTGGATCAGGTGAGGAGCTGGAAGGGGATATAATCGGCCGGCTGGACTACCAAGGCATGAAGAAACAGCTCTGGGAAGCGGTGGACAGCTTGCCAGGGATTCAATCGGATGTAATACGCTGCCGGTTCCTGGATAGCAAAACTCTACAGGAAATAGGAGAGAAGTATAATCTTTCACGGGAGGTAGCACGGAGTTATCAGGACAAAGCTATGCGGGAATTAAGAAAGCCCAGCAGGAGCCGGAAGTTCAGAGGGTACTATGAAGAATATATTGCGGCTGCATCAATTCATCATATAGGGCTTGAATCTTTCCGGCGTACATGGACAAGTGAGGTTGAGAGGGATGCCATTGGAATATGGTGACGTTCCGAACGTTCGGAAACCGACGAATGCGAACGGTATTTATTTGTTGGGATCTGGCAGCAGGCTACATTGTGCTGAATCCCCCCTAAAATAAAATGCAGGAAAGCCTATAGTAGACCGGTTGTGGGGATTCAGATAATGTACGGGCCGCATATATGGGGGTGTGGTATTGAAGACGTAGAAAAGCCCCCCCCCACCCTTCCAGCAACAGTTTAAATGCTATAGGAACCGGTGTGGGTAACTGTTTCCAATAGTGCAGTTTCCAGAAAATATTTTTTCCAGCCCAATCTAAGAACAAACACTAATACTATTAAAGTTGTTGCAATAGTAAATCAGGGATGGAATCAAGACATTCGAGATCCCTTAAAAGGAACGCTGCAATGTTGTATACTTAGTATTTCGTATATTTACAAAACAGAGGAGAAGGCAATGAGAAGCTATATTGATGTAAAGGATTGCATAAAGCTGGGTGCGAGGAGTATGCCTGCTGCCATAGCAAAGATAAACGGAAAAGAGTACAACATACAGTTCACGAAGCAGAAGACAGGATATGGAGAAAAGCTGTTTCTCGTTTGCCCGAAGTGTGGCAGCAGGCGTACAAAGCTGTATCTGTATGGAGATGGGCTTCTGTGCCGGGAATGCTATCCGCTGCCAGTTTATGACAGAATTAAGAATGTATCTATTGGCAGCTATAACTATATTTCCTACAGGATGCTCGGGCTTGCAAGGCGTGAACGAATTCCGATTAAGTTCCCGTTCCATTATCTTGAGTATGAGAAACCAAAATATAAGCAATTTGATAAATGGCACATGACAATTACAAAGCTACAGGCATTGGAGAACATGAGGAACCAGGCTATATTTTTCGGTAAGAAGTATTCACGGGCTACTATTAACAGTATCTTTGAAGAGCGGAACCTATATCTGTATGTTTGTGATCTGTACGATCTGGATTTGTATTTCTATGATTGGGATGTTGGCTTCTTGAAATATCCGGGAAACGAGCCAGAGGTCAAGCCAACCGGTGTAATGAGTCAGGCAGGTAAATACCAGAGAGCGGTGTTAGGGCGGTATCGTTAAGCGGGATAGAGGTAATTCGGACATGGTTACGTTCATGTGGAAATAAATCACTTTTAGGTGAGGTTTTGGCAAGGTATGTGGAAGGGATCATCGTTATCACATAATAAGAGCTGATATGGTATGGCTATGTCTGCATAAAGGAGGAAAACATGAGATTAAATGTGAATAGATATAAAGAACTATTGGAAAGTAAGAATTTGGATGAACTGGACATTGAGAGGAAAACAGGACTTTCGATGAGCACAATTAACTGGATCTTTGAAAATAAGTATCTGGAGATAAGCACGCTGGAGAGGCTGGCTGATGTTGTAAAGTGTGGTACAAAAGAAATCGCTCTGCCAGACTATAATAACAACGAGAATGTCATTGAATGGCAGAGAGACAGCAAGACCGCTACAGTGAGTATTACACAGGGCAGAACCATTACAAGGGTGATGAGACTGGCAGAGAGCCGGCCGGAGGAATGCAGGATTATTGCAGAGAATAAAGATGGCAGCATTTGTGCCAGGGTGCCGACAGCATGGATAAGAATAAATCCAGGAATGAACCTGAATGAGGAGCAGAGGGAAAATCGGGCTGATCGGATGCGCTACAATATTTTGAACAACGACTATAGTCGTGGCGAAATAGGATAGAATCAATCTAAATGCCTTTAGGGTATAAATATAAGGCTAAAGATTAAAATGGCTTTTTGATAAGAATTACATAAAGAGTACATTGATAATTTAAATATTGATGGAATATAGAAGATTATGCTATACTGCCAGTAGAACAACCGTGTACAGGGTGGTAGCCTCCCGGACTTCACAGAAGAGGGGAGGTGGTGCTGATGGATATATCAGATGCAATATCATTGATGTTGACATTCGGGATTTTCCTGATTGCGCTGCTTACCTACATAGATAGGAACAATAAGCGAAAATAAAAATGCCTACCCTGTCTGACCCACAGGATAGGCGGTTGCCGTAAGGCGATTACTTAACTTTAGAGGTTACCACTCTCGTGGCGGTTGTTCTCTTTGTGTCTTTAATATAGCATATCTGGCAAAAGGAATCAAGTATCTGCCATTATTCCATCTTTAAAAACATCCTTCATTTTCTGAGTCCTTAAAAAGATTCTGGCTATTTTGGCTATCCTAAAAAGAGTATAGTGACAAATGTGACACCCTAAAAAGGTTATTCGGACATTTCGGACACCCTAAAAGGGGAAACAATACCGCCCTCAATCCTGATGGATGGGGGCGGCAGTGGCTAAATGTTCAGTTGTCCGAAGTCAATTGTCAGGTCTTCATAGATGCCAGCTTTAACGGAATCAGAGAATGTATAGTCCCCTGTATCCTCAGATTCAAAATTATAAACCAAAATACGGTTCTTCTCAGGATCGACTATCCAGTATTCCCGTACCCCGGCAGTGCGGTATTTAAATAATTTGGTGTAGTAGTCCATGCGCCTGCTGCCCGGTGAGACAATTTCAATAATCCAGTCCGGTGCGCCTGCGCAGCCTTTATCATTGAGCTTGTTTGGATCGCATATAACGCTTATATCAGGCTCGACATAGGTCTTATCATCCTGATTGAGGAATACAGCAAATGGCGCGATATAGGGCTTGCATGTACCGCCTTTAGATTTGATATGGTTATGAATATTGGCAAATATTTCACCTATAATTTCCTGATGCCTTCTGTTTGGCGGGGCCATGTAATAGATCTGACCATCTATCAGTTCAGCGCGTTCCCCATCAGGCAGAGAATAAATAAAATCAGTAGTGTATTCTTTCTTCTGGTTTGGTAATGGCATTTTAACACATCCTTCCATGAAATAGTATTGACGGAGTGGCAGTGGTTATTCAGAGATTTCCGAGGCCCTAAAAAGGAATCTGGTTTTCCCATTTAGAGCTTTATTCAGCATCACGCTCCATTCGCTGGTCAATTGCCTTTTTGATGTAACCATTGACGGATTCTCCTGTTTTGGATGCAGCGGTAGCTATTTCCTCATATTTTTCTTTTTGGACATCCAAGGGGATGCGCTTTAATTTTGACTTTTTGTAGTCATATAAATATTCTTTTCGTTCTTCGGACAAAGCCATATTACACCTACTTTCTCCCTATATGGGGCGATTTTTAATGGAAGATCCATTCCACCTTACGATTAAAGTATAACACAAAAACAATGATGTGTACACTACAAAAATAAACAAAATTACGTACACAACTTTGTGCTATATGTCAATTGATTGTAGTGTACACAACTAGTATAATAAGATCATAAGATAAAGGTAAGGCAAACGAACAGCCCGAAAAGCTGTGAAGCTGAAAACCATATACCTGTGAGTGAACGACAGCGGGATCAATAGTCAGGAAGATGAGTCAGCCGGAAGCCAAACCGAATATCAACAATTAATAAAAGCAATTGGGGAAGCCGAAAGCCCCCACAAACTTTGAGCCATATACTTGTGAACGGTCTGGAGACGCAGTAATAGTCAAGAAGATGCTCAAGGGATTGCACAGGAAAGGAGATTTTAAAATGACAGAGAGAATGATTGTCAACCGCGTAAGAAAGCTGAAAGAGCTGGAAGCGCAGCAGAAGAAGATTGAGGAGCAGATTGAGGCACTGAAAGCGGAGATCAAAGCAGACATGCAGAGGAAGGATCTGGAGGAGCAGAAGGCCGGGGATTATATGGTAAGGTTCACAACGGTTATCTCAAACAGATTTGATGGTAAAGCTTTCAAAGCGGATCATGCAAAGCTGTATGACCAGTACATGAGGACAACGGAGAGCAGAAGATTCTCCATCGCATAAAAAATAGCCCTTGCCAGTGGTGCGAACACTGACAGGGGCGGCATAGCCGGAGCTACACTATAAAGCAAATATATAGTAGCATAATCCCGGAGGGAAGGGCAAGAATAAATTGGATTTGGTTAATTTAGAAGAACTTATAAAATATCATCCATACCATATCTGTACTTTTGCAAAGTTTGCAGATGTGACGCAGGATTTGTTAGAAGCAACATTTAAGGGAGAGGAGGAGCTTGAACCGGTAGAAGTTAGGAATATTTCGGAATATGTACAAGTTCCGTATCGGGTCTTGACCTGTAAAAAGATGATTATGTTAAGCAAGGATAGGTACCGCCACCGTATTATGTTTGAAGAGCTCTACGAAAAGCTATTTGAAATATGGGAAGCAGCGGAAAATGGGAGCAAAGAAGCCGCCAGCTATAAGCGATATAATTATAAGCATTTGGTAACACTCGTGGCAGACTTTCAATATCGGGGAGCAGTTACTTATTGTCGTTATTTGGGAGTCAAAGAAATGATGGAACAGTACCTGTTGTTTATACGATGCGAAATGCGAAAACCAAGAGGAATGGAGATTCCGACATGAGTAACGAAGAATATAGGCGGAAAAGACGATATAAAGCCAAAGGGGCAAACGATGTTGTTGCTGATCGAGATGAAAGAAGGTGCTGAGTATGCAAAATGAAGGATATAGGCAATGCATAGTACAAATGCTTTATCTAATGGATAAGGAAGAAGATAACGAGGTTCTGGAAGAGATATATACCATTGCACGCCACCATTTTATTAAAATGGCTCCTGATAGAAGGAAACAAATTGATAGATGTAGAGGTATGGTATTCAGGATCATAGCCGGAATGGATCGAGAGCGCGTCAGGCAATTATATAACTTATTAGTTGGACATTACAGATTTTCGGGGGAGCGGTGCGGTGACATCGGCCCCCTGGGAAGCAGCAGCCAAAAATTAAAATATGATTGATAAGTTAGTGGGAGGATTAATCTATGGTTGAATATATAAAACTTAAACCCGGTGATGAGCTGTGGAAAGCTGAAATCCTTAATGAACAAACATTTTTAGAAATGCTAACCGATGAGCAGTTTACTAAAATCGAAGATGGGAGGTGCATGGAATTAAAGGGAGTCTGTTACATGCAGAGACAGCCATTATACGGAATATCCCCTCAAATAGACTATGAAAAAAGAACTCCCTATATAGAATTGATTGAAAACTTTGATGCAAATTATCTCATGCAGGAAAGGGGATGCGAGGCCGTTTTCAACAGCATTGATTATGCTGCTCAGGTTGTTGACATATATAAGATGATGGGGCGGTATAACTCGGACATAGAAATTGTTAAAAGATTAGTGGATAGGAGGGATGGGTGTAAATTAGAATAGCAATTTTTTACAAGGGGGAGTACGTAGAGTCCAATACATTAGGGAAAGAAGGTGAATTCTATGAAAGCCGATATATTGGAACAAATGTACCGGTACTATGTACAAATGCCGCGCTATAAGGAATTGCGTAAGATATATGACTATGACATTCCCAAGGCCCGGCGTGATGATTTAAAAAACAGCATGGGTGCAGAAAATTATTCTAAAGCCCAGGAGATAGCCTTATCCATATCTGATCAGGCCGAACGGGTGGGATTCATACTTGGCTTCCAGATTGGATCAAAGCTCATGTGCGAGTCCATAGGAGAATGGGAGGTGGGCGAATGACCGGAAAAGCAAAAACCCCAAAGGTGCGGCAACACCGATGGGGCAAAAAATAAGCATAACCCAATACACACAGTACGGGCTATATTGATTATATACCGTCATATAGCCCATTTGCAAGACAAGATTCACCTGCTGCCGTGCGGCGGGAAAAAGAAAAGGAGACGGTTATATGTCAAGAATTGGAAATATATACACAGAATCATACAGCAAATCATCGGCTGCCATATCAGCGGATGGCGGATTGTCTGAAATGATCCGGGAAGAAATCGTGGACAGGATCGAGGAGCCTGCCGGTATGACAAAGGAATCTGTAGCAGATTTAATTTATGCCGGGAGCAGTTATGGACAGAAAGCAGGATTTGAGAGCGGTTTTAACTATGCAATAGCCCTGATATTTGAAAGCCTAATGAGTTAGGCGGTGGTTATATGGCAGTCGATAAAAGAGGCAGGAAATTACCAAAAGGAATACAGCAAAGGTATACTGACTATGAGGGGCGTTTCATGTACAAGGGAGAAAGATATCTGGTACATGGTGCGACAATTACGGAAACACAAAAGAAAATGACTGACTTAAAGTACAAACTGCAGCACGGCCTGTTTGTAGAAAGTAGCAAAACCACCCTGGATGAATGGTTTGAAACCTGGCTGAATGTTTATAAGAAGAATAAACTCAAAAAAGGAACTATTTCGACATATAAGAAACAATATAGTTACATGGTGAAGGGCAAAATAGGCAAAAAGTATATTACCGATATCAGAGGTGAGCACATACAAACTCTTTACAATGATCTGGTTGAAGAGGAGTACGCTGTTTCCAGTATCAAAATAGTAGCGGCTATTCTAAGTGGATGTTTTAAGCAGGCCTTTAAAAATGGACTTATTGAGCGCAATCCTGTAAAGTTGGCAGAAGTACCAAGTGATAAGGAAGAGCATATCATGAAAGCAATGACCAAGGAAGAACAACACATGTTTATGGAATATGCAAAAGACAGCTATCTTTTCAATTTCTATTCCATGTTACTTAGAACTGGATTGCGGAACGGTGAGCTGCGGGGGCTTAAATTTTCTGATATTGACAAGAAAAAGAGAGTGATTCATATTCGCAGAACATTAAAATATGAGGAGGGGGAAGGATATTATGAGGATACACCAAAAACCAAGTCTTCCCGGAGGGACATTCCATTAACCCGGGATGTTGAAAAACTATTGGATGCACAAAAGTACTACTGGGGAGAGAAGATCGTAAATATAAGGAGGTATGTATTTTGCACAGAAGAGGGGAAGCCGTTAAGCCGGGATCGGGTGCAGTATGAAATTGACCGCATAATAAAGCAGATCAACCAAAGCGGAAATGAGTTTGAGCGTATAACACCTCACGTATTTCGGCACACATTTGCAACAAGGGCCATTGAGTCAGGCATGAAGCCGCAGACGCTTAAGGCGATCATGGGACATAGCTCATTGTCTATGACAATGGATTTGTACAGCCATGTAATGCCGGACACGAAAGCGACAGAAATGGAATTGATAGCAGTAGCATTTTAACGGGGCAGGCCAGCGGGTCTGCCTTTTTGTTAACATTTAGAATAGTACAAAAAAAGTACAAAATTGCATGGTTAATGATAAACAGCGATAAAAAAACAACCCCGCACAAACCAGAGTTTTTGCGGGGGAATAAACAACTATAAACCTATATAAATAGGTAGCTTCATAAGTTTTGTTTTACGAGTGGAAGGTCTCGAACACTCGCGCCTTAGCGTACAAAAAGGCTGCCTGTGGCAGGCTTTTTGTTGTAGCCACAGCCCTTTAGACCTTATTTTTACAGGGCTTTGGAACGGCTCTTAGTATACCACATGGCATGGAGAAAATCAAGAAATACCCAGAACGAAAGCCTGCTTGCACAATTTTGTACAACAGTGATTGATAATGCCGCATATATTTGCTACAATTTCATTGGTAATACATGTAAAAGAAAGAATTGAATAGATTGTGCTTATGCATGAAGCAGCAGGATCACTAAGCAGTAAAGGCTAAAGGCAGGATAATTAGGAGGCGGCATTATGAAATTAGGAATAGTAGGAAGCAATTTTATCAGCGACTGGCTGATTGAGGCAGCCGGGCAGGTACCGGAGGCAGAGATTTGTGCGGTATACTCCAGGAAGCAGGAGACAGGGGATGCATTTGCAGACAGACACAGCATACCCAATGTATATACAAATTACGATGAATTTCTGGAATCGGAGATTGACGCTGTGTACATTGCTACACCAACATATGCACATTGCGGGCAGGCCATTGAGGCGATGAAGCACAAAAAGCACGTACTGTGCGAAAAGATTCTGGCTGTTAATGAGAGAGAAGCAGCGTCAATGTTTGCCTGTGCAGAGGAAAACGGAGTCGTCCTCCTGGAGGCGATGCGCCCGGATTTTGACCCGGCTTATAACCTGATCAGGGAACATCTTCCGAAAATTGGAAAGCTGCGCAGGGTGACGGCAGAATACTGCCAGTACTCTTCACGTTATGATAAGTTCAGGCAGGGAGAGGTTCTGAATGCCTTTAACCCGGAGCTGTCAAACGCGGCGATTATGGATATTGGGGTATACTGTATTCACACACTGGTCAGAATGCTGGGAATGCCGAAAGAAATAAAAGCGTTCTCAACTAAATTAGAAAATGGCTTTGAGGGGAGCGGTATTGTCCTTATGCAGTACGATGACATGATGGCTGAGGCTGTTTATTCAAAGATTACCGATTCTGTGAATCCTGGTATATTCCAGGGAGAAGAGGGAAGTATTCTTATATATGGCATTGCGATGCCGCAGTCTATGGAAATCGTGTATAGAGACGGGAAAAGGGAAGCGATTCCCTATACACCAGCTCCAAACAATATGGTATATGAAGTCAGGGAATTTGTAAGGCTTGCGCAGGAAAACTGCAGCGGGCATCCTTATCGAAAGTATTCACTGGATACACTGCGTGTTACGGATGAAGCCAGAAGACAGAACGGGATTGTATTTCATGCGGATTCAGTGTTATAATAGTACCAGTGTGTAATAAAAGGAAAAATTTGATGGAATAAGGAGTATTTGGTATGGATTTAGTTACAATTCGGGAATTATTTAAAAACAAAGAGGAATATCTGGACAAGAAAGTGACAGTTGGGGGATGGATTCGCAGTATTCGTGATTCAAAGACGTTTGGCTTTATCGTGGTCAATGACGGTTCCTATTTTGAACCGCTGCAGATTGTGTACCATGACAGTATGGAGAATTTTGATGAAATCTCAAAGCAGAATGTAGGCGCAGCCATTATTGTTACTGGAACTTTAGTAGCTACACCACAGGCTAAGCAGCCGTTTGAGATTCAGGCAGATGAGGTGGAGATTGAGGGAACCTCAGCACCTGACTATCCGTTGCAGAAGAAACGTCATAGTTTCGAATATCTCAGAACGATTTCTCATCTTCGTCCAAGGACAAATACATTCCAGGCGGTGTTCAGAGTGCGCTCTATGATTGCATATGCTATTCACCAGTTTTTCCAGGACAGAGGCTTTGTCTATGTGCATACGCCTCTTATTACGGGAAGTGACTGCGAGGGAGCGGGCGAAATGTTTAGAGTGACTACTCTGGATATGGACAATGTGCCGAAGAATCCGGACGGAACGGTAGACTACAGCCAGGATTTCTTTGGGAAAGAGACAAACCTGACTGTAAGCGGTCAGCTGAACGGGGAGACATTTGCCCAGGCGTTCAGGAGCATTTACACTTTCGGACCTACTTTCCGGGCAGAGAACTCCAATACTACACGACATGCAGCTGAGTTCTGGATGATCGAGCCGGAGATTGCATTTGCAGACCTGGATGATAACATGGATCTGGCCGAGTCAATGTTGAAATATGTGATTTCTTATGTGCTGGAGAATGCGCCGGAGGAGATGAACTTCTTCAATTCTTTTGTAGACAAGGGGCTGCTGGACAGGCTGAAAAACGTCGTAAACTCGGATTTTGCGAGAGTAACATATACAGAGGCGGTAGAACTTCTCGAGAAAAATAATGATAAGTTTGAATATAAAGTAAAATGGGGCACAGACCTGCAGACAGAACATGAGCGTTATCTGACAGAAGTGGTGTACAAGCGTCCGGTCTTTGTAACGGACTATCCGAAAGAGATCAAGGCATTTTACATGAAGCTCAATGAGGACGGAAAAACGGTGGCTGCAGTGGACTGTCTGGTACCGGGAATCGGCGAGATCATCGGAGGCAGCCAGAGGGAAGACGATTATAACAAACTGATTCAGAGAATGAAGGAGATGAATCTCGAGGAAGAGGATTACAAGTTCTATCTGGATCTGAGAAAATATGGTTCCACCAGACATGCGGGATTTGGCCTCGGATTTGAAAGATGTGTCATGTATCTTACCGGAATGTCCAATATCCGCGATGTTGTACCGTTCCCGAGAACTGTAAATAACTGCGAACTGTAGATTTTATTTCCACAAGGGCTGTGGGCCATAGATCCTATAGCCTGCCGGGATGCCAATATTAGATATTTATTACCCAGCCGCCTGCGGCGGGGGAGATGGATTGAGGACGTAACAGACCGGACATTGTTACGTCCTCAAGTTACTTTTTAACAGTGTATTATTATATGGAGGTACCTATGAAATTTATCCACATTGCCGATACTCACCTGGGAGCGCAGCCCGATGCAGGGAATGCTTACAGTGCGGGACGCGCCCGGGAACTATGGGATACTTTTTTGCAGGTGGTTACACGATGTGAGGAAGAGCAGACAGATGTACTGCTTATAGCCGGGGATCTGTTCCATAGGCAGCCGCTTCTGCGGGATCTGAAGGAAGTAAACTATCTGTTCTCCACATTATCACATACAAAGGTAGTTCTGATTGCAGGAAATCACGATTTTATGAAAAAGGGCTCTTATTACCGGACTTTCCAGTGGAATGAAAATGTGTATCCACTGCTGGGGGACAGGATGGGATATGTGAAGCTGCCTGACCTGGATCTGGCGGTGTACGGGTTCAGTTATCACGCCAGGGAGATCCGGGAAGAGCGCTGTAATGTGAAGGCCGGGGGACATGCGCGATATGAGATCCTCCTGGCTCATGGCGGTGACGAGAAGCATGTTCCACTCAAAAAAGAGGACCTGGAGGCCTCCGGATTTGATTATATCGCGCTGGGGCATATCCATAAGCCTCAGGCTCTGATAAAGAACTTTGCGGTATTCGCGGGAGCTCTTGAACCAGTGGATAAGAATGATACGGGGCAGCATGGTTTTGTGCGCGGTGAGATAACAGAACAGGGAGTCCATGTGGAGTTTGTTCCGTGTGCAGTAAGGGAATACATCCATCTGGCGCTGCGTGTGAATGAGCGGATGACGAATGGGAGTGTGAAAGACTATATCCGGGAGACTGTGGAAAAAAGAGGTACGCAGAATCTTTATAAATTTATTCTCCGGGGCCTGAGGGATCCGGATGTAGAGTTTGAAACACAATACATGGATTTTTACGGAAATATTATAGAGATTGAGGATGAGACTTGTCCTGCATATGATTATCAGACGCTTTATGAGGAAAACAGGGATAATGTGCTGGGAAAATATATAGAAGAATTTTTAGGATGTGAAGAAGGCAGTGTGGAATATCAGGCGCTACAGGCAGGTGTGCAGGCACTTCTGGAGAATAGTTTGTCCTGATCCGGAGAGAGTTGAAGAGTATGGTAATTAGAGAGTTGTATTTGGAGAATTTTGGGAAGTTTTCACATAAGCATTTTTACATAGAAGAAGGAATCCATGTTTTTTACGGAGAAAATGAATATGGCAAATCTACGGTCTATGCATTTATAAAGGCAATGCTTTTCGGGATGGAGAGAGGACGCGGGCGTGCAGCTCAAAATGATGGGTTCAGCAGATACGAGCCATGGGTTAACCCCAATTACTATGCCGGATCTATGCGGTTTTCCATAGCGGGAAAAAACTTCTTTCTGGAACGGAAGTTTGACAGATATACAAAGAGTGCACGCCTTGTCTGTGAAGATGATGGGGAAGAACTATCTGTGGATGACGGAGATCTGGACATGCTTTTGGGTAAAATGACGGCGGAATCTTTTGAGAATACTGTGGCCATGGGACAGCTTAGTGCAAAACCAGGACAGGGTCTGGCAGAGGAATTGAAAAATTATGCGGCAAATTATTATGAGACAGGAAGCAGTAACGTAAACCTGGGAAGCGCCCTGGAAACTCTTCGCCAGCGCAGAAAAGCCGCAGAACAGCAAATCAGGTCACTTCGGGAAATGCGGGAAACAAAAAAGGATACAATACGGCAGGAATGCCAGTATGTATCTGAGGATGCCGGGAAACTGCAAAGAGAACTGGAAGAAAATCAAAAGATATTGAAAAGTTTACTGGATGAAAACGCTGAAGATTCCGGGAGTGTAGCGCATCTACGCGGAGAGCACCCCCTATCTGATTCACTAGAAACGATTCCGTTTACGGGAGATGAAGCAGAGAATTACGAGGCAGGCCAATATAAAAACTTGATAGCAGTGGGGGGATTAGGAACAGCCGCCGGGGTATTGGGACGGCTTTGGAGCGTGTTTGCCGGCAGGGGAGAAGTATTTGCCGGGGGCGGGGCGATCTCCGTTCTGTCATGGGTTTTTTTAGGTGCAGGACTGCTGCTTCTCTGTACCGGTGCTGTAAAGTATGGAAAGTACAGGGTGCAGAGCAGCAGGAGGCGAAATGCCGGGCAAAGAGTGAACTCCCGTCAGGAGAATACGGAATACGATTACGAAAAGAAACGCCAGATCGAAGAGAATAGGCAGAAACTGGAGTGGGAAAATCAGAGAATCAAAGCACAATGGAAAGAGAAGCAGGTAAGATTCCAGAATTTACAGGAGCTGCTGGCCGAGCTGGAAATGCCTGATAAAAGAATTAAAAACCTGCAGAACTGGGACGCTGCACTGCGGCTTGCCGAGGAAAAGATGATCGAAGCATCCCGTAATATGACGCAGGGGTTTGGGAACATTTTAAATCAAAAAGCATCGCAGATATTAGAACAAATAACCGGCGGAAGGTATAAAAAACTTCTTGCAGATGAAAACCTGAATCTGACCTTATTTGAAGGCGGGCGGCGGATCCCTGTGGAGAGGGTATCGCGTGGAACCATAGAACAGGTATACTTCGCACTTCGTATGGCTGCCGTGGACATGCTCTATGAAGAGCCGCTGCCTGTGATTTTTGACGACGCATTTGCATGTTATGACGAAAAAAGATTAAAATCTACTTTAAAATGGTTGAGCGAACAGCAAAGACAAGCTATAATATTTACTTGTCAAAAGCGTGAACAAGAAATTATAAAACAATTCTGAAAATGGAGTGCAAAAGGGTCAGACCCCTTTTACCCATCTGAAAGGAAGATATAGATGAAGATAGAGTTGCCGAGAAAAGTGATTATGATTATCAATAATCTGCAGCTGCATGGCTATGAGGCTTTTGCGGTAGGCGGATGTGTTCGTGATTCTATTCTCTGCCGCAAACCGGAGGACTGGGATATTACGACTTCTGCCAGGCCGGAGGAGATTAAACGGCTTTTTAGAAGGACGGTTGATACGGGGATTGAACATGGTACTGTGACAGTGATGATTGGCAGGGAAGGGTTCGAAGTGACAACATACCGGGTTGACGGACTTTATGAGGACAGCAGGCATCCGAAAGATGTGACTTTTACGGCCAGCCTGGAGGAGGATCTGCGGCGGAGGGATTTTACGATTAATGCGATGGCTTATAATGACGAGGTGCGCCTTGTCGATGTGTTTGGGGGGATGCGGGATCTGAACCACCACTTGATCCGGTGCGTGGGCGACCCGATGGAGAGGTTTTCGGAAGATGCGCTTCGGATTCTGAGGGCGGTCAGATTTTCCGCCCAGCTGGCTTTCCCGATTGAGAAGAATACCGCGCAGGCGGTGCGCGAGCTGGCGCCTACCCTTAAAAATATCAGTGCAGAGCGGATACAGGTGGAATTGGTGAAACTGCTCATGTCAGATCATCCGGATCTGATTCAGGATGCATATGAGCTGGGGATTACGAAGGTCATTCTGCCGGAATGGGATGCTATGGTCGGCGTGGAACAGAGAACACGCCACCATAAGTATGACGTGGCGGGACACACCCTCCATGCCCTGAAAAATGTTAAGAAGGATAAAATTCTTCGTCTGACCATGCTGTTCCATGATATGGGAAAACCTTCCATGAAGACAACTGATGAAAAGGGTGTGGATCATTTCAAGGGGCACGCGATTGTCAGTGAGGAGATCGCGCGCAGCGTGCTGCGGCGGCTCAAGTTCGATAATGACACCGTGAAAAAGGTGACCAGGCTTGTCTGCTATCATGATTACCGGATCGAAGCCACTCCGCCCAATGTCCGCCGGGCGATGAATCGGATCGGGGTAGAACTCTTTCCTTATTATCTGGCGGTGCGCATGGCAGACGTGAAGGCACAGAGCCCATACAAGCGCCGTGCCAAGATTGAAAATATTGTGGCTATGCGGGAAATATACCAGGAAACGCTTATCAATGATCACTGTGTGACTCTCAGGCAGCTTGCGGTCAGTGGAAGAGATCTGATGGATCTCGGCATGCAGCCAGGAAAACAGATGGGAGATATGTTGAATGAGCTGTTGGAGCTGGTATTGGACAAACCGGAGATGAACGAGAAAGAAAAATTATGTAATTACGTCAAAGAAAAACAAGGCATATAGCATACTCGGGCTGTCCCTTTCATACATTAGAAAGAGTCAGAATCGTAGAATCAGGGGGCAGCCATGAGAGAGTATGAATTAGAAGTCTTGGAACAATATGATATAGAAGTGAAAGGCACCCGCAAAATAAGGGGTGCGTTTTTTTGCGACACGAAAGAGGGCACTATGCTGTTGAAAGAAGCGGACGTTTCAGACAGGCGTGCCCCTTTGCTTTATGCCGTTCTGAGCAGCCTGGAAAAGGCGGGATATCCCAATGTGGATATCCCGGTCTATAATAAAGAAGGCCAGCTGGTCAGCGTATCCCGGGATGGTTCCAGGTACATGCTGAAAAAATGGTTTTCCGGCAGGGAATGTGATGTTAAAAAAGAATTCGAGATCCTGCAGGCATCCAGGAACCTGGCAGATCTGCATTGCAGGATGCAGTGGCAGGAATTGTGTGATCCGGAAAAAGAAGCAGTGATACGGCCGCCAACGGGCCGGCATCTGCAGGAAGAGTTTGTGCGCCATAACAGGGAACTGAAAAAAGTGCGCGCATTTATACGTAATAAAGTTTCAAAAGGCTCATTTGAGTTTCTATTTCTGGAATATTTTGATCGGATGTACTCGCAGGCTGAGCAGGTGGTCAAAAGACTGAAAAATTCCGGATACGACAGCTTGTACCAGGAAAGCATAGAACATCACAGGCTTGTGCATGGAGATTACAACTATCATAACGTCCTGCTGACCTCAAACGGGCTGGCAACGACAAATTTTGAGCATTTCAGGATTGATGTGCAGGCGCAGGATCTCTATTATTTTCTGCGGAAAGTCATGGAAAAACATCAGTGGCAGGAAGCCCTTGGCCAGTCTATGCTGGATGCCTATCAAAGTATCAGGGAGCTGGACCCAAGAGAGTTAGAATATATCGCCCTGTGCCTTGCCTACCCGGAGAAATTCTGGAAGACTGCGAACACATATTACCATTCTAATAAAGCTTGGATTCCGGAAAAAAATGTGGAAAAATTACAGACAGCTATCACCCAGACGGAAGAAAAACTGCGGTTTTTAGAAAATATATTTACTTTCATTTTATAGGCGCCTGTTGTATAATAAGGACATACTATTAAGGCAGGAGGTACCAGTATGGATTACAAAGAGAGATACAATGAGTGGTTGTCAAACCCATATTTTGATGCAGATACGAAGGCGGAACTGGCGAGTATCAGGGAAGATGAAAATGAGATAAAGGAACGTTTTTACACAGATCTTGAATTTGGTACGGCTGGCCTGCGCGGTATTATCGGCGCAGGTACTAACCGTATGAATATTTATACAGTAAGAAAAGCCACACAGGGGCTGGCGAATTATATTATAAAGAGCGGAAATGCCGCAAAGGGTGTGGCGGTTGCCTATGATTCCCGACGGATGTCACCGGAGTTCGCGAATGAGGCAGCACTCTGCCTGGCGGCCAATGGGATTAAGTCCTATGTATTTGAATCCCTGCGCCCAACTCCGGAGCTGTCTTTTGCAGTGAGGAAACTGGGATGCATAGCGGGAATCAATATTACAGCAAGCCATAATCCTCCGGAATACAACGGATACAAAGTATACTGGGAAGACGGCGCACAGATTACGCCGCCTCATGACAAGGGAATCATGGATGAGGTAAAGGCTGTAGAAGACTATACTACCATGAAGACGATGACACTGGACGAGGCAAAGGCTGCAGGACTTTACGAAGTGATCGGTGCAGAAATCGATGATGCATATATTGCAGAGTTGAAAAAGCAGGTATTGCACCAGGATGCCATCGATGCTGTCGGCAAAGAACTCAAGATTGTGTACAGTCCGCTGCACGGAACCGGAAACATACCGGCGCGCCGTATTCTAAAGGAGCTTGGATTCGAGAATGTTTACGTAGTAAAAGAACAGGAACTGCCGGACGGCGAATTCCCTACCGTATCATACCCGAACCCGGAAGCTGCGGAGGCATTTGACCTGGGGCTGAAACTGGCCAAAGAAATCGATGCTGATATTGTGCTTGCAACAGATCCGGATGCGGACAGGCTTGGCGTCCGTGTGAAGGACAAGAATGGGGAATATCATACTCTGACAGGGAATATGTCAGGCTGTCTGCTCGCGGATTATGAGATCGGGCAGCGCAGAGAATTAAAGGGACTTCCGGATGATGGATATCTGATTAAGACGATTGTTACCTCCAATATGGCAGACGCTATTGCTAACTATTACAACGCAGGCCTGATAGAAGTCCTGACTGGCTTTAAATTCATTGGACAGCAGATTCTCGGGTTTGAGACAAGTGGTAAGGGAGAGTATTTATTCGGATTTGAAGAAAGTTATGGCTGCCTGATTGGTACCTATGCAAGGGATAAGGACGCAATTGTGGCTACAATGGCTCTCTGCGAAGCAGCAGCATATTACAAAACAAAAGGAATGAATCTGTGGGATGCGATGATCGCGATGTATGACCGTTACGGATATTACAAAGATGATATCCAGTCCATCACGCTTAAGGGGATCGAAGGCCTGGCAAAGATCCAGGAGATCCTGGAGACGCTCCGCAGGAATCCTCCGACAGAGATTGCAGGCTATAAAGTCCTCAAGGCCAGAGATTATAAGGCAGATACCATCAAGGATATGGCGACTGGGGAAGTCACAGCAACCGGTCTGCCAAACTCCAACGTGTTGTATTATGATCTGACAGACGATGCATGGCTGTGTGTAAGGCCATCCGGAACAGAGCCGAAGGTGAAGTTCTATTACGGTGTAAAGGGGACATCTCTTGAAGATGCAGATGCTGTTTCAGAAAAAATGGGTAAAGAAGTCCTTGCAATGATTGACAAGATGATGTAACATATCGTGTCAGGGATAATTTTCCAATCGGAAACCGAGCCTTGGAAATGTTAAAAAAGCCTAAAAAAGTGCCCAAAAACGCGGGAATGCCGGAAAAATCCTTGACAAAAATATGGGAAACAGTTATAACAGTACTTAAGGGTTGATCATGTGAACGCCAGTACATGAGCGCCTTTATTAAACTGTTAGAATATTATATTCTAGTACAATAAAGAGGAGGAATTTATCCATGAACAAAACAGAATTAGTAGCAGCTATTGCAGAAAAGGCAGAAATCTCCAAGAAGGACTCTGAAAAAGCACTGAAGGCATTCATCGATGTGGTATCCGATCAGTTAAAAAAAGGCGATAAAGTACAGTTAGTTGGTTTTGGTACATTTGAAGTAAGCGAAAGAGCAGCAAGAGAAGGAAGAAATCCTCAGACTGGCAAGACTATGAAGATTGCAGCTTGTAAAGCACCTAAGTTCAAAGCTGGCAAGGCTTTAAAGGATGAAGTTAACGCTTAATTGTAATGGATCAATAAGAGATAAACATACAGAGAGCACTTATGATGTACGCATTGTAAGTGCTTTCTTTTCTCTTTGAAGAGTAAGAAGCATACAGATGAATGAAAATAAAGTGAGACAACATGAAATCTATTCATAAGCAAGAAAGGAAAAAGAAATGCGGTTAGATAAGTTTTTGAAAGTGTCCAGGCTGATCAAAAGACGGACTGTGGCTAATGAAGCCTGCGATGCAGGGCGTGTGCTTGTAAACGGAAATGTTGCCAAAGCATCATTGCAGGTTAAGCCGGGGGACATCATTGAGATTCAATTTGGCACCAAGACTGTGAAGGCGGAGGTGCTTCAGCTGCAGGACACCACAAAAAAAGAAGAAGCAAAAGAGCTGTTCCGGTATCTGTAAAAAGGAACAGCCGGCGTAAGCGCCAGGGATCTTCCACGGGCATACATATTTTGATACAACCCCTCATATATATAGTGAAGAGTTCTATAGAAAAGCAAAGTTGAAGGGGGAAAGTGTATGGAAGAGCGGCAAATGCCCAAGGCGCATAAACTCGTTGTAAATAACAGAAAGACAAGTATGGTCACCGGTGTCCTGGATGTTCTTTCTTTTGATTTAAATGAAATCCTGCTGGAGACGGAACAGGGCATGTTGATGGTTAAAGGAACCGATCTGCATGTGAACCGTCTCAGCGTAGAAAAGGGAGAAGTGGATCTGTCAGGCAATATCGACAGCATTGCATATTCCAGCGTAAATCAGGCCGGCCGGCAGAATGAAAATTTTTTCGCAAAACTGTTTAAGTAGGCACGCCTATGATGCTGGGAATCGGAAAAGAAGCGATTATATTTTTTTACGCGGGGCTGTCCGGGATAGTGATACTTTTCAGCTACCAGATACTCAGGCTGATGAGGCGCCTCATACCTCACCATATCGTGGTTGTAAATCTGGAAGATCTGTTGTATTGGCTCGGAGTGAGCGTGTATCTGTTCCGACAGATGTATATGACAACATATGGTAGCATAAGATGGTTCTTCATACTAGGTGTTGTATGCGGAATAGTGCTGGCGAATTTCATACTCTCAATTGCGAAAAAAATATACGGGAAAATGAAGAAAAGCCTTGAAAAAAGAAAGAAAAACCGATAGAATGAATTTATTAAGCAGGGGTGTTTAATAAGATGATAAGTTGGGTGAGTATGAATGGCAAATAAGAAATCTACAGGGACACAGCGGCGCAAAAGCCGTAAGCGGAGTTCTGGTTTTGGTTACCATCGGCGCAGTGCAGCCTTAATTACTATGATACTAGTATTACTGGGATGCGTGCTGACGGTGAATGCAGTGACCCTGCAGGCCAAGAACAAGAGCTATAAGCAACAGGAGGCAGAGCTGAAAGCTCAGATCAATGAGCAGAAAGAGCGCGCCGAAGAGATAAAAGAATACGAAGAGTATGTTAAGACAGACGAGTACATAAAAGAAGTTGCTGAAGAGAAGCTGGGTCTTGTTGACCCCAATGAGATTATATTTAAACCGGCTCAATAACAATACTACGAAAGATAAGCTCCAGGAGAATTCCTGGAGCTTTTGTCGTGGTATAGAATATTCCAGCGGATATACCGTATTGCGATAAGCCGGCGGGGGAGATGCGCAATATGGCAGATGCCGCAGAGATTGGTTTCTGAAACGAAACTCATTTTTATGTTTTGTAGAAAATACGAAGAATAGGAGGGGAAAGCATGGAAGAAGGACAAGTATTACATTCCAGCCCCTATGTGGCCCAGATTGAAAAATTTGCAGATTCCCTGAAACAACTGTCCCACACATTTTTAAAACTGGAAGAAAAGAAAAAAACATTCAGTAGCGAAGAAATAGAGGAAATGTTCGAGAAAGTGAAAGGAAAGGTCTGCAAAAACTGTGAAAAGTGTTCCTGGTGCTGGGGAGAGAACTTTGTCCACACCTACCAGATGGGATACGAGATACTGTCGGCAGTGGACAGTTATGGCAATGAACTGAACACGGAGACAAAAAGAAAGCTGCAGCAAAGGTGTATTATGGCTCCCAGATTTTTGCGGGAGATGCTGGAGGCTTTCCATGAAGCGCGGCAGAATATGATCTGGATTAACAGGATTGCCCAGAGCCGGGAAGGGTGCGCCGTTCAGATGGATACATTTGCAGATATGATCCGCAGTACGGCGAAAGAGCTGGAGGACAGCATGTTTACTGACGAGCGTCTGGAGAAGAAGATCAGCGCGCACCTGAAACGGAAAGGAATACGGGTATTGTACACGAACTTTTTTATGAACCGCGAAGGAAAGTACGAGGTGCATATAACCGCCCGGGCCATGCAGAATGAATGTGTCACAACAAAGGAGCTGGTCAGGGGCGTATCAGAAGTGATGGGGCGGCGGTTCGTACTGGACGGGGCACACTGTCAGATGCTGGGAAGAGACTATACGACCGTAGTATGCATGGAAGGCCCGGCATTCTATACATTGCAGGGAGTTGCGCGGATTGGAAAAGGCTGCAGCCAGATATCGGGTGACAACTTCATGATGATGGAGCTGTCCGGAGGCCGTCAGGGAGTGGCCTTATCGGACGGCATGGGTTCCGGAGAAAAAGCGTGCCGTGAAAGCACGCTCGTAATTGAGCTTCTGGAGGAGCTGCTGGAAGCCGGTTTCCCGGAAAAAACCGCCATACAGATGATCAACACAACCCTGGTCATGGGGAGGGAAGAAATTCATTTCTCCACAATAGACATGAGTGTATTTGACTTATATACAGGCACCTGTGAATTAATAAAAGCAGGTGCGTCCTCTACCTTTATCAAAAAAAAGGACAAGGTAGAACACCTGAGTTCCACCAGTCTTCCAATCGGCGTCCTGCACACCATCGAAATAGATTCAGTAAAACGCCAGTTGGAGGACGGCGATTTCGTCATCATGGTAACCGACGGCATCATGGATGCCCTCCCCGTAGGAGAGCAGGACATCCTGCTGGAGACGATTATTCAGGGAACCGCCATGAATAACCCAAAAGAAATGGCACATCACATCCTCGAACAGGTACTAAATTGGAACGGGGACGCGGCGCCCATGGATGACATGACAGTCCTGGTAGTCGGCCTCTGGGAGTGCTAGGGGGAGCAGGAGGTTTTTGGCGGAGGGGGCGCCTTGGGAAGCGGACATAGCGGCGTCTGGAAGCGGGGGATGACTGTAAGCTGGAGTAGTGTAAAAAAGCAGGAAAACCGGGGCAGCCTGGACACATCACGGAAAGCCCTGATGGCTTCCCGCGCTGGGTCCAGGAATTTTGTGATTCGAAATCACAAAAATTACCCCGGTTTTCCTGCTTTTTTACTTTATTCCAGCTAACAGCCATCCCATGCTTCCAGACGCCGCTATGTCCGTTTCCCAAGGCTTGGCGCATCCGGCCGTAATAGTCGCCCGCTTCGCGGGTTGCGCACTGACGGGGGCGGCGGATGGCTGCAGAATTTGCGGAGCGGTTCGGGCTGGGGTGGATTATTGCTGAGTATCCAAGATGATTCACTGGCCCCGCCAGTGAATCCCCATCAAACTAATTTTTTAAGTAAAAGGATGAACATAGCCTGGCTGAAATGGGGAGGAGGATGCCGGGGAAGAAACGGGTAAGGGCACGGGAAGTGTAGAGCGCACGGTTTAGAAGTACTTACACCAAAGACGCCGCCCGCGGGGGATGGGAAGTGATTTTCCAAAATCACTTCCCAGTACATCCTAAGGCGAGAAAGCATCAAGCTTTCTCGCTGCATGATGTACGTGCCCCCGCGGGCGGTGTCTTTGGTGTTAGTACTTCTCCGTAAGCGGGTCACTTCCCGTGCCCTTACCCGTTTCTTCCCCGGCATCCTCCTCCTCATTTCAGCCAGGCGTACTCCCCCTTGCATTTCCCTCAAAAATTAGTTATAGTTTACTTATGGAAAAGGTTTTGGGGTTTATTGAGCGTTATCAGATGATTGTGAGTGGAGATAAGATTGTCGCAGGTATATCGGGCGGAGCGGATTCGGTATGCCTTCTTTTTGTGCTTCTGGAACTTCGTGAGAAGATGGGGATTGAGATTGTGGCTGTACATGTGAATCACGGGCTTCGCGGGGAGAATGCTAAGCGCGATGAGGTGTTTGTGCAGGAACTGTGCAGGAAACAGGATGTAAAATGTGTGGTTTATCATGAAAATGTGGAATCAATTTCCAAAAAACGGAAACAATCTGTTGAGGAGGCTGGCCGTGTTGTGCGCAGAGAGGCTTTTGAGAGGACTCTGCTTGCGTGCGGGGGAACTAAAATTGCTATGGCCCACCATCAGAATGACAACGCGGAGACGCTCCTTATGAATCTGGCCCGGGGAACCGGGCTGAAGGGGCTTGGCGGGATTCAGCCTGTGGCAGGAAATATCATCCGTCCGCTGCTCTGCCTGAACCGCAGGGAGATCGAGCGGTTTGTAGAGGAGATTGGCTGCGGGTTCTGCCAGGATGAGACGAACGAGGAGGATGACTATACGAGAAACCGGCTGCGCCATCAGGTGATCCCTGTTCTGGAAGAACAGGTCAATGCGCAGGCCGTGCGCCATATGAATGAGGCGATGGAGCAGATACGCGGGCTGCAGGATTATATGGAGATGCAGACGGAGCAGGCCTGCCAGAACTGCGTTGCCAAGCAAAAGGACGGGAGCCTTTGTATTTATGAAGCCGGATACCGGAAGCTTCACCGGGTGCTGCAGGGCCTTCTGATCAGAAGATGCCTGAGCAGGGCCTCAGGAGCCGAAAGGGATATTACCATGGCGCATGTGGAAGCTGTGGCCGGACTGTTTGAGAA
The DNA here is from genome assembly GCA_000509105.1 of Clostridiales bacterium VE202-21. GTDB lineage: Bacteria > Bacillota > Clostridia > Lachnospirales > Lachnospiraceae > Faecalicatena > Faecalicatena contorta. Next base: position 20,384 of record BAIF02000002.1, on the reverse strand, counting down.
ACAGACCGGCAGAAGCAGGGACCTGCCATATTCAGTGAAGGCTGTCAGGAATTATGACGGTGTTGTGCTGAAGAAGAAAACAGATATGCAGAAAAAGGGTTTTGCCCCTATACAATTACGTGTACCGGGAATTACCAGGGTGCCGGAACTGAATCTGACGATATGCTGTAGTATACTGGAAAAACAAGCTGATTTTTCGGCAAAACAAGCACCCCAAAAAACCTACACGAAATGGTTTGACTATGATATAATAAAAGGTGACCTGATTATCAGGCCCAGACAGGGACGGGACAGCATTGTGATTGATAAAGACGGACGGAGCCAGAAGATCAAGTCCTATTTTATTAATGAGAAGATACCGTCCGAAGAGCGGGACTGTGTTCCGTTGATTGCAGATGAGAAGCAGATTATATGGATATTGGGGTATCGTATGAGCAGTGCCTGCCAGATAACCGTGCAGACGCACCGGGTGCTGGAGATAAAAGTAACGGAGGAAAAAAGTGATGTCAGAGAAGATTACGGTTTTAGTATCAGAAAAAGAAGTTGACGAAAGAATCGAATTATTAGGGAAACAGATCAGCAAAGACTATGAGGGACGGCAGGTTCATTTGATCTGCATCTTAAAGGGCGGCGCATTTTTTATGTGCGAGCTTGCCAAGAGGATTACCGTGCCGGTATCCATCGATTATATGAGTGTAAGCAGCTATGGTAACAGAACATCATCCAGCGGAGTAGTGCGTATTGCCAAAGACCTGGATGAGTCGATCGAGGGAAAGGATGTCCTGATTGTGGAGGATATCATTGATTCCGGAAGAACATTGTACTATCTTATGGAAACGTTAAGACAGCGCCACCCAAAGAGCCTTCATCTGTGCACGCTCCTGGATAAGCCTGAGAGAAGAGAAAAAGACGTGAAAGTAGATTATGTAGGATTTGAGATACCGGACGAATTCGTAGTCGGCTATGGCCTGGACTACGCTCAAAAATATAGAAATCTGCCATATATAGGTGTGGTGGAAGGAGTAGAATAGGAAGGAGTACACACCATTGAACAACAAAAAGTATAAAAGCATGGGCGGTGCGACATTTCTTACATTTATTGTGATTGTCTTCCTTGCACTGTGGCTTACAAACAGATTCCAGGTGAAAGACCAGGAGATGACAAACCAGCGCTTTGTACAGGAAGTAAAAGATAAAAATGTACAGGATGTTATCATTAAGCAGAATAAGACCGCTCCCACCGGTGTTGTGACCGTGACGCTTAAGGACAGCGGGGCTGTAAAACAAGTTACTACATCTGATGTAGAGAAGACGCAGGATATTCTGGATAAAGCGGGAATAGAGTATAAACTGCTGGATGTTCCCCAGGATTCGTGGTTTACAACCATACTGGTACCGCTTCTGATCACATTTTTGGGAATCACCGTGATCTTTATGTTTATGAACCGTCAGGGAGGCGGGGCCAATGCCAAGGCGATGAATTTTGGCAAGAGCCGCGCAAAGATGACCACGGATACGGACAAAAAGGTGACATTTGCGGATGTGGCAGGTTTAAAAGAGGAAAAAGAGGAGCTGGAAGAGATTGTAGATTTCCTCAAGTCTCCTAAAAAATATATTCAGGTTGGTGCAAGAATTCCCAAGGGCGTCCTGCTTGAGGGACCTCCTGGAACCGGTAAGACGCTGCTTGCAAAAGCCGTTGCAGGGGAAGCCGGAGTTCCGTTTTTCAGCATCTCGGGTTCCGATTTTGTGGAGATGTTTGTCGGTGTCGGCGCATCCCGTGTGCGTGACCTGTTCCAGGATGCGAAGAAGAATTCCCCCTGTATTATTTTTATCGATGAGATTGATGCCGTTGCAAGGCGCAGGGGAAGTGGACTGGGCGGCGGACACGATGAACGGGAGCAGACGCTGAACCAGCTGCTTGTAGAGATGGATGGTTTTGGTGTGAATGAAGGCATCATCGTGATGGCGGCAACCAACAGAAAAGATATTCTCGATCCCGCAATTTTAAGGCCGGGACGATTTGACAGAAATGTAATCGTTGGGCGCCCGGATGTGGGCGGACGAGAGGAAATCCTGAAAGTCCACGCAAAGAATAAACCGCTGGGAGACGATGTGGATCTGAAGCAGATTGCACAGACCACGGCTGGATTTACCGGCGCGGATTTGGAAAACCTGCTGAATGAGGCGGCGATCCTTTCTGCAAAAGAGGGCCGAGTATTCCTGCAGCAGTCCGATATCCGCCACGCTTTTATAAAAGTTGGAATCGGGCCGGAGAAAAAGAGCCGTATTGTTTCAGAAAAAGAGCGCAGGATTACCGCGTACCATGAGGCCGGCCATGCGATTCTCTTCCATGTGCTTCCGGATGTGGGGCCTGTTTACAGTGTATCCATTGTTCCGACAGGAGGAGCGGGCGGTTATACGATGCCTCTGCCGGAAAAAGACGATATGTTCAATACAAAGGGGCATATGCTCCAGGAGATTACGGTGTCACTTGGAGGACGTGTGGCGGAAGAGGAAGTGTTTGACGATATCACCACAGGCGCATCACAGGATATCAAACAGGCAACGGCGATTGCCCGTTCCATGATTATGAAGTTTGGTATGTCTGAGCGGCTGGGGCTGATCAACTATGATAACGACAGCGATGAAGTATTTATCGGACGGGATTTTGGACACACATCCAGGGGCTACGGTGAGAAGGTAGCCAGCACGATTGATGAAGAAGTGAAGAGAATCATTGACGAATGCTATTTGAAAGCAAGATCTATTCTAAAAGAATACGATTCTGTATTACAGGCTTGTGCTAATTTGCTGTTGGAAAAAGAAAAAATTACGAGAAGTGAATTCGAAGCACTTTTTGGAGAGTAGAAGAGTAATGGGGCAAGTACTTCCAGAGGAGGGAGGGCTTGCCCCTAAGGAGGTTTTTTATGAATAAGGACGCACTATTTTGTGATGGAACGTCCAGCTATGTGATTCCTGCAGAGCCTGATGAGTATGAGAAAGTGAAGCTTAAGTTCAGAACGGCAAAGGATGATGCAGATGAAGTTTGTATTTTAACCAAAACGGGTGGGTTTAAAATGAAGAAGACAGACTCCCGTGGGGAGTTTGATTATTATGAGATAGATTGGCAGTTGGGGAACGAACCATTTTCCTACAGCTTCGAGGTGAAAAAAGATGGGGAGACCTGCTATTTTAACAGGTGCGGAGTGGCGAAGGAGATTATGGATTTCTACGCCTTTGTCATAGTTCCGGGATTTTCTACGCCGGATTGGGCAAAAGGGGCTGTGATGTATCAGATATTTGTTGACAGATTCTTTAACGGCGATGAGTCCAACGATGTGGAGGACTGGGAATATATTTATATCGGGGAGCCGTGCCAGAAAGTAACGGATTGGGATCAGCTGCCTCAGGCCATGGATATCCGGAGATTTTACGGCGGGGATCTGCAGGGAGTCATGGATAAGCTGGATTACTTAGAGGATTTGGGCGTGGAGGTTATTTATTTTAATCCGCTGTTTGTCTCGCCGTCCAATCACAAATACGATATACAGGACTATGATTATATAGATCCACACTATGGGAAGATTGCAGAAGACGGAGGGCTGGTTCTTCCGGAGTGGGCCGCAGATAATATCGAGGCCACCAAATACCAGAAACGCACCGGTAATAGGGCGAACCTAGAGGCCTCCAACCAGCTGTTTATCGATCTGGTGGAGGCTATGCACAGCCGGGGGATGCGTGTGATTCTGGACGGGGTATTCAATCACTGTGGTTCCTTCAACAAGTGGATGGATAAAGAGCGGATCTACGAGCAGCAGGAAGGATATGAAAAAGGTGCGTTTGTCAGTTGGGATAGTCCGTACCGCTCATTTTTTCATTTCTTTAATGAAAGCGATTCTGCCTGGCCGTACAACTATGCATATGACGGATGGTGGGGGCATGATACGCTGCCCAAACTGAATTACGAGGATTCTCCGCTGTTGGAGCAGTATATCATGGATATTGGAAAGAAATGGGTCTCCCCTCCATTTAATGTAGACGGCTGGCGCCTGGATGTAGCGGCAGACCTTGGGTACAGCAACGAGTATAATCACATGTTCTGGAAACGGTTCAGGCAGGAAGTGAAGAAGGCCAGGCCGGATGCGCTGATTCTGGCGGAGCATTACGGCGACCCGGCGGAATGGCTGCAGGGGGATGAGTGGGACAGCGTCATGAATTACGATGCATTTATGGAACCGGTGACATGGTTTCTGACCGGAATGGAGAAGCACAGCGATGAGCGGCGTACAGATCTCTGGGGCAATGGCGATAACTTTGTGAAAACAATGCGGCATTTTATGGCCACCATGCTGACACCGTCGCTGCAGGTTGCGATGAACGAACTGTCTAACCATGACCATTCCCGTTTTTTGACCCGTACCAACCACATTGTCGGTAGAGTGGAGCATCTAGGCTCAAGAGCAGCAGAGGAAGGGGTCAACCATGCGGTTATGCGGGAAGCAGTTGTGATCCAGATGACATGGATCGGTGCGCCTACCATATATTACGGGGATGAGGCGGGCCTCTGCGGATTTACGGACCCGGATAACAGACGGACATATCCATGGGGAAAAGAAGACCGTCAGATGCTGGAATTCCATAAGGAAATGATCCGCATTCATAAGAGCGAGAAGCCTCTGAAGCAGGGGTCGCTGCGGATGCTGTACTGGGCGGATAATATACTGGCGTACGGCAGATTCCAGGAGGATGAGCAGATTGTGGTAGTCCTCAATAACAGCAAAGAGCTGCGGGAAGTTACGGTTCCGGTCTGGATGGCGGAAGTGCCCGTGACGGGCAGGATGGAACGCCTGCTCTACAGTTACGAGGAGGGCTATACCGTGGAGCCGGATGTTTATCTGATCCACAGCGGGGAGGTCGTGCTGAATATGGGACGGCATTCGGCGCTTGTTATGAGAACAAAACGTGAAGATTAAAGCAGAAGGAAGAAAATCTCTTAGATTAGTGGTATGATATAATCTAAGGGATTTTTTATATAATAGAAAAGTGCCCGGAACTTTCCTATTATATAAAACCCTCCAGGGGATGCACACGCTGCGATGCTGCAGACATATATCATGGTGTGCGGATTGTGCCGTTGAAAGGAGGATGTTTATGAAACAACTTTATACCAAATGGGGGAAGGAACTTGACAGGGAGCATGTGCTGGAGGAATATCCGAGGCCCCTTATGGTAAGGGACAGCTATATCAATCTTAACGGGGAATGGGAATGCGCTTTTACAAAAGCTTTTTCCATGCCGTCGGAATATAACGGACATATTCTGGTGCCCTTTTCTCCGGAATGTGTTCTGTCCGGTGTGGGGAGGCAGCTTCAGCCGGATGAATATCTTTGGTACCGGAGAACCTTTGAGATGCCGCAGCCGGATGACTGCCGGGTTAGCGAAGAGACAAAAACCGGCAGGAAGGCCGGTAGACGGCTGCTTCATTTTGGAGCGGTGGATCAGTCCTGTGTAGTTTTTATTAACGGCAGGCGGGCCGCGCGGCATACAGGCGGTTATCTGCCTTTTGAGGCGGATATCACGACATATTTAAAACCGGGAGAAAATGAAATCGTGCTGGCCGTAAAGGATCTGAGCGATACTTCCTATCATGCCAGGGGAAAGCAGAAGCTGGACAGAGGCGGCATGTTCTACACGGCTCAGAGCGGGATCTGGCAGACCGTTTGGATGGAGGACGTGCCGGAACAGTATATACTGAGTATTCATGCAGAGCCGGATTTTGACGGAAAAAAGGTACGGATTACGGTGGAGGCAAATGCGGATATTCCGGTTGAAATCCGTGTCAGAAAGCCGGGGTTATATAGCAGTCCTATGTGTGCGCCCGGCGACGTGACAGATTGGGGAATCCAGGAAATACAGGACTGGGGCAGTGCGCGGGGGATGCCGGGAGCTGGGATTGAGGTTTCTCTGCCTGAGGTATGTCCGTGGACATGTGAGGAGCCTTTTCTTTACTATTTTACCGTGGAATTGGGGGAGGACAGGGCAGAGAGTTATTTTGCTATGCGGACGTTTACAATTGAGCCTGACCAGACTGGAGTACCCAGAATCTGCCTGAACCATAAAGTACAGTTTCAGAAAGGCGTGCTGGATCAAGGGTATTGGCCGGACGGACTTTATACGGCGCCATCCGACGAGGCGTTTATATTCGACATACAGTCCATGAAAGATATGGGCTTTAATATGATACGCAAACATATTAAGATTGAACCCCAGAGGTGGTATTATCACTGTGATCGGCTGGGTATGGTTGTGTGGCAGGACATGGTGAATGGGGGCGGGAAGTATAAACCGTGGTTTGTGACCTATGCAGCCACCATATTGTCCTGGAGGAACCGGAAAATCAGGGATGTGTACACCAGGCTTCTGGCCAGAGAAAGGAAAGAAGGGCGTCTGGAATTTATAAAGGAGATGAAAGAGACGGCAGAGCGGCTGAAGGGGCACCCAAGCATTGCTGTATGGGTAATATTTAATGAAGGATGGGGGCAGTTCCAGACTGCGGATATGACGCAGATTTTGAGAAAATCAGATCCCACCCGTCTGATTGACCAGGCCAGCGGATGGTTCGACCAGGGAGGCGGGGATATCCAGAGTCTTCATAATTATTTTTTTAAGCTTCGGATAAAACCGGAGGAGAGAAGGGCTGTGGTTCTGTCTGAATACGGCGGCTATTCGATGAGACAGGAGGGCCACAGCGCCTGCCTGACTCAGTATGGATATGGAATATATACGGATAGAGGAAAGCTCAACCGGGCGTATAAAAAGCTGGAAAAAGAGGTGGAAGCGTTGATCCCCGAAGGACTGTGCGCAAGCGTCTATACACAACTTTCGGATGTGGAAGAAGAAGTGAATGGGGTATTTACGTATGATCGTGAGGTTAGGAAGATAGGGGACGCTCTATATAAGTGCAGAACGTATTTGTGATCTATTGTGTTTCGGAAAATAAAATGCTTGGCTGAGAAGTATTGCAGGTGAAGATTGTTTTCATATTAGAAATAATGTACAAGGGAATATCACGCAGAAATATTCGTGAGATATTCTCTTGTTTGTCATTTTTGAGACTTTTTCAGAGATTAAGGCATTGAGAGTGTGTTAAAAGAGGGAAAAACAGGGGGATTGTCCGGTTAATAAATCCGAGGCATGAAATAAAATTTCTAAAATCGGAGAAAAATTATTTCATAAATATTTGTTAAAAATATAACGGGATTGTGAATAATGCACAAAGATTAAATCGATTAAATGGTTAATATTGACTTATTGTGAAATTGTGATAAAATAAAATTACACAATATAACAGCCGAACATGCATGATGAAAGAAAGCTGGCACTAAAAGAAATGAAATCCAGCAACCCATGAAAATAAATTACATGCATAGAGGCACAAATATTAAAGGAGGAGTCATTATGAAACTGAGTACGATCATGAAAAAGGGGCTTGCCGTTGGTATGATGGGCATTATGGTGGTAAGTCTGGCAGCATGCGGCGGAGGCAAGGAAGAATCAAAAGCAGATGCCAAGACAGAAGCAAAAGCTGATGAAGGCGGGTCCGACGCTAAAAGTGATGTGACACTGAAGTTCCAGCAGTGGTGGGGGGCAGAGCTCCCGGACGGATATTTGGATGATATTTGTGCCAAATATGAAGAAGAGACAGGCGTGAAAGTAGAATTATTAACAGCACCCTGGGCCGACACCAAGACAGCTATTACAGCAGGCGCAACGAACGGTACCATTGCAGATATCATCAGTGTAGACGGCGCATGGCTTTCAGAATTTGTTGATATGGGTATTCTGACTGCTGCTGAAGACGCTGGCGTAGACAGCAGTCTTGCAAGCGATACATGGAAAGTAGACGGTACCAGCTATGTTGTCCCGGTTCTGAATTTTGCATATCCAATGTATGTGAACATGGACATCCTGAAAGAGGCCGGAGTTGAAGCGATTCCAACCACATGGACCGAACTGAGGGATGCCTGCAAGAAGATTACAGCAGCAGGAAAATCCGCATTTGCATTGAACCTGGGTACAACAAACGCAAACGGTATCCAGAATGTCTTTATGGGAACTGGCTGGGGATCAGGAATCAGCCTGAAGGATGACAGCGGTGCATACAAGACAAAAGACAACGCTGGTCTGGCGGCACTCGCTGAGATGTTCAAAGGACTTTATGACGATGGTTCCTTATATCCAGGTATGAGCACACTGGAAGAGTCCGAGATGACAAGTAACTTTGCAGCAGGCAACTGTGCATTTACAGTAGCATCTGCAGCTACTATGAGCCAGTTTACAGACATCAATTTTGAAGCTACTACGATTCCTGTAAAAGATGACTACAAAGACCAGAGCGGTATCTGCTATGCAAGCTGGGCTGTAGGTATTACAGAAAACAGTGAAAATAAGGAAGAAGCAGCTAAATTTGTAAACTACCTGCTTGGCGGCATGGATGGAAAAGATGGTTCCGCATCTGCAGGACTGGCGGCTACTATGTCAGCATTCCCGAACAGTACTGTTGCTGAACCGGATTATAGCGAGGCACCAAAACAGTTCCAGTCTTACTATGAGTTATATAAGAAGAACTATGTAATTAATGAATTTATTGGCCTTCCTAACGCATCAGATGTTATGACTTCTATGACAAACGATCTGACTACATATCTTGAAGGTGAAATCGACAGCGCTAAACTGCTTTCAAATTGGCAGGGGTACCTTGACGAAGCAGGAAAGTAAATAATTTAAAGGTAAATAAGATTGGGGAGCAGGGGGAAATTCCCTGCCCCCCATTTCTAAAAAGAAGTTTTAACATTTTCATAAAAGATTTTTTGCATATGAAGTTAGAACAGGATAATAGGAGGGACTGATTTTGAAGTTAACAGCAAAAAAAACTGCGCCATACAGATATCTTGCCCCAACAATACTGCTAATGATTGTTTTTATGGTTATCCCTATCTGCATGGTAATCGGTTACTCTTTTGTGGATGGGGCTGTCGTCTCAAAGAATCCGGATTTTGTCGGATTGGCAAATTATAAGGCCATATTTGCAGACAGCGAGTATTTAGGCGCAATATCGAACACTATCATCTTTGTGGTGATAAGTGTTGTTGCACATTTGGTTCTGGGTATGTTATTTGCGATGCTGCTGAATACCAAATATTTTGGGACCAGAACCAAAACAATTGCCCGTGTTATTTATATTCTTCCGTGGGTATTTACGGCATCAGTTGTTGCGATTCTGTGGAAATTAATGTTACAGCCGTCGGGTATTGTTAACTATCTTCTGTCCGTTTTTCCGCAGATATCCCAAAATACGGAGTGGCTGAGTAATAGAGAGCTTGCGTTGGCGGTGATCTGCTTTATCAACATCTGGTGTGGTTATCCATTTTATATGATTAGCATTCTTGCAGGCCTGCAGGGAATTTCCGGGGATTTGTATGAGAGTGCGGCAATTGACGGGGCGACAGGTGTTAAGAGTTTTCTGCATATTACCATTCCGCAACTGAAACCAATTTTGATTAGTATCGCAATGTTGGATTTTATCTGGACGCTGCAGTCCTTCAATGTTATCTGGATGTTGACAGGCGGCGGCCCGGTAAATGCAACAGAGACGGTGAGTATATATATTTACAAAAAAGCGTTCCAGAAGGTTGATTATAGTATGGCGGCAACGGCAGCCACGATATTGCTCGTAGTCTGCATATTCGTTGCAATCTTCTATGTGAAACAGCAGAAGAAAGTGAGGGAATAGGAGATGGTTGGAAGTTATAAAAAATCGACGAAGGTCATAGTTTCTATTCTTTTGGTTTTGGGAGGTTTATTTTCGGCATTTCCGATCTTGTGGATGATCTGCTCTTCACTGAAATCCAATTCGGCCATTTTTTCCTGGCCGCCCAAATTTATTGACTCATCAGCCAGTTTATCGTCCTATATTGCAGTGCTGACGGATTCCACGAAGGTAAGATTTTTCATTAACAGTTATATTGTAGCAGGCTGCGTAGTTCTGCTGACATTGTTTGTCGGAATCCTTGCAGCATATGCATTCAGCAGGTTTGACTTTCCGGGAAAAGAGATTTTTAATTCCCTGATTGTCAGCGTGCAGGCGATTCCGCCGATTGTACTGCTGATTCCGTACATGGGCATGATTGTTGCAATGAAGCTTTTTAATACATATTTGGCATTGATTCTAACCTATCTGATTACGACACTGCCGTATTGTATCCTGATGATGACGGGTTATTTTAATACCTTGTCCAAGGAGCTGGACGAGGCGGTAATGATTGACGGCGGGTCCAGATGGAAAGCTCTTTGGACTGTATTAGTACCGATCTCGATACCTGGAATGGTCTCTGTAGGAATGTACACCTTTATGCAGGCATGGAATGAATATCTGTTTGCGCTGGCATTGACACAGACAACCAATATGCGTACGGTTCCGATCGGCATCAACTTATTGATGGGACAGCATGCATATGACTGGAGCCAGATGATGGCCATGAGCGTACTCGGATCCATACCAGTACTGATTCTGTTTATCTTTTTCCAGAAATACTTTATTGCCGGCATGTCTTCCGGCGGTGTAAAGGGCTAATGGAAAATGGATATATTATATTAATTTGAAGAAAAGAGGAGAATGACTATGTTAATGAACATGAAAGAATTACTTGATGTTGCGAATGAGAATAATTTTGCTGTACCTGCATTTAACATTAGCGACTATAATATGTTTAACGGTATCATGGAGGCATCTGAGGAGAAAAATGCACCTGTGATTATTGCAATCCATCCGGATGAATTAAGCCATATCTCAACGGAGATGGTAAAGGGGATTGTGGAGAGAATACATAATTCTTCTATACCGGCGGTTATCCATCTGGATCACGGCGGAACTTTCGGCCAGGTAATTACGGCGATCCGTGCAGGGTTTACCTCTGTTATGATTGACGCTTCCAGCCAGCCGTACGAGGGAAATGTTGCAACATGCCAGAAAGTCTGCGAGGCCGCACATGCGGTGAATGTGTCCGTAGAGGGGGAACTTGGCACTATAGGAAATACGGATTCAGTAGAGACAACAGCACCGGATGAGATCCTATATACAGACCCGATGCAGGCAAAGGATTTTATTGAGAAGACGGGGATTGACTGTCTGGCAATCGCAATCGGAACCTGCCATGGCATTTATCCGAAGGATAAGAAGCCCGAACTTCGTATTGACATTTTGGATGAAATTAAAAAAGTGGTAAACGTACCGCTTGTACTTCACGGCGGCTCTTCTAACAAGGATTCAGAAATTGCAAAATCCGTGGAGCACGGCGTAAATAAGATTAATATTTCCAGCGATATTAAGGCAGCTTATTATGAGAAGATGAGAGAGGTTCTTCAGGATGCGTCTCTGCGAGAGCCAAACCAAATCCAGCCTATCTGCGTGGAAGCAATGAAGAAGGTGGCTTTTGATAAGATTGATCTGTTCCAGGCGGCAGGAAAGGCATCATTATACTAGAGGGTTATCCGTTTCAGGATAATAAGAAAGAAACATTTTATGAGACCGAAGGAGACTGCAGAATGAATGAGAGAATTGCATTAGGCTTTCATACATGTGTAGATTATGAACTGAAATGGGATACACAGGTGTAGAAGCGCAGATTAAGGCATTTGATATCCATGCGGATGAGCTGAAGCTGGATATCGAGGTTGATTCGGAACGCGCAATTTGGATTATGAGCCTTGCCCATTTACAGGCAGGCATCGGATGTGAGATGGTACCGTCCACGTCGGAGGTGTGCGTTGAGTTTGCGAATCATTTTGACTATGAAGTGACACTGGGGGGAACCCCTACCCGCGCAGGAATTATTCTGGACCGCCTGGGGTATCCAAGCGTATTGCAGACCAGCTGCTACAATGAACATGTAAAACGGCTTCTGCCGTCAAAGATCCGGGCTCTGCCGGGGGTGGGACCGGATCAGAATAAGATATTTCCGCACGTGGTTTTACAGTGCCATAAGGGCGTGAGGATTCAGGCAAATGACATTGATTTCGTGACTCCCAGAGAGAACCGTATTTTGATTTCCCGGGATGAAGACAGCCTGAATATGCCTGTCCTGCCGGATGAATTCGGTAAGATGATCGGCGGGTGTGAAGTGTTCCTGCTGGGTTCTTTTTCAGAACTTCTGGACACGGACGTGCTGAAAGACCGGATGGAGAAAACGAAGAAACTCTTCTCCTATCTGCCGGATGAGGCGGTCGTAGTCATGGAGGATGGATGTTATGTGAAGAAGAATTTCCGCGGCTATGTCCACCGGCAGCTGGCGCCTCAGATCGATGTGCTGAGTATGAATGAAGACGAACTGCAGCAGTATATTGGGAAGTCGATTGATATACTTGATCCAGAGGCAGTGGAAGAAGCGGTAAACTATGTCTATGACCATTCGGGCATCAAGCTGATTCTGGTTCATTCTGCCGCGTGGGCACTGGTCTACGGGGAGAATGCAGCTGCAATGAAAGCATCTCTGGAGGGCGGAGTCACGATGGCAGCAACACGCTTCCGGATCGGGGACAATTTTACGCCGGAAGACTATGAACAGACCAAAGATATTCCGGTTAAAAAGGAAAGCGCAGCATTCTGTGATAGAATGAGAGAGAGACTGGGAGAGAAGATTTACTGTATCCCCTGTAAAGATTTGAGCTATGTGAAGAATCCGACGGTAGTCGGCCTGGGCGATTCTTTTGCAGGCGGGCTTCTGCCGGGCCTGTTGAAAGAAAACAGACAAAATTAGACATCATTTGAAGGAGAATACACAATGTATGAAAAAACAGAAAATATATTAAAAATGGCGAAGGAAAGCAACACTGCGGTGATCTCATTCATCTGTATGGATTATACGATGGCAAGATCGGTCGTATATGCTGCAGAGGCAGCGAACACACCGGCAATGGTTATGTTGTACCCGGAGCATGTTACGGTCCAGCACACAACAGGATTTGCTAATTATGCGGCCATGGTAAAGGAACTGGCGGGCGAGGTGAAGGTGCCGATTGGGCTGCATGCGGACCACGATTTTACGTATGATGCCATTATGAATACGATAGGGGCCGGCTTTGAGTCGGTTATGATTGATGGGTCTATGAACGATCTGGAAACTAATATTGCACTGACCAAAAAAGTAGTGCTTAAGGCCCATGAGACAGGCGTATGTGTAGAGGGCGAAATCGGACATGTGGGAGCTGCCGCTTCTTCTGATAATGCAAATGAGGATCTGTTTACAAAAGCGGATGCGGCAGAAAAATTCTGCAGGGAGACGGGAGTGAATTCACTGGCTGTTTCTATTGGAAATGCACATGGTGAATATAAAGACACCCCGCATCTGGATATAGCGCGGCTGGAGGAGATCCATGCGGCTACAGATGTATCGCTGGTGCTTCACGGAGGAAGCGGCATACCGGACGACCAGCTGCTGACAGCATTCTCTAAGGGAATTAACAAATTCAACCTGGGGACAGAATTTTTAGGCAGATATTATGATGCAGTGGCGGCATTTTCCCAGGAGAATGCAGGCAATCCGGATCCGGTTAAGATTATCAATCTGCCGGAGTATGTGCAGTCCAGGTTACAGCCATACTTAGAGGAGCGTCTGAAAACTCTTTGTCACTTTTAGGCAAAAAAGGGAGCAGTTCGGGCCTGCCTGAACTGCTGCCAAGAGAGAACATAAAGACACTGTGCGCAACAGAATATTAGTGACAGAGGGCGGCATATATGATACTATAATAACGGAACACTCTCGGAAATTTTAACGATAGTTATGAGGTCAATATACACATTTATATAAGATGTGGTCGTCCTCTGGGAAATTGCCGGGCGTGGATCGAAACAAGTATATGGGGTAGAGAGCTTTGAAAAATGATAATATTTTACAGAGGGAAGTCCTTGATGTCATAAAAGAAAAGTATGGAGAAATATTTGCAGCAGAAAAAAAGGTCGCGGATTTTGTTCTGCAAAACCCACAGAAAACAGTGGATTCCAATGTATCGGAGATTGCAAAGCAGAGCGGGGTAAGCGATGCTACAGTTGTGCGTATGTGCCATCATATCGGATATACAGGATATTATCAGTTTCGGATTACTCTGGCAAGAGACTTGGGGAAAAAGCAGTACGAAGGCATCGTGATTCCGAAGAGCAGCGGGGCAATAGAAAAACTGTTCCACGACTATGCAGAGAAGCTGATAGCGATAGGCAGGAGAATAGATGCCGAAACCATGTGGAACTGCGTGAACCTTTTAAAGATATGCAATGTAGCACATATTATAGCAATCGGGAATACCTGTTCTGTTTCAAAGTATATGGGGTTCCGGCTGGGAAGGCTTGGAATAAGGAGTACCTTTGAAGCCTCAGCGGAATTTTTTATGAACCATATTAACCTCGCGGAACCGGGAGATATTGTGATAGCGATCTCAAAATCCGGCACGTCAAAACCCGTAGTTCTGGGAATGGAACTGGCCAGGGAAAAAGGCTTAAGATCATTGCTATTACAGACCATGTGGAATCTCCGGTCTCGGAGCTTGCAGATTATGTACTGCTGTCCAGCGGGGAAGACGAACCTTTCAACTACTACAAAGACTATGCGCAAACTAACGTAATGGCGACGATTGACGCACTTTTGAATTTTGTTACGAATGAAGAATGGATAAAGATGAAGCAGGCAGACAGGCCTGAAATGATTTTATCAGAGTATAAGATATAAGTTAGCTATATTTAATAATAGATAGCAGGGACCAGGCGCCCTGCTATTTGGACATAGAAAGGATGGGGTTATAGTATGAAACGTTCAAGAATCAATGCAGTGATCAAGGACATGGAGGCATTAATCGCAGAACACAGATTTGAAATACCGCCGTTTGCAAAGCTGACTGCAGATGAATGGCAGGACATAGGACATGAATACGATGAGGTTCGTGACAACTGCCTGGGATGGGATATTACAGATTATGGCCTTGGTAATTTTGATAAGGTGGGATTCTCTCTTCTTACAATCCGAAACGGGAATCAAAAGCTGCCGGATAAATATCCCAAGCCGTATGCGGAAAAGCTTTTAATGCTGTACGAGGGGCAGACGGCTCCGATGCATTATCACTGGAACAAGATGGAAGATATTATAAACCGCGGCGGAAACGATATATATATCACTGTGTACAATGGAGCGGAAGACAAATCTATGCTGGATACAGACGTTGTTGTACATACAGACGGAAAAACAGAAGTGGTTCCTGCGGGGACGAAGATCTGCTTAAAACCAGGCCAGAGTATTACGATTACTCCATATATGTATCATGATTTCATTGTTCCGGAGACCGGCGGTTCCGTATTACTGGGAGAAGTATCCATGTGTAATGATGATGAAAATGATAACTGCTTCTATGAGCCGATCGGGCGTTTTCCGGAAATAGAGGAGGATGAAAAGCCTTACCGCCTGCTCTGTACGGAGTATCCAAAGGCGCGGTAATTGGGATGATCGGGCTATAGAAGCCATATGCGGGGCTTTGGGAAGAAACAAAAGGCAAAGTGCAGTGGGGATATACATATAAAAAATAAAACAGGTTCTTTTGACACAGGAACGGGGTAAATCCCGTACCCAAGAGTCGGAAGAACCTTTTTTCGTGATATAGTAAATTTCGCTGGGATTTCCTATACATTATTCTGCAGCTAGGCTGCAGACCCGCCCGCAGGGCATGCATTACGGGATGCCCTTTGGGTATACATAAAACCATTTGGGAGATGCAGACAGTATTCTAAAGATTTGAGTGGCCTGGTTAAAATGTGTATAACTGGACATTTAGAGTGAACCAGTTATGTGCTATCATGGCATGTAAACAGCTGGGGCAGAAAGGAATGAGGGAATATTATGACTAAGAAAATTGCAGTCATCAATGATTTGTCGGGATTCGGGCGCTGCTCCCTGACGGCCGCCATCTCTGTGTTATCGGTCATGGGAGTACAGCCATGTCCGCTACCTACGGCGGTTCTGAGCGCACAGACAGGGTATCCCAGTTACTATTGCGATGACTATACAGATAAGATGCAGTATTTCCGGCGGGAGTGGAAAAAGATGGATGCCCGGTTCGACGGAATCTACACAGGATTTGTAGCCAGTGAGCGGCAGATTGAAAATATTTTAGAATTTTTGGATACGTTCAGGAGGAAGAAGATCTTTCTACTGGTAGACCCGGTGATGGGGGATAATGGGAAGGTTTATACCATGTTTACAGAAAAACTGTGCAGCCTCATGAAGGAACTGGTTCTTCAGGCCGACGTGGTGACGCCCAACCTGACCGAGCTTTGTCTCCTGACAGATACGGACTTCAGAATGATCCGGGAATTAACCGATGAGAAGCATCTGCTCGTTGTAGTTGAGCAGATGGCCGCAAACCTGATGAAGAGAGGGCCGGAGAATGTAGTGGTGACGGGTATACATTTCCGGGATGCTAAAGACGGTGTTGTGAAAATGGGAAATCTGGCGGTTAGCGGAGGAAAGAAGAGTTTTTCCGCGTTTCCATATATCGGAGGAAGTTATTCCGGGACGGGAGATCTCTTCGCATCCGTTGTTGCGGCGGGGATGGCGAGAGGGGACGAGATATCCGCCAGTATAGAACTTGCCGGAGCTTTTATTGAACGGGCAATCACAGATTCTGTGAGGGAAGGCATCCCGCGCAATGATGGTGTGGATTATGAACAGCACCTTGGTATGCTGCTCCCGAAGCAGCGTCAGAATAGAGAGAAGGAGAGTGGGACACATGAGGAATAACACATCAAAAATAACAGCAGCCGGACTGTTTGCAGCTATGATTACGATTATGACAGCTTACATCTGCCATATCCCTTACGGGGCAAACGGCGGCTACATTCACTTTGGGGATGCACTGATCTATCTGGGGGCGGTATTTCTTCCTAGGCCGTACGCGCTGGCTGCCGCTGCGATCGGCGGGGGGATGGCAGATCTGCTTACCGCACCGATGTGGGCGCCTGCCACAATTATTATAAAAATGCTGATCACACTGCCATTTACAAGCCGGGAAGGCCGGATTATGGCGCCCAGAAATATCGCGGCTCCATTTATTGCCGCGGTCATCTCTGCGGCGGGATATTATCTGGCAGAGGGGATTCTTTTTGGTTCCTTTGTGGCTCCGCTGGCATCGCTGGCCGGAAGCGCAGTGCAGTCCGGCGGAAGCGCGGTGATCTTCCTTGCGCTGGCAGCAGCGCTGGATAAGGCGCGTGTAAAGGATAAGACGCAGAAATTACTGCATCTGTGCTGATAGCGATAACAGTTATAAGGTTTGAAAATATTTAGATTAAGAGGTAAATGAGATGGCTGATATTTTATATACGTATAAGAACCAGGTGTATGCTAATATTACAAATTTATGTGACTGCCGGTGCGAATTCTGCATTCGCAGCCACGAGGACGGAGTTGGGGATGCGGAGACCCTCTGGCATAAAAAGGATCCTTCTCTGGAAGAAATCATTGGGGCTATGGATGAGTTTGATTTTCAGGGATATCAGGAGCTGGTATACTGCGGGTACGGGGAACCGACCTGTGCGTTGGAGAATCTGGTAAAATCCGCGAAGTATGCCAAAGAAAAATATGGCGTTTCGGTGCGGGTTAATACAAACGGGCTGGGTAATCTGTACCATGGAAAGGATATAGTGCCTATACTGGCGGAGGTGGCGGATTCTATATCCATCAGCCTGAATGCGCCTACTAAAGAAGAGTACACCCGGGTTACACGGCCTAATTTTGAAAATGCATTTGAAGCCCTGTTGGAATTTGCCGAGAAGTGTGAGAAAATGATTCCCCAGGTAAAGATGACTGTAGTGGATGTACTGCCGGAGGAGGAGATTGAGGCAAGCAGGGAACTGGCGGAATCCATTGGGGTGGAATTAAGGGTCAGAAGATATGCCTGAGGGAGAAGGAAGCGCCGCTACGGCATACAAAGGGGCCGCAAAGGGGGATGCCCTCTTTGCGGCCCTGGCTTCTCTAAATGGGATCTTATTTGGCTAATACTTCAACCCCATCCTCGGTGATCATAACCATATATTCGATCTGAGCGGATAGCCCGTCATCAATGGTATAAACGGTCCAGTCATTCTCTTCATCGATAAAGAAATCAGGGCTTCCCTCATTAATCATCGGCTCAATGGTGAACATCATACCAGGCACAAGAAGCATCTCGCTTCCCTTAGGCGTTACATAGCTGACAAACGGGTCTTCATGGAACTGCAGCCCAATGCCGTGTCCGCCGATCTCTTCTACAACGGAGTACCCGTTGGCCTGTGCGTGTGTGTTGATTGCGTCCGCTATATCACCCAGATGTCCCCAGGGCTTAGCAGCAGCCAGGCCCAGCCCCACGCATTCTTCCGTTACCTTTATAATGCGCTCGGCGCGCTCAGAGATTTTTCCCATTTTAAACATGCGGGAGGCGTCTGAAAAATAGCCGTTCAGAATGGTTGATACATCCACATTGATGATATCGCCCTCCCGGAGAATGATATTCTTATCCGGAATTCCGTGGCATATCTCATTATTTAATGAAGTGCATACGCTTTTCGGGAATCCCTGATAATGCAGGGGAGCGGGGATGCCGCCATTCTTTGTTGTTACATCATAAACGATCTTGTCTAGCTCTTCGGTGCTCATTCCGATGTGGATTTGCTCTGCGACTGCATCCAGCACCGCGGTATTCAGGGCGGCGCTTTCTTTGATCTTTTCAATCTGGAATGGGGTTTTTAACAGTTTGCGGTTTGGTACGATCTCGCCTCTGTCCGCATGAAGCTTTATTTTTTCTTCAATTGCCATGTGGCATTTTTTATATTTCTTTCCACTGCCGCACCAGCAAAGGCCATTTCTTTCCATTTATTACATCTCCTTTTTTATTCATATAATGGAACTGTACCTGCAATCTATCTTTCGAACTGATGGATAAAGAACCCGCTTCTGAGCTTGGGCTCAAACCAGGTGGACTTGGGCGGCATAAGCAGCCCGGCGTCTGCCACTGCAAGCAGTTCCTCCATCGAAGTCGGATACATGGCAAATGCAGCGCCGTCACCGGCCTTGTCTACGGCCTCTGCAAGTACATCAAGCCCCCGTATACCGCCTACAAAGCGGATCCGGCTGTCTGTTTTGGGATCGCGGATATTCAGCAGCGGACCAAGGACTACATTTTGCAGGACGGATACATCCAGCCTGTTCACGGGATCTTCCGAAAACAGATGCGGATTTGCCGTCAGCCGGTACCAGCGGCCGTTTCCATAAAGTCCGATCTCGCCCTTGCAGGCAGGGCGACAGACCTCGTGCCCCATATCAGTAATGTCAAAACCGCTTCTGAGCAGATCCAGAAAATCGTCAAATGCATAACCGTTCAGATCCGCCACCACCCTGTTATAATCGTAGATGTGCAGTTCTTCTGCCGGAAACAGGACGGAAAGGAAGTAATTGAACTCCTCCTCACCGCTGAAGCCGGGATGTTCCTTGCGGCGCTTCAGTCCGGCCTTTACGGCGGACGCAGCACGGTGATGGCCGTCTGCTATATAGATATTATCAATTCCCTCGAAAATATGAGCGATTTGGGTAATATCTTCTGTACTGCTGATTTTCCAGACCTGATGCCTTACGGAATCTTCGCTTGTAAAATCATAGAGAGGAGCAGTCAGTTTTACTGCTGCTATCATAGTATCCAGCTCAGGGCGGGCATGGTAGGCCAGGAAGATCGGCCCGGTCTGTGCGCTTAACGTATCCACATGACGCGTCCTGTCCAGCTCCTTGTCTTCTCTGGTATTTTCGTGCTTCTTGATCCGGTTCTCCATATAATCATCGATCGAAGCGCAGCCCACAAGCCCGGTCTGGGTCCGTCCATTCATCGTGAGGGCATAGATATAGTAACAGGGATCTTCATCCCTGACGAAAGAACCGTCCTGGATCATCTCCTCCAGAGTGTCCCTGGCCCTGTCATATACAGGCTGGGAATACATATCCGTATCCGGTGTAAACTGTGTCTCGGCTCTGTCAATTTTTAAAAAAGAAAGTGGGTTCTTGTCCACTACTTCCCGGGCTTCTTCCCGGTCATATACATCGTAAGGCAGTGCGGCAATAGATGAAGCTAGTTCTTTTGCGGGCCGCACGCCCTGAAAGGGTCGAATGACTGCCATAATTGTTCTCCTTAATATTTAATCTAAATTTGGTGAAAAGGGTCTGGCAAAGAGTGCCAAAACCCTTTTTATTCTAGCACAAACATAAAAAATTTACTATAGGAATTTAAATGTGGCTGTAGTACGAAGGAATCTAAAACGGGATTTAGTT
>BAIF02000003.1 GCA_000509105.1 Clostridiales bacterium VE202-21 | reverse complement strand
GATGTCTTCCGGCGGGCGGCTGCTCCATGCGCCTGGATGGCTGGGAGCATCCGACGGTGAGAGGCGGATGCGGAGCGCCAAGGATGATTTATAAAGATTAGAGACTTTCTAGGTGGTTCTGTGGGACTTTGGTTATCTGGTTATAAAAAGGACTTTTTTTTAGTTATCCACAAAATTACAGGTGGGGGTGGGGAATTGGTGGAGTTATCCACAGTGAGGGAGTTTTTTTTGATCAGGATGTGGATATGTGGTATAGTGATAGGTATGGAAAGGTGTGTTTGATGGATGAATTATACATATATTTTGAGGTGCAGGGACGGGAGTTTGTATACAGGGTGGACGAATGACCTGGAGAAGCGGGTGAGTGACCATAATGCGGGGAAGGGGGCTAAGTATACGCGGGCCCGCAGGCCTGTGGTGCTGGCTTATTTTGAGGCTTTTGAGACGAAGGAGGAGGCTATGCGGCGGGAGTATGCTATTAAGCGGCTGCCGCGCAGGAAGAAGCTGGAGCTGCTTGGCAGCAGGGGACTGGTATGTGGAAATGGGGGATAGATCCTGAAAGGCTTAAAAGTGATTTTTAGTATTTGAATCTAAAAAAGAAACAATTGTTTGTATTCTAGGTACAAGAACGTCTGCTGCTCTCCTTGATATAATAGGTATAACAAATATCAGGAGGAAAATCATGGAGATAGCAATTATTTTTTTAGGGTTGATTCTACTTATTTTTTTGGTGTTCAAGGGGGTTTCCATTTATATTGCAACGCCTATATGCGCCATACTCGTTGCAATTTTGAGCGGAGTTGATTTTTTTCAAGCGTACATGACAACCTATATGGAAGGTATGGTTGGATTTGCAAAAACGTATCTGCCGATGTTCATGCTGGGGGCAATCTTCGGCAAGGTAATGGAGGACTCGGGGGCATCAAAGTCTATTGCACTTTTCATTGTCGGGAAGCTTGGAAAAGGGAAAGCATTGCTTTCTATCGTGCTTGCCGGAGCGGTTCTGACTTATGGCGGAGTTTCTATGTTTGTTGCTTCTTTTGCCTTGTATCCGCTGGCACTGGCTATCTTTCGGGAGGCAAATATCTCCAGGCGTCTAATACCGGCAACAATACAGGCCGGAACCTTTACATTCACGATGGTGGCACTTCCCGGTTCTCCTGCAATTCAGAATATTATTCCGACCAACTATTTTGGCACAACTGCGATGGCGGCGCCTGTACTGGGAATTATTGCAGCAGTCATGATGTTTGGGTTATCCATGTTGTGGCTGGGACATGCAAAAAAACGGTATGAAAAGAAGGGGCTGTTTTTTGATGAACAGCCGGGGAAAGAGCTGCCTTCAGAAAATGCGGAGGATTTACCTCATCCGCTTATTTCGCTGATACCGCTTGTAACAGTACTTGTCAGCTATAATGTATTGCCTGCAATTATACCGGTGGGCGACTTTGTAAAGGCAAATATGATTATTCCGGCTTTGCTGCTCGGTAATATTGTAGGAATTTTATTAAATCTAAAGTACCTCCATCCATTGAAAACACTGAACGATGGTGCCACAAACTCGATTATTCCTACACTGAATACAAGTGCAATTGTTGGCTTTGGCGCGGTAATCAAAGCAGTTCCCGCCTTTGCAGCGCTTACGGATGCTATCTTTTCTGTGAATATAAGCAATCCACTGATTGCGGAGGCAATTGCTATCTATGTAATAACAGCGGCGACAGGGTCATCCTCCGGTGGATTAACCATAGCAATGGATGCCATGAGCAGTAAGTTCATTGATTTATCTCAGTCAACGGGAATATCACTGCAG
Source organism: Clostridiales bacterium VE202-21 (assembly GCA_000509105.1). Lineage (GTDB taxonomy): Bacteria > Bacillota > Clostridia > Lachnospirales > Lachnospiraceae > Faecalicatena > Faecalicatena contorta. The sequence goes on along the minus strand of BAIF02000003.1, from coordinate 36,517 downwards.
ACTTTTCATCGTGTTGCGGCAGTATCATCGGCTGCATTTGACAGCCTTCCGCATAATGGCGGTGTGCTGGTGCTGCTGGATCTGTCCGGATATGGGTACAAACAGATTTATTTTGATATGTTTATGGTCACGGTTATCATACCTTTGCTCACCTCTTTTGTAATGGTATTCCTTGGCGGCCTTGGTGTTGTGTAACGATAGTTTTGTTAGTTATAAAAAGTATATATTATAAGTGCGTTTCTGCAGGGATTAATGATAAATTCCTGCAGGGACGTGTTTTTGTTCATAATAGAGAACATAATAAACGGACTGTTCATGGTTCAGATAGTTGTTAAATATGTAAATACATCTATAGAATAATTGGTTTTTTAAGGGAGAGAGGATATGTTAGATAAAATACTTGCTGAGCGGTTTATTGATAAGATTTCCGAATTTACGGAATATAATGTAAATATTATGAACGAAAAAGGGATTATCATTGCCAGCAAGGACAAAGACAGGATTGGAGGATTTCACGAAATTGCGTATAAGATCATAAATGGAGAAGATGATCAGATTATAACAGAGCATGAAGAGCATAATTATCTGGGAGTGAAATATGGTATCAATATGGCCATCTTTTATCATCATAAGAAGATTGGCGTAATTGGAATGACAGGAAAGCCCGATGAGGTTGCTCCTATACTGAAGATTATGAGAATGTCTGTGGAGACCATGCTGGAATATGAATTATATAAAGAAGATATACAACATCGTAAGAATCTGAAGGAGCAGTTTTTGAATTTAATACTCTATGGTGAAGATACAGATCTGTTTTCTTTGAAATATTATGCCTCCCAGCTTGGGTACTCGGAAACTGCCGTCAGAATCCCCATACTGATTACAACAGAGGGAAATGTGGATACCTCGCAGCTCCTGAGGAAAATTAAAGAGGGAAGTCTGCATACTTATGAAGATATTTCTGCGGTAACAAGGGAAAAACAAATTATTATATTTAAATGTTTTGACAAAGGCAAGATTCTTCAGGGGACATATAAGTATGTAATAGGGGAATATCTGGGGAACTTTCTTGGCTTTTTGCTGGATCGTGATATCGAATGCCATTTTTATATCGGAACCTTCCAGAATGAGCTGGAAGAGTATAGAAAAGCATATCAACAATGCTGCTGGCTCCGGGATCATGTGAAGGCAAAAAGCAGAGGAGTATATTTCTACGACTATGCCGGTGAATACATACATTCCCTTGTCCCATTTATGGAGCTGCATCAGATATATCACGTGTTTGAGGAACTGCTTGATGAGAAAAATCAGGATGATATAGTAGAACTTGTAGACGCCCTTGAGCGTAATAATTATAATCTGGTAGACAGCAGCAAGGAATTATTTATACACAAGAATACACTGGTGTTCCGGTTAAATAAGCTAAAAGTAATCTTCTCCATAAATCCTTTACAAAAATCCAATGAAAGAGAATTTTTAAAGTATATGTGTGCGTATTTTAAGCGAAAAAGAAACGGTTTTTAGGAAAAAACAGCGAAAGTCTCTAAAAGGACCTCCGCTGTTTTTATAATAGGAAAGTGCTCTGCATTTTCCTATTATATAAAGGACCTCCGGGTGGAATGGACAAACCAGGACGCCATCTTATGAGAAGCAATTTTCAAACTTACTCTAGGGGGTGACAGGACCAAATTCTTCAAATTTCTTTTTAAGATAAAGAAGACGCCCAAAGTCTGCTGCCGGGGGAAGGGTATCCGCTACGGACATAATCATATGATCACCCTTTCCAATGGCATGCAGGGTTTCATCCACAATACGATAGAATTCCTGGTCGGTTGTGTTGGCTGTTAAAAGCGCAGTGGAAGGAACGCCGCCCCAAATTGTAATTTTATCTTGAAACACATCACGGGTTTCCTGTAAGGAGATATTTGTCAAAGGTTTCGGACAGATTGAATCTGCTATATCAAACCCGGCACGGACATATTTATCGAGAAGCATTGTATTTTCCCCATCAGTATGTGTTGCAACAAACTTATCCAGGCTGTGTGCTTTGTCGCTCTGCTTTTTTAAGGATGGAACCACGTAGTCTTCTATGAGATCCGGTGTTGTAAAATTAAAGTCATAGTTAGCTCCGGACAGAACAACCTCGGCAGGGCTGTTAATTGCTGCATCAAATAATTTGTCACAGAATGGAGTCATACGGGATACAAGATGGTCCATTGCTTCTTTATCATCGAATCTGGCCAGATAGAAATCTTCAAATCCCATAAGCTCCTTGATTAAATAATGTCCGGCAGACGCCCACATCGCAGCGAGTGCCACTGCTACCCCGCGTTCGCCTACATATTCTGACTGATATTTGGTGAAAGCTTCATAATTGGGAATTACTTCTGCATTCTCAAAAATATAAGCCAGTGCGTCATAATCTTCAATTTCCTTTAATGCGTGTTCTTTATGAGCATATAGAGTAATTCCTTCCCGGAGCATTTCTTTTGTATAGACAACTTTGGTTCGGATAATGCCCCTGGGAGTATCATAAGTAACAGTTAATTCACCGTTATCTTTCCGTTCATGGGCAATTCCTACGTTGTGGAATCTGACAATCCAGGGAGAAAGTTCCAGATCATAAATCCCCAGGCCTACGTGCAGGTCTTTGACCCCGCCTTCGCGCCAGCCTTTGAAGTTAGGGACAATAGAATGAAATCCAACGCCCAGGTCATCTGCAAATTCCCGGAGATTGGCATGCTTATATTCATCAGGTAAGGTATTTGTCTCTTCGTGAGCGTAGAACCAGTTATCCAGACGCGGAACAAAGGGCAGGGCATCTGTAGGCTCGCCACGCAGAGTGGCTAAAATTCTTTCTTTTACAGTCATTGTGTTTTCCTCCTAAAATAGATCTTTATGAACAATTTTAGTATAGCAGGGGGAAAGCAAATTAACATTGTGGCAAAAAGACAAAAAAGACGGGGAAAATAGTGCTGCAAAACTGAATTTATCGTGGCCGCCAGCTTCTCTCGAGGATATACGAGCCCCGATCATCCATACAGCCGCAAAACGGCATCATACAAAGTGTGCAGGCTCCTCAGTCATGAGGGGCCTGCACACTTGATTTACAACTATATTATACCTTATATTTTAGTAATTCTCAGCTTTTCTTTCGAAGTATGCACGTGGATGTGCACATACCGGGCATACTTCCGGAGCTTCGTCGCCCTGGTAGATATAACCGCAGTTTCCGCATTTCCAGCCAAGCGGCGCTTCGTCTTTGAAAGTCTGTCCTGCGCGGAAATGATCGAGAAGTCTCTGATAACGTTTCTCATGTGCAGCCTCTACTTCTGCAACGCCTCTGAATTTGGATGCCAGTTCTGTGAAGCCTTCTTCCTCAGCTTCTTTTGCCATGCGGGCATACATATCTGTCCATTCGAAGTTCTCGCCTGCTGCAGCATCTTCCAGATTGGCTTCTACATCCCCAATTCCGTGGAATTCTTTGAACCACATTTTTGCGTGTTCTTTTTCCTGGTCAGCTGTCTCTAAGAAAATATTGGACATCTGTACATAGCCGGCTTTTCTTGCTGCAGATGCATAGTATGTATATTTGTTGCGTGCCTGTGACTCACCTGAAAATGCTTCCATAAGATTCTTTTCTGTTTTTGTTCCTGCGTACTTTGACATAGTAAATCCTCCTTGTTTTTTCTAATATCTATATTATAACATGCTGTTTTTCTGATTCAATGAAATAAAAATAAAAAATGGATAAATATCCCATTCCGGCAAGAGTAAATTACCTGCAGAGGAGAGGTAGTTCCTATGCAGGCATTTACGTTTTACCGCGGGGCTGACTGCCCCGTCTGTATAAATTGGGTGCTTATATGAATGTTGGAGTAAAATGTGTATCTAAAGGGTATGTGATTAACCGAAGTATCTCTTTAACAGGCCTTCAAAAGCTTTTCCGTGACGAGCTTCGTCTCTTGCCATCTCATGAACTGTGTCATGGATTGCATCCAGGTTCGCAGCCTTTGCACGTTTAGCAAGGTCAAACTTACCAGCTGTAGCGCCGTTCTCTGCGTCAACTCTCATCTCCAGGTTCTTCTTTGTGCTGTCGGTAACAACTTCACCTAATAATTCAGCAAACTTAGAAGCGTGCTCTGCTTCTTCATAAGCAGCTTTTTCCCAGTACAGCCCGATCTCCGGATATCCTTCTCTGTGGGCAACTCTTGCCATTGCAAGGTACATACCTACTTCTGAGCATTCTCCCTCGAAGTTTGCTCTTAAATCAGCGATGATGTCTTCGCTGACGCCCTGAGCTACGCCTACAACGTGCTCTGCAGCCCATTCTCTTTCACCTGTCTGCTCTTTGAATTTATCAGCCGGCGCTTTACAGATCGGACATTCAGCCGGTGCTGCGTCTCCCTCGTGAACATAACCACATACTGTACATACAAATTTCTTCATAATAAAAATCTCCTTTTCTTTTTAATATTTTATAAGTATAGTTGCTTCCGGAGGCTTTATGCCTGCCGGTAATTTATTTTTAATATAGGAAGCAGATTACACTTCCTATATTAATCACGTGTGTTTATTCAGTGAACTTTCTGTGTTCCTAATTACGGCTTGTGTATGCAGTCTCCACATTTACCGTAGAAAATTGTGGTGCTGGATTCTATCATGCCGTCAAAGTTCTCGGCAGCTGCCTTGTTGACCTCTTCGATATTCTTCATATCCAGGTCCAGATCCAGAACCCTTCTGCAGCTTGTGCAGAAAAAATGATTGTGCGGCATGACATTACCATCAAATCTGTCACCGCCGTCTGGCGTGGGAATCTTGATCACTTCGCCAATATCAGTCAGCAAATTTAGATTCCGGTATACGGTACCCAGGCTGATGTTGGGAAATTCTTCCCTTACATGCAGGTAGACCGTATCGGCAGTGGGGTGATCCTTCGTCATCATCAGATACCGCTTGATGGATTCACGTTGCCGACTATACTTCAGAGCTGCCAATATAGACCTCCTTTCGATTTGTAAATTAATAATAGTAATTGTTACTGTGATTAGAATATAATACATATTCCTAAAAATGTCAACAGTATTTTAAAAAAAATAAAAAAAAGTTTTTCAGCAGTGTATAGAAATGATTTCCTTTATCCTAAAAATTCTGTTAAACATTATAATAGAAGGAATAGGGCTGATAAAATGTTACAAAATAATGAACGAATATAAAAAAATAATATTGCAAAATAACAGAATTTTAGGACTTATGTCGAAGTGTGTAAATTGAAAATAGGGTAAAAACGGTTGACACAATGCTAAGGGGTTGCTATAATAACAACGTAACAAATTTAACAATTGTGTAACATTTAGAACTTCCTACAAAAGATAAAGACACTTACAAGGAGGTTTTATATGAAAGCAATACGTATGAAGCAGAAATTGATTCTTTCTGCTTTAGCAGGAGCGATTTTGGTTCCGGGGAGTGCAATCACGGTCAGGGCGGCAGATAATTCTACTGAGAATACGCCGGTCATACCGGTTGCAGGAATCGAATCGGCAGTAAAAGAATGTTACCAGTCGGAGGTCAAAGAAAACATCGACCTGTATCTGGTACCAAATAACGAGGGTGAGTATTTGAATATGGCATTTTCTAATGTGAGTGATTATACTTACATTAGAAATGCCCCAGATGAAGCAAGTGACTGGGTCGGCAAGCTGTACAGTGATTCGTCGGCAGAAGTGCTTGAATATAATGGAGACTGGACAAGGATACGGTCCGGCTCCGTAGAAGGTTATGTACCCGCAGAGTGCCTGTATACAGGCAAAGCAGCCCAGGAAAATGCAGGAAATTACGAACAGCAGCATGCAACGGTAACAGCAGACGTGCTGAACGTAAGAGACGGACAGAGTACGGAGGCCAATATTCTGACGAGGATTCTGGCCGGCCAGCAGTACGAGGTAACCGGCGAAGCAGTAAACGGCTGGTATCCGGTCTATGTCAACGGTACGGCAGGCTGGGTATGCGGTGATTATGTAAGCGTAGAGAAGCAGTACAGCTATGCGGAGTCAAAAGATGAAGAAAATGAGCGAATAGCCGCTGAAGAGGCGGCAAAGCAGCAGGAAGCTCAGGAGGCGGCTGCAATGCAGGTTCAGGCGTCAAGTGGACAGGCCGTTATTGATTATGCCTGCCAGTTCATCGGGAACCCCTATGTATGGGGCGGTACGAGCCTGACAGAAGGCGCTGACTGTTCCGGGTTTGTACAATCCGTATATGCACATTTTGGAGTCAGCCTTCCGCGTACGACGTGGGATATGGAGTCCGTCGGAACACCGGTCAGCTTAGAAGAAGCGATCCCGGGAGATATCGTATTATATGACGGGCACGTGGGATTATATATGGGTGACGGCAATATCGTCAATGCAATGAATGAAGCCGACGGCATTGGAATCTGCAGTGCCACCTACACACCGATCATTACAATACGAAGGGTAATATAAAAGTATTAAATTTAAAGATTTGACAAAAAAAACTACACTTCAAAAAAAACTGCATTTGAAGTGTAGTTTTTTGTTAGACATCTTGACTCAGGATATCTAAAAAACGCGAATAATGTGATAAATGTGAAAAGGATGGCATATACAAAATGCACAAAAATGTAAAAACATGTCGAAACTTTGGGAAAGGTAGTTTTCAACTTATCCACACTCAAAACTCAAAAAAACGTGGAAAAATCTAGTTTTTATAAAAGTTATACACATTATCCACATAAAAACATGTGTTTTTGGTGGATTACTTTTATAAAAAAAAGAACGAACGTTTTGTTAAGTTATGATGAATTTAATTTTTTGTCGAAAAAAATCAGCAAAATGATTGACTTTTGAGTAGTCAAAAAATTGAAAATAATTGTTCGAACAATTCAGAAAATAGATCGGAAGTGTGTCGGTGTTTTATAAGGATTTTACATTTTAGGCGGTTGATTATTATAAAAATTGGGATTATAATAAAAAGCACTGAATAATAAAGGAGGAAATAGAAATGGGACAGATTTCTAAAAGTACCACCATAGGTGAATTATTAAATATTTACCCGGATGCAGCACCTATTTTAATGGAGATAGGAATGCACTGCCTTGGATGCCCGTCAGCACAGATGGAATCTCTGGAAGAAGCTGCTATGGTGCATGGCATTGATTCTGATCTGCTTGTAGAAAAGATTAACGCTTCCATGAAAGCAAACGGTTAATAAAAAGGCCATGTGCGGAGGATTCTGCATAAAAAATCCCTGCAGGGATCAATAGAAACCTGCAGGGGCTTTTTTATGATATAGAAAATTCCAGAGGAATTTCCTATATCATAAAAACCTCCGGGGACTGTACACGCCGTCCCACAGTATCTGATTAGATTACGGCCAGATTCTGTACTGCATCTGCAGATACCATAATATCGCAGTGCTCTTCCAGAAATGCAAGCGCAGCGCCGGAAGCTTTTTCAATCGTACCATATTCGGAAAGCATATTGCATATCTTGTTGAATTCATTATTTGAATGGTCTGATTGAGTCAGTGCAAGTATATAAGATGAATTCTCCGTGTCATGGTACAGTGTATTAGAACCATGGTATACAGGTTCAAGAAGATGGGCAACCTGGATTACCCGGTCCATACTGTCGAAAGAAAACAGGCGAACATTGAAAAGTGCAGGCGCGTCCGGTACGGTCGCCACATTGCCTGTTTCGGACGCGGCTTCTTTTACCTTATTCAGCAGATTTAGAAATTCTTCCGCCCCTTCCAATTTTTCCAAGGCTTCAGCTGTGCTGGCCATACCAGCCTCGCCAAACGGAGTGAACTTGGAAAATCTGGTGTCTAATTCCTCCGGGTCCTCTACTTTTGTAATGATTAATACGATAGAGTCCGCAGAAGCCGGTATAGCTTCTATCATCAAAGGGATGTCTTCTGCCTCAAAGCCAAAGTCGAAAGACGCCTGCTGCATCATGTCTCTGAATAAAGACTTTGCTTTTTCCGTGCCGTAGGCCAGCTCGCTCAGCTTGAGATGCCTGGCTGCCAGGTCGGCGTGTGTCAGGGTACAGCGAATCTGATTGTCATTCAGTTTTTCGATCTTCATATTATCACATCCTTACGATTGGGATTTTAAAAAAAATATATCTTCTCACTATTAGTATAAACAAAATTAAAAAATATGTAAAGAAAAACTGTAAAGAGTTTATAGAGAGTTTATACTACTTTGGTACCATGCCCGTCACAGGATTATTTGGACGCTATATTTTTCAGTTATCAACAAATGTGGACGGCTTATAAACAATAAACACATTGAAATAGCCGGACACGCTCTCTATAATGGCAGTTACAGAAGATAGTATTCCAGGATAAATATATGTCTATACGAAAGGAGGTACAGAATTTTATTCGGATTTTTGAAATCATAAAGGAAATCCTATCTAAATATATTCCGGACATCTTTACTCATGAATCTTTTCATGATCACAGGAAAGCTGTGGAATATATTTCAGGAAAATCACATGTCCCATTCAGGGACGCAATCATCAGATATTCTTAAAGAGGAGGGAACTGCGGGTTCATACTATCTTCCATGCTGCACCAGTCCGGCGGTACGTCACGAGGCCTTCGGTATGAAAGAAGCAGGCAGCGGCTGTTATTTATCCGAATCCGCAGGGAAAGGAGTGAGCCATGGAAATTGGTGACACAGCTCATTTATACAGAGATTTATACACAGAACTGGAGAATTATGAAAAGCACGGTGTGAACATGCTTATGGACGGCTGTCAGGCCAGCCCGCTGCAGATTGTGACGGCGCATATGATCCGTGAGGAAGGGTGCTATATGCGGGATTACGTTCTGGATCCCAAAGGATACATAGAATCACTCGCTTTTGTAAATATTAATGGAAGCAATTAGGCAGAGAATCCCCTCAGTCTGCCGGACAGCCGGCAATACAGGCTGCCACGGGCATACGTCTAAAAACTTTGTAAAAAGACAAAATACTAATGACGTATGAAAAAAATATGGTATAATAAGGTCTGATAGGAGGTGCGGCATGGACGAAAGAGAAAAAAGAGCTGAGTATGCCCGAAGGCGCAGCCAGCAGAATGCACAGAGAAGACGCCCAGCCAGCAGTGACCAGAGACCGGGGAGTTCAAGACCAGTGAGTACGGGGCCGAATGGCCAGGGACCAAGGAGAAAGAGCAGCCGGGCAAGGAGAAGAAGACGCAATCTCATCATAAGGATGATTCTTTTCGTTGTTCTGGTTATTATAGCATTAGGCGGATTCGTATTCTGGAAAAAATACGGCTCATCAAAAGAGAAGGCTGATTTGAAACAATATTATGGGATACAGAATAACGATGATCTTGCGGTGGTAGTGGATGACCAGATCATGGGCGCCCGGGATGCAGGAACGCAGGAGAGCAGTTCTGCAGGCGGAAAGTTTTACGATGGCATACCCTATGTGGAGTATTCCGTGGTCCGTAATTATATCAATGAAAGATTTTACTGGGATTCTAATGAGAACATCCTGCTCTATACCCTTCCGAACGGCAGCGTATCTGTAAGCGTCGGCAGCAAAGAGTACACCGATATTAAGGAAAAGAAAAGTGAAGACTATGTAATTCTGAAGACCGAAGGTAAGACTGCATATATTGCACTCGCATTTATACAGCAGTATACCAATATGGAATATAAAGTATATGAGAACCCTGACAGGGCGGTTATTGACTGCAATTGGGGAGAACAAAGCGTATCCGGTCTGAAAAGGGACACTCAGGTCAGATACCAGGGCGGTGTGAAGAGCCCGATTCTGACAGAGGTGAAAAAGTCAGAAAAGCTAAGGATACTGGAAGATGAGAATGACTGGATGAAGGTCCGTACCAGCGATGGGTTCATTGGTTATGTTAAGACAAGTTCGCTGAAGAAGATCACAAAAGAGACCCGGTCCAGAGAGTTCCAGGAGCCGGATTATACGAATATTTCTACCGGTTATACGATTAATATGGCCTGGCACAATGTGGAGAATGACACGGCGAACAGCTATGTGCTGGAGACAATTGCCAATACCAAGGGTTTGACTACGATTGCACCGACCTGGTTCAACATAAGCGACACGGACGGGAATATCTCGTCTCTGGCTAATTCCGAGTACGTCAACTATGCGCATCAGTCGAATCTTGATGTGTGGGCTGTGCTGAGAGATTTCCATGGAGGTATAAGCTCTTACGATGAGACCTATGCAGTTTTAAGCTATACCTCAAAGAGAGAGAACCTAATCAACCAGGTAATCGGAGCTGCGCTGCAGTCAGGCATCGACGGCATCAATCTGGATTTTGAGCTTATATCCGCTGAATGTGGAGAACATTACATTCAGTTTGTACGCGAGATGTCCGTAAAATGCAGGCAGAACGGCCTTGTATTTTCCGTGGATAATTATGTCCCCATGCCGTATAACGAGCACTATAACCTGAAGGAACAGGCGGTTATGGCGGATTATGTTATCATTATGGGGTATGACGAGCACACGGAGGGGTCCTATGAAGCAGGCCCTGTGGCATCTTATAACTATGTGAAGGACGGAATAGAGAACGCCCTCAAAGTCGTTCCGAATTCAAAACTTGTCAATGCAATTCCATTCTACACAAGGCTGTGGCTGGAGACTCCTAAGACAACGGCAGAACTGGAGGAGGAAGCAGGCACAGAGGCGGCGCAGTATCCGAACAAAGTGACGAGTACGGCCATGGGCATGGACGAGGCAAATCAGACATTACAGACGGCAGGCGTTCAGGCCGAATGGGATGATAAGACGAAGCAGAATTATGCCCAGTGGGATGTCGATGGCGGAACTTATAAAATATGGCTTGAGGACAGCCAGTCCATTGAGGAGAAGCTGAAGCTGATCAAAAGCAATAATCTGGCCGGAGTGGCTGAGTGGCGGCTCGGCTGGGAGAATTCAGGTATTTGGGATCTAATCCTGCAATATGTGAACTAGTACAGCGTTGCACTAATGATTCAGCAATAAGTACCTGCTGTACTAGTGAATTTTACGATGTTCATAAGTGCGCGTGATTATACGCCGCACTGCAGAAATATGAAAGAAACATCCTTTTTCTGCATATACTTAGGAATAGTATATGAGAAAGGGGATGTTTTTTTGCGCCGTAAAATAGGAATACTGGGACTGATCGTACTGCTTTTGTGCGCAGTAATAGGGAGCCAGAAGGCAGGGGAATACCTGTACAAGAATTATATGGGAAGCGAGGGCAAAAAGACTGCGGCAGCGGCAAAAAAGGGCGATAAGCCAATGGTTGTCATAGACGCCGGACACGGCGGCTCTGATCCGGGCAAGGTAGGAATTAATAAAGCGCTGGAAAAGGACATAAACCTGGAGATTGCAGGCAAGGTAAAGACACTTTTGGAGAAACAGGGAGTGTCGGTGATCATGACACGCGAGGATGAAAACGGAATTGCAAATTCAAAAGCAGAAGACATGAAGAAACGGGTGGCGATTATTAACAAGGAAAAACCGGATCTCGCGGTCAGCATACATCAGAACAGCTATGAAGGAGAAAGCATACATGGCGCCCAGGTATTCTACTATACGCATTCCAAGGGCGGAGAGAAGGCTGCCGGTATTATGCAGGAGGCTCTTTTGGCTGTTGATCCGGACAATAAAAGGCAGGCAAAGGCGAATGATACATATTATATGCTGAAAAAGACAGAGGTGCCCGTCATTATTGTAGAATGTGGTTTTTTGAGTAATTATGAGGAGGCGGAAAAACTGGTGGACGGAGCATACCAGGATGCGCTGGCGGAGGCCGTCTGCGCGGGGATTTTGCAATGCCTGAATTAGGACTGCATCTTATTTTGTGAAAGAGAGTTTTTTTTTAGGTTGATTAATGGTATAATGAAGCCTATGAAAACAATAATAAAAAAAGTAGATAAGAATCAGATAGACGAAGACGTGATACAGGAAGCAGGAGAAATACTGAAAAGAGGCGGACTTGTTGCATTTCCCACGGAGACAGTCTATGGACTGGGAGCAAATGCACTGGATGAGGAGGCAGCAAAAAGAACTTATGCAGCAAAAGGGCGTCCGTCAGACAACCCGCTGATTGTGCATATTGCAGATGTGCAGGCACTTGATGAGATCGCGGTGAACATTCCCGCTGCTACAGAGGAACTGGCATTTCATTTCTGGCCGGGGCCTTTGACAATGATTTTTGAAAAAAGTAATATTGTGCCGATGGGAACGACCGGGGGCCTTGAGACGGTTGCTGTACGCATGCCAAGCGACCTGATTGCAAGGGAACTGATCCTTGCAGCGGGAGGGTACGTGTCTGCGCCCAGCGCAAATACGTCCGGCCGTCCGAGTCCCACGACGGCACAGCATGTGGCAGAGGATCTGGAAGGTAAGATCGATATGATCCTGGACGGCGGGAGTGTGGATATCGGTCTGGAATCCACCATTCTGGACATGACAGTGACACCTCCCATGATTCTGCGCCCCGGCGCCATTACGGCGGGTATGCTGGAGGAAGTCATCGGTGCGGTCAGCGTGGATGAGACCATACTGGGAAGTGAGAGCACACAGGTGCCCAAAGCTCCGGGGATGAAGTACCGCCATTACGCGCCCAGGGCCAGGCTGATGATCGTGGAAGGCACTCTGAGAGAGGAAGTGCTTGCGATCCGGCAGCTTGCCTATGAGGCACACCGCAAAGGGCAAAAGACCGGGATTATTGCGACAAACGAGACGATGCCCTTTTATACCTATGGACTGGTAAAGAATCTGGGATCGCGGGAAAATGAGAAGGCCATTGCAAGGAATCTCTATGCGGTTCTCCGGGAATTTGATGAGGAGGAAGTCAGCGTAATCTTCAGTGAGTCCTTTGCCGCGCAGGGGATCGGTAAGGCGATCATGAACCGGCTGGAAAAGGCGGCCGGGCATGTGATGCTGCCTGCCGCTGCAATCGTGAAGCAGCAGAAATACAGACGCATCGTATTCTTAAGCAATACCGATACAAGCAGAGGCCCCATGCAGCGGAACTTCTGCGCTGCCAGGATCTGGAACAGGAGTACGCCATAGATTCCAGGGGGCTTATCGTACTGTTTCCTGAGCCTGCCAATCAGAAAGCCGAGGCAATTATGAAAAGCGGTCAGATGAGCCTGGAAGGCCATTCATCCATTGCTTTCTCTGAGGAGGACCTGCAGGAGGATACGCTTGTTCTGACAATGGATGAGAATCAAAAGTGGAAGGTTATATCCGAGTATGAGAACATAAAAAATGTATATACTCTAAATGAGTTCGCGGAGGAGGATACAGAAATACCAAATCCTTATGGACAACCATTGACGGCATACGGAGAATGCTATGAAATAATATCGATGTTAATAAAAAAATTAACATATAAACTTAATGCACTTACTAAAGGAGGAGAATGATGTCAGAAGTACACATTATGGATCATCCATTGATTCAGCACAAAATCAGCTATATCCGCAGGGAAGAGGTGGGGACCAAGGAGTTCCGGGAGGTAGTCGGGGAGATTGCCGGCCTGATGTGCTATGAGGCTACGCGGGACCTGAAGCTCCGGGACGTGAAGATTAAGACACCCATCTGTGAGATGATCGGTAAGGAACTGACCGGTAAGAAACTTGCCGTGGTGCCGATTCTGCGCGCAGGCCTTGGGATGGTGGACGGGATGCTCTCTCTGATACCCGCTGCAAAAGTTGGACATATCGGGCTTTATCGTGATCCGGAGACTTTTGAACCAGTGGAGTATTACTGCAAGCTTCCGGCGGACTGCGATGAGAGGGAGGTCTTTGTCGTTGATCCGATGCTGGCAACGGGCGGCTCCAGTACAGCAGCGATTCAGATGCTGAAGGACAAAGGAGTGAAAAGAATCCGTTTCATGTGTATTATAGCAGCGCCTGAAGGTGTGGAGAGGATGCAGAAGGAACATCCGGATGTGGATCTTTATATAGGCGCGCTGGATGACCATCTGAATGAGCATAAATATATCGTACCCGGGCTGGGGGATGCGGGAGACCGCATTTTCGGAACGAAATAGCAGGTGCAAGAACGAAAGGAGAGGATAGATATGTCTGACAAAAGAAAGGATTATCTTTCCTGGGATGAATACTTTATGGGGGTGGCAATGCTTTCGGGTATGCGCTCCAAGGATCCAAATACACAGGTGGGGTGCTGTATTGTCAGTCAGGATAATAAGATATTGTCCATGGGATACAATGGGTTTCCGATCGGATGTTCAGACGATGAATTTCCTTGGGCAAGAGAAGGGGATGATCCACTGGAGACAAAGTACGTATATTCTACGCACAGTGAGTTAAATGCCATCCTGAATTACAATGGCGGCAGCCTGTCGGGGGCCAAGCTGTATGTCTCCCTTTTTCCGTGCAATGAATGTGCAAAAGCAATCATTCAGTCCGGGATAAAGGAAGTTATCTATGACTGTGACAAATACGCCGATACTCCTGGTGTGCTGGCTTCCAAGCGGATGATGGACGCCGCGGGGGTGCGGTACCACCAATACCATAGGACCAACCGCGAGGTAAAGATCAAGCTGTAGACAGGCTCCGGAGAACTGTCCGTATGTTATCCCCCGGGCTGTGCAGAACGTATTATTTTACGGACTGCACGGCCCGGGGGAATATTTTGTCACGGATTTGAATAGGATATCATATATGCTGATCCGGAGGATGTGTGAGTATGGAAGGAAATAAATGGGGGAATATTGTTTTGAACTTTGTGATCCGTGCTATTTTGGGCATGGGGCTGATTTATTTTATTAATCAATATCTGCTCCCTGGGGATAATGCTTTGAATGTGGGGCTGAATGCAGTGTCCTTTTTGACAACCGGAAGCTTGGTATTCCTGGCGTGTGTCTGCTTTATGGAATTTTATTCTATCAAAATTTGTGAGGTTTTCACAAAAAGTAATTTATTTGAAAAGAAGTATGGACATTTTAAAAATCTGTGTTTATAATACGATTCACACAGCAGTTGTTCGAGCTGCTGTCATCATTCAGGCGCCGGATCGTGGTGCCGGATGTATCTTGGGTTGGGACGATGAACTAACCATCATGTAAGAATCATGCTGCATATTCGCAGCGGTATTTTCAAACGTTGTTTTATTAAAAATGAAAAAAGGAGGGACAAGTTGCATCCAAAGAATTTTGTAATATGGGATGCGGAGCAGGAGTACGCAAAGAATCTTATGCAGGCCGTAGGCTCTCACAGGGAGCTGGGGTTTCAGATGCATCTTTTTCAGGACACAGATCATCTGGAGGCATTTTCACAGCAGAAACAAGTCCACATCCTGCTGCTGGGGGAAGACTGCCCGCCCGAACAGAGGCAGCAGATGAACGCTGACAGGCGTTACGTATTGATTAAGGGGGAAGACAGCGGGCTTCTTCCGGAAGAAAGGGGGATCTTTAAGTATCAATCTGCAGATAGGATCCTCAGCCTTATCCTGGAGGAGGCCTTGGACGGTGAGGAAATACCGGGGAGATTCAAAGGCAGGGGAGAGGGGCAGCTGATCGGTGTTTATTCTCCGGTGCACCGGATCGGAAAGACAAAGTTTGCGCTGGAGCTTGGCAGGGAGCTCTCCAAAGAAGGGCCGGTTCTGTATCTGAATCTGGAGGAGTATTCCGGGACAAGCCATTATTTTCCGGAGGAAACGGAGCATAACCTGACGGATCTCTTGTATTATCTGAGGCAGGATAAGGCGAATATTGGACTGAGAATAAGCGCCATGGCCGGCAGGGCGGGGGCACTGGATTATCTTTCTCCGATGCCGGTTATTCAGGATCTGAGGGCGGTTGAAGAGGCTGAGTGGCTAAGACTGTTTGAAGCCATTTTTGATCAGTCCATTTATAAATCCGTGATCTTGGATCTGGGGGACGGTGTAAACGGTCTGTACCGCATACTAAGGGAATGCCGCACAGTGTATACGTTGTATACGGATGAGCCGGTTTCTTCGGCAAAGCTGAAGCAGTATTTTGAGAACTTGAGGCGGACGGGCTATGAGGATGTGCTGGAACATACCGTACAGAAACGGGTTGCGAGAAAGGCTGGTGAGGAGGCATAGAGCAGTTAGAAGAGTTATACGGCAGAGTGCTGCAAGAGATGGATATGGGCAGGGAGATGGAGGATGATGAACTGCTGGATCTCATACATTCCGTACTCAATCAGGCGGGAGGAGAAACTTACATACCACTGCAGGAAAAAATTAAGCTGAGCAGAGAACTGTTTCATGCATTCAGAAAGCTGGATATCCTTCAGGATCTGATCGAGGACGATGATATTACGGAGATTATGATCAACGGCACAGATCATATTTTTCTGGAGAAAGGAGGACAGATATACGAATCGGACAGGCACTTCCTTTCTCCGGGAAAGCTGGAGGATGTCATACAGCAGATTGTATCCAGAACAAACCGGTATGTGAACGAAGCCTCCCCCATTGTTGACGCGAGGCTGGAGGACGGGTCCCGTGTGAATGTGGTATTAAAACCTGTTGCATTGAACGGTCCCATTATGACGATCCGGAAGTTTCCCAAGGAGAAGGTAACAATGGAGCAGCTTATTGCGTGGGGCAGCATAAGCAGCGAGGCGGTGGGGTTTCTAAAGCTCCTGGTGCATTCCAGGTACAACATATTTGTCAGCGGCGGAACCGGGGCCGGGAAGACCACATTTCTGAATGCCCTGTCTGATTATATACCAAAAGATGAGCGGCTGATTACCATTGAGGACAATGCTGAGTTGCAGATTAAAGGCGTTCCCAATCTGGTCAGGCTGGAAGCAAGGAATGCCAACCTGGAGGGATCCGGGGCAGTGACCATACGGGATCTGATCAAGTCGGCACTGCGGATGCGTCCGGACAGAATCCTGGTCGGAGAGGTTCGGGGTGAGGAAACCGTGGATATGATTTCCTCGGCCATGCTAAATGGGCACAGCGGTTCTATGTCCACCGGCCATGCGAATAATTGCGTGGATATGCTGCACCGTCTGGAGACGATGATGATGATGGGGATTGATATGCCTTTTACCGCAATCCAGCGGCAGGTGGCTTCGGCCCTTGATATTATTATCCACCTGGGGCGGCTGAGAGACCGAAGCAGAAAAGTAATGGAGATAGCAGAAGTATTGGGCTATGAAGATGGTGAGGTACAGATACAGACACTTTTTGCGTATCAGGAGGAGGGATCAGAAGATGGAAAAGTTAAAGGACGGCTTATGAAAGTGGAAGAGCTTGTCAACCGGGAAAAGCTGCTGGCAGCAGGATATACGCTGTAAGGAATATATACAGGCATTGATAAATGGGATTTTGCTTCTATGCATGACCGCATATCTTTTCTACGATACGTGGATTGCGGCGCTGGCGCTTCTGCCCGCCTTATATGTCTATCTGCTCTACTGGAAGTCCAGGCAGTTCCGGAAAAAAGAGCAGGAATTCAGGGAACAGTTTCGGGTCAGTATTCAAACCATGGCATCGGCTCTCAACGTGGGATATTCCGTGGAGAATGCGCTGCGCGAGACTGCCCGGGATTTGAAGCCGTTGTTTCGGAAGGACAGCAGAATACGAAAAGAATTTGAGCGGATGATCCATCAGCTGGATATGAACCAGCCGGTTGAACAGGTCATGAATGATCTGGCGGCCAGGGTCAGTCAGGAGGATGTAGAGAACTTCGTAACGGTATTTGCTGCGGCAAAGCGGACAGGAGGGGACAGCATAGCGATACTCAAAAGTGCGGTCAGGGATATCAGTGATAAGATTGAAGCGGAAAAGGAGATACAGACGCTTCTAGCTTCTAAAAAGCTGGAATTTCAGGTGATGTGTATCATACCATTTGGCATTCTGTTTTATATGAGAATGGCTTTTCCGGATTTTATGAAGGTGCTTTACGGGAATCTGGGGGGAGCCGCGCTGATGACGGGATGTCTGCTGATATATGCGGCCGCTTACCGGATGGGAGAAAAGCTGGTGGATATAGAGGTGTAGATTATGAAGAAGCGAAACACAGTGTATGGAAGAATGGGAATTATCTTTTTGGCTGCAAGCGTAATATCACTCCTGATGCTGGCTGCTGACAGCCGCCGGAGGCCGGAGAAAAATGCAGAAGGAAAAAGTGTACTTGCCCGTGGCAGCCACGGTGAGGGAAGTAAAAAGGTGGAACTGGAGGCCCGGGTAGACGGAGACAAGGCGCCGTTGACTGTACAGGTAGAAGAGCAGCGGTATCAGAAAGAGGAACTTCCGGAGATATTTAAGAAGGCCGGAGAACGACTGGAAAAGGCTGTGCTGGGAGAAAATGAGAGCCTGGATGAAGTCAGGCATAATCTGAAACTGGCGGATCAGGTGCCGGGTATGGGAATTAATGTGTCGTGGGAGTCCGGAAATTACGAAATCGTTAATCTTCTGGGGGAGCTGCAGCAGGAACATCTGCAGGAAGAAGGTACGTTGGTTGAGCTGCGTGCAGTACTTACATATGGCGGGGAGGAGGCTGTACATTCCTTTTATGTAAACGTCTTTCCTCCCAGGTTAAACGAAAAAGAACAAAAGATGCAAAAACTACAGAAGGCACTGCGGGAGGCAGAGCTGGCCGAACCGGAAGAAAAATATTTGATTCTGCCGGGCAGCGTGGATGGGAGTAAAATAACATGGAAATATCCGGGAGAGTCGAGGGCAGCGGGACTATTCGTTCTGGGAATCGTGGCGGCAGCGGCAGTCTTTTTTCTGGACAGGCAGAAACATAAACAGATGGTGGAGGAGCGGAAGAGACAGTTGTCCACAGACTATCCACAGCTGATCAGCCAGTTCACCCTGTTCCTGGGAGCGGGAATGAGCGTTCGCAAAGCATGGTTCAAGATGGTGGAAGAGTATGAAAAAAGAAGGGATAGAAAAGGTTCCCGGATTGCCTATGAGGAAATGTCCTATACGATGCACGAGATTCAGGGCGGCGTCACAGAGGGGGAATGCTATGAACGGTTTGGCAGCAGGTGCGGTCTGCCGGCGTATCGAAGGTTTGGCGCACTTTTGTCACAGAATCTGCGGAAAGGGGGCAGGGGGATGAATGAATTGCTCAAAAGGGAAGCCGCGGATGCACTGGAGGACAGAAAAAAACAGGCCAGGAAGTTGGGGGAGGAAGCCGGAACAAAGATGTTGGGGCCGATGTTCCTGATGCTGGCGGTGGTACTGATTATGATTGTGGTTCCGGCATTTTTTACGATACAGATCTGAGAGGAGGAAACAAATGAAGAGAATTGTAGGGAGATTAAAACAGAGGTTGGGCAGGGCAAAAGTAGTTTTATGTGACTCTACGGGGCTGTCTGTCGTAGAGCTGATTTTAATACTGGTGGTAATTATAGCCTTAGTTTTGATATTTAAAACCCAGCTGATCAGCCTGGTGAACTCAATTTTTGAAAAGATAACAAGTGAAAGTTCGGGTATTTAATGGGGAAGCGGGGCGAGATAACGGCATTTTTGAGTCTTATTTTTGTTCTTCTTATCTCATTTATCACAGCGATTCTAGAGAGTACATCTATCCAGGTGGCTAAAAATCTAAAACGTCTGGATGCCGACCGCGCCGTGTTCTCTGTCTTTGGCGAGTATAGCAGAGAACTTCTGGAAGAATATGAGTTATTGGCAATTGATGGAAGCTATGGCGCGGATTCTTATGAAGAGAAATATCTGACAGACCGTATGCACTACTATGGCACAAGCGGTATGGAACATGATATCCAGGGGATCCAGTACCTGACTGACAGAAACGGAAGCGCATTCAAAGAGCAGGCGCTTGCCTACATGGAAGAGACATACGGAATAGCGGCCATACGTGAGCTGGCTGACCGGACTGGAATATGGGAGGAACAAAAGATGCAGGGAGAAGAAGCAGACAGGCAGAATTCGGAGATCAATACGGAACTGGAAGATATTTTGGCAGACAGTGGCAATGCGCTGCCCGATGAGGAAAATCCTCTGCCGCATGTAGCTGAACTGAAAAAATCTGGAATCCTTCAGCTCGTACTGCCGCAGGATTACCAACTCTCAAACGGGCAGATTGCTCCGGGAGAACAGCCCAGTGGAAGGAAGCTGAGATATGGCAGGGGCAGTTTCTATACAAGGCAGGGGATGGAAGGCATAGAAGAGCGGCTGCTGTTTCATGAATATCTGATTAAAAAATTTGGCAGCGCGGTAAATGAAGTAAGTGGAAAACGCAGTCTGGTATATGAAATGGAATACATACTTTCGGGCTGTGCCTCGGACCGGGAGAATCTGGAAGCAGTCGTGAAGAAGCTTCTTGGAATCCGGTTTGGGATTAATTATCTTTATCTGCAGACAGATACTGCGAAGCAGGCCGAGGCCGAGGCGCTGGCGCTGAGTCTTTCGACGCTTGCAGCGCTTCCGGCTGTATCAGGAATTGTGAAACAAGCGCTCCTTGCAGCCTGGGCATTTGGAGAGAGCCTGATGGATCTGCGTTCTTTAATGGCGGGGAAAAAAGCTGCCCTGGTGAAAAACAGCACAAACTGGCAGCTGTCGCTCTCGTCTCTTATGACACTGGGAACGGGGGAGGATCTGCAGGAAGGTGCGGATACCGAGGGGGGACTCTCCTATACAGATTACCTCAGAATCCTTCTTTTTTTAAAAGAGGAGGATGTTCTGGTCATGAAGGCGCTGGACCGTGTCGAACAAAACATGAGAACTGAAAAGGGCGGTTTGTCTTTCTGTGCAGACGCCTGTATCGTCCGGTTAAGAGTTCAGAATAAAGCAGTCATTCGTGAGGGGCTGACCTACCAGTTTCCGTTATATTTTGGATACAGATAAAATTTTGAACCCAATGCAGATGCCCTTTCTTCAAACCCTGCCGGCGCATCCCTTCCGGCAGGCAAATATATCCCAATCAAAAAAATATAAAGAAAGGAAAAACTGCGATGACACAATCAAATGAAAACTCACCCGACTCGAACATAGAAAGGGCATCTGCATTGGGTTCAAAAGCAAGCGTTACCATAGAAGCGGCACTGGCGGTTCCCATATTTTTATTCGCGGTATTGAGCCTGGTCTATTTGCTGGAAATACAATCTGTAAGGACATGTATCCGAAACGCTGTGCAGAGCGCAGCTAAGACAGCCGCGGAGGATACGGTTATGCTGCCTGTCGTGAACCTGGTAAAATTCCGACAGGATATCGTAGAAGCCGCGGGAGCTGGCCGCCTGGATCGGAGTATTCTGGCAGGAGGCAGTTCTGGGCTTAACTGCAGCAGGACATATATGTCTGTACTTACGGGGGAGATTCATGTCTCTGTGGAATATGCCGTAAGTCTTCCCTTTCCGCAGTTCACGAATCTGAAAGCAAAATTCAGGGAAGAAATGAGGGTAAAGGCCTGGACCGGTTATTTAAAAAGGGATGGAAATTCCGACGGAGAGGAGATTGTATATATAACGGATACAGCTTTGGTTTATCACGAGGACTACCAATGTACATATCTGCAGCTGTCAGTCCGGTTTGTGCCGTACTCAGGACTTTCCGGGATCCGCAACGAGGACGGCGGTAGGTATTACAGATGCGAAAAATGCGTACACGGAGATGCTTTCGCCGGAGTTTATATTACAAATACAGGAGGAAAGTACCACAATTCATTAAGCTGCAGTGGACTCAAAAGAACCATACATGCAGTAAAAAAGTCTGAAGTTGGCTTGAAAGGAGGCTGCAGCAGATGCTCGAAATAAGCAGAATAGGATGCGCCGTATACTTATGCATCTTGTCAGTGATAGATATTTGGACCAGAAGGATTCCTCTGTGGTTTCTTGCGGCGGGAGGGGCTGGGGCTGCGGCTGCCCGTATCTGCCAGACGGGGACTCTTGATTTTTCCGCACTGGCGGGTGCTGTTACAGGGGTGGTATTTATAGCGGTAAGCAGGGTAACAAAGGAAGGCTTTGGATATGGGGACAGCCTACTGATACTTATTATGGGGGTATATCTAGGGTTCCGGAATCTGCTGGCTGTCTTGTCCGGTGCTTTCCTCTTTTCGGCGCTGTTTGCAGCGGCCCTTTTGGTATATAAAGGCTTTGACAGAAAGGCGGGATATCCGTTTATTCCGTTTTTGCTGGCGTCCTATTTTCTATGGATGTGTGGCGTACAATGAGACTTAAAATGGAAGACGTATTAAAGAAGAAAAGAGAGCTAAATGGAAGCGTGACAGTGGAAATGGCATATATTTTTCCGATTGTAATTTTCGTGATTATTTTGACGATATATATCGTATTCTACTGGCATGACAAAAACATATTGCTGGGGGCGGCAGCAGAAACGGCGGTGCTGGCGGCCCAGTCGGACAGGCAGCAGGGCGGCGGAGAACCAGATCTGCAGAGGTTTTACCAGGAGCGTACGGAGGGAAAACTGATCTGGCTGAGGCTGACAGACGTTGAAGTTGAGCTGGATAAAACCCAGGCCAGAGTTACGGCCCGTGCAGGCAGGGGCAGGATGCGTGTACAGGCAGTGCAGATCACCAGGATACCGGGACCGGAGAAAAAGATAAGAAAGAAAAGACACTTAGAGTCATTGACAGACCAGGAGGAATAGATAATTATGAAGACAGGTTATGAAAAAGAACTGAACAGGGTAAGCCTGCATATAGATATCCCCCGCTTGTATGAAGAGGATTATCAGATACATATGCTCCGGGAAAATAAAATACCCGGTCTGCTTGAAATAGCGGGGTGTGGGATGGATGGGAAGAGCAGATACAGTTACACGGTGACGGGGTTATTGTCGATGAAATCTTTATTTGAGGCATCTGCAATTAAAAAGGAGGATATGCTGGGATTTGTGAACCGTCTGATGGAAGTGGTTAAGGCGCTCCGGCGTTTTATGCTGAATCCGGACGGACTCTTACTCTACCCTGAATTTATGTTTTATGGTAAAGATACCTGGCATTTCTGTTATCTGCCCGGCAGGAAAAAGTCCCTCTGTGAGGCTTTCCATGTGATAACCGAATATTTTGTCCGGAAGCTTGATTATGAGGATACGGAAGGCATTATGCTGGCTTATGAGCTTCATAAAGCAACGCTGCAGGAAAATTACGATCTTGAAAAAATTATGGAGGAATACCGGATTCACGAAGAAAAAAGACGCGGGCCGGAACCTGTAAATGCGGATACCCCGGAGGACGGGGAGCAGCTGTCCCGGGAAAATCTGTTTTCTCTTGAGGAAGAAGAATATGAACCGGTTGCCGATGTGGAGACAATCCGGGAGATGGGAGGGCATTGGAGCCCATGGAAGAAAACTGCAGATCGGTTAAAAAAGACAAAATGGGGCAGCTGGAAGGACCTGATTCTGGAGACGAACGGGAAGGAAGAAGAGGATATGTGAGGTTATAAAATCTAAACAATAAATTAAGGATACATGATAAAATACAAAAGCATCTCATTCGGAGTAAAATATTTACAATTTCGGATAAGGTGCTTGATTCTTTCATAGACAGAAGGGCAGAGAGCTATTATAATATAGAAGAGCAGTTAAGAAAAGGAGAGTCATCTTGGAGAAAAATCAAAAAGCAGTGTGCACCACCGCATTGATTGTAATTAATATTGGAGTATTTCTGGTGCTTTCTGTTATGGGAGCTACGGAAGATACCCTGTTTATGCTCGAGCATGGGGCTATGTACGGGCCTTATGTTGTGGAAGGGCATCAGTATTACCGGATCTTTACCTGCTTGTTCCTGCATTTTGGTATCGAACATCTGCTGAACAATATGGTACTGCTGGGAGCACTTGGCTGGAACCTGGAACTGGAGACCGGCCGGATCAAGTTTCTGATTATTTACTTTATATCAGGGCTGGGGGGGAATCTGCTTTCATTGTGGATGAATATGAGTACAGATAAGATGGTGGTATCGGCAGGAGCCTCAGGAGCCATATTCGGTCTCATGGGAGCGCTGCTGTGCGTAGTCTTGAAAAATCATGGAAGAGTGGGAAGGCTGACAAACCGTGGACTTTTGGTTATGGTAGTCCTGAGCCTGTATTTTGGCTTTACAAGCTCAGGAGTAGACAATGCGGCCCATGTTGGCGGTCTTGTCTGCGGATTTGTGATGGCGGCGGTTCTGTACCGCAGGCAGCGTGGCGCGGCTGGTACAGTATTCTATGATTAATTAATTCAGCAATACCGTACTATATGGGAAGAATAATTGTAAACGTGGAACCTTCGTCCACTTTGGAGTCTACCGATATGGAACCACCATGGGATTCGATGATTCGTTTGGACAATGACAGCCCAAGGCCTGTCCCACCCTCTTTATAGGTTTTAAACGGCTCAAAGATGTAATCTATGATTTCTTCCGCAATACCGCATCCGGTATCCTTGCATTGAATTGTCAGAGAGTCATTATGACGGCTGGCCGAAAAATGTATGCGGCCTTCACCTGTTATAGATTCTTTAGCATTTCGAAGAAGGTTTAAGAATACTTCTTCCAGCTTGACTTTGTCACCAGTGTAATCGCCCAGACCGGCAGGAATAGAGGATGTGAATTCAATATCGGAATCTTCGCTGTCGATAGAAATTGCAAATGAGACGGCAATGTTCTTTAGGAGACGTTCGATAGAAAAGACAGAATAGTGCAGAGTATCGCCATTATTAAAAGTAGAAAGCTCGTTTAACAGCTGACACATAAATTCTACATCGTCGATCGTCTGACGCCAGTGTGGAAAATCACGTACTTCAGGATGCTGGATTTCCATAACCTGCAAGGACGAGGAAACAAGTGTCAGCGGATTTCGTATTTCATGAGCAATTGCGGACACCGTTTCATGATGATTTTCTAACAGCTGACTAATGATCTGTTTTGCATCATGGTTTTCCTCCATGAGAGTGTTCATTTTATTGATGTCAACATTATGTAACATATTTATGCCCTCCTTATAGTACGTTATAATTGTAGTCTAGCACGATGGTGGGCAGTGTTCAACAAAATCAGATTGACAAGTTTCGACAGAATAATGCTGATAAAAGAGCTTCTCATTTAGTTGAAAATGGGATATACTAAAGTTAAAACATTCTAAAAGAAGAAATGAGGAAAAGCTATGAAAGACGAAAATTGCATTTTTTGTAAGCTGGCATCGGGTGAAATTCCATCAGCAACGCTGTATGAAGACGATGACTTTCGTGTGATTTTAGACCTGAATCCTGCGTCCAGGGGACATGCTTTGATTATACCGAAGGAGCATTACCGCAATCTGTATGACCTGGATGATGAGCTTGCAGCTAAGGTATTGGTTCTTGCTAAAAAGATGGTACTTAAGCTCAAAGACGTGTTGGGGTGTGACGGTTATAACATTGTTCAAAACAATGAGGAGCCCGCAGGTCAGACAGTATTTCATTTTCACATGCATATGATTCCTAGATATGAAGGCGATAAAGTAGGATTGGGCTGGAAGATGGGCGAACTTTCAGATGAGGACAAAGAAGAAATATTAAGTAAAGTGATTTAATAACCGGGGATAAAAATGTTGACTGATAATCGTGAGTTTGATGAGATCTATGAAGAATATAAAAATCTCGTTTTAAAAGCAGCATATACATATTCGGGCAATTACGATGTGGCAGAAGATATTACTCAGAATACGTTTCTCCAATTATATATTTATTACAACCACATGAATCACAGCAATATTAAATCGTGGCTGTATACGACTGCTAAGAATTACGCGTTGAATTATAACAAGAAGGCCAGTCGGGAGATACTTGGAGAAAATTTTAATGAGGAAGACTTTGTTCGGGAAACTGTGGAGAGTGCTGAAGAAACGTTTATGGAAGAGTTGAAAGATTTAGATCGCTCCGAACTTCACGAGCGTATCTTTGAGGCACTGCTTGAGAAAAATCCCAGATGGTATGAGGCGATTACGCTGGTATATTATCTGGAAATACCACAGGCAAAAGTTGCTGAACAAATGGGAGTCCGTGTCGAAGTGCTGCATAGTGTATTGCACAGAGCCAAAAGCTGGATAAAGAAAGAGTTTGGCGTAGAATATGACGAATTGAACCGAGTATAAGAAAACAGGTGTCTATACGCCACCTGTTTTCCTGGTTGTGTTGCAATCCGACAATTACTATAAACTTATCTCTTCTACAAGTCCTATAATTGTATCAATGGAATCCTGCTGTCTGGAATCCCGCATAGCGTCCATATAAGAACTGCGGTTATCGTAAAGCCTCCGGACAGCTTCGAGGAGAGACTCTTTTGTAAGCTCCTCTTCTTCAAGGATCATACTAAAGCCCTGCCTTTCAAATGAGCGGGCATTTAGAATCTGGTCGCCGCGGCTGGCATTGGCCGAAAGTGGGATCAAAAGATTCGGCTTTCTAAGTGCTAACAGCTCGCAGATTGCATTTGCACCGGCCCTTGAAATAACGATATCTGCCAGGGCGAATATATCCCGAAGCTCATTTTTGATATATTCAAACTGTGCGTAGCCTCTCAGGCCATTAAGGGAATTATCAACTTTGCCTTTGCCGCAGAGGTGAACGATCTGGAAATACTCCAGAAGCTCAGGGAGAGCAAGGCGTACTGCATTGTTGACGGCCACTGAGCCAAGGCTTCCTCCGATTACAAGGATGACGGGCTTATCCGCCGCGAAGCCGCATAGATCCAGTGCAGCAATTTTGTTGCCGGACAGCAGCTCCTGCCGGATCGGGGAACCGGTAAGGATAGACTTTTCCAGCGGAAGAGACTCAAGGGTCTCCGGGAAATTACAGCAGATTTTGGTTGCCGATGGGATGGCTAGCTTGTTGGCAAGTCCCGGTGTCATATCAGACTCGTGGATAATGGTCGGTACCTTGCACCGCTTGCCGGCCAGTACAACGGGAACAGAAACGAATCCCCCTTTGGAAAAGATAACATCAGGTTTCAATTCCTTTATAATGGAATGAGCCTCCCCAAACCCTTTTATTACTCGAAAAGGATCTGTAAAGTTCTGAACGCTGAAATAGCGCCGCAGCTTTCCGGAAGAAATACCATGATAAGGGATACCAAAAGGCTCAATGAGTTCCTTCTCAATCCCTTTGTAAGATCCTATGTATTGGATATCGTAACCCAGTTCCCTCAGCCGGGGAATCAGTGCAATATTGGGGGTGACATGCCCGGCAGTTCCTCCACCGGTGAGTATGATTCTTTTCATAATGAAAACCTCCAGATTTGAAATGTTCATATTATGCTTAAAAATTTAAAAGTTATACTTGCATATAACCGATAAAACACATATAATTTCATATTAAACTTATTTAGTAAAAAGTCAAGAAAAAGTAGTAGCCAAAATAAGGGGAATAAGCATGAAACAAAACAAAAAATTATCACTGCAAGAAGAAGTGGAGAATGCAGCTGAGAGGGTGGAAAGGAAAATAGCGGAAAATCCTGATCTTAAAGATATCCAGGTATCTGGCAGGATGGAAGCTGCACTTCTAGCTGAAATTCAGGCATACGAGAAGAGACGTGGACAAGAGCACAGCACTGGAGAAAATACAGCAGAGTTTGGGGAGGAACTTGCTCCAAATTTTACCGAACGTACAAAAGATAATCCGGAAAGTTTTCTTTCAGAAGAAGACAGAGAAGCATTACGCCTTGGCAGAGAACTCCTGAAAAAGAAAGAGGACGAACCAAAGCTGTTTGAAGTCAATACAGAATACCACAAACATCTTAACAGTGATGAGAAAAAGGGGAAGAAAAAAGAAGGGAGGAAGACCAGTGTATTACGTATGCCGCGTGGAAGGAGGTTTATAATTGCATTTGCGGCGGTACTTGTTTTGGTGGTTGGAACGAGTGTGACTAGCGTGGGGAGTAAGTCATATTTGAAAATACTATGGGAGAAGATTCATGGTGGACAGGCAATGCAAGTTGTTAATGTTAAAGATATGGAAACACAAGAATCCGAAGATGGTGAGGAAGTTACTGCATATAGAGAAATTAGAGAGCGACTGGGGGTTGTAGCAGTAAGACTGGGCAGTAAGCCTAAAGATATGTACTTATCAGAATATACTATAGATGAAGAGCAGAAAAGAGCACAACTATTTTATTCATATAATGATGAGATTATACGTTATTCTATATATTTAAATAATTTAGATTCATCATTAAGTCAAAAAGAGGAAGACACGCTAATAGATAGTTTTGTAATTGAAAACCATAATCAAAACATAGATATAAAAAAATATAAAAAATCAAATAAGTATAGATTTGTAGCTAAATTTGATTATCAAGGGGTTTATTATCAAGTTAAAGGAGTTATGGAAGAAGACGAATTTTTAGGATTAATAGAAAATTTGATATTTTTTGATTAAAGGCGTAAGTTTTAATACACTCAATTGTTTATTTAATAGAACACATAAGAGGATGATAAGGATGAGAAAAAGAATATTTGCCACATTATCTACATTGTTATTAGCTTTAAGTATTTGCGTTATATCTGTAACGGATGTTAGAGCTTCAGAAGATAAGGTTATAAAAGTTGACGGTTCATATCTCACTACACTAGATACTTCAACAGGTAATACTGATGGGAGTATAGTGACAAGAGGCGAACATTTGATGGATGGAGAGTGTTCCATAACAAAGTCGGGCGTTGGTAGAATATACGTATATGCGGCTACAACAGCAGATCATGTAGTAGATTACATCTCTACAGTTATTTATGTTGATCAGTATAATCAAGAAACGGGTAAATGGGATCAAATAGACTGCTGGCAGGTAGAGGACCGTAATACATATTATGTAAGCACTAACAAAATGATGATGGTGGATCGTGGATACTATTATAGAGTCCATGCAGATCATGTAGCTGGAATGACTGCAGAAAAGCCATACGACGAAGCCACCTCACTCACCGACGGTATCTACGTAAATTAATATTAACTTTACCACCCTGTACCCCCTCTCTTTGAGCAATTGAAGCAGCTGTCAAGTGTACCGCATACAGGAGAAACTATTAACCATTAATTGATTATAGAAAAGACCTGTACCGAGAAAACACCACAAATTTTTTTATGCGCGCCGCATGACAGCTGCTTCAATTGTTCAAGGAGGGGGATCTTTTATTATATGGTTCATGTACTAAACATAGAAAAAGCAATCGGATTATCTTCCGGTTGCTTTTTTTAATGCTAGTGCGAGTTGATCGGGACAGGATGTACTTTTGAAACCACAGCGGATACCTTCTATTCTGGAGATAGCCTCATCCACATCCATGCCTTCTATCAGGCGGGCTATGCCCTGCAGATTGCCGGCGCACCCTCCAACAAAGGCTACATTTCTTACCTTATTGTCTTCGATATCGAAGTTGATCATTTGCGAACAGACTCCGCTTGTCTTATACTGCATGTTTTTATCCTCCTGCAAATAATGATTTTAATCTGGCATTGGGGTGTTATGGCGGCACTATAACCCGTATTTTACCAGCATTTATCAGATATGTTGATTATAGCAAAATGAAGGGGAAATTACCAGTACATTTTCGTGTGCCAATTTTCGAGTTTTTCCCCGATTAAATGACAGGAGTTTTCTTAAGGCAGAGAATGCACTGTGAAGATAAATGATGTGTTAAATTGAAGGATTGAGGCCGTTCTTAAATTCTATGTTTCTTAACCCTGAGATATTCCTGTCTTTCCTTAAAAACACTCTGAAATGGCGAATTATGTAGAACGGTTTTTGCGGCAAGTACGGAAAAGTTGGGCTATAATAGGCTCACACCAAAAAATGGTAGTTGTGGCACAACCATAAAAACAGGAGGTCTTATTATGTTTAAAAATGTAGCAGCCGACACAAACGTAATCTTCTATCTGATGATTGCGGTGGGTGTCATTGGGGTACTGGCCAAGCTCGTGAACCAGGTTACCCTCCGCCGTCTGGTAAAGGCGTCAGGCAATATGTCAAAGAGCACACACAAACTGATGAAGCTCGTGCGGGCAAAATATGAGCACGCGTGTATGATACACGATAAGGTAGACAATGTGGGAGCATTTGTGGAGAAGTACATATATGAATACCGGGGATTTCTTTTTAAAGTACATACGTGGAGACAATTGGAAATACAGAGTATTTGGTTTTCCGGAATCCTGGCGGCGCTGGGAGCGGCAGGGCACTACCTGGCACATGGGCTGTGTGAGGCGATGTACCAGTATATTGCAGTAGGGGCGGCGGAAATGGTTGCGTTGTTTGTAATCAGCCAGCTGTCCGATGAATCTTATAAAGTAAAAGCAGCAAAGAATTATATGGTTGATTACCTTGAAAATGTCTGCGCTCACCGTTATAAGAAGGTGAAACAGACCGAGAAGGAGAATATAGATGTTATCAGCCCCGAAACTGCGGGGGCATCCAGAGCGGCGGCACAGCGGGAGGAACCTGCACTGTCGATCAATATTGAAGGAGAACCGCGCAGGGTAGAAAAAGGGGAAGCGGCGAGACAGGTGATCCGCCGGACAGTAAAAGAAAAAATGGAGGAAGATGATGAGCAGCCTGCACTAAAAGAAGAGGCAATTCGCCAAATTTTAGAGGAGTTTTTAGCTTGATTAAGGTGGGCATATTTGGTAGAATTAGCTTGTAAAAGACGATATTAGAGAGGAAGGGTAAACAATGGCTAACAAAGTTACATTTGATTATTCAAAAGCAAGTAGTTTTATTCAGGAACATGAAATGGAATATATGAGCGAACTGGCAGCCCAGGCAAAGGACAAGCTTGTTGCAAAGACAGGCGCGGGAAATGATTTCCTTGGATGGATTGACCTTCCGGTTGATTATGATAAAGAAGAATTTGCACGGATCAAGAAAGCGGCAGAGCAGATCCGCAGTGATTCTGAGGTGTTGTTGGTAATCGGAATCGGCGGCTCTTATTTGGGAGCAAGAGCTGCAATTGACTTCCTTGGACATTCATTTGCCAATGTGGTATCCAAAGAACTCAGAAAGTCTCCGGAGATCTACTATGTAGGTAACAGTATCAGCAGTACTTATCTTAAGGATCTGATTGACGTAGTCGGCGACAGGGATTTTTCCATCAACATGATTTCAAAATCAGGAACTACTACAGAGCCAGCCATTGCCTTCCGTGTATTTAAAGAGATTTTGGAAAATAAATATGGAAAAGAGAGCGCAGCAAAGAGAATATATGCTACGACCGACAAAGCCAGAGGAGCTTTGAAGAACCTTGCTACAGAAGAGGGATATGAGAGCTTTGTAGTGCCGGACGATGTCGGGGGACGTTTCTCCGTACTGACGGCCGTAGGCCTTCTGCCGATCGCAGTGAGCGGCGCAGACATCGATAAACTGATGGAAGGCGCACAGGCAGGAAGAAAAGAAGCTTTGGAAAATGATTTTAAAGATAATGGGGCCCTGCAGTATGCGGCAGTACGCAATATCCTGCTGAGAAAGGGCAAAGCAATAGAGGTTCTGGCTAATTATGAGCCAAGCCTGCATTATGTATCCGAATGGTGGAAACAGTTATATGGAGAGAGCGAAGGTAAAGACCAGCGGGGCATCTTCCCGGCATCAGTAGATTTGACGACCGATCTGCACTCCATGGGACAGTTTATCCAGGATGGAAACAGAATATTATTTGAGACAGTTCTGAATGTGGAGACGTCCAGAGAAGAGCTGATTATCAACGAAGAACCGGTTGACCTGGACGGACTGAATTATCTGGCAGGCAAGACCGTAGACTTTATCAATAAAAGTGCTATGAACGGAACGATTCTAGCACACACGGACGGCAACGTGCCGAACCTGATGGTGACAGTTCCACAGCAAAATGAGTTTTATCTCGGACAGCTGTTCTATTTCTTTGAGTTTGCATGCGGTGTTAGTGGATATTTACTCGGCGTGAATCCATTTAACCAGCCAGGCGTGGAAAGCTATAAGAAGAATATGTTCGCACTTCTGGGCAAACCGGGTTATGAAGAAGAAAGAGAAGAATTATTAAAGAGATTATAAAATAGTATCGCTGCGGGAGCTGCTGCGGCAAAGGACGTGCAGGCGCAGGATACGGATAGATTGTAGGAAGTTCTAGCAGACAGAAGCCTTAGAATCAGAGGCTTCTGTCTTTTCTATACATAGTTTTGCAGCTTGCTGTAACCCGTCCCAAAGGGGCATAAATTGCTGGGTGCTCTTTGGGTATAAGTAACTATTGGGAAAACTTCAGTATGAAGAAAAGGGAGGAGACAAAAGATGAAAAAGCCAAGACACAACGGGAAGATACTGGTGATTGTCATTATCGGAGTTATCGTTGTATTTGCAGCAGGAATTGGGCTTGGGATTGTGACCGGAAAAAAGGTGCAGGACAGCCAGAAGGTAACTTCAAATGATGCTGCAGGGAAGGCGGAACAGGATAAGAATTCAGCGGCACAACAGGGTGACGCTTCCAACACCGATAAGGATAATGGGACAAAGGATCCCGCAAATAATAATACGGGGGACAATGCAGGGGATCATGCCGGCGAAGGAACTGACAGCTCCAAGGACAATTCTCAGGATGAAAATGCTGCGGATCAAAATGCAGGCACCTATGACGCTTCTGCTCCTGCCGATGATACGGCAATCCACAGATACGAGTATATAAAGAGCGACTGCACCTGGTCAGAGGCGTTTCAGGACTGCTTAAACCGGGGTGGTTATCTTGCCAGAATTAACAGTTCAGAAGAATACGAGTACATACGTAAAGAAATCAGCAGGGCAGGGATGACCAATATCTTTTTCCGGATTGGGGGAAGAAGAGACGACAATTCCAAAGATTATTATTGGGTGAATGAGAATAATAAGCTGTTTGGGGAGAAGCTGAATTCTGAGGGCAGCTGGTGTTCTGACGAATGGAAAAACGGGGAGCCAAGTTTTCAGGACGGCAGCCTGGAAGAGCAGTATATGGATTTGTTTTTCTATGACGGCGAAAAGCGGTTTGTATGGAATGACGTGCCGGACGATATGCTGGCGGCAGAATCGTCATATACCGGTTTCCTGGGGTATATCTGCGAATATGAATAGAAACCGGGACAGTAAGAACGGGGAATTCATTTTGTTACTGTGCACGCCCAACGGGTGTGAACAGTAACAATTTCAGGCTCAGGCGATAAAAAATGGCGGATTGGGTTGCCTGAAAGGTAAAAATATAGTACTATAAACTCTTGAAGGAGTGGATATACATATGATGTACTGGATTATTCTGATAGTTTTAGCTGCTTTGATAGCGGTTACTATAATTGTTACCATAGTGACCATAGTAAAAGAGAGAAAAGAATATAGGCATTATGAGCTTGATGAGGCTTACGGCGGAGAAAGCGATGATTATGACGACGATGATTACGATGACAGGCCTCCGGTGAGAAAGAAAAAACAGGCTGTCGGACAGCCGCCGAAGACGCCTGCAGCGGGTGCAGGCAAAAAAAAGGCGCTGGAAGATTATCCTGGAGGATCCGGATACGGGAGAGCGTTACAGTTTCGTTTTCTATG
Source organism: Clostridiales bacterium VE202-21 (assembly GCA_000509105.1). Classification (GTDB taxonomy): domain Bacteria; phylum Bacillota; class Clostridia; order Lachnospirales; family Lachnospiraceae; genus Faecalicatena; species Faecalicatena contorta. The sequence goes on along the minus strand of BAIF02000003.1, from coordinate 3,020 downwards.
ACAGTATCGGGATTGGAAGAACGACGAAGGATGTTGCTTTTGAGGAATTTCTTTCCCTGCCCGGTGACAGGAAGATTTCTAAGGTCCACTGCGCCATTGTGAGGAGCAAAGATAAGCTGTTTCTCAGGGATGAAGGTTCTAAGAACCATACGTTCCTGAATGGAAAGAAGGTTCAGAAACCAATCGTGATTCAGAAAGAAGATATTATATCAATGGGAGAAACTGATCTTGAAGTAGTGAAGATTCTCAGGGAAACGAATTAGGTTAAAAAGGGCGGTGCCATCGGCGGCATCGCCCTTTTTTGCCGCTTCCGTTATTTACATCCATTCTTTAACATGCTAAAATGATTAACAGTAACGATTAAAATCAAGTATCTTTAGGAGGAGCGAACATGATAAAGCTATACGATAATGGTGTCTATCTGCTGAACGGCACTGAAATAGTTGAAGATACAGGCAGTGTTTCTGTCCCGGTTTCAAAAGACGAAGCAGCTCAGAATACGATGGCCTACGGTATTTTGAAAGAGCATAATACATCATCTGACATGGAACATCTTCAGATTAAGTTTGACAAACTGACTTCCCATGATATCACATTTGTGGGGATTATCCAGACGGCGAGGGCTTCAGGGCTTGAGAAATTCCCGATCCCTTATGTGCTGACGAACTGCCATAATAGTTTGTGCGCTGTTGGCGGAACGATCAACGAGGATGACCATATGTTTGGACTGACCTGTGCAAAGAAATACGGCGGAGTCTATGTACCACCTCATCAGGCAGTCATTCATCAGTATGCACGTGAGATGCTGGCAGGCGGCGGAAAGATGATCCTTGGATCAGACAGCCATACCCGCTACGGCGCCCTGGGAACGATGGCCATGGGAGAAGGCGGTCCGGAGCTTGTAAAACAGCTTCTGAACAAAACCTATGATATTAAGATGCCGGGAGTCATTGCGATTTACCTGGATGGTGAGCCGATGAAAGGCGTTGGCCCTCAGGATGTGGCTCTGGCAATTATAGGCGCGACATTTGGAAATGGCTATGTTAACAATAAAGTGATGGAATTCGTCGGACCGGGAGTCAGCAAGCTGAGCGCAGACTTCAGAATCGGTATTGACGTTATGACAACAGAGACAACCTGTCTGTCTTCGATCTGGAAAACTGACGATAAGATCCGTGAATTCTATGAGATCCATGGCAGAAGCGGGGATTACAAAGAGCTGAATCCTGGTGCAGCAGCATATTATGACGGTATGGTTTATGTGAACTTAAGCGAGATCAAGCCGATGATTGCAATGCCGTTCCATCCAAGCAATGTTTACACAATCGATGAACTGAACGCAAATCTAAAGGATATTCTGCACGATGTTGAGCAGAAGGCGCTTGTAAGCCTGGACGGTGCAGTAGACTATACGCTCCAGGATAAGGTGGTTGACGGTAAATTATATGTAGAGCAGGGAATTATCGCAGGATGTGCGGGCGGCGGATTTGAAAATATCTGTGCGGCTGCAGACATTATCAAAGGAAGAAATATCGGACATGATGAATTTACATTCAGCGTCTATCCCGCAAGTACTCCGATCTACATGGAACTTGTTAAAAACGGGGCGGTTGCAGACTTAATGGCAGCAGGAACCATCGTAAAGACCGCTTTCTGCGGCCCCTGCTTCGGAGCAGGAGATACGCCGGCCAACAATGCATTCTCTATCCGCCACTCTACAAGAAACTTCCCGAACCGTGAGGGTTCCAAGCTCCAGAGCGGTCAGATTGCTTCCGTGGCCCTTATGGACGCACGCTCCATTGCTGCAACAGCTGCCAATAAGGGATTCCTGACACCGGCCACTGCGTTGGATGTCGAATATACAGGACAGAAATATCATTTTGACAAGAGCATATATGAGAACCGGGTATTCGACAGCAAAGGTGAGGCAGACCCGGATGTAGAGATCAAGTTCGGCCCGAACATCAAAGACTGGCCGGCCATGTCAGCATTACCACAGAACTTGGTTGTAAAGATCGTTTCCGAGATCCATGATCCGGTAACCACCACAGATGAGCTGATCCCATCGGGCGAGACCTCTTCCTACCGTTCCAATCCGCTGGGCCTTGCTGAGTTTACACTGTCCAGAAAAGACCCTGCATACGTAGCCCGCGCCAAAGAAGTACAGGCAGCCCAAAAGGCAATCGAGGCAGGTACATGCCCGCTGGACGTTCTTGAGGAGCTGAAACCGGTGATGGCAAAGATCCAGGAATCCTACCCGTCAGCAGGAGAAGGAAACCTGGGTGTAGGAAGCGCCATATTTGCAGTAAAACCAGGAGACGGCTCTGCCCGCGAGCAGGCGGCATCCTGCCAGAAAGTATTGGGAGGCTGGGCAAACATTGCGAATGAGTATGCCACAAAGCGTTACCGTTCCAACCTGATCAACTGGGGAATGCTCCCGCTTTTGACCAAAGAAAATCACGAGTCCCTGCCATTCAGGAACGGAGATTACATCTTCATCCCCGATGTCAGAAAAGCCGTAGAAGAAAAACAAGACACCATAAAAGCATACGTAGTGGGCGACAGCCTCAAAGAAACAGAATTCTGCCTGGGAGAACTCACAGACGCAGAACGGGAAATCATCCTCAAAGGCTGCCTCATCAACTACTATAAAGGATAAGGAGCGAGAGCGGATGGGGTGCTGCTGGGAAATACAAGCCTGCCGTCCGGATGAACCCAGCCTGTGGGGAGCGGGAGTTCCGGGGGCGTGGGGGAAACTTCTGTGCACCTTTTTCGAAAGCATAGAGCGCGCTGTAGTATCACTTAATAAAAACCACATCGGATGTGGAGGCTAAATGCTGCTCACCAAAGCAGCATTTAAGAAGGCATGAGCCGCACAATTCATCAGAATTGCGGGGTGAATGCCTTCGCTGCCTCCCCATCCGATGTGGTTTTTATTTAGTGATACTTGGCAAGCAGCCCGCTTTGAAAAAGGTGCACAGAAGTTTTCCCCACGCCCCCGGAACTCCCGCTCCCCACAA
>BAIF02000004.1 GCA_000509105.1 Clostridiales bacterium VE202-21 | reverse complement strand
ACGCTCGTAGATTTTTTCGGCTACCTCGCGGCCACATCGGTCAGATGGAGAAAGTGATCTTCGTCCATAGTGAGAAAGCCGCCGTCCCGCAAGATAGCCACTGCATGGCACACGCTGGGCTTTGACACCTCCATGTGCCGGGCCACATCTACGGAGCGTACCATACCGCGTTTCTTTTGGAGAACAAGGATGGTTTCCAGGTAGTCCTCCCCGGACGCATGAAGTTTGTTCTTGCTGCTCATTATGCCAGCTTCCAGTTTTTAATAGATTTCTCTTTTTCCCACATAGTTTGATAAAGCGGCACGGTCTGCAACAGTTCTTCATGTTTCCCACAGCCTTGCAATATGCCGTCAGATAGGACAAGTATCTGATCTGAATTTTGGATATAGGACAAAGTGTGTGATACAAGGAACACCGTCTTGCCCTTAATCATTTCTTCTATGCCCTTCTGTATTGCTACGGCATTTTCGGCATCCAGACTGGACAGCGCCTCATCTAAAAGAATGATCGGGGAATCTTTCAAAATTGCCCTCGCAATAGCGACGCGCTGACGCTCTCCACCGGAAAGGCTTGCGCCGCCCTCGCTGATAACCGTTTGATAGCCCTGTGGGAGCTTTTCTATAAATTCGTGACAGTGAGCCTTTTTTGCCGCCTCTACCACCTGCTCGTCCGTTGCGCTCTGGTTTCCCATTCGGATATTATTCATCATGGTATCCTGAAAAAGATATACTTCCTGAAAAACGACACTCACATGACGCACCAGATCACTATGCTTTAATGTTGCCGCATCTTTCCAATTCAACAGAATCCGCCCGTTTTTCGGCGTCACGAATCCCGGAATTAAATTAAGGAGAGTGGATTTGCCGCTTCCAGAAGGACCCACCAATGCAGTGATCGTTCCGGGTTTAGCTGAAAAACTTACATGACTAACTGCGTCACGCTTTCCATCATAGCTAAACGATACATTTTCAAACCGTACATCGGCTTGTGTATCTGCAAACTGTGTAGTTCCCTGTTTTTCATTTTCGGTCGGCAGGTTGTTGATTTCTGCTATATTATCCAACGATGCGTTTGCAAGATTCATCATGGCAAAGGAACCCATCAGAGCTTCCAGCGGACGGTAAAAAATAATACCCATGATTGCAAAAAACAAATAGGTTGCCGGGGCTAATGAACCAGAACGAACCATTGCAATGCCAACACCCAAACTCAAAAACAGGCCCAGATTCAGGCAGATTTTATAACCCATGCTCCAATTCGTCAGCGTCGCTTCATAACGGTCAGAAGCCGTGCAATATCCGTTCACCTGCTTCTCCACGAGCTTACCGGATTGCTCCAGCCGGTATGCCTTGATCGTTTCCATGCCCTGTACATATTCCAGCGTGGAATCAATCATTGCCACCTGCGTATTTTTCTTCTGCTCTCCCAGTTGAACCATGCTCTTTTGAAACTGCTGGTAGAGGATATAGCCGGGGATGATCCCCGCAAACAGAAGAAGCGCCATACGCCAGTCCACACTAAGCAGCATCAGAGCAAATACAACCGTCATGATCATGCTGGAAACGAAACCGGCAATAATCTCCATGATATTCATTTCCACGAAACTTAAATCAGTTGTAAACAAAGATGTAAGCTGGCTGATCTTGTCTTTTGTAAAGTAGTAGAGCGGAAACTGTTTGATTTTCGCCGCAATCGAAAGACGTTCATCCCGCATCATGGCATAAGATACCGGGCGCTGTTTTGCAATCGTAAAGTAATAAAAAACAAAATGCAGGACAGTATAGACCAGAAACATAAGGCTATACTGCATCAGTTTTTCCTTTGTAAACGAGCCGCCCAAAATATCTTTTATCGCAAGGAACAGCATGAAATATATCGCGCCCTCACAAATTGAGGTCAACGCCTGAAACAGCCACGCAAGATAAAGCTGCTTTTTGCGCTCGCCTGCAAGGTCTAAGAATTTCCTTATCATAGCAATCATGCGTTTACACCTCCCATTTTCCATTGATCGGATTGTTCAAAGGCCGCCCACATATCCTGATACGGGGAGCAACGGTTTATCAATTCATCATGTGTGCCGCAGTCAATCACTTTGCCCTGTTCCAGAACCACAATCGAATCAGCTTCCTTGATACTGGAAAGACGGTGCGCTATTACAAGTACGGTTTTTCCCTCTGATAATTTAGCTAGCGCCTTTTGCAGTAAATCTTCATTGTCGGCATCAATGTAAGCCGTTGCCTCGTCAAGAATCACGACCGGCGCATTTTTCAGAATCGCCCTTGCCAATGTGATTCTCTGTTTTTCACCGCCGCTCAACTTGGTTTCCTTGTCTATCACTGTGTCATAGCCCTTTGGAAGCCGCATAATAAAGTCGTGACATACGGCATCCTTGGCTGCCTGCATCATTTCTTCCTCCGTGGCCTCTGGGTTTCCCATCATAATGTTATCCCGGATGCTCTTTTTGAACAGGAACGTATTCTGGGTCACAAAGGAAATCTGGGACATCAGATCGGATAGCGGAATCTGGTTCAGCGGTACGCCGCCCATACAAATCTGTCCCTCGGTTATATCCCAAAACCGGCAGATCAGGCTGGCCGCTGTACTTTTGCCGCTGCCGGAAACACCGGCGAGCGCCGTTACTTTTCCGTCAGGAACAGTAAATGAGACATCTTTTAATACCGGCTGTTCTTCCCCATAGGAAAATGTAACGTGTTCAAACGCAATCGTGTGGTCGGCAAGTTCTGCCTTTGAGGTCGTATCCGCCATTTCATCCAGCTTCAGAATTTCGTCTATCTTTTTTGCAACAGAGGCGTTCATGCCGATATAATCAAAGTTATTAGAAACAGTTTCCAACGGAATCAGCATGGCAAGCCCCATAAACAGATACATAATATAGCTGGCCGCTGTCACGCTGCCGGAGAGGTACATCAAACCGGCAAGCGGAAACAGGAACACAAGGTTGCTGTTTAAGTCGGTATGATTGAAAGCAACATATTTCAAGCAGCTTTGGAACCACTCTGTTACAACGGTGCTGTAAGTGCGGATGCTTTCTGACAGGCGGCCATAAGTGGATTCGTCGGCAGCAAATATCTTCAGTTCTTTCATACCGTTGACATATTCCACCGTCTTAACGCTGACATCGGCAAACGCCTGATTAAATTCGTCCATTTTTTTCATCTGAACGATAATCATAAGAATACCGACAAGAATAAACAGAACGACCGGAATCAGCATGATACCGGTTACCCTGATGTCCAATATCACCAGAAGGATTTCCATACACAGCGGTACAGCGAGGCCGGAAATAATCTCTGGAATGTTATGGGCGTAAAATGTCTCCAACTGTTCCATATTGTCCATAATGATCGTTTTGACCTGCCCGGATGCCGTTGTTTTCACATAGCCCATTGGTAAGCGGGCAATTTTACGGAACAGCTTTTTACGGGTTTCCCCCAATGTCTGGTAGGCTACCTTGTGAGAGATTTTTGTGCCGGTTCCAAACAGCAGATGTTTCAAAATGATTGCTGCGGCAATCAGGCACACATATTGAAAAAGATTCTCTGTCCGTTCATTCAGAAAACAGGTCACAATACCCCAAACGCCCAAATAGGGCAGGATGCCGCACAAAACAGACAGGACGCAACAGATTACTGCGCCAAGCAGACGACGCTTATTTTTCTTATCAATTAGTCCAAACAGGGCTTTTACATCATCCATTACAATTCATCTCCTCCTTGTGGAATAGTGAAATCCCAAAATCTGTCCGATATTCCATTTTGCCAACCAGATATAACAGTAGTTCCATGACTTTAATGCGCATAAGATAATTGCGGTACTGTTCCGGCAGCAAGAGCAGTTCGGTAAAAATATGCTCCACGCTTTTTGTCGCGGGTGCTATAAAGCAACCGCCCGCTGTAAAAAGCCCTTGAAAATCCATGTCCTCGTCAAACGCGATTGTCCCCAGCATGATATTCAGGCTGTTTATGATCTGCGGCAGATAAACCACCACTGAAACGCCAATAAAAGGTTCTTCCCCAAAATCACAGCTTTTCAGGTGGCTTGCACCATTGAAAACAGAAATATAATGGTCGCTCATAATCATCGCTGGCTGGTCGCTGAACAGCATATTCATTTGCCCATGAAAGCAATAGGTAACTTCAATAAAACGATCTTTACATTGGATATTCTTTTGAATTGGAGTTGTAATATAAACATTACTATAAACAATTTCAGCACCGGGCATCACTTCAAAACTCTGCATGGTGCCCTTCCCAAATTTCGGAGAAATTGTATATATCTTTGAATCTTTTTCAACGGAACAGTTACCGATCAGCTCATGGAAGAACAGAAGGTCATTTTCCATTCTCCGCAAAGTTCTGCCTCCTTTCTGACCGCAAGAAAAAATCGCGTAGCCGATGCAGATTGTCGGGGGAAAGTAGGTAATCTTCCTGCTGTTTTCCGTTATCCAAATGAATCACTCTTGTACAGGCTGCCGCTAAAAATTCGTAATCATGGGTTACAACAAAAATTACCTTTCCCATTTTAGAAAGCGTTTGAAATAGCCCCGCAACTTGAATCATGCTGTCATAATCAAGTCCGCTAGTCGGTTCATCAAAAATTAAAACGTCCTTACGGCATACCATACTGACTGCCACGGCCGCACGCTGCTTCTGACCCCCGGAAAGTGTATTGGGATGATGAGTACGGTACTCATAAATACCCAGCCGTTCCATTGCCTGTTTTGCTGCGTCCAGATCAGGATGCTTAATTCCAAATACACATTCCTTTTCCAATGTATCGGCAAATAACTGATAGCTTACGTCCTGCATCACCATATAGGAGCGTTTTAACCGGCTCTTTGCGTTCAGTTCTTTACCATCCCAAAGAATCTGCCCCGTATAGTTTGTGTGCAGGCCGCATAGTGTTCTGGAAAATGTAGATTTCCCGGCTCCGTTATGCCCGATAATTCCTATGATTTCTCCCGGCGCCGCACTCAAATTCAAATCGTCCAGAACCGACTTTTTCTTATAGAACAAGGATAAGTTTCTGACTTCCAAAATCGGCTTTTGAGAATTTTCAGCAATGGCCCTTGGCTGTACCTTTGACAAATCTAAAGCGCGAAGTCCCATACTGTGCCGCTGTTCTTCAGGAATAGAAAGAAACTGGCTCGGAGAAAACACAGCAGATATAGCCCCGTTTTCCATATACACAATGCGGTCAACTAATTCCCTCAGATAATAAATCCTATGTTCTGCAATTAGAATGGTCTTGCCTTGTTTCTTTAGGAGTTCAAGTGTACGCCGCAAATCCTCAATAGCATCCATATCCAGATTGGAAGATGGTTCATCTAACAAGTAAATACTCGGAGACATAGCATAGATGGACGCAAACGCCACCTTTTGTTTTTCACCGCCAGACAATTCAAATATGCTTCTCCCGGTCAAATGGGCTATATCCAAATCCGCAACTGTCTTTGAAATGCGTTCTTTCATTTTTTCCCTTGGATAAGCCAGATTTTCCATTCCAAAGGAGATTTCACTGTCTGTATCTACATTAAAAAATTGAGAGCGTGGATTTTGGAATACAGACCCCACATGCTCGGACACTTCATACATGGGATAATCCTGTATATCTTTACCGTCAACATAGGTTGTGCCGGTGACTTCTCCCGGATAAAAGTATGGAATCAGGCCATTTACAAGACGGGTCAATGTGGTTTTTCCACAGCCACTTCGCCCACACAACAGCACACACTCACCTTTGTTGATTGTTAAATCAACATCGCGCAGTCCGCCATTTTGTAATGATTCCTGATAGGTAAAGGAAACCTTGTCAAAACGAATCATTAGCCTGCACCCCCTTTCAATTTCAGCCAGACCGACACTGACATAAACAAAGTGAACAGGAGAAAGCATACGGCATCCGCAATACTAAAGTGGATTTCCTGCAAGCAGGTTCGGGGCTTCGGATTTTCCAGCCCCCTTGTAACAGCCGCCGCCGACAATTCATCCGCCACTTTCAGTGCTGACATCATCATCGGAACATAGATACATTCCACTGTTCGGGCCGGATGGGTCAGTAGACTTTTGACGGTTGGAGCGACATCGCGCATCCGCATGGCGTCTCTGATATAGCCCCAGTCCTCATGTACCATGGGGAAATAGCGGAGCATGACCGTCATAGGGATAACCATTGCTTTGGGCATGTGAATACGGTTCATGGCCGCCATAAATTCATTTACTCTTGTCGTGCTGACTAAAATACCTCCGAGCATGGCACAGGGAAAGATTTTACGGATAAATACGGTAAATGTTACAATCGCAATCTGCAAAGTCCCTGTCAAATAATTTGTTCCAATGATATGCAGAACAACCATTCCCGCATAGACAGCAGCCATTCTTACCGTAAACCGCTTTGCTCCTACAAGGATGCCGAGAATCACAACGCATACAACCAGCGCAATCTCATAGAGTAAAGAGGGCGCAAGGAACAACGCAACATTTCCGACGATCAACAGATATAGTTTTGTGCGAGGGTCTAAATGTAATGTGGCAAGTGTGTCCTTTGTTTGCAGTTGCATCTCCATTACACTACTCCGGCCTTTTCAAAATGCTTTTTCAATAGTTTCTGGCCTACAAGACCGCTGATAGCAGCACAGATTAACACGCCGATAATCATTGCCGGGAGCATCCAGTTTTGTGCGGTTGAAACCATTGTGTCCATATAGGTCTGCTCTGTTCCCTTTTCTACCAAATATTGCACATAGGCGTCGCGGTCAAACCAAAGCATACCGTAGGAGAAAACCGGGCTGAGAACAAAGATCATGTAAGACAGCAGGTTACGCCCTTTGTTTCTAAAGTTCCCGGAACCGGCCAGCAGATCGGCCACAACGCCGAGAATACAATATGCCAAACACATAGACCAGTACATACCGAGTACGAACAGCACACCTCCTACCAAAATACCGGTGACAATGATTGGGCCATGCTTCGGCACCTTTGCCAGTATCAGCATATAAACCGGGCCGCACAGCAGCGCAATAGACAGCGGGCAAAGGAAAGTCAGTACAGGGAAGAACCCAAAGATAGCCTCGCCAATCATGGCGCATACCATGTACAAAGCAGCAAGGATGCCGGTGGTAATCAAATCACGCACAGACAGCCCTTTTTTCATTTGTTGTGAATTAGACATTTTCAAAGTCCTCCTAATTATTATTTACTGGCAGAAGCCTCATTGACCTACGCACAAAATCGTGATAGAATTGCTGTGATTAGAGTCAGCTAACCAGCCAGTAATGTCATTCTACTCAGTGATTTTTTGGGTGTCAAATCCGGCAAAAAAGGTCAAAACAGGAGTTAAAAGTGGAAAAACAACCGGATATATCAGTGCTTTTTGTGGTTTTGCTGACAGCCTTTGCGACATTTTGGAGCATAAAAAAAGATACTGCGGATTATTCCGACTACATAAGAAACGGGGGTGAGCAGGATGCAGACCGATTCTACACAGGCCGCGCACGAATTAGGGGATGCTTCTTTTTATCTGCATGATTATCATTTTCGACAGGATAATCATAATGGAATCTGCACCTTGCAGCCGCAAAACAGACAAGGCTATGGAAATATCTATCAGGTTCAACCGACAGATGGATTATTCCTGTCAACCGGAAGCTGGATACCATACGCCTCAATGGAACGCAAATATGAGATCAATCAAAAGCTGGTGAAAATTTATTATTTGGAATCCGGCGGTGTTACCCTGATCCAGAATGGGCGGAAAGCCCAACCTATCACAGAGGGAATCCACCTTTATCTAAATAAGCCGTCACAGGGGCGAGTATTATATCAACCCAATATACCAATCAGCTATGCGTCAGTTTTGCTGTTTGAAGATTACATAGAGAAAAATCTGCAAGACCGTTTTACCCCGGACGATTTTGACTATGCAGAGGTTTATGATTGGAAAGCTTTTGATTATAATACCCCGGAAATTGGAACCCTGTTTTTGCAGATACGGGATAAACTGATTGCTGGCGAAACCTCCCGTCTTTACTACGAAAGCAAAGTAGGTGAACTGCTTTCTATTGTAGCAGGCAACTTTCATAAACAACGACAGGAGATAGCATCTAAACAACAGCCTCTTTCCAAACAAGAGAAAAAGGCGCTGGAATCTGTACGTCAGGCCATTGAACAGAATGTTTTGAACCCGCCGGAAGTCTCACAGCTTTGCAAAATAGCAGCGATGGGACAGACCAAACTTCGAGAATCATTCAAAGCCATGTATGGTGTTCCTATTGGGGCTTATATCCGACAGGCAAAAATGCGGTATGCGCTTTTATTGATGTCAAAACCGAATTTGACAATCGGCAATATTGCAGAGCATTTGGGCTATGCCAATGCAAGTAAATTTGCGGCCACTTTCCGTAAAGTTTATGGAAAATCCCCAGAAGAATATAGGAATCAAAAAAGATGAAGTCAGTCTATTTACACTAACTTCGTCTTTTTGATTATATTGTAATTTATTGTTAGGGAATCAGTCGTTAATCAATTCTGCTAATATGATTTCTTCTGCCTGCGCTTTCAGCGTGTTCATCAGCCCCATCCAGCGCATAGGGTCACAGGCTTTCAGTTCCTCCGTGACACCCGCAACTTCCATCATGTGAGGCAACATGGTTTCCACACGCCCCTGTGCTGTCCGCTCAATCTCTAACAGGTGTGGATACAGCTTCTCGCTCATCAGCAGATGGTTGTAGAGAATGGGGCGATGTTCCTTTAGGTAGGATTTTCGCATTCTGCCGTACTTGCCGATAGAAGTTTCCGGCTGTTCAGAAAGTTTTAGGTTGGGTATATCATAATCTCCACAACGAATGTAAGTCAACTTACTCATATTCATTCTCCTTTGCTTCGTGATGATTAGACTGCTGCGCTGGCTGCTATGCTGCCTTTGCGTGGTTCTTCTTTCGGCAGCTGTCCGACAGTAGAAAAAACGCCTTTTTTCATATCCTCAGCCCGGATCAGGCTTTCTTAGCGTCCATTTCCGCTTTTTTCTTCGCCTTGATTTTGTCCTCATACTGTTTCTGTGCGCCGCTGGCTTTCCGCTTCAAATAATTCTGATGAAGCCTGTCCTTGCGTTCTTCTTTTTTCTGCAGTTCTTCCTGTTCCTCCGGGGTTAAAGGAACCGGCTGTAAGGATGGTGGGATATAGCGTCCTAAAAAATTGAAGTAGATTTCAATTTCCTGCGTGGTGTCCTGGCTGCCTTTTCGGGCGCGTTCGTGGACAAGGATTTTCTCTACAAACTCGTTGAGCATGGTGTTTGTCAGCGTGTCAAAATTCTCATACTTATCAATCAGGGCTATAAATTTCTCTGCGGATTTCTGGCTCTGCTCATAGCCGGTAACAGCCTTTTCCAGCTCCGCAATTTCAATCTCAAGTGCGTCCTGCTCTTTGGCATACTGTGCATCAAGCGCCCTATATCGTGCATCCGACAGCTTGCCGAGGGCATTGTCCTCATAGATTTTGCAAATCAGTTTTTCCAGTTCTCCGGTTCTCTTTTGAGCAGCAGCCAGACGCCTGCGCTTTTTCGATATATCGGCACTCTGTTGAGCAACCTGCGTTTCCTGAACGGTGTGAATAAATTCCGTCCGGTCATTTCTGGAATATTCAGCGATAGCCCGGAGCGTGTCAGAAACCAATGTCAGAACAGCACTCTCATTGATACGGTGTTGTGTAGGGCATAGTGTCCCACACGGAACTTTGGTATAATTGGAACAGGTATATTGAGAAATCCGCCTGCCATTGTTGATGCGGTGGACATACATCTTTCCGCCACAATCGGCACAATAGAGCAAACCTGTGAGGGGAGCCGCTTCGCCCCAGCCGTTTGGATAACGCCGTACATTGCTGCGGATTTTCTGCGCCAAATCAAAGGTCTGCTGGTCGATAATGGCTTCATGGGTATTCTCAAAGATCGTCCATTCATCCTCAGAAACATAGTGGCTTTTCTTGTCCTTAAAGTGCTTGCGGGTCTTGAAATTGATGGTATGCCCTAAATACTCTCGTTTTTTCAAAATGTTCACGATGGTAGATGATCCCCATCCATAGGGGTCTTTGACCGGCTTTGAACGGTTCACACCTTCGTTGAATCGGGCAAGGTGTACGACAGGAATTTCAATCCGGTCTGCGGACAACTTGCAAGCGATCTGATAAGGCCCATATCCCTCCAGCGTGAGGGAAAAGATACGGCGTACCACTTCGGCGGCTTCCTCATCTACCAGCCAATGTTCCCGCTTTTCATCCCACAAGTAGCCGTAAATCACGGTGCCTGTCAGGTGCTTACCGCTCATGCCTTTTGACTTAAACACAGAGTGGATTTTCCGGCTGGTGTCGCGGGCGTAAAACTCGTTCATAATGTTGCGGAAAGGGGTAAAATCATCATCGCCTTTCAGACTGTCCACACCATCGTTGATGGCAATCAGCCGGACGCCGCGTTGCCGCAAAATCTCCATGACCTGGCCGACTTTCAGATAATCGCGCCCCAGGCGGCTCATGTCTTTTATGACGATGGCCTCTACACGCCCTGCCTCCACTTCCTCCATCATCGCCAAAAATCCGGGGCGGTCAAAACGGGTGCCTGAGATACCATCATCGGTAAAGTGCGTAGGGTTGGGCAGCCCATTCCGGCGGGCAAAATCCTCTAACATCTGCTTTTGGTTGGATATGGAATTGCTCTCGCCCTGTAACTCATCGTCCCGGCTCAGGCGCTCGTACAGTGGGGTAATTTTTTCATTTCTCATGGCTGTACCTCCTGAAACAAAAATACTCTAAGTGATTGCTTCACTAACCATGACAAAATCATGATTAAGAAGTCACTTAGAGCATATATCACCCGCCGCCATCTTGAATTTGCGGTACTGCTTGACGGCAAAGTGGTCCGGCTCCCGTTCCTCCAACTGAGAAAAAAGCAGGTCCACCGGGCTTTGATAGGTTTCGTCATCCTCTCTGGCTTCACTGGCATTGATAAGGTCCAGAAGCGTGATGAAGTTCTTTTCTTCCTCCGTGGCCTCGTACCAGATGTAGCCGATCAGCGCGGAATAATAGAGGCGTTCCGCTTATAGTGATAGGTAATCCTTTGAAGTAATCGCTAGATTTTCCCCCACTCCACACCGGACATGCGACTTTCACCGCATCCGGCGTTCCATCGATTGTGTTATCAGGCATTTAATCAATCACCAATAGAAAGCTTTTTTTAGATTGCTACCAGTTTTGCAGCAGTACGCAGGCTGTTGATTTTGGTCAGTTGTTTTTTTGTTACAGTCAGTTGCTTGCACATGCTCTTGAGAGCGGCAGTGTCTTGGTCGGTCAGCAAAGGAAGATACCGCCTGTGGAGCAGCACCAGATTGCTGTATCGCTCGTGACCACCTTGCTCCTTTGGAACTTTCATGTGACACACGATGTTGTCCGGATTCAGAAACAACTCGCCGCTGACGGAACACTTGCCTTTTTGAGCTGACAGCAGGGAGAGCCTGCAATCAGCATATTCCAAACTGTGTCCTTGTGGCGGATTCTCCCGCAGATATGCAAACAGGGTCGTATCCATCTCCAGATTATCATGTATCTTTTTCCGTCCCGTCGGAGAGAAGCAGCAGACGGCGGCGCTGATACCGATTGCGGTTTTATACTTGATGAACGCAATGGGGTAGATTGGTCGGTTGATACCGGACACATACCGCACCATTTGGGAAGCACCGTAGTGCTCCTTTTCGCTGTCCGTCATGGCACCGCCCTCCCGGGCGAGCTGGCAGCCGGATTCCGTGTTCAAACGGTTGGTCAGCACTGTCATGACTCTGCGGTGGATTTTTCGGCAGTCCAGACTGATACAGGTAGCAATCCTGTAGTAGTTTTGGATACCCAGCACCATTTCGTCAAACAGGCCGATTTCGTCCGGTTGCGTTCGCCCATGGGCTGGTTTTGCGATGCGCTTTGCCTGTTCCACCAGCTTGCTTTCTTCCAAGTGTAGCTTTTTGTCACAGATATGGGACTTCACGACATACTTTTCACCCTTGCGGTACACCATGATTTTGAAACCAAGGAACTCAGAATATCGCTTACGGACGTTGACAATGCGTGTTTTCTCGGGAGAGACTTCCAGTTTCAGTCGCTCGGTAATCCACTTTGTAACAGCCTCCGTGGTTTTCTCCGCGTCCTCACGATTTCGGCAGAAGATACGGAAGTCATCCGCATAGCGCACGATGAACATTTCCTTGAGGTTTGTCTCCCGCATTTTCTGGTAGCCTTTACTTTTGTCAAAGACCTCCGAAGTACGGATGATTCGATGCGTGCCGTAACGGTTTGCTACGGGATGTTCTACCCATTGGCTATCCACCCAGTGGTCAAGTTCGTTCAGCACCACGTTTGCCAGCAGCGGGGAGATAATCCCACCCTGCGGTGTTCCTTTTGTTGGATATACCGTGCTGCCATCCGGCATACGAATAGGCGCTTTCAAAATCCGCTTGATTACGAATAGAAGCTGCTTATCCTGGATACCCAGCGTCCAAAGCTGTCGGATTAGTTTGCTGTGGTTCACATTGTCAAAGAATCCCTTGATGTCAAACTCCAAAACATAGTGTAAATGCGCCCGCTGTAACAGGGAGTAAGTACGGGAGATTGCGTGCTCCACTGACCGATTCGGGCGGAACCCATAGCTGTTGTTGCTGAACTTAGCTTCACAGATGGGTTCCAGGATTTGTTTGATGCACTGTTGCACCAATCTGTCCCAGATGCAGGGAATACCCAGCGGCCTGGTTTTTCCGTTTGGCTTTGGGATGTCCTTCCGGCGCACTTGTTTGGGACGGTAGCCGTGTTCGCTGCCTGTGACAATTTTTCTGACCTTACCGATGACCTCAGCCGGTGGAAGCCGTCCAATGTCACCGATATTCTGCTTATCTGTTCCTGCTGTGTAGCTGCCTGTGTTGGTTTTGATATTCCTGTATGCCAGCATGATGTTGTCCGGGCTTAGGACCAGTTCCATCAGGCCGTTGAATACTTCTCCGGCTTTGCTTTTGGCATACAGTTCGTCAAATGTCTGCTGCATACCGTAATACTCGGCGTGCCGCTGGGCATCCATACACAGGACTTTTTTCCTTTCTTTTGGCATAAGGCATCACCTCCCGTTTGAGAAAAGTGACCCTTTTGGTCTTACTCGAATCCTTATGATTGGATTGAATAATGCCTGTTTCCACAATTCGACTTGTGACCATTCCTCCATCCCCATTACAGGGACTTCTTCGGTTCGATCACTACTTTTCAGCAGCGGTTCACCTGCTTATTGTTCTTCGTCAGATTCTTCCTTAAGGAAGCCGCTGTCTTTCCTCGTTCCGGTAATCCTATCTGTGCATTTATACCTTTAGGTTTCCACTATGAGCCTGCCGGCGGGGTTGTGCCTGTAACACAACATGGTCGTTCGTAGGGCCAATTTCTACTAAACCACACCGGCTGCGCTTAAACGCACCCATACATTTCTATATGGTCTTCTTATAGACCCGTACATTCGCGGATTCGTCAGTTCGCCCGCTACGGCGAACATTCTAACCATGGGTATTTTGTGGACCCTTGGCATATAGGCAACACAGTCTGCCTCCAGACCGCTTTCGGCCGCCGTTGGCGGCGGCTACGGTTGCTCTCAGCCGTTGTCGTGGGGCTTCGTACACTGGCTTTGCTGCCGATGCACGCCCACCGAGGGCAGGCGTTTCAGGGCGTTACCCCGTCATTCCACCTGTCGAATTACCAGTTATCCAAACAACGGTATTTTGTTGTTTGTCCGCTGACTTCTTACCGCCAGCGAACGAGTCGCACTGACCCAGAAATCTTCCGAAGATTTTTCGCCTTCGCCCTTCGTGTTCATAATCAGGGCGTTCACCAGCTTTAAGATATCCTTCTCTGACCGAATGTAGGCCAGTGGGTTGTATCTCATGGATTTTCGGAAGTTTATCAGGTTGAGGCACTTGATACGGTATTTCTTCCGTTCCAGGAAAGTGCCGATCTCCGGCAGCAAGGTTCCTTTCGGATCGGTGCAGACATAGGACGAATGGGCTTGCAGCAGCGACGGCTTACAGAAGAACCGCGTCTTGCCGCTGCCGGAACCGCCGATCACCAGAATATTTTTGTTTCTGGCATATTTCGGCTGCTTTGGGCGGCTCGCCATCGTGATCCGTTCCGTCTGCGTCATGGGGATGTTTTGGAAAAAGTCCTTGTCCATGTAGGGAGCGATATCCGCCGCCGTACCCCAGCGGGCAGAACCATACTCGATCCCGTGGCGATACTTCTTAGCGCTCTTGCCTTTCAGGTAGACCGCCATGCGAAGGATCACCGCACCCGCTATGCCGATCAGCAGGTCCGTGGGATGGAAACTGAGCCACGGGGAGGAAAGGGCTGCCGTGAAGCCGTCCCCAATGGAGAGCAGCTTGCCGGAAAGGTCAGCACCGGGCGCAAGCCGGAAAGCCTGTGCCAGCTTATCGAAGGGATACACGAACAGAAGATACGGGAGATTCAGCAAAAACAGTTTTTTCATGTTCATCTCTGCACGCTCCGATCTTTGACCTTTACTTTCTCCCGGTCAATGGTGCGGTGTTCCACTTTCTCCGCCGCCTGTTCCTTCGCCTGGGTCAGCCGTTCCCGGATGGAGGGCTTTTCCTCACGGCTCATTTTCCGGCTGGCAAACTCCTGAAATGCCGCTGTGATGGCATCCGCGTCCCGGCTTTTGAAAAAGACCAGGTAACGAGGCTGCTCTGCAGTGGTGTCCTTCTTCAAGGCAAAATCCACATGGTATTTCTTCGCTACACGGGAGAAAGCCTTGATATTCTTGTCACTGATCTCGATATTGGCAAGACCGGCGTTCTGGCTGGCAAGCTGTTTAAGGCTCTGCCTGCCGCGGTAGATTTTGGGCTTCTGGCTTTTCTGGATTTCCTCCAGGAACTTTTTGACGGCCTTTTCAAAGACCTGCTCACTTAGCTTGGCTCCGCCAACAATGAGTGTCACGGTGCCCCGCGTTACTTCCTCCTGCATTTAGCCTCGCCCCCTTTGCCCGTCCCCGTACATATCGTGCTGCACCAGGGAAGAATAGTAGCTGTTGATGGTGGTCGGGGCGTTATACAGCGCTGCCAGAAGATATTTCTTGATATTGCGGACATAGGTGGTGTTGTCCTTCATGCAGTCCATGACATACTGAACATGAGAACTGTCCAGCTTCATAAACCGGGACTTTACCACCTCCGCCGGATAATCGTCTCCGGCAATGCGGATGACTTTGCGGGCAGAACACACGGTATCCACGATCAGGTCAACGATCTCGTCAAGCTGCTCACGGTCGATGTGGCTGTCCTGCACCAGATAGCTGTACTCGATGTTATCCAAAATCACTTCACGATAACATTCTCTGGCTCCCATCCGATCCGTTCCCATCCTTGCCCCTGCGGGGGTAGGGGGATTTGATTGGATAGGATTTGATAGTTCCGTACTTGATAAATCAGTCTTTGTTTGATTAGTATTTAATTGTGCGGGGTTTTCCGTACACGGTTCCGCCGTATCCGGGATACCCATATCCGGGTTTTCCGTATATGGCTTTGCCGTACCCGGTAAAGGCGTACCTGGGCTTGACGGCGGCTCGCACTGAGGCATTTCGTAAATCACATACTCGGTATCCGTGATCTTGCCTTTTTCATCCCGAAGCTGTGTGCGCCGGATATACCCGTGGGTTTCCAGCTCCTTCAACGCCGCACCGATGCTGTCCACACCTTCCCGGCAGATCGCCGCAAGACCTCTGGTGGTATAATTCCACTCGTCAGGGAGCGACAACATCATGGACAGTAGCCCTTTGGATTTCAGGGTCAGCGTCCGATCTTTCAAGTGATAGTTCGACATGACCGTATAATCACGGGTCTTTTCAATACGAAAAACAGCCATCTTCGCACCTCCTTCCTGTGAAAATAAAAAGTGTTGATTTTGAGCGGTTTACCCGTCTGTGTGCCTCCATAGCCTCCTGCATGGGAAAACATCCACGTCCTGTCCAGAACGCAAGCCACAGAGGAAGAAACAGAAGATTTTCCGCTGATTTTGATACATTTTGGGGGCGGCTACCTCTCACGGTCTTTATGGTCATAGTGGAGATCGCCGGAAAGCACCTTCGCATGATTGCGGATTTTGATGTGCCCCTTTTCCTGATTCTCCAAAGCCTTGCTGTATCCGGCGTCAGTCAGGAACAGTCGCATTTTTTCACCCTTCCAGCCAACAGGCGAGTCATGGGTAAGAACATCAAAGACGATCATGTGTCTGGTCGCCGGGTCGAAACGCTCCAAAGCCATAATGTCATGGCCGGATAACTTCTGCGCCCCGGATTGCTGCCTGGCTTCTGCCAGCATTTCCCCGATGGTACGGGCTTTCTCCGGCAGACGGTATTCGGCCTGCACCTTGCGGATCAAATCCATGCACTCCTGATCCGACAGTGGGCGGAGCTTGTCCAGAAGGCTTTCCGCCGTTTCTTTCGTTGCCGGGTTCGGCGCATAGCGCCATGTCATGTAAATCTCATTCAGGGCAGCGTTCTGATTGGTACTTTCAATCTGAAACACCATCCTCATTTCTGCTTCTGTCAGTTTCATTGCCAGCCTCCTTCAAAAATGGGTATAAAAAAACGCCATAGGTTTTTTGAGCCTACGGCGTTTCTTGCGATATTCACAATTCCAAACTTTCCAGCCACTCGTCAAAAGATTTCTTGGAGACGCGGATCGCATTTCCTATGCGGACGATTCTGAACTCCTCCTGCTTGACGAGCTGATATGCGGTTGTGCGGCCAATGTTGAGCATGGCCGCAATCTGTTCCACGGTATATGTGCGCGGTTCCGGCAGTGACTTTTTCTCTTTCTTGTCCATAGTAACCTCCATGTATTTGCCTTGTCATTTTGACTAAGGGAGTGAAGAATGGCAGTAGCAATCGGCTTTGGCTGGGTGTCCTCTTGCTAAGAATTTGCTAATAGGACCACCCAACGGACACATAAAACTGCGTCAGAATAGGTGTTTTGCACCATAAAGTTCGTTTACTACAAGTCATTCTGCGTAAGGGATGATATTGGAAGTTACATCCGAACCGTGTATCACATGGTAAGCCATACTCCTAAGCGGAAGGCCGGCGGTTCGAATCCGCCCAGGAACGCTGAAAAGAGAATGCCGAAAACCTTCATGCTGCAATGAAGGTTTTCGGTGTTTTTCTGTATTTATTAAGCTTCTATGATGCAAGAAGGCCGTACAGGAAGACAAGGAGAAATATTTCGGCAAAAAATGCCTGGGGCAGATCAGTCCATCTCCTTTTTGTGCATAGCGGGGCCATACATATCCGGGAAGTCTGAAAAAGAAAAACAGCATCAAAGTCAGTGAGATCACTGTAAATAGCCGAAATATCGAAAAAGGGATCATGATAAAATCATTATGCAGGATAGCCGCCATGATTTCGCTAACCCAGTAAGCCACCAGTAAAAGCCAGGTGGAAAGTGATTTCTGAACAGATGGACAATTTTCGCATTTTCAAGTCTAATCATAAATACACAACAAAACATTTGTATATAAAATATCCGGGTAAGAGACTTTGATGAAATAAGGTGCCGTTGCAATTTGTTTATATAGTAATGTCTTTCAAGTAAAAGTGTTTCTGAGGCAGCAGACTAAATACTTTCTAAAGAATATCCAAAACAGGTAAATTAATGTGCTATTTATGTTATATTAAACCAAGTTACGATTTATATTACATTTAATTAGGATGTTGTTAGATAAAAAAGAATGAAATTTTTATAGCAAATATGCGCGGGTTAAGATATTTATCTTTTAGGGAGGTAAGCCGGTTATGGAAATGTTTCATAAAAAAACGCCTTTTGAAAAGGAATGGGATCGTTTAGAGAAGAAGGAATCCGTCTTTTTAAAGGGACGGCAGGAAAAGAAGGATACCCTTCTGAATCAAAAATTAGCAGAGAAAGTTCCGGAAAAATTGCAGCATACGTTGGATGCAGCCTTTGCCAAGGCATTTTCTATGATATTTGAAAAAGGGACTGCAATAATTGAAAAGACTTATAGAAAAGAAGAACTGGAAAAGACCTGTCAGGTCAATCAGTATGCGGACGAGATACGTCAGAACCGCAATTCTCTGCGTGCTTTTTCCAGAATGGCTGGAGTTGTGGAGGCGAAAAATCTGGTACTCTCAGGGGTATCAGGGATTGGTCTGGGAGCCTTAGGAATTGGTTTGCCGGATATTCCGCTCTTTACAGGTCTGATATTAAAGAACGTTTATGAGACTGCTCTGAGTTACGGTTTTGAATATGACTCAGAGGAAGAGCGGTATTTTGTGTTATTGCTGATCCAGGGAGCAGTATCGTACGGCGATAAGATGAACCAAATAAACGGCAAAGTGAATGAATATATTAGAACTGTTCAGCTGCCGGAAAATTACAGCCGGGAAAAGGAGATTCATAAGACGGCCCGGTTATTGTCAAAAGAACTACTGTATATGAAGTTTCTGCAGGGAATCCCGATTGTAGGAGTGGTAGGTGGCGTCTATGATATAGTTTATATGAAGCGGGTATCTTCTTATGCCAACTTGAAATATTGGAGGCGGTTTCTGTCAGCAAAAAATGAAATTGAGGGTAAATAAAAAGAAAATTGTTTAATGCAGATTAAAGAAAAATATATGGCAGAGCTGACCGGAAAAGGATGGAAATGCTTGGCGCTGGAGATGTGATCCTGTATGATTTTCACAGGAGGTAACAATATGTCAGCGCAGACTTATGGATATATCCGGGTATCGTCCAAAGATCAGAATTTTCTCGATTCCCGCGGTGATACCCCATAAATATTAGCTCACGTTCCGGAACGAACAACACAGAAACGCCGCCGCACGAACCGCTACGGGAACAGGAAATCGAGATTGTTTATAACTTTGTCGGTACTATCGCGCTTGCGGAACTGGCCGATATTTCCGCGTAGTGGGTTGCACCAAATCCCCGAAAAAAGCTACTTCCCTACCAAACGTGGGCTTTGAATGAGGGAATAGAGCAGGGCATTCAAGCATTGGTACTGGATGATATTGAGGAAGGATTTGTCAAAGATAAAATTATAGAAAATTGCAGAAAAGATTTACTGTGTCTGAGGATAAAGCAAAAGAGTATTATGGTACCTCTGCGGTATCTCTATCATTAACCGTCCATTGACATTACAACATCTAATACAAGTTTTCCGGACAAAGAGTTTGACAAAAGGATAGCGAAAGACTATACTTTTTACTATATTGAACATGTTCAAATCAGATTCAATATTCTATAATAAAGTGAACACAATATATTTAAAAATAGAAGTACACAGAGGATTATGGGAGAAACAAATTTATGAACTGCAACCAGGATACAAAAGAAAAAATCATTGAAGCTGCAGGCATAATGATAAAAGAAAATACAGACGTAAATAAAATCACTGTCCGCGGCATTGCTAAACTGGCAGGAGTAGGAACCGGACTAATAAATTATTATTTTGGAAGCAAGGACAATCTTCTTGCAGCCGCAATCGAAAAAAGGGTTGATGATGCGGTAGCACACATTTTGAACCGATCAGAAATGCAGTCCATAGATCCGGCAGAAAGAATTAAAAATATGCTGGATACGATCTACGAACTGTTCGAAGCATATGAAAAACTGGCAAAATTCATGCTGACAATGGAGCTCCAGCGCGGCAGCATGCAGGTGGAACTATATCTGATTCCCATGTTAAAAGAGCTGTTTCAGAATAAAAAGAATGAGCTGGAACTTCGTATTATAGCGCTGCAGATTCTACAGCCTCTGCAGGTGGCGATTATGTCTGCCAGTACTTTTAAGATGTACAGCGGCGTGGATATATATAAAAGAGAAGAGAGAAGGAAGTTCATAGATACACTGGTTAATAATGTGGCAGGAGACGCAGGGGGGATGAGAATGAACCGGGACACCATTTTAATAGTAGATGATATGGAAGTGAACCGTGCGATTCTCCATGTACTGTTCGAGCAGGAATATAATCTTCTGGAAGCGGAAAATGGGGAACAGGCCCTGATGCTGATAAAACAGTACCGGGAATCACTGGCAGCTGTCCTGCTGGATGTGGTGATGCCTGTAAAAGATGGATTTCAGGTTATGCAGGAAATGGGGCAGAATGGCCTTATGACTAATATCCCTGTTATTATTATAACTTCCGAAGATTCTATGGAAAATGAAGTCCGTGCCTTTGATATGGGAGCATCTGATATTATTATCAAGCCATTTGAACCCCATGTTGTCAGAAGAAGGGTTCGTAATGCAATAGAACTGAACCGCCATAAGATGCACCTAGAAGAAATGCTGGAAGAACAGACAATGAAAGTGAGGGAATCGAGGGATGTAATCATGGACACACTCTCTTCCATTATTGAACACAGAAGCGCGGAGACCGGGCAGCATGTTCTGCGAATCCGCAAGTTTACAGGCGTGCTTTTGGAAAATGTCATGTATTCCTGTCCGGAATACGAGCTGAATGATAGGGCAATCCAGGTCATTGCGGAAGCGGCGGCACTTCATGATATTGGAAAGATAGCAATTGCGGATACCATTTTGAATAAACCGGGCCGTCTTACGGACGAAGAGTTTGAAATTATGAAGACGCATACGGTTAGGGGGTGTCAGATTCTTTCCAGTCTGGGCAAAATGGGAGATGAAGAGTATCTGAAATATGCATATAATATCTGCCGCTATCACCATGAACGTTGGAACGGAAAAGGATACCCCGATGGGCTGATAGGGGATAATACCCCGGTTTATGCGCAGGCAGTGGGGATCGCTGATGCTTATGATGCCCTGACTACTGACCGGGTGTATAAAAAGGCCATTCAGCCGGAGCGGGCGTTGAATATGATACTTAATGGAGAGTGTGGAATGTTCTCTCCGAAACTGCTGGAATGTCTGAAGAATGTGCGGGAAAAGTTCTTTCATCTGACCCGTGAATATGCGGACGGCAATCTTTCGGGTACTGTATTTAAATACCAGGACACCCTGGAGCCTGTACTGCATACGGATCAGGAAAATGTACCGAAACTGGAGCAGATGAAATATTTTGCTTTGCTCAGGCACCTGGACTCCACAGTGGTGGAACTCGATATGGACAGCGGGGTCTATCATCTAGTTTATCAGCAAAACGAGGATTTTCAGGATCTTAGGTCAGGCAGCACCTTTGAAGAGTCGCTGAGTAATTTTATTGAACATGCAGTATATCCGGATGACCGTCCTCTTGTTGAAGGAATCCTGGGTGGATATATGGAGAACTTTTTTAAACACGGTCTGATCAAACAGACGCGCAGCTACCGGGTTCTGCACCGTGAATCCAGAGAATATATCTGGTATAAAGCAACGTCGCTGCGAGTAAATATCGAGAATCCCAAACAACATAAAGTACTGATTATATGGGAACGGGAAAATCAGGAAAACGTCGAAGCAAAGACACAGGAGAAATCCGGACACGATCTTGTGACGGAGAACCTTCCCGCCGGTATTCTGCAGTGTATGAACGACCAATGGTTTACAATTACATACCTGAATAATGGAATTATCTCGTTGTTTGGATACAGCAGAAGAGAAATAAAAGAGAAGTTCCATGACCGGTATATTGAGATGATTCATCCAAAAGACCAACGTGCAGTTCTTAGGCATTATAGGGAACAGTTGTCTGAGGGCAGAGCACAGACGCTGGAGTATCGAATAGTAACAAGGGAAGGCGCATCGCTGTGGGTTTTGGAAAAATGCCGGCTGATCATAGGTGCGGACGGGATTGAATATGTGAATTGTATCCTGACAGATATTAGCAGGATCAAAAAAGTTCAGGAGCAGATGGCACTATCAATGGAGCGCTACCGCATTGTTATGAATCAGACCAATGATATTACATTTGAGGGGGATCTCGAAAAGCATGTCATTAGTTATTCCTCAAACTGGGAAAAAAAGTTCGGTTATAAGCCTCTGACAAACAATATCTTTACTGAAATTCAAAAGGCTTCCCATATCTTTCCGGAAGATCTTCCTGCGCTCCTGGAGCTGATGAAAAGCGCTTCTGCGGGTATTCCGTATGGTGAAACTGAAGTGAGGATTGCCAACGCGCAGGGAAAGTACCTCTGGTGCAGAATCCGCGTAACCACCCAATTCAATGAGGAGAAAAAGCCAGTCAGAGTGATCGGAGTCATCATAGATATTGACGATGAAAAGCGCCGGATAAAAGAGTTGTCTGCTAAAGTGCAGATGGATTCGCTGACGAAAGTATTCAATAAAGATACGGCAGTTGAAAAGATCAGACGCCGTCTGGAGTGGGCAGAGGAAGCCGGATATACCCAGACGCTTTCTGCGAACGATACTCTTGCAGGAGGGGGATCGTCTGCCATAAGAACGAAGTTTGCTCTGATGATTATTGATCTGGATAATTTTAAACAGGTGAATGATTCTATGGGGCATATGTTTGGAGACGCTGTTCTCACGGAAGCAGCCGATAAGATCAAGAATATTTTCAGGGGAAAAGATATCATTGCCCGTTTTGGAGGAGATGAATTCCTGGTTTTTTTGGAATACAACTCAAAAGGAGAATTCCTGCATATCAAGGCTGAAAAGATTATCCGGGCATTGAAAAGTGTTTATCATGACAAACTCTCCGGCCTTTGTCTAACATGCAGTATTGGTATTGCATTATGTCCGGAGGATGGACTGGACTTTCAGAATCTGTTCCAGAAGTGTGACAGGGCGCTGTACCAAGCTAAGCAGAGAGGCAAGAACGGCTATGCTTTTTACGATGCAGCAGTGATGCAGAAATCATTTGTATTGAATGCAGAACAGAGTACGGCGGCAGGCACCCGGATCGAATCGTATGGGGAAGAAGAGGTTAGCGTGGACAGTATTGTCCCAGAGTCATTCCAGAAATTATATGAATCAGGAGACATTGAAAAAGCCGTGAGTTCGATTCTGGAGATGGTGGGGATGCGCTATAATGTCAGCCGTGTCTATATATTTGAAAATTCAGTGGATGGCACGAGGTGTACCAATACCTTCGAATGGTGCAACGAAGGGATCGAACCTGAGATCGGCAGGCTGTGTAATATTGAGTATAAGCTCCTGGGCAGCGGATATCAGAACAATTTTGACGAAAACGGGATTTTTTACTGTCAGGATATTTCTGATTTTTCAAAGGAAAAACATCCGTTTTTATATGCAAGAAACATACGGTCCATGCTGCAGTGTGCGGTGAGCGATGAGGGCAGGTTTGCAGGTTTTGTAGGCTTTGACGACTGCCTGGCCATGAGGCTGTGGACGAGGAACCAGATTGATGCGCTTAAATTTATTGCAGAATTTTTATCCACGTTTCTGCTGAAGAAGAGGGCACAGGACCGTGCTCTGGAGGCTGCTGAGAATCTGGATATGATACTGGACAACCAGAATTCATGGATCTATGTCATTGATCCTGACAGTTACCGCCTTCTTTACATTAATGCAAAAACGAGGGAGACAGTACCTGATGCACGGACAGGGATGTGCTGCTTTGAAGCCTTTTTTCACAGAAAAAGCCCCTGTGAGTTATGTCCTGTCAGCGGAATAAAGAGTAAAAGAAACAAAACTATGGAGGTGTACAATCCAGTGCTTGATGTCTGGTCCATCGCGGATGCGTGCCTGATAAAATGGGACAGTGATGAGGCATGTCTGCTGGCCTGCCACGATATTACACCATACAAATCAGAACAGGATAAGCGCGGTCAAATAAAAGCCAAGATTCCGAGTGAATAGGGTTACTCCCGGAAACTCGGCCGCAAAGATGGGCGCAGGAGAATTTCCGAGCGTGCTCAATAGATGAAGGGAGGCAATGAGATGGAAGATGAGAATGAGAAGGATGAAGAATATCAGCCGGAGGAAAAGAATCCCCTGAAACAAAACAAGTCAGAGGCAGAATATATCATGCTGATGAGTTCGCTGCAGGTGAGTGTCAGCAAACATCTGATGGATGAATATTATACTATGGTATGGTCCAATGATTTTTACTATGACCTGATCGGTTATGCAAAAGAAGAGTATCAGACAAAGTTCAGGAACAGACCGGATATCTATTATACGAGCCATCATTATGAGGATGAACTGAATAAGATACGCGTGGCGGTACTGGAGGCGGCAGAGACCGGGAAAGAAGGGTACAGCATTATTACCCGTATGCCGGTAAAAGGAGGCGGGCATAAGTGGGTGAGGATGAATGGCAGTTTTACAGAGGAAGTTCTTGAGGGTATTCCGATTGCTTATACAGTCATTACCGATATCAACGACCTGGTTGAAATGGAAAAAATACAGGCTATTACATATCATAACATTCCCGGATTTGCCGCAAAATTTTTGGTAAAAACAGAACGGGATGTGAAATTGTTAGATGCAAATGATAAATTCCAGGAATTTTTCGGAACCAGAAAATGCGGGGATATGTCAGACCAGACTCTAAGGATGAATCTGGATATGAACAGAGACGTAATTTTGTCCCAGATGAGCCGTATAAAAAAAGGAGAACATGTACATTTTCTGGCAAAGATGTTGAATAAGGACGGACAGACTGCCTGGATGCAGATTAACGGGGACTGCGTGGACTGGATTGGCGGTTTTCCTGTATATCTGCTTATTTACATTGATGTCACGGATGTAAAAGAGCTGCGTGAGATGCAGAAAGAACTGAAAGCTCAGGCTCAGCAGCTCAGTGATGCGCTGCAGTCCGCTGAAAACGCAAATAGGGCAAAATCAGATTTTCTTTCCAGAATGTCACACGAGATTAGGACCCCGATGAATGCAATTATCGGGATGACAACGATTGCCGCGGCGCATATGGATGAGAGGGAAAGGATACAGGACTGTCTTGCGAAAATCAGTTTTTCCTCGAAACATCTGCTTTCCCTGATCAATGACATACTGGATATGTCTAAGATTGAGGACGGGAGGCTTTCGGTTTCCCATGAAAAGTTTGATCTCGGACGTCTTCTGGAGTCGGTGACTGCGATTATCCATCCACAGGCGGCCAACAGGAGTCTCGAGTTCGATGAATCCATACAGGGAGTGATGGAGGAAGAGCTGATCGGAGATTCTATGCGTGTGAATCAAATACTGCTGAATCTTTTATCTAATGCAGTGAAGTTTACGCCTGAGGGCGGCCATGTCAGGCTGGATGTCAGGCAGTTGTTTTCACAGAAGGGACAGGTCAGGCTGAGGTTTACCGTCTCTGATACGGGAACCGGTATGAGCGAAGGCTTTCTAAAACACTTGTATGAGCCATTCAAACAGGAACGCAGGCAGGGATATTCCCATATGCAGGGAACCGGACTGGGTATGTCCATTACAAAGAATCTGGTTACAATTCTGGGGGGAACGATTGGAGTAAAAAGCAAGATAAATGTGGGGACCACATTTACAGTGGAACTGCCCTTTGACCTGGCGGATTCTGACAGGTCTTATGAAAAATATCCGGAGATGGATACGCTGAAAGTGCTTATTGGTGACCACGACCAGGATGTCTGCCAGTATGAATCCCTGCTTCTGCAAAAGTTTGGGATTGATGCAAAATGGGTGACGGACAGCATGGAAATCGTGGAGGAAATCCGGCAGTCACACGAAGCAGGAGAGGATTATGACATCTGTTTTATTGATCTAAGGATGCCGGAGATCAGCGGAGTCGAGGTGGCCAGAAAAATTAGGTCTATTGTGGGCCATCATACATTGATTATTATTATCACTGCATATGATTATGGAGAGATAGAGGAGGAAGCACGGGCGGCAGGAGTGAACAAATTTCTTACAAAGCCGCTGTTTGCATCGTCTCTTTACAACACATTGCTGGACATTACCGGAAAAGGTAAAGAAAAAGAACCGGCAGATAATCCGGCGCAGGACTTTGATTTCAGTGGACGCAGGGTGCTTCTTGCCGAGGACAACGCGCTGAATCAGGAAATTGCCGTGGAGATTCTGCAGATGACGGGTATCCATGTGGATACAACCGCAGACGGCTCCCAGGCTCTGGAGGCTTTTGCTGAATCAAAGGAGGGCTATTATGATGCCGTTCTGATGGATATTCAGATGCCGCTGATGGACGGATATGAAGCGGCCCGGGCGATCCGGTCCAGCACACATCCGCAGGCAGGCAGAATTCCGATTATTGCCATGACTGCGAATGCGTTTCAGGAGGATGTCGCGAAAGCCCAGGAGGCAGGGATGGACGCCCATATTGCAAAGCCCATTGAGCCGGAGTTTCTGTACCGGACACTTAAGCGGCACTTCTATTGAAACAGCCTCCGGATCCTGCTCTCTCCTTTTCGCAGGGCATCCTGCGGGGAAAGCTCTTTTTGGTAAGCCTGGATACATACATCCTGAAGGATCGTCTCTATCTCGTATGGAGGTACGATCCTGTCGGGAGCCTGGAACGGATAGACCCGGTTCCTGGATTTCTCGATGCACTTTGTGTTCACTCTCATCCAGGGATAAAGCCTTAAAATCTCCTGGTTCTCATAGGGGTAAAGTACGGTGGACTGCCCGTTTAAAGTCGTCATATAGTAGCTTGTTTTCTTTTGGGATATCCACTTAAAGTAGTTTGCTATTAATTCTGTGTGGCGGGTTGTCTTGCTGATACCCATATGCCACCCTACATTGGCCGGAGTCTGCCCTGGGAGCATGCTGTAATCAATTTTCGTTATAATATCCCCGTGCAGGCAGTCGTTGATCAGAGTTCCGTACTCCGTAAAGGAAAGAAGCATAGCAGTGCGGCCAATTCCGAAGTCCTGGAAACTGGAATTGATGGAAGTATTGGAAATGCCGTGTTCCGTAAAGCGGGCGGTATCCAGAAGACTCTGCAGTGCCTTGACATTTTGCGGTGTATCCAGTTTCAGGCGTCCGGCGCTGTCATACAAGCCGCCGCCGAAGCTCCAGAGGCGTATCTGCAGCTCCAGGGCAAATTCCTCATTGACGCTGCCAATGACGGATGTTCCGTATAAAGTCGGCGAATAGGGGTTAAATTCTTTCGTAAAAAACTGGGCAATGCCGTTGAATTCTTTCCAGGTTTTGGGGGGGCGCAGCGGCATATTGTACCTTGTCTCAAACTGGTTCTGGATGGACGGCTGTTCAAATAAATCCTTTCTGTAAAACAGTATATGGGAGCCTCCCACGATAGGAAATCCGTAATACCTCCCCTTATAGCATGCATTGGACAGGTTCTTGGGAACAAGATGCTTAGTAAACATCTCATTGGAGGTAATCAGTTCGGTAATATCTGTGAGCACATTTAAATTTACCAGATATGTAAGCCATGAGATATCATACATATATACATCATATTTACTTTTTTCCCTGGCACTGTCTGCGACGATCGTTTCGATCAGTTCTCTGTAGCTTACAAAATCAAATTCTATTTTAACCTCATGCTGCCGCTCAAACTCTTTGGATACTGCATGTAACGAGAGGATGGTGGGCATAGAGGTGGCAATAATGCGCAGTGTCCTCTTGGGAGTTTTGGGGATGCGGTAGGGAATGGGAGCCTTGGGAATCTTGATGTGGCTTCCTATTACGTTATCCTTGAAGAGCATGAACTCCTTTTCAAAAAATGCCGACTCCTGAAGATTCTTCATGAGGTCTTGTATGCTGCGGATGCCAAGCGTGTAAGCCGTACGGGACGTGTGCAGCAGGTTCGGCAGATAGTTGCTCTCATTCCAGGATTCTTCTCCAAGAGTGATGATACAGGTATCTTTTGGAATCTTGATTGAACAGAGATTAAATGCTTCAATTACCCCTTTGGCCAGCGGATGTGAGGACGTAATAATAGCCTGAGGCGGTTTTTCTACGATGTTGAACATGGCCTTGCGGAATGAGGATTCTTTTGTAAAGCGTGTTTCAATGATCTGACAGGGGTCAAATTCCAGTTCCAGGTCATCGTGGGCATCGGTAAATCCACGGACACATTCACGCTCAGAAAAGTAATCGCTGTGCCCGATCATGAGGTCAATATTGTGATAACC
This sequence comes from Clostridiales bacterium VE202-21, assembly GCA_000509105.1. Lineage (GTDB taxonomy): Bacteria > Bacillota > Clostridia > Lachnospirales > Lachnospiraceae > Faecalicatena > Faecalicatena contorta. The sequence continues at coordinate 67,295 of BAIF02000004.1, read as the reverse complement.
GTTTTCAATCAGCTTTTTAGTGAGATAGTAACAGGAATTGTAATTGTCAAATGCCAGGAAGTTTGCGTCTATATTATCGGGAAAATGATCGATAAATATGGTTGGAATGTTATGCCTGACAATGCTGTTCTGGAAATAGTCTGCATTCTGGGGCTGACATGTGATGAGAATGATCCCGGCTACATTTCTGCCGATGAGCTGGTCTATGATTTTGCGCTCCAGCTTTGGCGTGTGATAAGAGAAGGAAATATTTAATGTATAATCCATATTCTCTGCGCTGGAAATGATTCCCTTTAAAATATCTGCATGACAGGAGTCATCAATATCAGGGAATACAACTCCGATCTCTCTGGATGCTTCAGATTTGAGGCTCTTAGCGGATGCATTGGGAATATAGTTTAATTCTTCAATGATCTGCATGATCTTTGCCCGGGTAGCGGGTTTTACGGTTTTCGTATTATTAATACAGTTTGAGACGGTCGCAATCGAAACGCCCGCTTTTTCCGCAACATCTTTTAATGTTGCCATAAGAATCCCTCCTTGCCTTTCTCCAAATTTTATAATAATATTGTCATAAGTAAATAAAAAAGTCAACGGAATTTAATATTAAGTTAAACGATTAAAGAAGGAGGCACGCTGTGCATTTTGAATTTAAGATTATACAAAATGAGTATACGTTGTGCCCTCCGGACTGGGGCATGACGGACGAATGCGCCGCATTTTACCGCATGTATTATGTCTGCGGAGGAAAGGCATGGTTCCGGCAGGGGGAAAATGAGGTGCAGCTGGAAAAGGGGTATTTTTATGTACTTCCCGTGATGCAGCCCTATTCTCTGCGGCATGATCTGGACGATCCGCTGGAAGTGCTCTGGTTCCATGTGGAGATGGATATCTCTCTGGCTATGAATTTTACCTGCATTGAGGTCCGAACGGATGAAGAGCTGTATTATCTGCTGCACAGCATTCGGCTCCTGCAGCGTGATCCCGCCTGCTTTCAGGACGTGTCCAGGCTGTTCGATATCTTTTTGAAGCGGATCAATGAGAGGCTGCCGATTTACCGCACGAGCAGCCGGCGCATGAAGCGTGTGCTGAAGTATATTGATGAGCACATTGCTGAGAATCCGGGGGTACAGGAGCTGGCAGAGTGTGCGGGTATGGAACGGTCCTATTTTACCAGGAGGTTTAAAGAGATATTCGGCATGTGCCCGAGCCAGTTTATCTATACCAGGAAAATGAGTGTGGGGGCTCAGGCATTGATTGGGGGCAGCACAGTGAATGAGGCTGCTGCCGACTGCGGGTACAGTGATTCGAAGACATTTTCCAGAGCATTTAAAAAATATATGGAAGTCACTCCCGGTGAATACAAAAAATGTCACATTGAGCAACCTTAAAGCCACAACAGAGCGTTGTGGCTTTTTTCATGCAGTGTTAGGATGGAAAAAAGAGTAAAAATCTGGAATAACCTGTCGGTTCTTCGGAACCGGCAGGCATATAGTAAAGGAGGAAAAGATTATGCTGCATGACCCGTCACACAAACCGGTGATTCCGGAGGAGAAAGAAATTATACTTACACAGAAGGATAAGGATATCTTAAAAACACTGGGAGAGAGGATAGCGCAGATCTCAGGTGATAGAAGAAATGAAGAGAATGCCAGAAACTGGACGCTTTTGAATGATAAGAAATCGGTAAAACCAATGGTATGGATCAATGAGATTCCTTGGCATGAGATGAACATAAACGATGAGCTGACCCTGAAGTGCACACATCCCTGGGCAAGAAATCTGGAGGATACGCTGAAAAAGACGATTTTCCAGTGGAACCACTTTCCGGGGGACATGGTAGTCAACCCCTATATCGAATGTCCGCTGGCGATCCACTCTACGGATTTTGGAATTGTGGAAGATGTGGATGCCGCGTATACGGATCAGGAAAATGAGATCTATTCCAGGCATTTTAAGATTCAGATCCAGGAGCCGGAAGACATTGAAAAGATCAAGATGCCGGTGGTCACCCATTATGAAAGGGCCACGCAGTATTCTTATGATGCAATGCGGGATGTATTTGCGGGAATAATCCCTGTCAAAAAGGTGGGGCAGACCCATATATGGTATACGCCGTGGGATTACCTAATACGCTGGTGGGGCGTACAGGAAGCCATTATGGATCTGGTCATGAGGCCGGATATGGTACACGACATCTATGAAAAAATGGTCCAGGCATGGATGGTAGAGCTGGATCAGTTTGAAGAACAGAACCTGTTATCACTGGACTGCAATAACACCCGGGTAGGCTCAGGCGGTTACGGGTATACAACAGAGCTTCCCGGTGAGGACTTTAATCCGAACCATGTACTTGCAAAGAATATGTGGGGATGTTCCAATGCACAGATATTCTCAACCGTATCTCCTGAGATGCACTGGGAATTCGCCGTTGAACATGATTTGAAGTGGCTCAGGCGATTCGGACTTACCTATTACGGATGCTGTGAACCTCTGGATCTGAAGGTTTCCATGCTTAGAAAAATACCCAATCTGCGCAAAATATCCGTATCACCCTGGTGTAACAGTGAAAAGATCATTCAAGAGGTTGGGACGGACTATGTTATGAGCAGAAAGCCGAACCCGGCCATTGTTGCAGGCAATATTTTTGATGAGGCTCAGGCGGAGAAGGAAATCAGAGAGTTTATGGAGCTGACAGAGGGGCAGTGCCATGTGGAACTTATCTTCAAAGATATCTCAACTGTAAGGCATGATCCACAGCGGCTGTTTAAATGGGAGAAGATTGCAATGCGTGTTGCCGAGGATTATACAAAATAATTTAAACGTTTAAATTTAAAGTTTAATTTAAATTGATTTTAAACTCCCTCAGAATTATAATGAGCTTAACAAGAAGAGGAACTCTGAGGGAGGGATATCAATTGAATAGTAAGGAGCGTGTGAGGGCAGCTTTTGAGCACAAGACTCCGGACCGTGTCCCTGCAACGATGCAGGCTGTTGAGACTGCATGGGAGAAGATGCAGCAATACTTTCAGGTTGAATCGGCAGAAGAGGTTATGGATATCCTGGAGATTGACACAAGGGTAATGGATTTTCCGCCATATATCGGGCCTAAGAAACCGGATTTTGTTAACGCAAAAGGGGAGGTAGTGCATACACATCCTTTTGGACAGCAATATGTAGAAAAATGGAACGGTGTGGAGTATAACAGCCATACCATCAAAAGGCCTCTTGAACATGTTGAGACGATGGAAGAACTCATGGCTTTCAGAGACTGGCCGAATCCCGATCATTTTGACTATGAGGCTGTGAAGCGTTTTTGCGGCCAGCATCAGGATAAAGCGATCCGGATCGGATGGCCGGGGCCTTATCAGGTATTTCTGGATCTGTATCCGGCGGAATCTTTCTATATGCTGATGGCGGAGGAGCCGGAGATGGTAAAGGCAATGCTGAACCGTTACAGCCAGTTTTATATGGAGATGTATGAGCGGATGTTAGAAGCAGGCGATGGTGCGATCGATCTGATCCGGCCATGTGACGATTACGGGACGCAGATCAGCCTTTTGTTCAGCCCAAAGATGTGGGATGAATATTTTGCGGAGAATACGAAAAAGCTGGTTCAGCTGGCACATAAATATAATTGTTTTTACTTGCAGCATTCCTGCGGGGCGGTCAGGAAGATTATTCCAAACCTGATTGCATGCGGGGTTGACGGACTGGAGCCGATTCAGAAGGTAAAGGGAATGGAAGTCGATTCATTAAAGCGGGAATACGGAGACAAGCTTTGCTTTCAGGGCGGTGTGGACACACAGAACCTGCTGCCTTTCGGGACACCGGAGGAGGTCAGGGCGGAGACGGAATACATCATCAGGACGATGAATGTGGATGGAGGATATATTCTGGGGCCGAGCCAGGATTTTGAGGGCGACGTTCCTGTGGAAAATATCATTGCTTTGTATGAAGCACGAAAAAAATTTATCTAACAAGCAGTAAAGCCTCCGGCGGATGGGAGAGGCGCGCAGATTAATTGTGTCATGCGGAGCATGACGCGCGGCCCGCCGCAGGTACGCCGGGGCGTACTTGAAGAATTGAAGGAGGAAACAGCAGTATGAAAAAGAGAATACTTTGTTTCGGGGATTCCAACACCTGGGGAGCCGTTCCGGCTGAAGGGACCAGACATCCGGACGATGTCAGGTGGACAGGGATTCTGGCGGCTGAACTGGGAAATGAGTATCAGGTTATTGAAGAAGGATATAACGGAAGGACCACTGTCCACGACGATCCAGTCGAAAACAGACTTTCCGGCATCGCTTATTTTGAGGCCTGCCTGGATTCACAGTCCCCGCTTGACCTGATTATCCTGATGCTCGGGACGAACGATCTGAAGGCCAGATTCGGGGTAGATCCTTATACCATAGCATTCGGATTCGGACGCTATCTGAACGCGGTTAAAACGGTGCCGATGGCAGGAAACAGGCCGGAAGTACTCTTGGCAGCTCCCCTCCTGATTGATCCGTCTTACAAGGATGTTCCGCTCTTTCTGGATATGTTCGGAGAAGGCGCGGTTGAGCGTTCAGAAAGGTTTGCAGAAGCATATGAGGCATTTGCAAAAGAAAACGGTGTGCACTTTATAGACGCATCCAAATATGGAAAGGCATCCGTCAGGGACGGGGTACATATGGAGGCTGAATACCATGAAAAACTGGGGAAAGCCTTTGCGGAAAAAGTAAAAGAGATCCTTGGATAACAGATAAAGAGGCCTTTGTGCTGATAAGAGGTGGCTATGAGCAGAAAAATCAACAACAGCGGGGGCACAAAGAAACAGGAACATCAGGCAAAAAAGCAGCGCCAGAACAGGCAGATCACAATTTTTGCAGTGGTACTCGGAGTATTTTTGATCGTTGGAATTCTTGCAGCTTTGTTTTTTCAAAGCGGGGCGCCGGTCAAGCTCCTTCCTGCGGTGACGATAGACGGGAAAGGGTATAAGCTGTGTGAATTTAACTATTACTACTATGCTTATTATAATTCCTATCTGGATGAACACAGTGAGTTCAGAGAGTATATGTTTGATGACAGCACATCTCTGAAAGACCAGCCCTATGACGATCATCAGTCCTGGTTCGAATATTTTGAGGATCAGACCGTGGAGTCTATGTCCAGCGTTCTAAGAACGGCTGCTCTGGCTGAGAAAGAAGGATTTGGACTGAGCACTGAGGCGCAGAAAGAGATTGATACTGCACTGGAAGATATAAAAAGCAGCGCTGATAATGCCGGAATCAGTATAGATAAGTATTTGGAAAATATATACGGCAGCGGCATGACGGAAGAGCTTTACAGGAAGCATCTCACATATTCCCATCTGGCGGCGGAGTACAGCGATAAGGTAAAGGCTGACTTTAGTTTCCGTGAGGATGAGATCAGAGAGTATTATGAAGAACATCTTCCGGAATATACATTTGTCAACTATGAACGTTTTTATGTGAAAGCCAGCGATATAGATACAGAGCCGACCCAGGAAGAAAAACAGAATGCCTTTGCCATAGCGCAGGAGATTCATGACAAGGTGGAAAAAGGCGGGGAACTAAAAGAAGTCAGCAGTGAATATAAAGATTACGGAACCTATTATGCTTTTGATGACGCATACTATGATCCGAATTTCTCCTACGGAGAATGGCTTTTTTCTTCAGATCGAAAAGACGGCGATCTTAATGTCATAGATGACGGTTCAGGTTATTATGTAATGGTGTTCCACAGCAGGAACGAGAGCAGTTATCCGACAGCCAGCATCACAGATGTCTGCTTCCCGGTTGATCCGGCGCTTGAGGACAGCAGCGCTGATGATTATGAAGATAAAGTAAACAGGCTGTATGAAGAATCCTGTGCGAAAGCGGAAGAGCTGAAAGAGACATGGGAAAAAGGTGATAAAACAGAGAAAAGTTTTGAAGCTCTTGCTTCAGAATATGAGTCTGCATCAGATTCAGACGGAACATTTGAGAATCTGACCAGAGACACTCTGGATGATGCAATTGATAAATGGGTGTTTGACGATGGGCGCAAGCCTGGAGACTGCAGTGTCATATACACAGAAAGCGGTTTTCATGTGGTTTATTACGCCGGCGAAGGTGCTGAGGCATGGCAGGTAAAAGCAGAGGAAGATATGCGCATAGAAGCGCATGATAAATGGTATCAGAATCTGCTGGATACTGCCAAAGTAAAACGCCACAGTTATGTTTTAGGATTTGCCGGTGGTGAAATCAATAAATAGCAACACGAAAGGAGTTAATCAGCATGGGTAACGCATCTAAGAATGAAGCGTATGCACTGGACATGCGTGGCGTGTCCAAGAGATTTCCCGGAACACTGGCTGTTGATAAAGTCGATTTCCGGGTGAGAGCGGGGGAGGTACATGCCCTCATGGGGGAAAACGGAGCTGGTAAATCCACTCTGATGAAAATGCTTGCGGGTCTTTTCAATGATTATACAGGAGAGATCTATATCAATGGAGAAAAGAGAGATCTCCACACACCGAACCTTGCAAAAGAATATGGAATAGGAATGGTGTACCAGGAATTATCACTGGCGCGCAGAATTTCCATCTATGAAAACCTTCTTGTTGGGCGCCTTCCGAAAAAGAACGCATTGTTCATTGATAAGAAGAAAGCAATCGAGGAAGCTAAGAAGCTGCTGAGCCGTGTCGGCCTGGATGATATCGATCCGACGCTGGACGTATCCGAGATCAGCCAGTGTGATGCACAGCTGGTTGAGATCGCAAAGGTACTCGGTTCTGAACCGAAGATCCTGGTTATGGATGAGCCTACTTCCGCACTGTCAAGCGAGGAAGTCAACAAACTGTTTGAGATCGTAAGAAATCTTCAAAAACAGGGACTGGCTATTGTATATATTTCCCACCACTTAAGTGAGATCTTCGAGATTGCAGATATGGTTACAGTCATGAGAGATGGTAAGCTGGTTGACTCTTTCCCGATCTCAGAGACCAATACAGAACAGTTGGTAGAATGCATGGTTGGTGAGCCTGTAAAGAGCTTCTATGCAGACCATAAGAGCATGGTTACCGATGAAGTAGTACTGAAAGTGGAAGACTTTACAAGATGGGGATTCTATCATCACGTAAACTTTGAACTTCATAAGGGTGAAGTCCTCGCTATCTGCGGGCTTGCCGGTTCCGGACGTACCGAGATCGCAAGAGGCCTGACAGGGGTTGACAAGATCGACGGAGGAAAAGAGTACATCCATGGAAAAGAAGTTCACTTCCGGGATCTCGGAGAAGCCATCAAGGGCGGAATCGGGTATCTGACAGAGGACAGAAAGGTCGTAGGACTGGCGCTTCCTCAGACGGTTGCAGACAATGTAACATCCTGTATTATTGACAGATGCGGCCCTGGCATTATCTATGACGGTAAGAAACAGTTCGGGCTGATCGATGAAAAGATCAACGAAATGAGTGTATATCCAGCAGACAGAGACAGACTGGTAAACAGCTTCTCCGGTGGTAACCAGCAGAAGGTCCTGATGGCAAAATGGCTGGCGGCAGATGTTGACATTCTGATTCTGGATGAGCCTACACGAGGCGTTGATGTCAATGCAAAACAGGTTATCCACGATGCGGTTAAGAGATATGTTTCACAGGGAAATGCATGTATCCTGCTTTCCAGTGACCTGCCGGAGGTTGTAGGCCTCTGCGACCGCGCGGTAATCTTAAGAGAAGGCCACATTATCGGCGAGATTCCAAAAGAAGGTATCAATGAGAATTCACTGTTGATTGCAGCTAATGGGGAGGGTGAGTACGTATCATGTCAGAACAAATAAATAACAATCCAAATCCAGGCGCGCCCAAGGTAGATACACGAAAAGAAGAGATCAACAAGTTCAGTCTTATTTTTAATAAGTTGGGTATTTACGTTGTTGTAGTTGCGTTAATTATTATAGGTATGATTGTATCAAAAGGTACATTCTTCGCCGCCAGCAATATCCAGTCCATCCTGGAGGCGGTTGCACTGATCGGTATGGTCAGTGCGGGACTTATTTTCATTACATATTCCGGTAACATGACCGATATGTCCATTCCGCTTACCATGGCTGTGGGCGGTATGATGACAGTGCAGACTATTAACTTTGGTTTCCCGGTTGCAATGCTGATCGGTATTTTATCCGGTGTGGTAATCGGTTTCATCAACGGTTTCATGATTGGTAAGCTCAGAGCGAACCCGATCATCTGGACATGGGGCTTCAACCTTCTGCTTTCCGGTATCGTACGTGTAATCTGGGAAGGAAAACAGCTCTATGCGGATAAGGTAGCAAAGGACACTGATTTTGCGCAGCATGCAGCAAGCACATTCTTTTCCATTGCCAGAACTTATATCGGAAAGTATATTTCCCTGATGGCGATTGTCATGATCGTTATTATGGTTATTGCCTGGTTTATACATGCAAAGACTAAATTTGGCCAGAAGCTGAAAATTATCGGTACAAACTATGAAGTAGCAAAATTCTCCGGAATCAATTGTGCAAAAACACTGATTACCGCTTACATCATCAACGGTGTCTGTGCTTCCATCGGCGGGATCTTCTTCGCAGCGCTGCGTAAGACAGCATCCTACGAAAACGGAACCGGATACGATTTCTCCTGTCTGACAGCCGTACTTTTGGGCGGATGCCTCTTAAACGGAGGAAAAGGTTCAGTAGTTGGAACATTTGGAGGCGTATTAGCCTATGGTATCCTCAACAACATCCTTTCATGGATTGGTCTTGGAACCTATGAGAAATACCTGGTACAGGGTCTTGTATTCCTGTTTATCGTTTGGCTGAATACATATTCTAACAGAAAGTTGGGTAGAGCATAATGAAAAATAAGAAATTTAAAATTAATGCAAATTTTATTAATGAAAACAGATCTTATCTTTTCCTGGCTCTGATATTGATTATTGGTCTTTTTGTAGATAACTTCTATACCATGTACAACATTAGTGCCGCTACAGGAAACGGAAGCCTTGTAATCTGGCTGGGCTTGGGATTTACAACATGTATGATTGCAGGACATATGGATCTGACGATTATGTATATGTCCACGTTTGCAGCGCTGCTTTGTCTGGGACTGCATGACAAACCGGGTCTTCCCTGGGCTGTCTGTATCCTGATTGCAACACTGGTCGGAGTTCTGGTTGGATGTATCAACGGTTTCCTTGTAACAAAGCTGAAGATTCATTCCTTCATCGCAACACTCGGTATGCAGTTTGTATTAAAAGGTTCCATGTACATCTATACAGGCGGAGAAGAGCTGAGTATTGGAAAAGATTATGCATTCAGTGATGTTCTGAATGACAATCTGCTTTCCTTCCTGCCGTTTTCAACCTACTTCCTGATTACGACAGTTGTTGTATTCATAGTTATGATTGTGCTCCGTTACACAAGATTCGGACGGAATGTCTATATGATCGGCGGTAACCTTGAGACAGCATGGCTGGCAGGTATTAAGAGTGACAGAGTCACGACACTGGCATTCGTTATTTCATCAGCGGCATGTGCACTGGGCGGAGCGCTGAACGGTATCTACTCAGGAACAGCCGGTATTACAATGGGCGAAAAAGGAATCAGCCCTCTGATGATCGCACTGACAGCAACCATTATTGGTGGTACTGCAATCAATGGAGGAAAGGGAAGCGTTGTATGGACATGGGTGTCACTGGTAGCCATTGCGCTCCTGAAAGCTATTTTCAAGAAGACAGAAATTCAGGTACTTGTTATTGCAGCAATCCTGATTGCATGTATCGTTTACGAAACAATTGCTCTGTACAACAGAAACAAGACAGTTGGTACAAGGCCGAACCTGCATAAAGAGGCCATGAAGGAGCTGGGCAAGGCTTCATAGGCCAGGTTCTCGAATCCGAGCAGGTTCAGAAAGTAACTCAGATTAGAAACATGCGGGACATGTTTTTAATAAGAAACCTAAGGAAAACAAAAGGAGGAAGAAAAATGTTCAAAAAGTATGTAGCAGTATTGCTCAGCGGGCTTATGCTGGTAAGCGCAGTCAGCCTGACAGGTTGCGGAAACAGTTCTAAAGATTCTGATTCTGGAAAATCAGATGCAAAGACAGAGGATTCAAAGGGCGGGGATAACCTGGCAGAATCCAAAGAACTTCTAGCAAAGGCAATTGAAGAACTCAAAACAACAGACAATCATCCGCTGATGGAAGAAGGAACAACATTTGATGTACCGGAAGCAAAGGGTGATGCAGAAGAACTGGAAAAACTGGAGGACTCAGATATTAATAAATGGCATTATTATGAGTACCTTGACTGGGATGATGCAAATGACTCAAAATTCCCGGAATCTCCTGCAGACGGACAGAAGGGCAAACACGTTATCGTAATTGTACACGGCGCACACGCATGGACAACATGCTATCAGGAAGCTTTTGAGGAAGCTTGTGAAGCAGTTGGAATGACATGTGACGTATATGATCCGAACTGGGATCAGTCAACACAGGACGGATATGTTGACCAGGCAATCAATGAGAGCCCGGACGCAATCGTTGTAATTCCTGTAAGTGCTGACCATGCAGGACAGCAGTTCAAGAAGATCACAAAAGCAGGAATCCCTGCATTCTGCTGTAACACACTTCCGGAAGCAGATGCAATGAACAACATTCTGGCTTACACAGGCCCGAACGACTGGTATCAGATGAGAAACCTGGCAAGCAAACTCGGTGAAGAGCTTGGCGGAAAAGGCGGCGTTTGCTACATCACACATAATGTAGGAACATCACCATACTATGCACGTACATTCGGACCAATGTCCACATTAGCAGAAGAATATCCTGACATCAAATCTCTTGACGTTCAGTCACCAGGATTTGAGGCTTCCGCTGTAAAACAGGTTGTATCTGACTGGATCACAAAATATGGCGACGACCTGAACGCAATCGTACTTGCAGACGATTCTGACCAGGCAATCGGTGCAACAGAAGCTTGTAAAGCAGCAGGACGTGAAGATATCGTTATCGTAGCAGCTGGTATTTCAAAACAGGGCGCAGAGCTGATCCAGAGCGGACAGCTGAAATACGCAAGTTATCAGTCATGCCAGGCAGATGCAGGTCTTGTAGTAAGAACAATGTCCGAGTACTTCTGCGGAGAAGAAATCCCGAGAGTAGCTTACATCGGAACAGACATTATCAGCGCTGACAATGTAGAGGATTTCCTCCCATGTCAGTGGTAAGCAAGAATTAGTAAAAATGAAATAGCAGATAACGGTCGGGCGGAGGATGGTATATCAACCTCCGCCTGACCTGTGAAAGAGGAGAGGCAGATGAACAGTAAAGAACGTTTTTTGGCAACAGTTGAGAGGAAACCGGTAGACCGCCCGGCAGCATGGCTTGGCATGCCGGATATATTTTCACAGCCGGCATTATTTGAATATTATGGCGTTAAGGATATGCATGAGTTAAAACTGGCGGTAGGCGATGATTTTTATGCAGTGGAAGTCCCGTACAAGTCACCGACCGCAAGCGCCATCTATGCCGCATTTGACTGGTATATGGACGGCGATGTAGATGCGGAGGACCGGACCCTGACGGCAGACGGATGTTTTAAGGATGCCGAGGAGTTGGAAGATCTGGACTTCTTTGAATGGCCGGATCCTGAAAAATACATTGATCCCGAAGAGTGTCTGCGCCGTGTCGAGGCAGCACCGGAAGGAAAAGTGAGACTGGGAATCCTCTGGTCAGCTCACTTCCAGGATACCTGCGCCGCTTTTGGCATGGAAACTGCATTGATGAATATGATTGCAAATCCTGAGATTTATGAAGCAGTCAATGAAAAGGTCATGGAATTCTATCTGAAGGCCAATAAGATCTTTTTTGAAGCGACTAAAGGTAAACTGGATGCAGTCCTGATTGGAAACGACATGGGCAGTCAGAGAGGCCTGATGTTATCACCTGATATGGTGCGCCAGTTTATTATTCCGGGATGTAAACGCCTTGTTGAGCAGGCACACAGCTACGGCGTAAAAGTAATTTACCATTCCTGCGGCTCTATCGCAGATGTAATTCCGGATCTGATTGGAGCCGGTGTGGATATTGTACACCCGATTCAGGCACTGGCAACAGGCATGGAGCCAAGAGGCTGAAAGAAAAATTCGGTGATCAGGTTGCATTCTGCGGCGGCGTAGATACCCAGGACCTGCTTGTAAACGGAAGCCCTGAGGATGTGCGCAATAAAGTAAAAGAACTGCGTGAAATCTTCCCTACAGGACTGATTATTTCACCAAGCCACGAGGCAATTATGCCGGATGTACCGCCAGCTAATATCCATGCCCTGTTTGAAGAGGCACAGAAAGTATATTAAACGGAGAAAAATATACCCAAAGGGCACCTCGTAATGCATGTCCTGCGGGCAGATCAGCAGCTGAGCTGCGGAATAAAGTATAAAATCGGAGGTGCAGCAATGCAGAGATATGGTTCTATCATAGGAGTGAAAAAGGAAAAACTGGATGATTACAAATATCATCATGCACATATATGGCCGGAAATTAATGCAATGATTAAGGAATGCAATATCTCCAATTATTCTATCTATAATTTCGGCGAATTACTGTTCTCATATTATGAGTATACAGGAGACGATTATAAAGCAGATATGGACAAAATGGCAGCAGACCCGAAGACCCAGGAGTGGTGGGATCTGGTAATGCCGTTCCAGCAGCCGCTCGAAGAGAGAAAAGAAGGCGAGTGGTGGGCTGAGATGGAAGAGGTCTATCATTTAGATTAAGGACGGAGGTTTTGGTATGAATTCAAGAGAGCGTGTGATGGCGGCAATAGACCATAAAGAACCGGATTATGTGCCGCTGGATCTGGGGGCAACACCAAGCTCGGGGATCTCGGCGATTGCCTATAATAATCTGAAAAAGCATATGGGCATTACAGACGGGCACACCCGGATCTATGACGTAGTGCAGCAGGTCGTTATACCGGAACAGAATCTGATTGACGAGTTTGGGGTGGATGTCATCGATATCGGACGCGTGTTTAATGAAAAAGACAGCGACTGGTATGACGTGACCCTGGCAGATGGTTCTATCGGACAGTACCCGGTATGGTTCCGGCCGAAACGGCAGGAGAACGGCAACTACATCGTTGTAGACAAAGAAGGAACCCAGATAGCTAAAATGCCGGTCGGAGCAACCTTTTTCGACCAGACATATTTCCCGTATGTGGACGACTACCCGGATGATTATTCCGATCTGGATCATCAGATGGGCAAGGTTCTGTGGAGCGCTCTTGTGCACAGTCCGTGGGATCACGCCGGGGAGAAGGGATTTTACAGCGAACTGAGAAGGCGCACCCTCGAACTGAGAAAGAGCACGGACAAGGCACTGATGATTACCTGCGGATGCAACCTGTTCGAGTGGGGAACATTCCTGCGCAGGATGGATAACTTCCTTATGGATATTTATGCGGATCCGGAAAATGTAAAAGCGCTTGTGGATCAGCTGATGGAAAGACATCTGGCTACCCTGAGCTGCGTATGTGACGCCGTGGGCGACATCGTGGATATTCTCAGATTCGGAGACGATCTGGGGATGGATACGGGAATGTTTATGTCCCAGGAGAAATACAGAGAGCTGTTCAAGCCTTACCACACACAGCTGAATGAGTATGTCCACAAAAACAGTAGTATGAAGACATTTTTACATTCCTGCGGTTCCATATATCCGATCATAGGAGATCTGATCGATGCGGGATACGATGTACTCAATCCGGTACAGACAACCGCTTACCAGATGGACCCTGCGACCCTGAAAAAAGAATTTGGAAAAGACATCACTTTCTGGGGCGGCGGATGTAATACGAGATCCGTATTAAACCGTTCCACACCGCAGGAAGTATATGATTACACAAGAAAAATGATCGATATCTTCGGGCCGGGCGGCGGCTTCGTGTTCAATCAGGAACACAACATCATGCCGGACGTACCGCCGGAGAATCTTCTCGCTATGTATAAGGCTGTGGCGGACTCGAGATAATGGGGGGACGCCTGTGAGGAGCGGGACTTCAGCCGCGGGCCGGGAAACTTCCCTGTTCCTTTCCGCAGGCTGTCCGTTTGCCAAGTTTCACTAGAGAAAAACCACATCGGATTGGAAGGCACCACCGGCATTCACCGTGCAATTCTGATGAATTGCGCGGCTCAAGCCGGCTTAAACTCTGCTTCGGAAGCAGAGTTTAGCCTTCCAGTCCGATGTGGTTTTTCTCAAGTGAAACTACGGCGCGCTCTATGCCCGCGGAAAGGGACAGGGAAGTTTCCCGGCCCGCGGCTGAAGTCCCGCTCCTCACAGGCTGGGCGCACCCGGGCGGAAGGAGTGGCGGCGCGGGAGAGGGCCTGGGTAGCGTATCTGTCCCTCTTCAGTCCGCTATTACGCGTTGTATAGTGATTTCCCGAATTCGTAAGCACCTTTTAGATGGCCAGTTTCGCTGATTCTGGGTTTTCCGTTTGTATCTCCGCATCCGCCTGCTAACAGCATGCCCTTGTCGTGGAAGCCGATATAATTTACAATAGCAAATTTGTAATAGGAAGTTACCTGCTCAAATGTCCAAAACAGGTCATCAGCAGATGTTATTAACAGTGCACTGTCTCTTACCGGATATTTTTCATATCTGCCGTAAGGCGGATTGTCATCTTCCTCTGCAATACAGTAGAAGCGTTCAATAAATGCTTTTAACCTGGAGGAAATTGTCCAGAAGTACAGCGGGGATGCAAAAACTATTAGATCGGCAGCTTTTATCTTAGGAATCATTTCATGAAAATCATCTTTCTGTATGCATGGTTTTCCAAACCGGCAGGCATTACATCCCAGACAGCCCTTAACCTCTTTCTTTAATAATGATATTTTCTCCACCTGATGTCCCGCCTCTTTTGCACCTGCAATGAAGGAATCTGCCAGCTGCATTGTATTTCCATTTGCTCTGCCGCCGCCTATGACTACTAATATATTTTTCATATGTACCTCCCGGGTTTTTATTTTATTATATCAGACATGACCAAACATTGTAAAAATGTTCGATTAAGTTACTAGATCATTTTGCAGATTGCAGCTTCTTACGATTCGTGATGCATTTTTGAGTTAGTTTTTCGTAGTAGAGACTGGCGCTCCTGACATCCATTTTCGGTACATCGAATTTGAGTGTTGATAAAACGTTATAATATGTATACAATAAATTGCAGGAGGTATACGTCGAAACCTCAGAAAAATGAAAAAGCAGCGGGGAGTTTATCGAAGAATCTGTTGCCTTAGAAGCCTAATACAAATAACGGACAGGGGATACAAATGGAATTTAATGAAAAGCTGCAGCAACTTAGAAAGAATAACAATCTTACGCAGGAACAGCTTGCAGAGCAGCTGTATGTATCACGGACAGCTATATCAAAGTGGGAAAGTGGCAGGGGCTATCCAAACATCGAATCTTTAAAATGCATATCAAAACTTTTTTCAGTTACAATTGATGAATTATTATCAAGTGATGAATTGATTACCCTGGCAGAAACTGAGAACCGTTCTAATCTTAAAAAGATCTACATGGTTATCAGCGGGATCGTCGATGTTTTGTCTGTTGCATTTATATTACTTCCGATTTATGGAAAACCGGAAGGGAACCATGTTTACTCAGTGAATCTGCTGGCTAATACCCATACTCCCAATATAGACCGTACTATTTATTGGGCTGTCTTTACATTTTTAATCGGTCTTGGCATTGCCAGACTTATATTCATTTATATTGAGAAGGAGTTATTGTTCCGTTATTTTACTAAAATTTCGATTGCGGCCGGCGCGGCAGCCATCTGTTTGTTTGCAGCCGCAAGAGAGCCATATGCAACGATTCTATTATTTTTATTTTTTGGAGTGAAAGTATTTTTACTATGGAAGCAGATACAGGCAGATCAGCCTTAAATCATTGAGAAAAGGCCCTTTGACACGAAGAGTGTCGGGGCCTTTTTCTATTGTGACGAGAGGTTTCTTGTCCTTTTGGTACTGCTGGAAGATAATCCAAATGCAGCTTGCAAATAGATTATTTCCGCAAAAGAAAGGAAGATTGATTATGCAAAAGAAATTAAAGAAGTATCTTATCATAACAGGGGGATTGTTTTTAATCTTTATACTTTTTACTGTTATGGTCAAAACCGTGGATGTACAGCCTGTCGGTCCGGATCGCTCAAAAGTTGGCCTTGCGTCTGTCAACCAGTGCGTGTTTAAATTTTTCGGTGTAAACCTATTATGGTATGATATTACTGACTGGCTTGGAGTTTTCGCAATAGTATTTGCTCTGGGGTTTGCGGTTTTAGGGCTATTCCAGCTTATAAAGCGGAAAAGCATTCAGAAAGTCGATTGCAGGATTTTACTGTTGGGCGTATTTTACGTTATGGTTATTGCTGTTTATTTGTTTTTTGAGGTGGTGGTTGTCAATGATAGACCCATTATTCTTTCGGAAAGTTTAGAAGCATCGTTTCCCTCCTCCCATGTTATGTTTGTAAACTGTATTATGGCTACAGCCATGCTGCAGTTTCATTATTATCTGCGAGAAAGGAAAGCTTGGCTTTGGATGTCGGATATTGTATCCGTCCTCATTATTACAGCAACTGTAATCGGGCGGCTTATATCCGGTGTCCATTGGTTTACTGATATTGTGGCGGGGATTTTACTTTCGTCGGTGCTGATTGCACTATACTGCTCTGCATTGTTGTATTTTGAGTCGAAGAACAGAGTGGTATAAAGCAAAGCATGGGAGTACCTGCACACTTAGTTATTATAATATTTTAAAAGGAATCCCTCTTTTTTTAAATGCCTCTTTCACATTCTGATGTTACCATTGGTTCAGAAATTAGTTGTGTAATATCAGGAGGGTTCTTATGGCAAATTTTATGTTTGAAAATGGTACAAGGCTTTATTGGGGAACTGGTGTGGAAGAAGAGGCCGGAAAGCTGTGCAGGGAGTTTGCGCTGACGGATACGGTTATGACAGTATCCTATGCAGAGGGGCCGCTGCGCCCTCTGGTGGAGCGGGTGATCGGCTATCTGGAAGCGGAAGGGCTGAAGGTAGTGGAATACAATGATGTGGTTCCCAATCCTCTGTTGGACAAAACGAGGGAAGCAATACAGACTGCAAAGGAACAGGGAGTGGGGATGACATTGGGAATCGGCGGCGGGAGCTGCATTGATGTGGCAAAAGCCATTGCCCTTGGGACCCGCCTCGAGAAGGATATCTGGGAGGTATACAGTGGAGAGGCCAGGCCGGATGAGGTCCTTCCGGTGGGGGCTATTATGACACTTGCGGGGACAGGCAGCGAGACCAGTCCCTTTGCTGTACTGACAAATACGGAGGAAGTATCCAAAATCGGATATGGCTGTACGGAAATGAGGCCCAGGTTTGCACTGCTGAATCCGGAGCTTACTTTTGGCGTTCCGGCATACCAGACAATGTGCGGGGCATGTGACATCTTTGCCCATATCTGTGATGCATATCTTGGAAGAATTGAGGATATGAAGCTGACCAGCAGGCTGAGCGAGAGTGTGATGAAAACGGTTATCGAATATCTCCCGGCGGCGCTGGAAAAACCGGATGATTACGAGGCGCGGAGCCAGCTGATGCTCTGCGGCACCCTTGCTATGGGAAAATTTGCATCGATGGGCCTGTATACCAATCTGGGGCTGCATACCATTGCGGAGGATCTGGGGGCAATCTATAATGTGACGCATGGTGCTGCGCTCTCCGTCATTCTTCCGGCATGGATGACGTATCTGAAGAAGGAGAAGTTTCATCTGCTCCTGCGCTATGCAAGGGAAGTCTGGAACCTGGATATCAATGTGGACCATCCGGAGAAGACGGTGGACGCTGCGATACGAAAGACAAAAGAATTCTTTGCAGGCGTGGGGCTGCCGGTTACCTTATCCGAGCTTGGCATTGATTTTGAGAAAGACGGTAAAATGCTTTCTGAGCGTATCAATTGTACAGAAGATTATGGCGACGCATATATCGCGCTGACACCGGAGGATGTTTATGAAATATACCGCCTTGCATCAAAGTAGAAGAATCATCCATCTGAATGAGGGATGGAAATTTACAAAAGAAATGAAAGCAGATATGGAATATGACGCATATCATCTGACTAAGACCGGAGCACAGGTTTCGCCTGCTGCAATGTCCTATGACGACCATGGCTGGGCGGAGGTAACGCTGCCCCATGATTTTGAAGTGCTCCAGGAATTGAATCCACAGGCCAGAGATTACAATGGATATCTCGACGCGGAAAATTGCTGGTACAGGAAGTTTTTCTGTCTTGATGCCAGGGATAAAGAACGGCGTATTATTTTACATTTTGACGGAATAACCGGGGAGAGCAAAATATGGGTGAATGGCTGCCTGATGAGGAAACAGATGTCCTCCTACTGTGATGTGGAAATTGATATTACAAATGTAGTGAGGTTTGGCGCTTCTGTCAATCTGATTGCAGTATTTCTGGATCATACATGGATGCAGGGATGGTGGTATCAGGGCGGTGGTTTGTACCGCAAGGCGTGGCTGGAAATAACAGACCTGCTGTATCTGGATTCAAAAGAAGTTCAGATTCTCACAGAAAAGACCGGGGATGCGGAGCCTTCAGAAGTAACAGAAAAGACCGGAGCGTCGGATCTTCCGGAGGTAAAAGAAAAGACCGGGACGGCGGGGAGTTCGGAATCAAAAGAGAAGTGGAAAGTAAGAGTCAATTTTGAGGTAAATGCCCGATATGGCGGAACAGGAAACTGCACGGTCAGAGCACGTATCTTTTCTGCAGAGGGAATTCTGGCGGCAGAGCGGGAAGCATACATTTGCCAGGGGATACATCCAAATAACACCAGGGCATGCCTCAGCATGGAGATGACAGTGGAAGCTCCGGCTCTCTGGGATATCCATGAGGGAAACTGTTATCTGCTGGATCTGGAGCTGAGCCGGGAACATGAGATCAGGGACAGTCTGTGCCAGCGTTTTGGCTTTCGGGAGATTCATTTTGACGCTGAGCAGGGATTCTTTATCAATGGAAAACGAAAAGAAATCCGGGGATTCTGTTTTCATGAGGATGAAGGCAATCTGGGGCTGGCAGTCGATGCCTCGGTCTATGAACGCAGAATACAGCATCTGGTGGAGATGGGGGCAAATGCTTACCGGTGTTCCCACAATGCACCGGCAAGGGAATTGCTGGATCTGTGCGACTTATATGGAATTATGGTCATGGAGGAGACCCGGCGTTTTGACACGGGAGAATTGGGAAGAGAAGATCTGCGCCATCTGGTCAGAAGGGACAGAAACCATCCATCCGTTATTCTCTGGTCAGTGGGAAATGAGGAGCCCTGGCAGAAAGAGGAGCGGGGTTACCGGATTGCGCAGACGATGAAGGGATGGATCCGGGAACTGGACCCGTCCAGGCTGGTGACGATGGCTATGCATGACGGCCTCACAGAAGCGGACAGAGAAGGCGAAAGGACGGCAGCCGATGCGGTCGATGTGATCGGAGTCAATTATAATCACAGGAAGCTGGAAGAGATCCATAAGAGATATCCAAACAAGCCGATCATCGGTTCGGAGATGCTCTGCCTGGCGGATACTGTAGTAGAATGCGGCAATCCTTTTTCGGGAAGCGAGGGGGCGTATGAAACACTGGAGTTCGGGGAAAGCCATCCTTATTATGGCGGGACTTTTGCCTGGGCCGGTGAGGATTACCGGGGAGAGCACAGAAATCTGGGGTTCTTTACAGATGCCTGTCCGCTGAATATAAATGGAGACAAAAAAGACGGTTTTTATCAATATGCAGCCCGCTGGAGGGAAGACCCCGTTCTCCATATATGCGGACACTGGAATCCCACGGAAGAAGCAATGCGGGAGGTAGTAGTATGCAGCAATATGGATAAAGTTCTGCTGTATGTGAATGGGAGAAAGCAGGCCGAGGCAGTGGTAGATAAACGGCAGCATGCGGTCTTCAAGGTTCCTTATGAACCAGGTGAACTGAAAGCAGTGGGAATCCGCGGAGCGGACCGGGTAACAGCAAAAATACGGACAAGCGGCGAGGCGTATGCCTTCCGGGTCTGCCCGGAAAAGACAGAATATCCTGCAGACGGCGAAGCCTGGTTACGGTCCGGGTGGAGGCCATAGATACAGAAGGAAATCTGGTACCCACGGCATCCCATATTTTTGAAACAGCATGTAATGAACTGGCAGAGTGTGTGTGCACGGATAATGCGGATCCTTATTGCAGCTGCTTTCCGGAGAAAGAGGTTATGTGTCTGTATAAAGGAAAAGGAATGGCGGTTTTTCGGTGCAGGACAGAAGCAGGTGTGTTGAAAATCAGGATTTCTGGCATGCTGAAAGAAGCGGACTGCTGCGTAAATCTATATTTGGTTCGGGAAGGGGAACAGGAGCCTGCCCGGGAGAGAAAACAAGAGTCTGGCCGGGCGGAGAAACAAGAGCCTGCCTGGGAAAGGTCTGTGAGTGTCGGCAATCCGTATATTAACGATTGGTTTATGTCTCATATTTACCAGGAGAAACCGGACATCTACGCCTATACCACAGATGACAATTATATTTACTGGAGAAAGAGCCTGGAGAGCGCATCGATGCTGGACCGCCAGATGCCCTTCTACTTTACAAGAGGCGGCGGCTATATTATTTATTGTATGGAGCCGGATATGCCGGATCTGGAGGCGGGAAAGACCGGAGCAGTGGTGTTCGAGGAGATTACCGGGGAGGCAGAAATCTTAATCTCCATGCGTGATTACATGAACCGCATTCAGAAACGTTATTATCTGGAGAAACACGGCGTGGAAGGAAGCCGCATGAGGGTAGAACTGCCGGGGATTGTTACAGGAGACCGGTTAATTATCAAACTGGTAATAAAAGGTAATCACTGGAAATGCGGTATAACCGGGCCTGTAAGATTTGAGGTATAGTATAATTAAGGACATACAAGAGGTCTTGTATGTCCTTTTGGAATATACAGATGAGAACAGGGGGAAAACAGAATATGGCACAGAAGCTGATAGAAAAAATCCGTTTGTGGGCAAAAAAACTGAAAATCCGCTCCAAATTTTTTATTGCGTATGTAAGTACTATGCTGCTTTTGATTCTACTGCTGGGAGGAGTTTTTCAGTATATTTCAGTACAGGTTATCTTCAGAAATACGGCCAGTTTTACCGGTGAGTTCCTGGAACAATTATCCTATAACTTAGAAAACCGCACAGAAAGTTTGTTGGAGACCACATATGAACTTATGACCGACGAGGCGTTTCTTGAGTGTATCAAGGCTCCGGAGCCGCAGATTAAGCAGGAAGGTACGGGAAAATACAGGCAGAACATCCGGACACTTGGCAATAAACATTTTAGCAGCTCCGTGCCAGTCACTGCTTTTTACGTAAAAGGGGTGGGAGAACAGCCGGCATGGTGGGCGAGGTATACAAAGGCATTTAATGACAGCAATATCAACCAGGAACGGGCGGCAGAGATTCTCGAAATGGCGGAGAACCGGATGGGCGCAAAGAATACATGCTGGTTTCTGGAGGAAGAAGAAAATCAGGTCTATCTGGTGCGCAATATGATTGATACGAAGAATCAATTGGGGCAGGTGTATGGAACGGTGGTCTTTGCTATTGCTCAGGATTTCTTCCGGCCCATCCAGTCCCGGAACCGGATGATCGACAATGAAAGCCTGGTCTTCGAAAATAATGAGAGTTCCATGATTTACGGGGATTTTCAGATGGAAGACGGAATAGACAACCGTATGAGCAGGAAAGAAGACCGGTATGGCAATTATATATCGCGTATTCTTTACCAGAATGAGAGTTATATTTTTGCAGAACGCATCAAAAACAGTACAGAGTGGAACATATACTGTTTGATACCGGAGCATGTTTTCATGGCAAATGCAAAATCAATTAAATGGTATATTATGATGATTGCGGTAGGGGCGATTCTTGTATCATTGATTTTTTCCTATGCTGTTTCAAGAAATCTGAGCCGGAATATCCATTACCTTGAGCGGAACATGCGGAAGGTAGAACAGGGCGATTTTAAAGTGCATATCGAACCCACCAGTCTTGACGAAATCGGCATGCTGTGTACGCGTTTTAACTATATGGCGGATAAGATTGAAGAGCTAATTGAAGCGGCCTATAAAGAAGGACAGGCGAAACAAAGGCTTAAACTCCAGGTACTGAAGGCTCAGATCAATCCCCATTTTCTTTATAATTCACTGGGGTCAATTCAATGCATGGCGAAGATGGAAAAGCAGGAGCATATCGCAGAAATGACGGCGGCGCTGATCGAACTTCTCAGAGCATCATTAAGCAAAAACGGAGAATACCACACAGTCAGGGAAGAGGTGGAGTATATCCGGAATTATTTTACCCTGCAGAAGTTCAGGTACGAGGATAAGTTTGCTGTAGAATACTGTCTGTGCGAGGGCGTGCAGGAATATATTATGCTGGACTTTATCCTGCAGCCGCTGGTGGAAAATGCAATTTTTCACGGCATCGAGATATCCAAAGGAAACGGGATAATCCGGATTACTTCATCCGTTTCAGAGGGAAAGCTCCGGCTGACGGTGGAAGATAATGGGGTCGGGATGACGCAGGAAAAAATAAAATCGATACTGACCGTGCAGGAAGAAAGGTATGAAGGGTTGAATAGCATTGGAGTGGCAAACGTGTCACAGCGAATCAAGCAATATTTTGGAGAAGAGTATGGATTGAATTATATCAGTGAACCTGGAAGGGGAAGCATTGTAGAGGTCTGGCTTCCGTTATTTCGGACAAGAGAGGAGGCACAGGCAGGTGTATAAGATATTGATTGTAGAAGACGATGTGTTTTACCGTTATGAAATCCGGAATTTTATGGACTGGGAGGCATATGGATTTCAGGTGATCGGAGAGGCTATGAATGGGAAATGTGCGCTGGATTGTCTGAAAGAAGAGATACCGGATCTGATTCTCACAGATATCAGTATGCCGGAGATGAATGGAATTGAGCTGCTAAAGCAGGTGCGGGAATGCTATCCCAGGATTAAATGCATTGTTCTGAGCTCATATGATGATTTTAATTTTGTGAAAGATGCAATGAAGCTGGGCGCCCGGGATTATATTCTGAAGTATGACCTGAAGGAGCAGGAAATTATCTCCATACTGGATAAGATAGCGGCGGAAATTGAGCGGGAAAAAGAGGAATATAAAAAATCTCAGTTTGTAACAGAGAATTTCTCCATTATTTCCAATGACTTTTTAAAAAATCTGCTTTTAAATAAGCTGAATTCTCAGGAGTATATGCAGAAATTCTGGGAATATACCGGAAGGACGGATAAACCGGGCAATATGACCGTGCTGACAGTGAAACTCCCTGATCCGGATGAGGTGACTTATGAAAAGTCGCGGAACATATTGAATGAACATATATCAGAGCAGGAGTTTACCATTTCCATGGATGGTGAGACTCTGGCAGTTCTGTTCTGTCTGGAGCATGAAAATAGCGCCATGCGTATTTTCGAATATGTGACCCGGAAGGTGACTGCTATTTATCAGGAAATGAAAAGGCAGCATATTACGGGATTTTCCATGGGAGTCAGCGACAGCTTTAAAAATCCCGGTGATATTGCCCTTTTGTACCGGCAGGCGCTGAGGGCACAGGAACAGAGCCTGTATGAAGGATATGAAAAAGTGTTTTTTTATTCCACTTTAAACCAGAAGAAGACGGAGCAGAATCTGGAAGCTGCCATTGAGGATCTGGCGGAAGAGATCCATGAGGGCCAGGAGGAAAGAGCACGGGCACAGTTAAAGCAGATCATTCAAAACCTCTATCAGACACGTCCCGATAAGAACAGCCTTCAGAGAACATGCTTTTTGCTTTTTCATATTTTCTACCGTATCTCTATAGAAGAACATATAAACCCTGAAATGATTCTGGGTGTGAAGGTGATTACAGAGGCTGGTGCCGAAGGTTCAGGTCTATCCAGGAGATGGAGGCTGCATTGCTGGAAGACTATGAAAAGCTGGTTCTGAAGATCAGCCAGAAGAATCAGATCGGGTCTGGCGGAAGCAGCAGGCAGGCCACCGCGATTATGAATTATATTGAAAAAAATTATATGAAAGAGATTTCACTGGAAATTCTCTCAGAAGAGATGGGGCTGACACCCAATTATCTCTGCAAGATTTTTAAAAACAGTACGGGAATGAAGCTGACCCAGTATATCAATCAGGTGAGGGTCGAGGGTGCTAAAAAGCTTCTGAAAAACACCAGTATGAAAGCACATGAGATTGCTGAGACTGTAGGATTCTCCAGTGCCTCTTATTTTTCCACGATTTTCAAACAGGTGACGGGAACAACCGTTTCTGAATATAAAGATAGTATTTTTTAAGAAACTGCAATTTTTTAAAATGACCCATAAAAGAAAAAAGTTTATATTAGAGTCAACAAAGGAAATCCCATAATAAGAGGAGGAAAATCTATGAAACGAAAAGGAATAAGTGTTGTGCTTGCTGCTGTAATGATCGCGGGGATGGCTGCCGGATGCGGGGCGAAAGGTTCATCAGATGCGGCAGAGCGCAAAGATACAAAACTGACGTTGATTCATGATATGAATGAAGACAGTGCGATCAGTTTTCTGGAGCAGGCTATTGAACAGTTTGAAGAGAAAAATCCGGATGTAAAGATTGATATGGAGACGCTCTCCAGCGATGATTACAACTCCATGCTGCGCAATAAGATTGCGGCGGATGATGTCCCCGATTTGTTCTTTATTGATGATATCCATAAAAAACAGGAGTTTATAGATGCGGGAATTTGTATGGATATTTCCGGGGAAGAATGGCTGAATGAAAATATCAAGGAGAGTGCAGTTGAGGCATGCAGCGTCGATGGCAAAACATGGTGCCTGCCCTTTACGCAGGGCGGTATGTTTGTCATATATAACAAGGATGTATTTGAGGCAGCAGGAATTAAGCAGGTGCCTGATACCTGGAGTGGTTTTATCGATACCTGCAGGACGATACAGGAAGCAGGAAAGACTCCGATTGCAGCGGGGTTCCAGGAGCAGTGGGTGCTGTTCAGTGACGAGCAGTGCGATTCCGTGGTAACAACTGTAAAATATGACAAAGAGAACCGTCTGAACCTGGAAGCAGGAACAACAACCTGGGCGGCGGACGAAGGCCATTTTTCAGAGGTTCTGCAGAGGATGAAAGAACGGTATCAGTATACCAATGATGATCCCTTTGGAACAGACTGGAATACGGCGCTGAATATGCTGGCAGTAGGGGATGCAGGTATGATTCTCAACGGCTCATGGACCCCGGCGGCTGTGATGGGAATCAATCCGGATGCAAATCTTGGAATCTTTCCGCTTCCGCTGACGGAGGATTCTAAGGAAGCGATGCTGCCGCTTCGCTCTACACCTGGCGGATTTGCGGTATATCAGGATTCAGAAAATGCAGATGCAGCCCTGAAATTCCTGGAAATGCTCTCTACACCGGAAATGGGGGCACTGCAGCAAAAGACGAAAGGTGATATCTCTGCATGTAAAAACGTAGAGGTTACGGAAGAAGATGGAATCCTCTATGACGTCCAGCAGTATATTGATGCGGATAAGGTGTTTGACTGGACTGGGTATTCTGAGCTGTTCGTGTCCGACGAGCTGCAGACGATTGTGACGGATGTGGAGACGGAACTTCTGATGAATGAAAATATGACGGTGGATGAGGCCATTGAGATGCTGGATGAGCGGTTTGAAGCGGCTCTGTCCGCGCAAAAATAGAATAGTGGACACAGGACAGGCACCGTCCGTGGCGCCTGTCCGGGAAAGGAAGACCTATGAATAAAAAAGTAAAAAGTAAGCTGATAAATTTTAGCTTTTTGCTGCCGGTCTTATTTTTTTTCGGCTTTTCTGTCATTATTCCGTTTTTTTCGGGGCTGCATATTGCGTTGACAGACTGGAATGGGGTCAGCAAAGAACTAAATTATGTTGGGTTTAAAAACTTTATCAACATATTTTCCAATAAAGATATTCTGCAGCCCGTGCAGAACACGATCTGCTATACCTTGATTGCAACGATTGCGGGGAATATCATTTCTCTTTTGCTTGCACTGGCAATCAACCGGAAATTTATCGGGAGGACATTTGCAAGGACTGCATTTTTCCTTCCTACCGCGATCAGCGTTGTGCTGGCAGTGTTTATCTGGGGCTACATTTTCCGCGATGTGTTCAGAAACCTGTTCGGATTAAACAGTCTTCTGGGGCAGAAGAGTACCGTAATTCTCGGAATTGCCATCATCCATATGTGGATTGATGTGGGTATCAATATGCTTGTTTATCTTTCCTCTCTGACCACAGTGCCAAAGGAATTATATGAATCGGCGGATCTGGACGGAGCAACCAGGATACAGCAGTTTTTCCGGGTAACGCTGCCTATGATTGTACCGGCATTTACCACCTGCATAACCCTGTCGCTGACCTATGGGCTGCGTGAATTCGCAACTCCGTATGCGGCGACCCAGGGGGGACCGGCAGGAGCATCAGAGACGATCGGTATCTATATATACAATCATTTGATGAGTTATAACAAGGCAGGATACGGGCAGGCCATCTCGGTTGTATTTACCATTGCACTGGTATTGATCGGAGGCGGATTGTCCAGGGCTTTGCGCAGACTGGAGGTGGAAGCGTAGATGTCAAAGAAAAGTAAACGAATCAAAGGGCTGCTTTCCCTTCTGACGATTCTTGCGGGAGTGATATTCCTGGCGCCTCTTTACATCGTTATCGTAAATGCCTTCAAGACACCGATGGAGACGGCAAAAAGTATTTTATCGCTCCCCTCCGGCCTGCATTTGGAGAATTTCAGCAAGGCAGTGGAAGTAACAAATTTCTTTGTGACATTAAAAAACAGTACGATTGTAACGCTGCTTTCGGTCATTTTGATTGTTATCTCATCTTCTATGGCAGGGTATATGATCTGCAGAAAGAGCGGCAAACGGTTTTATAAAGCCATGGATCTGCTTCTGATGTCAGGCATGATGGTCTCTTTCCAGATGATCATGATTCCGGTTTATCGAATGCTGAAGGGTCTGGATCTGATGAATACATATACAGGCGCGATTATCCTGATGGTAGGAACCAGTGTTTCCTACGCAACATTTTTATATGTCGGTTTTACGAAGACCATTCCGATTGAGCTGGAGGAGGCCGCGCAGATTGATGGCTGCGGGAAAATACGCACCTTTTGGTTTATTGTATTTCCGCTGATGAAGCCTATCACAGCAACGGTGGCAGCGCTGCATATGCTGTGGATGTGGAATGAGTTCAATATCGGGCTGATCGTGCTGCAGAAGAAGGAAATGCGGACAATACCGATGCAGCAGTTTTATTTCTTCGGACAGCATGTTTCGAATATGAATGCTGCATTTGCCGCGGCCTGCCTGTCACTGATACCGGTCGTTGTCTTTTTCTTCCTGACGCAGAAAAGCATTGCAGGAGGAATGACAGCCGGAGCGATCAAAGGCTAGGCGGGGAAAATGGAAAGGACGATGATATGAGAGAAAAATTACAGTTGGACAGAGGATGGAAATTTCACAGGGGGGATGTGGAAGATACCGTGTCACACGGTTATCTGTATACGTATATGCATACAAAAACGGAGAGGGGAAGGGGACCTGCCTCAGCAGATTATGATGACAGTCTTTGGGAAACAGTGGAACTGCCTCATGATTATGTGGTGCAGGGAGCACCCACGCCAGAGGCCAATCCGGTGCATGGCTCTCTGATCCGGGAAAATGCATGGTACCGCAGATTCTTCAGGCTGGAGCCTTCCGACAGAGGGAAAAGCATCCATATAGAATTTGAAGGAATCTGTACGGAAAGCCGTATTTGGATCAACGGCTGTTATATGGGGATGAATGACAGTGCATACGCAGAAATTGATCTGGATATGACGGATATTGCCAGATACGAGGACGAGCTGAATGTAATTGCGGTATATGTGGATAACCGGGAATACGAGGGATGGTGGTATGAAGGCGGAGGAATCTACCGGCACGTATGGCTGGTTAAGACAGAGCCGGTTTGTGTGGATTACTGCGGTATTTTCATTCATCCGGAATCCAGGGATGGAAAACTGTGGAATGTGCCGATAGAAACGACACTGCGCAATGACGCATTTTCAGACAGAGAGGTCAGGGTGGTTCAAACGGCGGCGGATGAACAGGGCAGTTTATTATTTGAAACAGAATCGATACAGCTGGTACCGGGACGGAAAACAAAGAGGCTGATGCAGCAGGCGGAGGTGAGAAATCCAAAGCTGTGGTCGGTGGAGCATCCCACGCTCTGTCAGCTGAGAACAAGAATTTTCAGCGGTGAGGTGCTGCTGGACGAAGTAGATACTACATTTGGATTCAGGACAGCTGAATTCGATGCAGAACGCGGCTTTCTGTTAAATGGTATACCAACAAAAATAAAGGGAATGTGTATTCATGAGGATCATGGCGGCCTGGGAACGGCGCTGCCGGATAATATAAAGGAGTACCGGGTACAGCGCCTCAAAGATATGGGATGCAATGGATATCGGTTCTCGCATAATCCGCATTCCCGGGAGACGCTGGATGCATGCGACCGTCTGGGTATGCTTGTGATGGATGAAAACCGCTGGTTCGAATCTTCGCCGAATGGTCTGCGGCGTCTGGAAAATATGGTGAAACGGGATCGGAACCATCCGAGTGTGATCGTCTGGTCGGCAGGAAACGAGGAATCCCTGCAGGACGGTGAACGCGGAAGAAAGATCATGAATGCCATGAAGCACAGGATTCATGAGCAGGATCCGACAAGGCCGGTGCTGATGGCGATGCACACAGGACTATTGGAAGACGGCGCAGCACAAAGCGCGGATATGATTGGAATGAACTACAACATTGAACTGTGTGAAGCAGTCCATAAGAAATACCCTGAGAAGGCCATTGTATTTTCAGAAGTGAACAATGCATCAGAGGAAGATGTTCTGGGGAACCGGACAGCCGGAATCCGTACATGGCAGATTGTGGACAATACGCCATACATGAGCGGCATGTTTGCCTGGACGGGGATGGACTACCGGGGAGAACATGATTATCCGGGGCTGTTTGCGCCCTGCGGCTGTATGGACCAGAATGGTTATGCAAAGGACAGCTATTATCTGTATCAGACGTATTGGCGGGGAGAGGCATTCGTCTATATCCAGCCCCATTGGAACGGGAAGAAGGCAGGCCAAAACGTGACAGTCCGGGTATTTTCCACGGGGGATGAGGTCAGCCTTTATCTGAATGGGCGATTGCTTGGAACCAGGAAGAACGATGCTTATTTTCAGACAGACTGGAATGTGGCATATGAGCCGGGAGAATTAAAAGCCATTGCGATGGTGAATGGAAACGTGGCTGCGCAATGCGTGAGAGAGACAACAGGGGAACCCAAAAAGCTTTCTTTGAAGCTGGAGAACCAGCAGGTAAAAAGCGGCTGCCGGGAAGCCGCTGTTTATACAGTAACCGCATTGGACGAGGCAGGCCGGGAGGTGCCGGATGCTGAAAATGTATTTGAGATTACCAGGCTGAAAGGGGCCAGGCTTCTGGTAACCGGCAACGGGGATGTGAAGGATACCAGTAACCGCAGAGAACCAGTATGCAGATTGTACAACGGGAAGGCCCAGATCATAGCAGAAGTGCAGGATACCAGGGTGGAAATCCAGGCAGAGGCCAGGGGGCTGGAAAAGGCGGCGCTTACAAGTATCTGTGAACCGGGAAGTAAGGTACCGGAGGCGGAAACTGTACAGAGTAGATATATCACAAATTGGGAAATGGCAGAATGGATGCCTGAGGAGCCGGAAAAAGTGGATGGAAATTACAGCCATCTGCCTTCTTATCACCCGGTGGAAATCGGCCATGGAACCCAGCTTCATGATTTATGGAAGAACAGCGGTTTTCTGGTATACCACTGTCATACGGATATCCCGAAAGACCGGAAGGGAGAGCCGTTGTACCTGCAGTTTGAGCTGCTGGAAGGAAAAGCCAGCATTACAGTGGAGCTCAAAACAGAAGATGCAAAACGTGTAAATGTGATCGAAGTAGAAAAGCCGTATGAAGAGCCTGACAAGCTTGCGTTAAAAATGGAGGGGGACGGGGATGCATCACAGGCGGATATCTGGGTCTGCATGGAAATCTTCTCTTCTTTCCATGGAATTACAAAACCGGTCCGCTGGGAATTTCGTATGGAGGAAGCACAATGAATAACAAAAAAATATTGTTGTCAGCCATGTATGTAACGATATTTCTTGCTTCTTTTGGATTTATCATGTACAGCGCACTGGTTTCCGCCTTTTCAGAAACCTACAGTATCCCACTGGCAAAGGCGGGAATCGTAGGATCCGTGTTGTGCGTGGGGCAGCTGGTTATGATATTTTTCAATGACATGCTGGCGCGGAGGATGCCCAGAGTTACCCTGATCACCGTGGGAGTTTTGGCGCATCTGGTCTCAATGTTCTGGATTGCGGCCTCGGTTTCCTTTACGAGTCTGCTGGCTGCATTTTTTGTAAATGGTGCGGCGATCAGCCTGCTCAATGTGGTGATGAGCGCTTATATATCTGATTTGTCCGGGGATAAGCGCAATTCGTATCTGAATATTTTTCATGGAGTCTATGGGCTGGGCTCTCTGGCAGGTCCGATCCTTCCCACATTTATCCTGGCATGCGGACTGAATTGGAAGCTGAGCTACTTCGTGATCGGCGGGATTTCCTTCCTGCTTCTGGCGGGGCTTCTGCTTCTTGGAAGAAAGCAGAAAAAGACAGAGCCGAGTCAGGGAGAAGCAGAAGTGAAGGCAGAGGGAGCAGGGTCGGAACCGGGACAGGAAGAGCCGTTTTTCCGGCTTTTAAAAAATCCGCATCTGCTGATGACCTGTTTTGCGGCGCTTTTGTTTATGGGATTTGATATGACGATCAGTACGTATATGTCCAGCTATTTGGAGCTGGCGCTCGATGCATCCGCAATGGCCGGACTTACGATCACTTTTTACTGGACAGGTTCGGCAGCAGGACGATTGATTTATCCTGTATTATTTGCAAAATATGATACGAAAAAATACCTGGTATGTGTCAATCTGGTCACAGCGGTTCTTCTGGCGCTCGGTCTTGCGGTTACGAAGCCGGTCATGATGATTGTTTTAATTTTCCTGGTCGGTTTGCTGTCAGGTGTGAATTTCCCACTGGAAATCGGCTTGGCCTGTGAGCAATTCCCAAAAAGCTCTGTGGGAGCGACGAATGCCGTCAGCATCTTCGGAAGTCTCGGAGGAATTATCTTTCCGATGCTGGCAGGGGGGCTGATGGAAGCCTTTGGATATGCAAGCCTGCTGCTTCTTGGCGGAGTTATGATGCTTGCAATAGCAGGGTGTCTGACAGGAATGGCTGCCGTAAAAAAAGAAAGGAGTATGCGGCAGAAGAGCCGGAGGCAATGAAGGTAATGCTCAGGCCATGAATGAATAAAAAATAGATTTTGAAGGTAGGAGGATGTTTATGTACAATTACAGAAAATTAGTGTTGGGATATGCGCCGACAAGGAGGTTTGATTTTCCGGATCCGAAAAATGCATATGAAAACAGCCTGAAGATCCGGAGGCGGGTGGATGAAATTCTTGAAAAAATCGGCGATGTGGAGCTGGTGGATATTTCATTTTTAAATGAGGAGGCGTTGCTGTACCAGGCATGTGATGTGGAGAGGGCAGCCCAGTATTTCCGGGAGAAGAAAATTGACGCTTTGTTTGTGCCCCACGCGAACTTTGGGAACGAGGAGGCGGTGGTTAAGCTTTGCAGGGAGTTTTCTGTGCCCATTCTGGTATGGGGGCCAAGGGATGAAGCACCTCCGGGAGGATATGGATATCGACAGACGGACACGCAGTGCGGCCTGTTTGCCACGACGATGGGGCTTCTTCGGGAGGGGCTGACCTATACCTATCTGGAGAACTGCTGGCTGGAAGATCCGAAGCTGGAGCAGGGAATCGAGAATTTTATCCGCACGGCATGTGCGGTAAAGGCTGTGAAAAATATGAAGATCGGGCAGATCGGTCCGCGCCCGAGAGATTTTCTGAGCGTCATCGTGGACGAGGGGGCTTTGGTAAACCAGTTGAAAATTGATACAGTACCCATTGACGGGACAGAGCTGGTAACGGAGATCGAACGTATTCGGAAGGAAGATCGGGGAGCCGTGGAAAAGCTGGTGCAGGAAACAAAACAGTCGTTTCCGTGTTACAGCATTTCGGAGAAGCATGCGGAGATTACAGCGGCCACAGAGCTGGCAATCCGAAATCTGGCTGAAACTTATGGGTGCACGATTATGGCAGGAGACTGCTGGTATGTCAATCCACTGATCTATGAGTGTTATCCATGCTATGCCTTCGGCAACCTGACGGAGAAAGGCCTGCCGGTGATCTGCGAGACAGATATTTACGGCGCAGTGACAGCAGGAATTCTGACGGGAGCAGCCAGGATGGAGTCCCCTGCATTTACTGCGGACATGACCATACGGCATCCGGAAAATGACAATGCAGAGCTGCTGTGGCATTGCGGACCGTTCCCGAAATCGTTGGCAAAACCATCCTGCAATCCGGAGTTGACGGATGAATGTATGGGGCGGTATGAAATCCAGGGAGGCGATCTCACGATTGCAAGGTTCGGAGGTGTCTGCGGAGATTTCCAGATGTTTTTTGGAGAAGGGAAAGGCGTGGAAGGACCGGAGACCGGAGGGAATTATATCTGGGTAGAGGTAGAGGATTGGAGCAGATGGGAGAGAAAGCTGATGTACGGCCCGTATATCCATCATGCATGCGGCGTCCACGGAAAGTACAGTGAAATTTTGAAAGAAGTATGTCGCTACACGGGAATCAGCTGATGAGGCCGATGAAAGATAAGAGGAGGAGAAACATATGCCATTAGTAAAAGTATCAGAGATTTTAAAAGAAGCAGATAAAGGGGGATATGCGGTGACTGCATTTGATACCTTTAACTTTGAAACGATCAATTGGGTGATTGAGGCGGCAGCGGAGCTGAAGACAGCGACAATCGTTATGATATACCCTGAGATGACAGAGTATATCAGTGTGGATACTTTTGCCCGGATCGTAGAGACACTGGCCGCAAAGAGCGAGTACCGGTGGGGCTGATGCTAGATCACGGGGACAGCTACGAGCTTGCAATGCAGTGCCTGAAAGCCGGATTTACCAGTATCATGGTGGATTTTTCATCCTGTGAATTCGAGGAGAATGTCAGAAGGACAAGGGAGGTCGTAAAAGCGGCACACGCTATGGGTGTGGATGTGGAGGCTGAACTGGGGCATGTGGGAAATGCAGATACGCTTGCAGATTTTGCGGATGACAGTGGCTACACCTCCCCGGAGCTGGCGAAGCAATTCGTGGAGCGGACGGAGTGTGACGTACTTGCGATTGCATTTGGCAGTGCGCATGGCAATTATGTCAGAGAGCCGAAGCTGGATATGGAGCGCCTGGATGCGATTAAGAGAGAGGTTTCCATTCCACTGGTGCTCCATGGAGGCACAGGAATTCCAGACAGCCAGATCAGGGAAGCTGTGAAAAGAGGGATCCGTAAGCTGAATGTGGGAACAGGATACGACCAGACCATTTTTTATGCGGTGCAGAAGAACATAAAGGAAGATGTGGGAGAACCTTATATATTTTGTACCCTGGCAGATGCGGCGCAGGCGGCAAAGGCATTTTTGAAAGAGAAAATCAGTTTGACACGCTGGTAGGAGGTGTTTATGAGGATCATAGGATTTGATTACCCCTGTATGGACATGAATATTTTGTGCCCGCACATGCCAACAGAAGAGGAACTGGTGGAATTTCAGGATGTGAGTCTGATGGGCGGGGGCAAGATTGCAAATGCGGTTGCCGCTGCTGCGCGTCTGGGGGCAGAAACTGCATTTATTGGGGCTGTGGGTAATGACAGGTATGGGAAGCTTTGTGTAGAAGACTTAAAAGTGCTTGGCGTGGATGTTTCGCACCTGGAGATGCGAAAAGGCAGAACTGCTTTTTGTGTCAGTATTGTAGATTCTGAAAAGCGGGGAAAGCACTATATTGAATCTGCATCTACGGTTCAGCCGTGGAACGCTGCGGATATCCCTTACGAAATCTTTAAAAAAGGGGATTATCTGATGCTGTATCAGATGGATACCGTGGCGGAAAAGATGGCGAAATATGTACATGAAAACGGAGGAACCGTTGTTGTGGATGGGGATGAATTTGATGAGCGGACCCAGAGAAACCTGAGGAATATTGATGTTTTTATACTATCAGAATATTATTACAATCATCTTTATTCTGACGGAGAGTACAAGAAGAATCTGGGGCTTCTGTCCAAAGAGGGGCCGCCGGTAGTTGTCGTTACGCTGGGGGCAAAGGGATGTGCAGGAATGGATCATGGTAGATTTTTTGAATCAGCATCCTATCCTGTGGAGGTTTTGGACACGACCGGGGCGGGGGATGTTTTTCACGGCGCATTTACCTGTGGAATAGCGGAAGGAATGAATGCAGAATCAGCAGCTTTATTTGCCGGAGCGGTTTCCGCGATAAAGTGTACGGTCCTGGGCGGGCGTACCGGAATTCCTACGAGAAAATGTGTGGAACATTTTCAAAATACAGGTGAGATCCTGCCCTGTGATTTTGCAGAAAGAGAAGAACAGTATCGGGAGGCATTTTGGAGATGAGGAAAACTGTGATGGTAACAGGTGCAGACCGGGGACTGGGATTTGCATTGTGTGAGGAATTTTTGAAAACCAGCGGGAGGCAGACCGGTGCAGAATCAAAAACCACATTTCAAGTGATTGCAGGCAGGTATATGGAGGAATGGAAGGAACTCGATGCCTTGAAACAGACTTATCCTGACCGCCTGATCTGTGTGCCGCTGGATGTGGGAGATGATAATTCTGTAAAAACAGCGGTTCAAAAGGTGATGGAACGTGTGGAAACGGTTGATATGCTGATTCATTGTGCAGGAATCAATGGTACGATCCGGGACATTCGGGATGGATATGACTATCCTGGGATGCTTCGGACGCTTAATGTCAACGCATTGGGAGCAATACGGGTGACAGAGGCATTTCTTCCGCTTATGGACCGGGGCACAGACAAAAAGATCTGCTGTATTTCTTCGGAAGCAGGAAGCATCGGGACCTGCTGGCGGGAGGACGAAACCGAATACTGCATGTCCAAGGCTGCACTCAACGCAGGTATGGCAGTTCTTTCAAACCGGCTGAAAAAAGACGGTTATGAAATCCGTCTCTATCACCCCGGATGGATGAATACCTATATGATGGGAACCAAAGAAGAACACGCCGATCTGAATCCGGAAGAAGCGGCAAGGCTGGCCCTGCAGAGCTTTTTCAAAATACGGGAACAGGAAAAGCTGGTATTGGACAGCTATGACGGGAGCATCATTCCCTGGTAGGAGGTATGAAAGAGTTGACGGAAAAAAAGATTATGATATTAGGGGATGAAGAACAGGCGCCTTATCATCCGCTTAGCAGAGTGCTGCCCGGCATCCGGGAGGCACTGGAATCCCTGGGGGAGATAAGCGTATGTACAGATTACCGCGGCCTGACTATTTCTGACCTGCAGTTATATGACTGTATCATCAGTTATCTTGACGATTACCAGAATCTGAATGGATTCGATGACATTCTTGCGGATTATCTTGCATGCGACGGCCGTCTTCTGGCGCTGCATAACGGAATTATCAGCCGCGCAGGAAGTAAGCTGGAAAAAGCATACGGCGGGAACTTCGTAACGCATCCTCCCCGCTGCCTGCTGGTTTATCGTACTGCAAAGTGTCCGGGAGAAAAAGAGTTTCAGTTAGAGGAAGAGCCTTATATGGTGAGGCAGCTGGATTCGGAGAAACAGATTTTTCTTACTTTTCAATATCAGGGAGAAGACTACCCTGCGGGCTGGTGCAGGAATTATAAAAAGGGCAGGATGATCTATCTGGCGCCGGGGCACGATGAAAAGACAGCGGAGAGTAAAACATTCCGGAGATTGTTGAGGGAATGCGTAATAAAATTAGGAATTCGTTAACGAGCTTCCGTCTTGCTGGCGGATAGATTTCAAAAGTTTAATACTTGTAAGTGTCCAATATTTGAGGTACTATGTAATGTATAGATTCTTATCCAAAACACGAAAAGCTCAATAATAAATTTTATTTTTATTTATGAAATAATTTTATAGAAGAATGAGTTCTGCAGGTTCTGCATATGATAATAAAAATCTGGAGGAAATTATGAAGTTAAAACGGATTTTATTTTGTTTTTTAGCAGCAGCTATATTGATCCTTTCCCCGGCAGTTGTGCTGGCGGAGG
Source organism: Clostridiales bacterium VE202-21 (assembly GCA_000509105.1). Lineage (GTDB taxonomy): Bacteria > Bacillota > Clostridia > Lachnospirales > Lachnospiraceae > Faecalicatena > Faecalicatena contorta. The sequence goes on along the minus strand of BAIF02000004.1, from coordinate 30,864 downwards.
ATGGGGATACGCAGGAGAAGACAGAGGAAGAGCTTGCCGCTGAGGCGGAACTGCAGGAGAAGGCCGCATCTTATGAGGCGGCGATTGATACGAACGGGCTGGAGGGCTGGCCTCAGGGACCAAATGTATATGCAGATTCGGCTGTGGTAATGGATATGGAGAGCGGTGCAATTCTGTATGGCAAGAATATGGATGCAAAACATTACCCTGCAAGTATCACAAAACTGCTGACTACTCTGGTAGCTCTGGAAAATGCGGATCTGGCGGATAAGGTAAAATTTACCGAAGACAGTATCTCTTTTCTGCAGTATGATGACGCGCAGATTGGAATGAAAGCAGGAGAGGAATTAAGCCTCGAAGATGCACTGCACGCGGTACTTCTGGCTTCTGCAAATGAGGTGTCCCATGCGGTTGCCGAGAGTGTGGGGGAGCAGAGCCTGGGCGGAGATTATGATACATTTATCCGGAAAATGAATGACAGGGCAAAAGAGCTTGGATGCACCAACTCCCATTGGGTGAATCCGAACGGGCTGCATGACGATGAACATTACACAACAGCCCATGATATGGCCCTGATTGCATCCGCAGTGTACCAGCAGGACGAATTTAGAACCATTATGGGAAAACTGGAGTACAAGATTGGCCCTACGAACCTGACGCAGGAAGAACGTGTATTTCAACAGAACCATAAGATGCTTTGGCCGGAGAATTACTATTATTACGAATACTGTACCGGCGGAAAAACCGGATACACAGATCAGGCAAAAACCACGCTGGTGACAATGGCAGACAATGGAAATATGCACCTGGCCGCTGTAGTCCTCTACGATTATGGAGTCGATGCGTATACGGATACAAAGGCCATGATGGATTATGTTTTTTCGAACTTCAAAAAAGTTCCGGTTGAGAGTCTGGAGACTTCAGAAGACATCAGGAATTTTAACACAGAAGATGCTTATGTCGTACTGCCGGACGGGATAGAATTTTCCCAGCTTGAAAAGAATATTGTTCTGACCGAAAGCGGGATTAGAGACGGTAAAGTCATCTATACCTATAAGGGCCAGGCAGTCGGCAGCGCGGAAGCCACCCTGACTGAAGAAGGGTATCAGAAGCTAATGGGGGATACTGCGGCAAGTGACAGTCGTAAAATAGATAATAAACAGGAGGATACGCCTGTTGAGACGCCCAAAGATAAAAAGGATGAACAGCCGAGGCTCAAACTGTATATCGGGATTGGGGCGGCGGCAGTACTCATCCTGTTAATCGCAGGGATATGTTTTGGGCGGCGGAAGAGGTAGGGAAGGGGGGACGCTCCGTGAAAGCGGAAGCGGGCTGCCCCGGGGATACATATGCCGTTTCTTTGGGCAGTCCGCTTGGTAAGCAGCAGTTAAGAGAAAAAGAGCAGAATCGCAGGACATCGGAAGCATTCACCGCCTAAGCTGATGCTTAGACGGCTCAGGCTTCCTTGGAAACTGATTCGGAATCAGTTTCCAGTCCTGCGATTCTGCTCTTTTTCTCTTACTGCTGCTAACCGCGCTATATGCTCAAAGAAACGGCATATGTATCCCCGGGGCAGCCCGCTTCCGCTTTCACGGAGCTGGACGCACCCAGGGGGGTGCGGCAGGGGCTTTGATGGGGGCGGTGGATCGATTTGGAAAAGGAGTGTGTATAGGCGGCGAGGGGAGCTTGATTATTTTATAAGATCAGGAAATGTAAGTGATATGGCTAAACTAAAATATAATTTTAGAATAGACGGAAATGTGATTGACAATGTCGGTAATTTTGGCTAAACTAAAATGGTAATTTGGAATGGACGGAGAGGCAGTTCTTTCTGATTTGTGCAATTTAGTTTTGAAGGGAGAGGTTCAGATGGTATATATTAAAAGAGCTGTGGAGGGGACGATTGAGCAGATATCGACAATGTTTCCTGTACTTTTGGTAACCGGGCCCAGGCAGGTGGGAAAGACAACTTTGCTGCAAAAACTGGCGGAGACGCAGCGTGAACTTGGAGTGGATCGTAAATATGTGACTCTGGATGATCCTGATGTGAGGTATCTGGCAAAGAAAGATCCGGCTTTGTTCATGCAAAGATATACTCCGCCTGTTCTGATTGATGAGATTCAGTATGCAACGGAGCTGCTGCCTTATATTAAAATGAGTGTTGATCGTTCTAAGCGGAAAGGGGATTTCTGGATTACAGGATCGCAGGTTTTCCGGCTTATGCAAAATGTGAGTGAAAGTCTTGCCGGACGCGTGGGAATTGTAAATTTGCTGGGATTGTCCGATGCGGAGATCTATCAGGTGCCAAATGAACCCTTTTCCACGGATACCGGGCGTTTGTTGGAGCGTTTATCTGTAACAAAGGCACGTGGGTTAAATGAGATCTACCGGAGAATATTCAGAGGCTCTATGCCAGAACTCTATGCTGATGACCATATTGACTGGGAAACCTATTACCGTTCCTATGTAGACACATATTTACAGAGGGATATCCGTGATCTGGCTCAGGTTGCTGATGAAATGCAGTTTTATAATTTTATGACGATTGCCGCCGCTCATACATCCAAACCTGTTGTGTACGAGGAACTGGCAAGTGCGGCCGGGATTACGGCTCCTACTGCTAAGAAATGGCTTTCTGTTTTAGTATCTTCCCATATCATCGCGCTTGTACAGCCTTATCATAATAATGCTTTGAAACGAGTAGTAAAAATGCCGCTTCTCCATTTTTTAGATACGGGTCTGGCCGCTTATCTTTTAAAATGGGGGAACCCGGAGGCACTGGAAAGAGGGGCAATGTCAGGAGCATTTTTTGAGAGCTATGTATTCTCTGAAATTTATAAAAGTTACCTGAATGCGGGAAAAGAGCCTCCAATTTATTATTATCGGGATAAAGATCAAAAGGAAATTGACCTGCTGATTTTTCAGAATGGTATACTGTCTCCCATTGAGATTAAAAAAGCTGCTTCACCTGGAAAAACGGCGATAAAAAATTTTCATGTGTTAGACCCTGTAAGCGCGTCAGGAACATTTGATGCTTTGGAGACACTTAAAGTAGAGATAGGAACAGGGAGCGTTGTCTGTATGGCAAATGAGTTACTTCCTGTTGATGAAAAAAACTGGTATGTACCAGTCTGGCTGATTTAAGATACAGTGGACTGCGCAGCACGTCAGGGGCCTTGCTGCGCAGTATGTGTTCCTCAGGGGGAGAAAATGCGGCAGACAGCTCTTCCAGCCCTGGCATCCAGGATGATAGATGCATGGAGGCCGGTCAGATCATAGAGCTTTACAATTTCCCGGATTTTTCCTGCATCAGGCCACCACTTATGCAGGATCTCCGGATATTGTTTCAGCATTTCCGGGCGGTATAATTTTGTCGTCCGGTTTTTTGTGATTGCCCCATAAAACACGCCGGCCTCCACCATGTCCTGAAACATATGGCTGCCGTAGGAGAGATCCGTGAAGTAACCTGCTTTTTCATATGCCACTTCGCAGACCGCACAGAACTGGCTGATATCGGCATAGGCCACGGGAACCCCCAGTTCAGGCGAAGTGGTTCCAATCCGTCCAGGTGTAAGCAGGAGCCGCCCGTTATCCGTATCTTTAAATTTTTGATTTATCTTGCCAATCATCCGTCCGATGTTTGGTTTTTCAGAGTATGGACATTCGTAATATTTCTGAGGATCTACCCATACAATATAATCAATTTTTTTCTCTTCTGAACGTCCAATGGACGCCCCGGTTATATCGAAAAGAAATTCGTGTTCAACACCTCCGGAAATTGTGATTCCTTCGGCGGAAGCTGACCGGAGAGGACGGCACTGGTAAATGTTGATGTGCCAGGAGCCATCGGCAGAAGTGTCTACCGCAAATTCTACATCCACAGGCCGTTCATACTCTTTTTCAAACATGTTCAGGGCTTTTCGCATGACGTTAATAAAATCGGAGTTTTCAACCAGACCCTGGCAGTCTGCAAAGTATATGTTCCGATAGATTCGGCGTTGGGCCAGGAGCGTTTCTGCTTCAGTATCATGGCTCAACAGCATGTTTCTCTGGCATTTAGGAAGAAGGTCAGTCATATCCTCCAAAGATTTGGTACACAGCCCTCCTGCGGCAAGGTCAATGACATCAACATGCCGCTGGGAATACTTGTGACGCTCGGCGATCGTTGGGTGGAGATTTGCGCGGGCCCGGTCCAATCCGACCAGCCGGGGATAGTCACCAGGAGTCTGCTCCACGGCACGGGTGCCAAGACCCATGACGATTCGCAGCATTCCCGCTTTGGGATTTAATTGTTCCATCCATTTATAAGGATTATAAGAGCACCCCATGCCTGCAGCAGCCGGGAAGAAATATTGCCCATGTGTGCTCCCGGCCACAGTCTGGATGATAAGAGCCATATGTTCTTCCTTGTTCAACAGGTGCCGTTTTTTGCGGTATTCCAATGCGGAAAGATTCAGTACGCTGGCATATACGCTGCGTACAGCATTTAAAAGTTCTGCCATACGTTCTGCTTTTGTACCCTGATTGGCACAAATGACCGAGTCATATTTACCTGTGAAGGCATTTTCATAACTATCTTCCATGAGGCTGCTGGAGCGTATAATGAGTGGAGTCTGGCCATAATTGTCCAATATTTCTTCCAGTTTTTGTATCACAGGGGATGAGAATTTACCTGACAGGAGTCTGTCCTGAAACTTTTTTATCTCTTCCATATCCTCTTTTTTTAGAGTCTGTATCCGCCAGAGCCCTTCGCACTGATTCTCTGCTACATAATCATGAAAGACATGGGAGCCTATGAACCAGGAATCTGGAGAAGTCAGGTGTTCTTTGCAGTCGGGGAGATAAATGCTCAGTAACTTTTGGGCCATGACCATCCCACAGGCTTTTCCACCGATGAGGCCATCACCAATTCTGCGCTGCCATATTTTCATATAATCATTTGGCTGAAAGTATTTCAGGATCAGCTTCTCCATCCTGGGATCTTCTGTCATAAGTGCATTGCAGACTTCTTTGCTCTCCATAGTGGAAAGGCTGTTTTTTTGCAATAATTCTGCATAGTTTGTCATGTTATCATCCCCGTTTTTCTATAGATTCGAAAAAGTCCTCATAGCGGACATGACATCTGCTTTCATTGCATCCATACCACAGTTCGCGATGTCATGGAAATAGACATCCCCCTCTTTTTGGGTGCACATTTTTCTAACCGCTTCGCCACCAGCTTTTGCGGCGTAAGTATAATAATTTATTTTACGGACGCCACGCCTGATACATTCTTTATATTCTGATTCGTGCAGACCTGAGCCGCCATGCATAACAACCGGGACATTTGCTTCTTTGCGAATTGTGCTGATAAGTTCAAAATCCAATACAGGCTTTGTCAGATATAACCCATGAACAGTTCCAAAAGAACATGCCAGTGCATCAATTCCCGTACGTTTTACAAATTCTTTTGCTTCTGCCGGGTTCGTGTACACATTTTCGATTGCCTTTCCTTCCGCCCCGGCACTGCCGAATTCTTCTCTTCCCATGGAACCGATTTCCGCTTCAACGGATGCATGATATGCGGACGCCAGCTCTACGGCTATACAGGTATTTGCCACATTTTTTTCAAAATTAAGAGCTGACCCATCATACATAACGGATGTAAAGCCCATATCAAGTACCTTCTTCAAAAACTCCAGTTCTTCACCATGATCCAGATGCACACATACAGGTACGTCTGCTTTTTCTGCCATCATTACCATAATTGGCCCCAATATATCCACAGGGCTTATCGCATGATGCGCTTGTGCAAACTGTATGATTACCGGCTGATGAAGCTCTTCTGCCGCAGCTATAGCAGCACGGATTCCCTCCAGGTTGGCTACATCAAAGGCACCAATTGCGGTTCCATTTGCCTCTGCATAATCTAAAATACGCTTCATTGATATTAACACAGTACATCCTCCTTAATTTGAATAGACCGGTGTACTGCAAGGTGCGTCCCACCATTTCTTTATATCGTCATCAACTTTACAGAAAGAAATAGAAACCCCTGATGATTCCTGAGTAGTTACCATGTTTGCAGCCACCCCTGAATAGACACTTATTCCATGGGTTCCCAAATAATTGCACAGATCCCTGTATACAATAGACAATTCCATCATTGTTGTGGATCCCATACCATTTACGAGCAATAAAACCTCGTCCCCTTCCTTGTATGGCAAATCCTCAATCAAATAATCTGCTGCGATCTTTAGCATTTCATATGAGTTTGTGAAGTTACCGCTATAGGAGCCCCCTTCTCCGTGAGCTCCTGCTCCAATACTTACTTCATTGTCCGGTATACTCATCATCTGCATGCCAGTTTGAGGATGTGTGCATCCGCTCAGGGCTATAGAAATGGTTCTTGTATTATCTCTGGTTTTGTGAAAAGCTTTTACGCATTCTTCTAATGTTCCGCCTTCTTCTGCAACTGCGCCTGCTGCCTTAACAGGGAAGAAGAACCCGCTTGTGCCTCTTCTTTCCTCTTCATAGCCTTTCGGTGCAGAAGAAACATCATCATAATGAATTACTTTCTCTATATCCATTCCTTTTTCTTTCGCTAGACGATATGCCATATTCCCGTTCATTACATCTCCGGCATGGTTGGCAATCGTCAGCAGAATGGGGCTTCCATCATCAATATCCTCGATTGCTTCGAAAAACTTCTTTCCTGATTGGGCTGCGAACACCTCGCCTAAGGAAACCAGATCATAGGCCCCATATCCAACCTGTCCCATTGTTCCCGGTTCGTGACCGCCTCCGTTACCAATTACCACTTTTACTTTACCCGGTTCTTTTGGATCCTTTCTTGTAATATTATGTGTCCCAGGGGTCAGCTTCAGGCGGTTTTTATTTGCTAAAACGTAGCTTCTACCGTTTCCTGCATAATATCCTCCGGTTTATTTAAAAATTTTTTCATATTATTTTACTCCTCTATTTTACGCACATACTTCCACATTGCTTCGATCACTTTTTGCATTGTTACAGAACCGGCATCTACATAGCCAAGAGACTCTTTATTTAAAAATTTTGCCCGCCCTTTTCTGGCAACCATTTTGGAAGTACCTGCAGCACCATCACCCGCGGCAATTGCTGCAGCATGAAGGCATTCGGCCAAGCCTGATTCAGAATCCATTTTATTTTTATAGGCATCACATGCAGGAGAAAGGGCATCGATCAGTGTTCTGTCCCCTTCTTTTGCCCCTCCAATCATTTTGATTTCTTCCAGGCCATTTCTGAGTAACTTATATATGTCATCCACTGTTATATCAGCGCTGTCATTCATTGTTCTGGCGCCGCCCGAGAACAGTCCGCCTATAATGAGCCCTATGGCGCCGCCCATAGATTCTGCCAGTGTATCTCCAACCGCTGCAAATACTTCTCTGGGAGTGTTGAAGCTTCCTTTATCAAGTACATTCTTAACAGCAGAGAATCCACGGGCTACAGTAAAGCCATGGTCTCCATCACCTACAAAGCTGTCTAATTTGCATAACAGGTCTTTTGATGAAATTGCTTCATCACATACCTCATACATCATGTCTATTGTATTGTATACATTCATATTGATCTCCTTTCATAACTGTATTGATTACTGTTCACACTCTTCGGGTTAGCACAGTAACCAATACAATTATTCAGATTTTTATGCTTCGCTTTTTTTGGATTTCATTTCCTGGAGTTCTTCAGCAACCTGTTTGTCGGTAAGATTGAAAAACTGCTGCAATACAAAATGTGCTAACGTAAGAAGAGCAGGTACTGCGAACATTACAAACAGCATTGAATTCAATGTGCCTGCACTCTGTTTTGCATTGGCCACATATCCGATGGCTTCTAATATATTTCCGAAGAAGAATCCTCCTAAAGCTGCTCCAAGCGTAATTGACAGTCCGAAGCCCGCATGGATCAGTCCGGCCTGTGGTTTTCCAGCTATGTATTCGCTGTGGTCTACGGTATTAAGTGTTAAAACAGTTGCAAATGAAGTATAAGAACCAATCGCCAGACCACTGAAAAGAAACACAGCGAACAGCAGTCCAAATTGTATTGATTCGCCACTGCCTTCTGCACCCATAGCCCGAACCATAAAAAACATAACTGCAAATAACACGATGTTTACTGCTATCACTACTTTATAGGCTCTGTTAGTATCGCCAAAGCATTTGATAAGCGGCTTAAGTAACAACGCCCCCACGCCCAATGCTACTGTATTCCAGAATACCGCTGTGACATAAAAATCTTCCATTCCCCAGTAATACTGGAAAAAGTAAATCATTACGCCGTTCCTTATAGCCAGCATGATCTGAAATATAATTTGTCCTGTAATAAGAATAATTACGGGTCTGTTTGCCGCCAGATTTTTCAGCTGGCTTAAAAACGGTTCATGTTCTGTCTGCATAAGATGTTCTCTTACAGATCCATCTCTGTTTAATTCATATTTTTTACTGATTATAATTACAAATAATGCGCAAATAAATATGATTGCCGCGATTACGATAGCTGCTCCAAAGTATCCTTTGGACTGATCGGCCGAATTATGACCAAATAGCTTAACCAGCGAGATGAAGAAGGTAGCAGCAACAATATTTGATATACCATTAAACATACCCTGCAGGCTTGCAATCACTGCTCTCTCCTGTGGGTTTTTGGTCATATTCATTACCATGCCGGTAAAGGGCGAATAGGTTGCTGTTGCGCCTATTGCTCCAAATATACTGTAGCTGATTGCTGCCCATACAAGCTTTGTGCCCATTGTGGCGCCCTTTAAATTTGTAAATATTGCTACAAATGATATCGTAAGCGGAAGAATACCAACAAACATCCATGAACGGAATCTTCCCCATTTCAGGCAGACATTATCTATTAAATATCCTATGATCGGGTCTGTTATAACATCCAGAAGCCGTGCTGCTAAAATGATGGTTCCGGCTACACCTGCACTCATTCCTACAATATCTGTATAAAAGAACATCAGGTAATATCCGAATATTATCCAGGCAACATTGAATGCAAATCCGCTGTTTAAGGACATTGCGATTTTATCTACCCATGGGATTTTTCCGGTAGTTGATCTAAAATCAATATCATACTTATCTAATTTCCTCATTTCTTCATTTCCTCCTCCTCGTAAAGTCCTCGAATGAGATTGTTTATTTGGCCATTTGCTTCATTACATCTTCTGCAGCTTCCAATGTCCACTGAACATCTTCATCTGTTACAACAAAACTCATTAACCAACGGTTTGCAGGTAAGATGAGCACCCCGTTGTTCTCCATTAATTTACGGAAGGTATTGTTCTGATCATCGTCCATATCCTTGATATCATCATCTGAATAAATAGGTGTTCTGCCGCCTTCTACTCCAAAAATAGTATAGAAGCAACCGGGATTCTCTGTAATCCTCAGCTTCAATCCATATTTATCTGCAAGGCATACAAGTCCATCCATAATCTTTTCCTGTTTTTCATACATGTTCCTGTAAGCCTCTCCATCATTTCTGGTCAGGATGTCGATCGTAGTTGCCGCTGCCCTTTGAGCCAAAGGCCAGCCATTAAATGTACCGGCAGAAAGAACATTCTTCTCCGGAAGCACTCTCATAACTTCCTCTACGCCACATACAAATGCAGATGCTACGCCGCCGGCAAACATCTTACCGAAGGTTGCAATGTCAGGTTTAACTCCAAAAAGCCCCTGTGCGCCTCCCGGTCCGACTCTGAATCCTGTGAGCACTTCGTCCATACTCATTACTACATTATACTTTGTACACAATTCCCTGATTTTCTCTAAAAAACCAGGCTTTGGCTGAAGAGAGAAATGGTTAATCGGAACCGCCTCAAAATGGCAGATTGCAATCATATGTCCATAATTTTTGAACGTTTCTTCAAGAATGTCAAAGTCATTAAAAGGAATTACTAACGTCTCCTGTGTTGCGATTTTACTTAACCCAGGGCAATAAGAGTGATCATCTTCTCTTAATGACATTAAAGGCAATCCACTCGGACTTGGGTCATATCCGCCGCCAAACACATTATCAATCCAGCCATGGAAACATTCTGCAAATTTCAGGATCATTGGTTTCCCTGTATATGCCCTGGCAATTCGAATTGCTGTCTGCACTGCTTCTGTACCTGTCATCTGCATTTTGATTTTATCTGCACACGGAACATATTTTCTGATAAGTTCGCCAAGCTTCACATCGTCATCAGAAAAGAAAAAGCTTGCAGTAGGCCTTGTCTCGATCAAATCAATCAGTGCTTTTGAGAGTTCTTCGTGTTTGGAACCCAATGCAGCAGGTCCGTAAGAAATGCAATAGTCAATATATTCATTTCCGTCAATATCATAGAGACGGCTTCCTTCTCCATGATCAATAAACATTCTGTAATTTTGTGCACTTACTTTAATCCTCATATTTGAGTGTGCTACCGGGAAGTAATCCAAAAACTCTTCTGTCATCGCTCTGCTCTTTGGGCAATCATTCTTTTTCTTCATTTGATAATTCTCCTCCTTAAATTAACATCTGGCTTTCGCTCAGTTTTTTGGTTAAGTTAATCATACATTTTCTATGTTACTGCTTTCTTACACATTTTCTTATTTTACTTACAATTTTAATGTTGACCTTAATAAACGTTCCGCCACATCATGTGTGACTTTAAACGGTGCTAATCCTGCAAATGGCTCATTTACCACTTCATTCACCAGTTCATCAAGAGTATCTGTTTGTAATTGACAGTCTTCAACAGGTTTTAAACCTAATTCAGAAGCAAACTCTTTATATTTATTTGCAACCATTGACGCGATCTCAATACTACTGATATCATCATCAAATGTCAAACCAAATAGCCGGCCTGTTTTTTTAATCTTTTCACACTGTGTATCTGCCATTTCTACAATAACATTACTAAGGCCATATGAACAGCAGGCGCCATGAGCCAAATGGAAATGTGCACCGAGAACGTGAGCGATACTGTGTCCCACGTGGGCACAGCAATTGTATAACATCCATCCTCCCATTGAGGAGGCTGCCTGCATTTTTTCTCTTGCGGCAAGATTATTCCCGTCTTTGATAACCTGTGGCAGGTATTCAATCACTGTTTCCATAATTTTTTCACAAACTAAATCCGTCATCATATTTGCTGTTATAGCCGTATAAGCTTCAAAAGCATGTGAAAACACATCTAATCCCGTCATCATGGTTAAGGAGGCGGGCATTCCCCGGGTAAGTTCCGGGTCCAGAATTGTATATTCACTCATACAATTTGCGCACAATATTGGAAGTTTTAAATTATGTTCCGTATCAGAGATAATCGCTCCATTAGATAATTCAGAACCGGTCCCGGAAGTCGTGGGAATAGTAATTAAACCGCGGCATACCTGCATCGGCTTTGCTGCATAGTCTAATATTCTGCCTGGATTAAACCGCAGAATGTTAATCCCTTTGGCAGAATCAAGAGCACTTCCGCCACCCACTGCTATTACACAATCACAGTTATTCTCCCTGCAGATTTGTGCCCCTTCGTCTATGACAGAGGCTGGCGGATCAGATACCACTTTTGCATATTCGTAATATTCAATTGCAGATTTCTCCAGCAGTTTTTCTATTCTGTCTGCTATACCAGATTGTTTTATACCCTGATCACAAACTATAAAAGCTTTTTTACAGCCTGTATCCCTGCACAGCTCGCCAATTTTATTGACCGATCCTATGCCGGGAATCACTTTTACTCCCTGATAAAATGTGTAATCCATTTCAATTCTCCTTTCACATAGTTATGTGTATTGATTATGGCCATATAGCCCTTGACTTTTTCGCTTCTACAACACGTCTGATGGCGATAAGATATGCACCGGTACGCAAAGTAGTATGGTTTTCCTGAGCAATGTTCCAGACTGCATCGAATGCAGGATCCATGATATTTTTAAGCTTTTCATTTACTTCAGTTTCGGTCCAGTTAACAGACTGAATATTCTGCACCCATTCAAAATAGGAAACAACAACGCCGCCGGCGTTGGCAAGGATATCCGGTACAAGTACAATTCCTTTTTCAGCCAGAACCTCATCTGCCTCCGGGGATACGGGGCCATTGGCTGCTTCTACGATAACATCTGCCTTAATTCGATCCACATTGTTCTCATTAATTTGATTCTCAAGAGCTGCCGGTATCAAAACTTTTACATCCAGGGTCAGCAATTCTTCATTTGTCATTACTGCTGTGTCCTTAAGATCTAAATCTTTAAGCAGATTTTTACGATCCCGTGATAAATAATCCAAAATGGCTGCTATATCCAATCCATTTTTATTATACAGAGCGCAGGATACATCACTAACCGCTACAACCTTCATACCTTCCTCCTGCAGAAGTCTTGCTGTAACGCTGCCTACATTTCCCATCCCCTGGACTGCCACAGTTGTTCCTTTCACAGGAATGTTCAGTTTATTCAGGATGTTTTTTGTCGTAAACATCACTCCGCGTCCAGTGGCTTCATTTCTTCCCAATGCACCGCCAAGTTCTATGGGTTTTCCTGTTACGACGCCATGTACACAATGTCCCTTTAGCATACTGTAGGTATCCATCATCCAGCCCATGACAGCCGCGTTACTTCCCACATCCGGTGCGGGAATATCCTGATCCGGACCGATTAAGGGTGCGATAGCTGCTGTAAATCTTCTGGTAAGTGCACGCAGTTCTCTCTCAGATAATTGCAAGGGGTTACAAATAACCCCTCCCTTTCCTCCGCCATAAGGAATATTGACCACTGCACATTTAAATGTCATCCAGGCTGCGAGTGCTTTTACTTCATCATTGTTAACACAGGGATGAAAACGAATGCCGCCTTTTGCCGGACCACGGGAAGTAGAATGTTGAATACGAAATCCCTCAAACACATGGACGCTTCCATCGTCCATCTCAACGGGAATAGAAACCTTTAATTCTCTTTCCGGAAATTTAATGGCCTCATATTCACTTTGTTTATACCCCAGTATTCCTGCGGCCTGCTCGACAACTTTTAATACATTATCATACGGATTATAACTTTGTTCCATTTGTGTGCCCTCTTTCCACTATTCTGTCTTTTTGTTCATAACATTCCCTGCAGCTTTCAATGCCTGTTTTGCTCAATTCATAGCTTACCTGGCTCACCTCCCTTAAATAAACGTCAGGCATTCGCTTCGCTTTTGGGGCTGCCCTGATAATATCCACTTTGCGTTACTGCTTACTTACAGCTTTTTTTCTTTTACTTACAAATCTGCCGGAGTTCCTTGTAATTTTATATTCGTGTAAGTATACTTACATATAAATACACGAAATAAGCGGCTCCTTAAAACCTTTAATGTATTACTTTTTAACAAATGTTATTGTTCAGGGAGGGATAAAATGAAGTCATTACAAACAGATGACAAAAACACTGCAGAATCATCAGATGCGGCATCCGGATATTTAAGGGAGAGTCTTTACAATAAGCTGGAATCACACAGAAATGTGTCGCTTATAGGAATATTTGCCAACAGCGGATTTGGCAAAACAGTTTTGATGTATAGTTATTTATTACACTACAATATAAATAATATCTGGTGTGGTATTGACAGCATTATCAGATACGATGCCCATCTGCTTTCGAATATAAGAAAGGAAGTGCTGGAGCTCTTACCGGAAGAATCCGATACTCCTTATAGTCCGAAAGAGCTGTCTGCTGAAGATGAAATTGACAGTATAATAAGTAAACTGAACGCTCTTACAGCTCCGTTGTTTATCGTGTTTGACAATTATCATATGACGAGTGCACAATCGGATATTCATAAATTTATAGCAAGGGTAATAGAAGCTGCGAATCCTCTCGTCACGATTGTTATCATGGGGAAACAGCGGCCTGACTTTTCACTGCCGCTTTTGAAATCAAAAAAACGCTACTATGAACTGGATGCCGATGATCTGGCTTTTTCAAGACGGGAAACAGAGGATTATTTTAATAATTATAACAATCTGAATCTGAAACCTTATGAGCTGGATTGGATCTATGAGATAACACAAGGCTGGCCTGCAAGTTATCAACTCATCCTTGAATATATTCAAAAATTCCCGAACCCAAAAAGAAACCGCCTTGATTTTCATCTTTTATCAAACGTTCCTGATATTTTTGATTATCTCAGCAATGAAGTATTTGAGTGTGAAACGGAAGAAATAAAGGACTTCATGTTGAAAACCAGTTTAATGACAGAGCTTGAACCAGATATAGTAGATCATTTTCTTGAAATCAACAGAGGAGAAGAGATCATCAGATACCTCCTTGATAATCATGCATTTGTATATAAAAACGAGTACGGTGCAGTCAGATACCATAAACTTTTCAGACAATTTTTATACGAACGCTATTATCATTTTAATGCAGGCAAAATGTCGCAGCAGCACAATAAGCTGACGGAAATCTATATGCAGCGCCATTCCTACATACTGGCTTTCGCGCATGCAGTTGCCAGCAATGACTATAAATCAGCAACGAAAATAATAAAACTCATCGGGCACAGATACAATGCGATGCAGTTTATAAACGTAATTGACGGCCATTTAGAGGAAATATCACCGAAATTGCTTTTTTCGAATACCTCGCTGTTTTTAGCAAGATGTATTCCGGAATCAATTCTTATTGAGTTTATTGATCCATTGAATGATGCTATTCATACGGCGGAGATGAACCAGAATATTTTTTTATTATCTAATCTGCAAAACAGACTGGGGACATTTTATTATCATACGGGCAGAATATCCGAAGCAAAAGAAATGTTTGAAAAGTCGTATCAGAACGCAACGGAATTTAATGACTATGCCCTGATTGCCTGCAATCTCCAATTAATTGCGGAGTGCCATATATGTATGGGATCATACGAAAAAAGCCTTGAATATGCGAGGCAGGCCTTATTTATTTCTGAAAGACACCACATCGTAATTATGCAGGTACATACCCTGGAAGTGCTAACTCGATTATATATAGCTCTTAAAGACTACGGACAAGCTGAGTTTTATCTTTCACAGGCCTTTGGCTTAGCTGAAGAAGAGCCATTTACTTCATTTTGGCTTTTGACGGACAAAAGTACTTTGCTTACTGAAAAAAAAGAGTATGATGCGGCTATTATCTGGGCAAAAAAATCAATCGATTCTGTGATAGAGTACAGCGATGGATATGATATAGCGCTTTCATATCTGACATTAGGCAACGCATATTTACAGAGCGGGAAATTCCGCCAGGCCGAATGGAGTTTGAATATCGCATATGAAAGCTGTCTGAAATGTGGTTATCTTCATTACAGTATTGTGAAAAAGCAGCTGGAGCTTTATACTCTGATGGATGAGGCAGATCGGATCCGCTCAAAAAAGCAGGAGCTCTCTGAAATATGCCGCAAATACAAATACGAGTGGGTTATGGATATTTCCGCGGAAGGCAGTGATTCAGATTTCATGGAGCCTTCAGACCAGGAAGATCTAAAAATAAGCACCCTTGGAAGCTTTCACATTGTATTGAACGGCAAAGATATAAATATTAAAAGAAATTCAAGCCTTCGCATACTTCAGTTTCTCATCGTGAACAGGAAGCACAAAATCAATAAGGATATCATTATAGACGCTGTTTTTCCCGGAATCATGTATGATAATGCCAACCATTTTAATGTGGCGCTTTCTGTTCTCCGCAAAGCACTGGAACCAGATCTTAAATCCGGGAAAAACTCAAAGTACATCCTGCGTACGAAAGAATGTTATCAGCTTAGTTCCAATGGAATTTCCCTGGATATTGATGAGTTTGACGATGTTTGCAACTGTATTATGAATAGGAAAGACGTGATTGATGAAAGTTTACTGAATAAGCTTGATCTTTTATATAAGGGAGATTTTTTTGAAGAATATCCATATGAACCTTTCTTAGAAATAGAGAGGGAAAAAATAAATGTGAAATACATACATACGCTCAAACATATTGCTAATTTTTTCAAAGATAAAAAAGATTATTTAAAGGGCCAGGATTACTACGAAAAGATTCTGGCAATAGAGCCTTATATGGAAGATATATATTTCGAATATATAGATATGCTTTTAGCCTCCCACGCTGTATTCCAGGCAAAAAACATTGCAAAAAAAATGACAGATTGTCTGGAAAAGGAATTAAAAGTTCCCGTTAAGGATAAGATTAATAAGTTATTCGAGGAATACCATTTTACATTTGATGCCTAGACTCTCCTTTTTCACTTCCGTCACCTGCCGTAAAAGCCCGGCGGTGTGCTATGGATTGTAATCATCCAATGTAAAAGGATTCGTCAGATCGACGAATCCTTCAGGGCAGTAAATGCAGCGGTTTTGGATAGCCGTAGGATTTGAATAATGCCTGCATTTCTTTCTGTCCCTCATCAAGTGCCTCCGCTATGCCCAGCCCATCGGTTACGATACGCCTCAGTACAGTGCAGAGGGTTGTTTCTATACGGCTCTGGGGGATGATGAGGGAGTTTTTGCTGTATGGCCCGGTTCTTTTCCGGCAGTATTCGAAGCTCTTTTCGGTCAGTTCCAGCCAGGGATACAGCTTCAGGAGTTCGTGGCTGGAGTATGGCGCGCGGGCGGGGGACTGGCCGTCCAGGATGGTCATGTAAATGCTGATATCTTTTTTGCTGAGCCACTGGAAGTACAGGCAGGCTTCCTCGTAACGGGCGGTGCAGGGATTCATGCCCAGATTCCAGCCGACGCTGGCCGGGGTCTTTCCGGGGATGGATTCGTATCCCACGCGTCCGATGATGTTGTTATGGATGCTCTGGCAGATCTGGCCGGCATATTCCGAGTAGGTGATCAGCATTGCGGTCTTTCCCGAACAGAAATCATGGACCGTTTTGGATATATCGGTTTCGAACGGGAAGGTTTCTATATAATTGAGAGTTTTCAGGATACTGCCGAAGGCCTGGGCGTTCTCCGGGGTATTCATGCAGACCCGGTTGTATTTGTCCCAGAGTTTTCCGCCGCCTGACCAGAGCCGGATCAGGATCTCGGGAGCCAGTTCTTCATCTACGATTCCGGCCATAGAGGTACCGTATTGGGTGGGAGAATCCGGATTGCAGTCTCTTGTGAAAAAGGAGGCGATCCCGTTGAACTCTGTCCATGTACGGGGCGGGGAGAGCGGAATCTGAAACATCTTTTTAAAATCCTTTTGTATGCGCCTGTTTTCGAAAAGATCCTGTCTGTAAAATAATATCTGTGAACCGCCGACGATCGGGATGCCGTAATAACGCTTATCGAACATACAGTTGTTCAGATTTTCCGGGAAAAAGGCATCCGAGTTGAAGCTGTCGCTTTCTATGAAATCAGTGATGTCTGCAATCAGTCCGTTTTGAACCAGATACTGCAGCCAGGGGATATCATACATATAAATATCGTAGTGGGACCGGGAGCGGCCCAGATCTTCCACAATTTTGCCAGGCAGTTCATTCTGGGCGGCAAAATCGATCTCCACAGGATTTCCTGTCTGCCGTGTAAAGTTTTCGGAAAGCAGCCTGGCGGCATGGGAGGTTGCGAGGTCTGCCATCAGGATACGCAGCGGTTCCTTTGAAGAGCCCGCCTTTTTGGAGGCAGGGGTCTTTTTTTTGGCTTCGGGCAGAGGAAGCCTGCTGTGTATGATTTCATCCGTGAAAATCAGAGTTTTTTCCTCAAACAGGACAGGCGATTCAATGTTTTGCATGAGCAGCTGCGCGGCTTTTGTGCCCAGCGTGAATGCGGTGCGCGAGGTGTGGATGATTCCGGACAGATTAACGCGGTTCCAGGACTCTTCTCCAAAGGTCAGGATCTGTATGTCATCGGAGGGGATGCTGCCCTGTATTTTGCAGGCTTCTGCCACGCCCTGGGCTATATTTTCAGAGGTGGTGATTACGGCGTCTATCTGATCCAGGAGGGGGAGGGTGAGAAATGCTTTGAACCCATCCTCCCTGGTCAGATTGGTGGTTTGGATCAGATCCGGATTAACAGGAAGTTCATAATCCTGCAGAGCAAGCTGGTAGCCTTTTATGGCCTCGGCCTCCGAGGAAAACTGCTGTGATCCCGTGATCAGGGCAATATTCTGATACCCCTTTTTTATAAGATTTTCTGTTAAATAATAGGTGGTTTTAGAATTGTCAAAGCTGACAAAACTGGTATTCAGATTATCGGGCCTGCGCTCTATAAATACGGCGGGGATGTTATAATTTCTGATTCTGGCGGTGAAAAATTCGGTATTCTGTGGCTGTGATGTAATAATCAGCAGCCCGGATACATTTCCGCTTACAAAATCATCGATCTTATCGCATTCGATATCAGGGGAGTTATTGGAAAAGGCTACATTCATGCTGAACCCCTTATTCTGAAGATAGGATGAAATGCCTTTGAAAATTTCGGCATGGTAATAATCATCAATATCTGTCAGCACAATCCCTATTTTTTTTGAATCCGCGGTCTTGAGGTTGCGTGCAGATGCATTTGGGATATATTTCAGCTTCTCTATGGAATCCATGATTCTGGCACGGGTCTCCGGCTTTACATTCCTTGCGCCGCTCAGGCAGCAGGATACCGTCGCAATAGAAACTCCTGCGTCTCTTGCGACATCTTTTAAGGTTGCCAATGACAGTCACCTCCGGTATTTTGTAAAATCAGCACTGCATAATTCTGTTGCTTCATCATAGCATATTATTTTAGAAAAATCAAAGAATCTAAACGTTTAGATAAAAATATTAAAAACCATGTTGAATTTAAAACTCTTTCAGTTATAATCATAAGTAACAAATTAATTATCGCATACAAAAAAATCTAATCGTTTAGAATTGGAGGAATAAATATGATGATGTCAAGGGAAAGAGTATTGGCAGCAATCAACCACAAAGAACCCGATTATGTGCCGCTGGATCTGGGCGGGACTCCAAGTTCAGGAATCTCAGCAATTGCTTACAACAACCTGAAGAAGGAGATGGGTATTACAGGCGGGCATACAAGAATATACGACGTTGTTCAGCAGGTAGTACAGCCTGAGCTTGAACTTATGGATAAGTTCGGTGTAGATGTGATTGATATCGGAAGGGTGTTTAATGAGAACGATGATGACTGGTACGATGTAACACTGGCGGATGGTTCTACCGGTCAGTATCCCAAATGGTTTCAGCCGAAAAAGCTGGAAAACGGAGACTATGTTGTTCATGACGCAGAAGGAACTCTGATCGCAAGAATGCCGGTGGGCGCAACTTTCTTTGACCAGACGTATTTCCCTTATATAGATGATTATCCGGATGACTGGTCAGATCTGGACCATCAGATGGGAAAAGTGCTCTGGAGCGCATTGGTGCACAGCCCCTGGGATCATGCCGGCGAAGATCATTTTTATCAGAAACTGAGAGAGCGGACACTGGCCCTGAGAGAGAAAACAGACCGTGCGTTGATGATTACCTGCGGATGCAACCTGTTCGAGTGGGGAACCTTTCTGAGAAGAATTGACAACTTCCTGATGGATACATATGCAGACCCGGAAAATGTGGAATCACTGGTGGAACAGCTGATGATCCGTCATCTGGCTACTTTGGAAAAGGTATGTGAATCTGTGGGAGATATTGTAGACATCCTCCGTTTTGGAGATGATCTTGGAATGGACACCGGGATGTTTATGTCCAGAGAAAAATATCAGGAGTTATTCAAACCATATCATAAACAGTTGAATGAATATGTGCATAAACACAGTAATATGAAGACATTCCTGCACTCCTGCGGCTCTATTTATCCGATTATGGGAGATCTGATTGACGCAGGATATGATGTGATCAATCCGGTTCAGACAACTGCATATCAGATGGATCCCGCAACATTAAAGCGCGAATTTGGAAACGATATAACATTCTGGGGCGGCGGATGCAATACAAGAAGCATCCTGAACAGATCCACGCCGGAAGAGGTTTATGATTACACAAGAAGAATGATTGATATCTTTGCTCCGGGAGGGGGATTTGTATTCAATCAGGAACACAACATCATGCCTGATGTACCGGGAGTAAATATACTGGCAATGTATAAGGCAGTGAATGATTCACGCAAATAGGCGCTTTCAGTAAAAGGCAGGTTCCATGAAGTCACAGAATTCTATAATAATGTGACAGTTCTGGATATATACAATAAGAAGAAAGAGATTATAACAGCACCGCAGCAGGAGAGGCGGGCTGTACCGGGGATCGTGCAATAAGTATGCATCCCCGGTACAGTCTGCCTCTTCTGCTGCGGTGCTGTTTTACGATATAGGAAATGCCTCCGGGGCTTACCCGCTTTGCTCCGGTTTTTAGATTTCCTTGCTCGAGACTTCCAGATACAATTCCGAATTTGGATTCATCTCATGGAACGCCTCGTTTATTCGGTCAGCTACCGTATCCACGCCTATTTTTTCTGTTACGCACAGGAGCACAGAGTACTGAGTCAGCGATGTCCTGGTGAAGACGTCATTTTTACGCAAATGTGTGGAAAGCATATAGTACAGGGTTTCCATGACTTCTTTTACCTTTGCGGCATCCGGCATCTTTTCCTTCTTTGAATGCAGAGTAAGCAGCATCAGATAATGCCGTCCCGGCATACGCAGGGAGGAGCGGGAATGCAGATGATAGATGTTCTTGAAGATATCAAAATTGCAGTAAAAAGTCTGTCCGCTCTTATCATCTTTTCCAAGCGTTGTCTCCAGTTCGTTGATATCAAGCTCTTTGCTGGGCATGCGCAGGAGAATCTCCTGATGGACATCCCTCAGAGATCCGCTGATATCAGTACCGTATTTGGAAGAAAAAAAATCCAGGGTAGTGTGGTAGTATTCCAGTGCTGTCTTAATTGTATTCATACCCAGATAAGCAAGCAGTTTATAACGGTAAAAACGGTCTTCGTCGGGATAGAAAATAATAGACTGGTCACATAAAGCAATCAATTCATCATAACGGCGCCTGGTATAGAGATATTCACACATATTCATGGTACAGTTGATATACATATTCTTATAATAGGTTATGCGGTACTGAACCCATTCGATGGAGGTGTGGTTGGAAAGAAATTCACCGGTATAAAGGCGGTGCATCCGGTAGTAATAACGGAACTGCCTTTCCGGATCAGGTTCCTGCCGGGCCAGGTTGTTGTAATTCTCAAAGTCATGGATGTCGATCTTACAGTAAAGATCTGGATTCCAGTAGTAGGCATCCTGGGTAAACTTGATGTAATCCACATCCTTATCGGGATAAAGATGTTCGAGCTCTTTACGGGCTCTGTATACCAGATTGCGCAGGGCGCCGACCGGACACTTATCCTTTTCGTCGGGCCACAGCATGGCCATCAGTACGTCTTTTGGCACTTTGGTATCCTGATTGGCAACCAGGTAGGATATCAACAATGTCAACTGTGTACTGTTGTGTGCGCTCGGAGCGTACTCATAATAGGGGCTGGATACTGCAAAATCGTTAAAAAATCGAATGTGAAGGTCAGGCTTTCTTCTCATATAACAAATCTCCTTTGTAGTTTTGAATATGGAACTTATACGGGTGGAATATCGATCTGCAGGGGCGGTTTCGCCCTTCGAATAAACGTATGGTTTCATTATACATTATGCATAACATTAAGTTCAACAAATATCCGGTAATTCACTTATAGAAATGGGGCTTGGATTACGAGGTTTGGTATGGGGGGATGAAGAGGGGGGGCTATGGAATTTGGTGAAATTTGTGTGCAATCCCTTGACTATTCGCTGGTTTCTTCTTATAATATCCCTGTGCAGACAAAACAGGAAAGACAATGACGAAGACAGTAGGATTTATCTGAAATTTGCAGCGAGCCGGAGGCGGTGGGAGTCCGGTATGAGTAAGGTGTTTCTGAACATCACTTCTGAGTCGCAGTCCTCGAAACGTAAGCAGTAGAGGCTGACGGAGTTCCTCCGTTACGGGAACGCATATACAGGGCAGGAACAGGCAGTCCGAGTATGTTGTAACAGGTGGTAAAACGATAGTTAAAGCTTTCGTCCTATTACAGGGCGGAAGCTTTTTTATGATATGGGAAATTCCAAAGGAATTTCCCATATCATAAAAACCCTCCGGGAGGATGCACACGCCGCGATAAGGTATATAGCCGCAAAGCGGCACCGCGGCGGCGCCAAAGTGTGCAAGCCCCTCATGGGTGAGGAGCTAAAGCGGGAAAAACCGCTTTGTGTGTATAAGGATTCATTTTAATAGAAAGGAAAGAGATGAGTTATGTATAAGAAAGTTTCTACGGATATGAATTTTGTTGAGCGTGAAAAAGAAGTTGAAAAGTTTTGGGCTGATAATAATATTTTCCGGAAAAGTATGGAGGAGAGGGAAGGCTGCCCTGAGTATACATTCTATGACGGGCCTCCGACCGCTAACGGGAAGCCTCATATCGGACATGTGCTGACGCGCGTTATCAAGGATATGATTCCGAGATACCGCACAATGAAGGGGTATATGGTCCCGCGTAAAGCCGGATGGGATACGCATGGGCTTCCGGTTGAGCTGGAGGTGGAAAAGCTTCTGGGACTCGACGGGAAGGATCAGATTGAGGAATATGGCCTGGAGCCTTTTATCGATAAGTGTAAAGAGAGTGTTTGGAAATATAAGGGAATGTGGGAAGATTTCTCCAGTACGGTTGGGTTTTGGGCTGATATGGAACATCCCTATGTGACCTATGATAATAATTTTATCGAATCCGAGTGGTGGGGGCTGAAACAGATCTGGGACAAGGGCCTTCTTTATAAGGGATTTAAGATTGTACCTTACTGCCCGCGGTGCGGGACTCCTCTGTCTGCCCAGGAAGTGGCACAGGGATATAAGGATGTCAAGGAGCGATCTGCGATTGTCAGATTTAAGGTGAAGGATGAGGATGCTTATATTCTGGCATGGACAACTACGCCTTGGACACTGCCTTCTAATCTGGCTCTCTGCGTGAACCCGGTGGAGGATTATGTGAAGGTAAAAGCAGCAGACGGCTATGTGTATTATATGGCACAGGCACTGCTGGATACGGTACTTGGCAAGCTGGCAGAAGAGGATAAGCCGGCATATGAGATTCTGGAGACATATAAAGGAAAGGATCTGGAATACAAGGAATATGAGCCTCTGTTTGCCTGTGCGGCGGAGGGGGCTGCGAAACAGAATAAGAAGGCGTTCTATGTGACTTGTGATTCCTACGTTACACTGACGGATGGTACCGGTATTGTACACATTGCCCCTGCCTTTGGTGAGGACGATGCGAATGTTGGGAGAAGTTATGGACTGCCGTTTGTACAGCTTGTAGATGAAAAGGGTAATATGGCGGAGTCCACGCCATTTGCCGAAGTCTTCGTAAAGAAAGCGGATCCGATGGTGCTTAAAGACCTGGAGGAGAGAGGGCTTCTCTTTGATGCTCCGAAGTTCGAGCACAGCTATCCGCACTGTTGGAGATGCGATACGCCGCTGATCTATTACGCGCGCGAATCCTGGTTCATCAATATGACTGCCGTGAAGGACGATCTGATTGCCAATAACAATACGATCAACTGGATCCCTGAGAGCATCGGGAAGGGACGTTTCGGCGACTGGCTGGAGAATGTGCAGGATTGGGGGATCAGCCGCAACCGTTACTGGGGCACGCCTCTGAATATCTGGGAGTGTGAGTGCGGACATCAGCACTCCATCGGAAGTATTGAAGAACTGAAGTCCATGTCCGATAACTGTCCGGATGATATCGAGCTTCACCGCCCGTATATTGATGATGTTACGATAAAATGCCCGGTCTGCGGCAAAGAGATGCACCGCGTGCCGGAGGTGATTGACTGCTGGTTTGACAGCGGTTCCATGCCGTTTGCACAGCACCACTATCCGTTTGAAAATAAAGAACTGTTTGAACAGCAGTTCCCGGCAGACTTTATATCAGAGGCTGTGGACCAGACGAGAGGATGGTTCTATTCTCTGCTGGCAATCTCTACTCTGCTCTTTAATAAGTCGCCATACAAGAATGTCATCGTGCTCGGCCATGTGCAGGATGAGAATGGCCAGAAGATGAGCAAGTCCAAGGGAAATGCTGTGGATCCGTTTGATGCGCTGAATCAGTATGGCGCGGATGCAATCCGCTGGTACTTCTATGTGAACAGCGCACCGTGGCTGCCGAACCGCTTCCACGGAAAAGCAGTGACAGAGGGACAGCGTAAGTTTATGGGAACGCTGTGGAATACCTATGCATTTTTTGTATTGTATGCAAATATAGATGAATTTGATGCAACGAAATACAGCCTGGATTATGAAAAACTGAGTGTTATGGATAAATGGCTGCTGTCCAAACTGAATACACTGATAAAGACAGTGGATGAGAACCTTGAAAATTACAGGATACCGGAGAGCGCAAGGGCGCTGCAGGACTTTGTGGATGACATGAGCAACTGGTATGTCAGAAGAAGCAGGGAACGTTTCTGGGCAAAGGGTATGGAGCAGGATAAGATCAATGCGTATATGACGCTGTACACTGCGCTCGTGACCGTTGCAAAGGTGGCGGCGCCGATGATTCCGTTTATGACAGAAGAGATCTATCAGAACCTGGTATGCAGCATTGACAGTGGGGCCTTGGAGAGTATCCATCTCTGTGATTTCCCGGTTGTCAACGAGACTTATATCGATGGGGAGCTGGAATCCAATATGGCGAATGTCCTGAAGCTGGTTGTAATGGGACGCGCGTGCCGCAATACTGCTAATATCAAGAACCGTCAGCCAATCGGCCAGATGTTTGTGAAGGCAGGGTTTGATCTTCCGGAATTTTATCAGGAAATCGTTGAAGATGAGCTGAATGTAAAGAATATGAAGTTTACAGAGGATGTGAGAGACTTTACTTCATATAGTTTTAAACCACAGTTAAAGACAGTCGGGCCAAAGTATGGTAAGATGTTAGGTGGAATCAAGTCTGCTCTGGACAGTCTCGACGGCAATGCTGCTATGGACGAGATTAATGAGACGGGAGCATTAAAGCTGGATATCAGCGGCCAGGAGATTACTCTGTTTAAGGAAGACCTGCTGATTGACACGGCGCAGATGGAGGGTTATGTGTCTGAAAATGATAACGGTATTACCGTTGTTCTGGATACGAACCTGTCAGAAGAACTGTTAGAGGAAGGTTTTGTTAGAGAGATTATCAGCAAGATCCAGACGATGCGTAAGGAAGCAGACTTTGAAGTCATGGATAAGATCAAAGTGACTTACGCGGGAAGCGCAAAAGCAGAAGGTGTCTTTGCAAAGCACGGGAAAGAGATCGGAAGCGAAGTACTCGCAAACGAAGTTGTGAAGGCAGAACCGGCAGGCTATGTGAAGAAATGGAAGATAAACGGCGAGGCTGTTACAATGGGCGTAATGAAAGAAGGGATGTAAGTTATATGTATAGTAAGCGATTTGAAAAAGAAGTTTTCAAAGAAATTGTCCGGGACAATGTGAAAACATTGTACCGGAAGAAGATAGAGGAGGCGACGCCGCAGCAGATATTCCAGGCGGTGTCCTATGCCGTGAAAGATATCATCATTGATGACTGGCTGGCAACGCAGGCGGAGTACAGGAAACAGGATGCTAAGACGGTATATTACATGTCCATGGAATTTCTGATGGGCCGCGCCCTGGGCAATAACCTGATTAATATGACTGCGTACGGGGACGTGAGGGAAGCGCTAAAGGAGATGAATATCGATCTGAACGTGATTGAGGATCAGGAGCCGGATGCGGCGCTTGGAAACGGAGGTCTGGGACGTCTGGCCGCATGCTTCCTGGATTCACTGGCAACATTGAACTACCCTGCATACGGATGCGGTATCCGCTACCGTTATGGGATGTTTAAGCAGAAGATTGAGAACGGCTACCAGATAGAGACACCCGATGACTGGCTTAAGGAAGGCAATCCTTTCGAGCTGCGCAGACAAGAGTACGCAAAAGAGGTGCGCTTCGGCGGTACGATCCGTTTTGAAAAGGATCCGGAGACCGGCAGAGATAAGTTTATTCAGGAGAACTATGAATCTGTACGCGCGATACCCTATGATATGCCGATCGTCGGCTATGGGAACCATGTGGTAAATACACTGCGGATATGGGATGCAGAGCCGATTACGAACTTTTCCCTGGAATCATTTGACAGAGGGGACTACCATAAGGCGGTCGAGCAGGAGAACCTTGCCAAGATGATCGTGGATGTGCTCTATCCCAACGATAACCACTATGCCGGCAAGGAGCTGAGGCTGAAACAGCAGTATTTCTTTATCTCAGCCAGCCTGCAGGCCCTGATTGCGAAGTATAAAAAGGACCACGACGACATCAAAAAGCTTTATGAGAAGGTGGCAATCCAGATGAATGATACGCATCCGACGGTTGCTGTTCCGGAGCTGATGAGGCTGCTCATTGATGTGGAAGGCCTGACCTGGGAGGAAGCATGGGAAGTGACCACAAAGACCTGTGCCTATACCAACCATACGATTATGGCAGAGGCGCTGGAAAAATGGCCGATCGATCTGTTTTCTAAGCTGCTTCCGCGTATTTACCAGATCGTCCAGGAGATCGACCGCCGTTTCCTGCAGGAGGTCCGCGCCAAATATCCGGGCAATGAGGAGAAGGTCAGAAAAGTGGCAATCCTCAGGGACAATCAGGTGCGCATGGCGCATATGGCGATTATAGCCGGTTTCTCCGTTAACGGTGTGGCAAGGCTGCACACGGAGATCCTGAAAAATCAGGAACTGAAGGATTTCTATGACATGATGCCGGAGAAGTTTAATAATAAAACAAACGGGATCACACAGAGACGTTTTCTCCTCCATGGTAACCCGCTTCTTGCGGATTGGATCACGGAAAGGATTGGGGACGGATGGATCACGGATTTATCTTTGATCGGCAACCTGAAGCCGCTGGTGAATGATGAGCGCGCAAGAAAAGAATTTATGCAGATCAAGTATCAGAACAAAGTACGCCTTGCAAAATATATCAAAGAAAATAATGGAATCGATGTGGATCCTACCTCGATCTTTGATGTGCAGGTGAAGAGACTTCACGAATACAAGCGTCAGCTGCTGAATATTCTGCACATTATGTATCTGTACAATCAGATCAAGGAGCATCCGGAGATGTCATTTTATCCAAGGACATTTATCTTTGGAGCAAAGGCCGCGGCAGGTTATCTCAGAGCCAAAGAGACAATCAAGCTGATCAACTCCGTAGCGGATGTGGTGAACAATGACAGAAGCATCAATGGCAAGCTGAAAGTTGTATTTATCGAAGATTACCGCGTATCCAATGCGGAGCTTCTGTTTGCGGCAGCGGATGTGAGCGAGCAGATCTCGACCGCGTCCAAGGAGGCATCCGGCACCGGAAATATGAAGTTCATGCTCAACGGCGCACCGACCCTGGGAACAATGGACGGTGCCAATGTGGAGATCGTGGAGGAAGTCGGAGCGGAGAATGCATTTATCTTCGGGTTAACTTCCGAGGAGGTTATTAACTACGAGAAAAACGGCGGCTATAATCCGATTGACATTTACTTTAATGACTGGGAGCTCAAACGTGTAGTAGACCAGCTGATGGACGGCACCTATGCGGGCGGCAACCACGAGATGTACAAGAACCTGTACAACTCCCTTTTAAATACACATTGCACAAACAGGCCCGATACTTACTTTATTCTGAAGGATTTCCGCGCGTACGCAGAGGCGCAGAAAAAAGTGGAGGCTGCCTACCGTGACGTACAGAGATGGTCGAAAATGGCAATGATGAATACTGCATGCAGCGGGAAGTTCACCTCAGACCGGACAATTGAGGAGTATGTAAAGGATATCTGGAAACTCGAAAAAGTGGATGTTCCGTCAGGACAGCCGGAATAGGAGGCATTTATGGATTATTATGACAGCTACACTTATACTTATAACTCACCGGTGGATTCTATGCTTACTGGGATTCTGGCCATTTATCTGATCGTGCTTGCAGTATGGTTCATTTTCTACGTAATCAGTTATATATTCAAAGGAATCGGTATGTATACCATTGCAAAGAGACAGGGGATGGAGTATCCTTGGCTCGCGTTTATTCCGTTTGCCAGGACATATCTCCATGGAGAGCTGGGCGGAAGCATTACCCTCAAATCCAAAACCATCAAAAATCCGGGGATCTGGCTCCTTGCAATGCCGTTTATCTTCGGTGTGGTTAACTTTATTTTTTATATGATCGTATGGATAGTCGGACTGGGAGCGTTTTCCAGCCTCTATTCCAGTGCTTTATACAGCCATGGGGGCGGTACATCCTCACATATCAGCAGTGGTATGATCATGGGAATTATCATCATAGCAATTATCTGGGTGATTGCTGCTATCGTGTACAGTGCCTTCTATAAAGTACTGAGCGTTCTTGTAAATCACCAGATTCTTGAGAAGTTTACTTCCAAAAACATGTCCATTGCTCACGCAGTACTGTGCATGGTGGTTCCTCTTTACGAGTCCATCTGCCTCTTCGCAATGCGCAACAGGAACTTTAATCCGGGAATGGAGCCAGATCTGGGACGACCGTTTATCCAGCCGGGTTACCCAACTATGCCGCCGGCCGGATCTATGCCGGGGCCATATACCGCAGTACCTGCGCCCCAGGAGGCAGTGCAGGAAGAACCTGCAGCACCGGAAACCACAGCGCCTCCCACAACACCGGATATGAGTACGCCGCCTGTACCTCCCGTTCCTCCAGTACCTTCTGTGACGCCTGAAGCACCGGTATCAGAACCAAAGTCTCCTGTTTCAGAGGAGGAGCCGGAGCCGTCAGTAATTATTCTGCCGGATACGGAATCCAAAACAGAAGAAAAGGTATCCGGGCCAGAGACTGACGTAGAAACGCAGAAGCCGCCACAGGGTACCCAGACTTACGAGGAGTACACAGAAAAGAAAGAAAATAGTGACTTATAAAAAAGGGGTCTGACCCCTTTGAGCCCTTCATATAATATATATATGGAGGGCTTTTTTATGGGACAACGTTATATGCAGCAAAAAGTCAAAACCGTCTGTTCATTTTTGCTTATTTTAATTCTGCTTCCCTATGTGGTCGCGGTTTTTGTAAATGGCGCAGATATGGAAGTAAACGGAAAAAATGGCGGTGCTTATGTGCAGGTGAAGAAAACATCGGAGGATGGAAGTGATCAGGTAATCAAGGTGCCCTGGGACGAATATTTTCTGGGCATGCTTGCAAAAGAAATGCCCGGAAATTATGAAGAAGAAGCGCTGAAAGCGCAGGCAGTTCTGATTCGCACCAACCTCTACCAGACATTGGACAGCAGTGAGGATAAGCTGCTGGAGGACAATTACCTGGATACGAAATCTCTGGAAAAAAAGTGGAGTGCCAAGGAGTTTGAAACTTATTACAAAAAGTTAAAAAAGGCAATGGATGAGACCGGAAATCAGGTGTTATACTATAATGACACGTATGCAATGGTACCGTTCCACCAGGCCAGCAATGGTAAAACAAGAAGCGGACAGGAGGTTCTGGGAAATGAAGACTGCCCCTATCTGGCGGTAAAAGAATGTCCTAAGGATAAAGAAGCCGAGGACGAGATGCATGTTTATAACATGGAGTACAAGGAAATACAGGCCAAGTGTCAGCCGTTTCTGGTGGCCGTGGATAAAGAAAATGCAGAAAAAACCTACAGTTTCTCTGATTTTGAAATACAAGCCTATGATTCTGCGGGATATGTATCACAGATGCGGATCGGTGATACGGTCTGCAGCGGCGAACAGTTCCGGGAGGCTCTGTCACTGGCGTCCAGTGCATTCTCTTTGCAGGAGGCGGACGGGGGCCTTCGGATTACGACTATGGGAAAAGGGCACGGCCTGGGGATGAGCCAGTGGACGGCAAACGAGATGGCAAAAGAGGGGAAAAGCTGCGAAGAAATACTGCAAAATTTTTTTGAGGGAACAAATCTGACAGATGGCGGAGAAATATTTACAAAAATAGAATAAGGCGTCATTTTTCTGGCAAAAATATAGCCAGAGGTGATGAATATGAATAAGAATGAAAAGCCATCTTTATTAAAAGGAAAGGGCGCAGCAGTCGGAATCGTGATCTGCTTTGTTGCTGTCATTGTAATGGTTGGAGCATATACATTCAACAATTATAATAAAAAATTGAACCAGCAGCTGGCTAAAGCAGAGGAACAGACTGAACAGCTAACAAAAGAAAAGAGCGAGGCAACGACAACCAATGATATTGTCCTGCCGGAAGCAGAAGGTAATACATCAACAGAAAATGACACCGAAGAGAATGAAAGCGCGCAGGACAGTTCCGCAGGAAATGCGGAGACAGCAGGGAATACCGCACAAGTATATTTCAGCGAGGAGAGCCTGCTCACATGGCCGGCAAGCGGCGCAGTACTGATCAACTACAGTATGGACAAAACGGTATACTTTTCAACATTGGAACAGTATAAGTACAATCCGGCACTGATTATTGGCGGCCAGGTTGGAGAAATGATCGGTGCATCCGCACCGGGCGTTGTTACAAATGTAGAACAGTCCGCCCAGACAGGTACCACAGTCACCCTGGATATGGGAAACGGATACAGCGCAGTATACGGGCAGCTCAAGGAAGTGCCGCTGGAGGTCGGAGATTATGTAGATGCAGGCCAGACAGTCGGATATCTGAGCGAACCAACAAAATATTATAGCGTGGAAGGGCCGAACCTTTACTTCGAGGTGCTCAAAGATGGGGCTCCTGTGAATCCTATGGACTTTATGGAGTCTTAAGGGGGAGGGACGCCATCCAGGCGCATGGAGCAGCCGCCCGTCGGGAAAACACTAGATGTCTTCCCGGCGGGCGGCT
>BAIF02000005.1 GCA_000509105.1 Clostridiales bacterium VE202-21 | reverse complement strand
TAGCACACCATCCTGCATACTTTCCAGCAGCACGATGGAATCATCGTCAAAATAGTTTTCTTTGAGTTTCAGGTAATAATATTTTCGGTTGTCTGACATAGGGTTCCTCCTTGGGGTTTCTCTTGGGATTCTGTACGCATTTTAAGGCCGTTTTAGGGGTCAGAGGATAAATCTATCAGCTTACCGTTGACACCCTCGAAAAAAGCCTTGATTTACAAGGGTCTTTCGGCCCCTAAAGCGTGACATTTCTCCCGTTGTTTCCGCTTGCGCTTTGCGGCGTTGATCCGCTTCATGCACGCGGCACATTCCTGGCAGTATTTGGCTCGGTTGGAGCCGGGAGTAAACAGCGCCCCGCATACGGCACATTTCTTAGCATTCAGCCGGTGGAACAGCGCCGTTTCCAGTTCCTTATCCTGCGGCAATACCGCCGCCCGAAACCACCTGCACAACAGGGAGTAGGAAATAGACTGGACACAGACACATTCCTCCCCATCGTCCAGGGCGATACAGTTTCCGTCGATGTAGTTACAGCACTCATGCACCAGCCTCCGCGCTCTGCGATACTGGCGGTAATCCATGACAGGGATAGGTTCAGTCTTGTTGTTCTTCATAAATGATTTCTTTCATAAAGCCGGTAACCTCCTTGAATGAATTTATTGTTAAATATTCGTGCAAAGTATTGTTTTCTTCGTGCAAATGGCATATACTATAATTGTCAGCAGAAAGGGGTTGATCGTATGGCTGGAAATACCACAAACATCAGTATCCGCATGGACGCAGATTTGAAAGCGCAAGCGGACGCACTGTTTACTGAACTTGGCATGAACCTGACTACGGCGTTTAACATCTTTGTGCGCCAGTCGCTTCGTGAAGGCGGCATTCCCTTTGAAGTAAGGCTGGAACAGCCGAACAAGGAAACGGTTGCTGCCATGCTGGAAGCGGAAAGGATTGCAAAAGACCCGTCTGTAAAGGGCTACAATGACCTTGACGAGTTATTTGCTGACCTGAAAAGATGAAAGAAACCAAATATACCGTCAAGTACACGACCAGTTTCAAAAAAGACTACAAACGAGCCATCAAGCGTGGCTTGAAGATCGAGCTGCTGGAGCAGGTCGTAGCGTTGCTGGCGATGGGCGAACCGCTGCCAGATAAGAACCGTGACCATGACCTGTCCGGCGATTGGGCAGGCCATCGGGAATGTCACATTCTCCCGGACTGGCTGCTTGTCTACCGCATAGAAGATGATGTTCTGGTGCTGACGCTGGCCCGCACCGGCACACACAGCGACTTGTTCGGCAAATAAACAGTCTGCCGCCGTATGGGGAAACCTGTACGGCGGTTTTTCTGTGTGCAAAAGTATGTCGTGAAACGCGGTAGCCCTTACCGCTCCGGCTCCCGATCGTGAGACTTGTCCCGTTCCTGTCTGGACAGCTGCTCGGCGGTTTTGCGGAGCCGTTCCACTGCTTTCAAATCCTCCCGCATGGATTTCATGGCAAGCGTGTCCGTCTGCTTTCCAGCGGCCAGCTGGTCGATTTCCCGCTGCCATGCCTTTGGGGTGATTGCCTCGCCGCTGTCTTTCAGTTCTTTCAGATACCGGGCCGCTGCATCATACAGAATCAGTTCCCGGCTGTGGCGCTGTTCAAACTGTTCCCGTTTTTCCGGCTTTACTTTGGCAAGCTGCTTGTGGATGGACTTGTACTGGTTGTACTGTTCCCACATCTCCCCGCGTTCGGTAAGAATGGCGATCCGGCGCTCAGCCTTGACGATCTTTCCGCGCAGGTCATAGTAACGGCTGTTCATATCAGCGATTTTTTCATGAAGCTGCTGCATAGACTGGATGCCGTTTGCCTGCAAAAAGCTGAATAGTGCAGCGCTTTCCTGCAAAGCCCGGATTTTGCCGGTGCGGGTGTGGGGAGCGTTCAACTGCTGCTGAGCCTCCCACAAAGCTGTCAAGCTGCTTTGCTGTGTTTGTGGTTTTTCCGTTTCGGCTTTCGACCAGCGATAAAGACGGGTAATGCGGGCTTTAATTTCTTTCAGCAGTTTGTTGTCGGCGGCGATCTGTCGGTTTACTTCCCCCTTGTCGGTGCGGATACCGCGATTTTCCATTTGGCTGGCAGCTGGCCCCAGATGGACAGAGGGGATTTTATCAATGCCCTGCCGCTTGTAGCTACGGTGGTCAATGCGCTCCGGTCTACCGGCAGATTCCAGCGCCCGGTTGGTGTAGGCTGCCCACGCTGCCCGCCAAATCTCCACATTTCCTTTATCGTTCCAATCGGTTGTATCCTCACGATGATTTTTCCAGCCGCCTTTCCCATCCGGGATACGCTGTCCATTCTCGTCCAGATCGTATGCCTTGCGGCACTTTGCGCCCCACTGTCCATTTTCTTTCAGAGGCCGGAGCGTCAGCATGATATGGACATGAGGGTTGCCGGTTCCCTTGTCATGGATAGCAAAATCGGCGCACATCCCCTTGTCCACAAAGTTGTCCTTCACATAGGACCGGACAAGGGCAAGCTGCTGTTCTCTGGACAGTTCGCGGGGCAGAGCTGCCTCAATCTCGCGGGCAAGCTGGCTGTCCCTTGCTTTCTCAATTTGCTCCACGCTGTTCCAGAGGGTGGATCGGTCTGCAAATTCCGGCGGGGCGTGGGCAGGCAGCATGATCTCCGCATGAACAATGCCGCCTTTCCGGGTGTAGTCGTGGGTCATTCCGTCCCATTCATTTGTCAGCTTGGTTCCGCTGCGGTAAGCAGCTGCGGCAACGGCAGAACGGCCTGCGCTGCGCTTGATAATACTGACGGGGATATGACAGAAATCTATGGGGAACACCTCCTTTCAGTGAGGGGATAATAGGCTCTGTGGAGCCGAACAAACGCAAAGCGGGTGTTTGGCTGTGCAGAGCGCACAAGGGGTTTGGGGAGCGTAGCTTCCCATCGCGGACGAAGTACGCAACAGCCCCGGCAGGGCGCACGACACCGGCAACGGTGTATAAGTGCGCCCTTGTAAACAAGGGACTTATGGCGTGTCCCCGGATTTTGGCAGGTTTGCAGTCAATTCCGCAGCCCCCGGAAGATGGGACAGGGCAATCAGAAATGTTTTGACCTCTGCGCCGGAAAGGTTGGAGGCCAGCGGAAAAATACCCTCCAAAATGGCTCCGCGCTCAATCAGGCGGCGGGTACGAACCCTGCGTTCTTCGTTCCGCTGCTTGTTCTCCAAAATCTTCTTTCGGTTTTCAAGCTGCCGGATCTCCTTCAGGACTTTCTCCCGTTCTTCTTTTGAGGGGTGGGCTGTAATTTTTTCGTTCATGTCAGGCACCTCTTTTCTTTGAAAATACTCATAGATTGACCGTCCATTTCTGTCGAGCAAAGTACCGGCGCAGCCTCCGCAGTGCAGCGTGGATGGATTTTCCCGCCTGTGATGGTGTGATACCA
>BAIF02000006.1 GCA_000509105.1 Clostridiales bacterium VE202-21 | reverse complement strand
CTTTGCGGACCACAAGCACTATCATTCCAACAAGCAGAGTTATCACTATATCCGCCGCACCTCCGACCGGCTTTGCAAGGAACACGGTCTGTCTGTCATCATCCCCGGACAGGACAAGGGCAAGAGCTATATTGAACATCAGGCTGCGCAGAACGGCACCAGCTATAAGGCAAAGCTGAAAGCGGCCATCGACCGGCTCCTGCCAGCCTGTTCCAACCTGGAAGAACTGCTTCGCTGCCTGCAGAGGGAAGGTTATGAGATCAAGTGCGGCAAGTATATCTCCGCCAGAGCGCCGGATCAGGAACGATTCACCCGTCTGAAAACCCTGGGTGCGGACTACACCGAAGAAGCCCTTGCTGCCCGGATCGCCGGACACGCCAGACCTTCCCGCCAGCCGAAACAGCAGGACGGAAAGATCAGCCTGCTCATTGATATTCAGAACAACATCAAGGCGCAGCAGAGTGCAGGCTTCACCCATTGGGCGAAGCTGAACAATCTGAAACAGGCCGCCAAGACCATGAATTTCCTGGCCGAACACGGGATAAGCAGTTATGGAGAACTGGAAAGCAAATTGACCGCAATATCCGCACACAGGGATACCGCTCATGCAGAGATCAAGCGGATAGAAAGCAGAAGTGCCGAACTTGCCCTTGTGATGAAGCATGCCGGAACTTACCGTCAGCTAAAGCCGCTTTATGACCGATACCGTAAATCAAATGATAAAGAAAAGTTCCTGCGGGGGCATGAGAGCGAGATCATCCTTTTTGAAGCGGCCGCCAGAGAATTGAAACGGCTGGGGGCTGTGCCGCTGCCGACAACGGAAAGCATGAAAACGGAGCTTGCCAATCTCAACGCAGAAAAGGAACGGCTCCTTGCAGAGTACAAAACCGCAAGGACCGAAGCCCAGGAATACGATACCGTCAAGCAAAATGTGGATGCGCTACTAACCGTTCCAAAGGAACAGGAACAACAGCGGCGGCATGAACTTGAATAATTTTCTCTGAAAGACGCTGGGCGTAGCTCTTGGCATCCTGTATAATGGAACTGCGGAAGGAGGTTTTACCGATGACAAGAAGCGAAGCAATCAAAGCATTTTTCTTCAAAAGCGTATTGCCCGTGACCATGGCACTGATCCTGTATTGTATCTTCAAATCCGCCTGCGTGAAGAACGGAGAGCTTGACTATGTATGGCTCTGGATACTCTGCGGGCTGCCGTTTGGACTCCATCGGATGTGCCTCTGGATCGTGCCGGGCGGCGGCTCCCTGGGTGGAGGGATCGCCCTGTTCGCACTGAATTTTATTATCGGTGGCGTGATCGGCGGCTTTGTTCTGGCGTGGCGGCTGATCGTGGCAGTGTGGTATGTGCCGCTGACGGTGTACCGGCTGATTGTTGGATGATTTCCTGCGTCATGGAAATATGGAAAACTGCCGCTCGTGCCGATGGAAAAGCCATTCACAACCTGATGGAAAAAGACAAGCCTTTTCCCACGGGTCTGCAAACAGCTTTCCCACAGCCGCGCATTCCTGGCAGTTTACGCACATTCCCACAGCGCCTACTACGGCGGCTATCCATCCTTTCCTATCCAATCCTAAAAAATACTATGGAAATCCTTCTCTAACTGAGGTACAGTTTGTACCCCTGTTCAAATAATTTGATTAAAAAGAAAAAGCGGGAGTACAGCCGATCGGACGAACCGAAAAGCTGTACTCCCATTTTGTGTGCCTGAAAGTGTCTGAAATCAAGCCTTTTTCTTCATGTGCCAGCAAGCAGACCGACACATGAGAAATCATAAAGGCTCCCTTTGAAAATACGGATACAGGAAATTATTCTGCGGTTTTTCCACCCTTATTTTCACAGATTTTAGATCGTTTGGAATTGTAATACGGACAAGCGACCAGACACGCCCGGAAACTCTGCTTGCAGCCATGAACACATTTTTTACAGATATGGTTATACTGCCGCCTGCCGTTCTCGCCCAGGAAGAACGCCCATTCCAGCCGCCACTTCTTGCTTCGGCTCATAGGCAGTCCTGCTCCGGCACATCACGACCGGGCTTCTTGCCCTCCGGTGGCTTGTGCTCGGCACACTCCCGTTTGGCATCCTCCAACCGCTCACGGATGGAAGGCTTCTCCGGCGTTGTCCGATCTGCGTACTCCTGGGCTTTTTCCAATTCTTCGCCGCGTCTGCCGTTGTTGATAACGCCGTCGATCATGCCGTAGTCATCCTCCAGCGTCATTTCAGCGGTGCGGAGAGGATTGTCCTTTTCCGGCTGCTCCGCTGCCACGGCAAAGGCCCGTGTGCCGTTTCCCATGATAAGGTACTTTCTATCATCGGAAATATGGTGGACACCGTAACCGGCTGCCTCCATCTGCTCCCGGCTCATAGCCGTCACCTGAAAGCTGCCTCTCGGCGTGCTGATCCGCTCCTGCGTTGCCATCTGATCCGGCGTAGGGATCGTGACCTCCGCTGCCCGTTCCGGCTGCAAAAATTCCGGCACCTGAGAAAAGCCGAAGCGGTCGCAATAGTGGGCGGTGTCCTTCCCGTCCTGATGCAGCACCACAATATCGGACACAGACAGGGAGTGTCCCTTGAAGTCTGCCGGGTGGTCGATGTTAAAGCGGGTATAAATGCTTTCCAAACTATCCTTTTCTGTCAGCGGGGAGGTATAGACCAGTTCATAATTCTCCGGCTTTACGGAATGGCCGTTGTTGCGGATGGCGTCCAGTGGCTCAAAGCGGTAATCCCGCGTTGCGTCCCCCGGTTTCAGTTGGTAGATGGAAAAGGTATCTCTCGGAACGGCCTGTGCCTGCTCCGTGATATCGGCGGGTGTCTGCACATAGGCGGCCGCCTCCGCCATGTACTCCCGTTCTGCCTTTTCCGCAAAGGCCAACATTTCGTCAATACGGGACTTGTCCGGATTCTCCAATGCTGCCTTGATCTCGGCGGGGTCAAAGTCCAGAAATTCCTCATAGCCTGTGGCGTCCTTGAACTTTTCAATTTCCGAAGGAAGATAATCCTCCTGCGTCTGTCCCAGCGTCGCCAGCTTTTCATCCAAAGCGGAAATGCGCCCTGCCATCAGGCTTTCGTAAAGTTCTTCCTTTGCGGCGTGCGCCTCTGGGTGCTCCGCCGCATACTGCGGATCGTTCTGACGGAAAAACTCGTCCATGTCAAAGGCGATATCCATAGCCCACTCGGATTTTTCTTCTTCGGAAAGATCATCCTGGAAAGTCATCACCCGGTATTCCTCCGGGATACTGCCGCGCTCGCCGTCATAATACTCATTGAAGGCTTCTCTGGTATCCCACACATAACCCTGATCGGTAAAAGTGCCGTTTTCTTCCAACGCCACATCCCGGCCATAGGCTTCATAGTCGATATAGTTCTGCAGGTGGGCGGGAACTTTTGAAACCTCCAGTTCTTCGAGATAATAACGCCCCAGATCGTCATAATCCTCGATATTGGGGTAAATCTCATAACAATCCAGATTCTCGGTGAGGTTGATGATTTCCTGCAGGCTGCTGGTATAGTCACCGATCTCCATAGCGGCCTGAAACTTCGCATAGTCGCTCTGGTCCATTTCATCCAGCTTCGACGCCAGATAATTCAGCTCGTCCAGATTTTCATATTCACCCAGCTTACTGTAAAGACCGTCCACATAGCAGTCATAGTCCGTGATGAACCATTCCTCATAGGGCTGGCCGAAGTCATCCTTCTGGCCGATCCCGATCCGCTTAAACACTTCCTTCAATTTCTCGGCGGTGGTGGGAAACTTCACCCACTCGCCCACAAGCTCGCCCTCATTGTACTTCCCAAGATTGGTGATAAAGGCGGCAAAGGGATAATCCTTGTCGTGATCGTAATATGGCATATCAGCACCTCCTTACAGTTCCGGCGCAGATTTTTCCTTATGGGGCTGCGCCTTGCATTTCTCCGCACATTCCTTCTTGCCCTGTTCCAGCCGTTCCCGGATGGAGGGCTTTTTCTCCGGCTCCGCAGGGCGTTCATGGTTCCACTCGTCGCCGGAGAGAGAAATATATCCGTGTTCCGTAAAATGCCCCTGTTCCTCCTGCATGGCATACTTGCCAAAAGGAACAGGGTCGATTGCCTTCAGAAGTTCCGGTGGCAGCAGCATATCCATGTGCTGTGCCAGATACCGCCAGCCCAGATCATTTAGATCGTGGATATTGGGCTCAAATACGAAATAGTCGATGTTGTCCGCAAACTCATTAAATTGATCTGGTGTTGTCAGCTTGAAGGGCGAGGCCTGCACCGCCGCCAACAGTTCCCGATCCTCCGGGGAGAGGGCAGCCACCGCCGCCCTCACTTCGGGTAAATGTTCCAAAGCCTTATTTTCTGCCATCAGCACCAACCTTTCTTTTTGGAAATTCCAGCTTGAAATTGATGTACTTGCCGCTCGTGTCATCCAGAATCACCGTAGCGTCATAGGTGGACTGCTTCTTTTCAGACCACATTCCACGGACAGAAGTGCGGCCCTTTTTCAACAGCTCCGCCGCCATCTTCTTTGTCAGCTCCTTCTTACGGCTCGTCCAGAAGCGGTCATTTTTCCAAAGAACGAAACCGCAGGACCGATCCGAACACGCAAAGTTCTTCTTGCCCTCATAAACCGGCTGGCCGCAGCGAGGGCAGGTACCGATCACT
Source organism: Clostridiales bacterium VE202-21 (assembly GCA_000509105.1). GTDB lineage: Bacteria > Bacillota > Clostridia > Lachnospirales > Lachnospiraceae > Faecalicatena > Faecalicatena contorta. The sequence continues at coordinate 20,811 of BAIF02000006.1, read as the reverse complement.
TCCTTCTCCGGGGCAAACAGCTTTTTGCCATCCTCGGAAATGCAGGAATAGGTGGACACGATCTCTTGAACCATCGTGCGGATACCGTCCATGAATGTATCCGGGTCAGCGCCGCCCTTTGCGATCTCCGTCAATTTTTGTTCCCATTCCGCCGTCAGCATGGGAGAGGTCAGCGGCTCCGGCAAGACTGTGACAAGGTTGATACCGGCTTTTGTGGGGATCAGGCTCTTGCCCTTGCGCTCCACAAATCCGGCTGCTACCAGCTTTTCGATGATAGCCGCCCTAGTCGCAGGCGTGCCAAGACCTTTTCGCTCCGCCTCATCGGGAATATCATCCTTGCCTGCGTTCTCCATAGCGGACAGGAGGGTATCTTCGGAGTAGGGCTTCGGCGGCTGGGTAAAATGCTCGGTAACAGCAACCTCCGCACCGCCAAAAGTCTGCCCTTTGGTGAAGTCCGGGAGCGCATCGCCGTCCCCATCCGCAGGCTTTTCTTTCAGAAAGGCACGGAAAATGCGGTCGATCTCCCGCCAGCCTTCGGAGAGGATGCGCTTGCCCTTTGCGGTGAAGGAATAGCCGCCGCAATCAAAGGTGGCCGTGACCGCCTCATACATATACGGCTCCGCCGACGCACACAGCAGCTTGCAGCAGACCAACAGGAACAAATTGCGCTCGCCCAAAGGTAGACCCTTGATATCTGCCTTTTCAATCTCCATCGTGGGGATAATGGCGTGGTGGTCGGATACATCTTTGTCGGAGATCATGGTCTCCACCAGCGGGAAGAAGTTTGTGCAGCCATCAAAAGGTGGCAGTTTCGCCGCCAGGTGGATCACGCAGGAAGCCGTTTCTGCCATGTCGGAGGTCAGATACCGGCTGTCCGTGCGGGGATAGGTCAGCAGCTTCTTTTCGTAGAGGCTCTGGGCGTAGTCAAGGGTCTGTTTCGCCGTGTATCCGAACAGGCGGTTTGCCTCACGCTGCAAGGTGGTAAGGTCATAGAGCTTCGGAGGCTGTTCTTTTTTCTGCTCTTTCGTGACAGAGGTACAGGTGACGGCAGCACCCTTGCACATAGCCGCTGCCTGTTCCGCCTTCGCCGGATCAGTGAATTTCTCCGACACTGCTTCGGCTCCATCCAGCGTCAGGCGCAGCAGATGATATTTTTCTTTGTGGAACAGCGTGATCTTCGCGTCACGCTCCGCCAGCATTGCCAGTGTGGGGGTCTGAACACGGCCCACATTCAGGGTGCGGTGATAGAGAACGGAGAAAAGGCGCGTGGCGTTGATCCCCACCAGCCAATCCGCTTTCTGGCGGCAGAGGGCAGATTGATACAGGGCTTCATAATCGGCGCCGGGGCGCAGGTCAGAAAAGCCCTCTCGGATAGCGCTGTCCTCCATCGAGGAAATCCAGAGGCGAAGGACCGGCTTGCGGCATCCGGTCATTTCATACACCAGTCGGAAGATCAGCTCACCTTCACGCCCGGCGTCACAGGCATTGACAATGGTATCCACATCGGGGCGGTTCATCAGGGCACGGAGATTTTCAAAAGCATCCTCCTTGCCCGGTGCCAGCACATAGCGGAACGGCTCCGGCAGAATGGGAAGATCGTCATAACGCCATTTCTTGAAACGCTCGTCATAGCCGCCCGCATCCATCGGGGATACCAAGTGCCCCACGCACCAAGATACAAGAAGGCCATTGCCCTCATAAAAGCCGTCGGCCCTGGATGAAGCACCCAGGGCCGATGCGATAGATTTTGCCACACTCGGTTTTTCTGCGATAATCAGTTTACTCATTATTTTCCTCCGTTTCCTTGTCCTCGGTCAGATATTCTTCTTCATCTTCCAGGTCGAAATCATCCAGATCAGCGGGAACTTTCTTTCCCTGCTTCGGTTTCAGCACCAGGAAATAGACCGCCGTACCGCCTCCGGCTGCAAGGATCAGCAGCACCGCCAGGATCGCCCCGGTATTGCTTTTCTTTTCGGGTTCCGGATTCTGCGGTTCGGTGGGCTCCGCAGCTTTCTGTTCTGTGCCAACACATTCACTAAGGTTTTTTACGCAGACCGGGCAAGCAGTGTTGACCGCTCCGGCCTGGCACTTTTCCGTACAGGTGCAGACAATAGGTGTTTCCGCCTTTTCTCCATCCTCCGTGAGTGCCATGAGGTCGGCTTCATCCACCTGATTCAGAAAATGCACGGTTTCCTCGCCCTCGTCGTCACGGTCGATAATGAGATAGAACACATTGCCGTTCTTCGTTTCCACTGTAATAAACTGCTTGCCGCTGGCGGTCGGACTGCCGATATCGTCAATCAGCGAAAGGTTCCCGTCCGGCGTCAGGGCGGCACCGTCATTCAAACCACCGCCCAGCATCCCCAGCAGATTTTCCAGTGTTTCCGCATCCAGAGAGAAAGAACCTTCTCCGGGACCAGCCTCGCCGTCACTTACCGTCATGTAGCCGGAATAGACATAGCCGACCTTTTCCGGCAGGATGACCTTCAGCCAGTCGCCGTCCGTGCCGATCACCTTCACGGTCGTTCCGTTAGGAAGCTGGGTGAAGGCGGTATAATCCATTCCGGCGCCAGTGCGGACATTTAGATTGCCGCCGCCCGTGGTGACGGTGCCGGTCTGCCCGGAGTCATTTTCGCCGGAACTGAACTGGATACCGTCCTCGGTGACGGATACCGTGACCTGGCTGCCTGCCAGAGCGGAAAGCAGATCAGAAACATCACCGGCCGTTTCCTGTTCAGCCACGGACTCCGTGGTTTCCTCGCCGCCGCTGGCAAAGGCGGTGACAGAAAAAGCGGCAGTGCTGAGCACCACCGCCAAAAGAGCCGATACCATTTTTGTCATAAAGTTATGCTTCATCCTCGTATCCCTCCGTTTCCTCATTCTCGGTGTTGCCCTCCTGCAGCATACCTTCCGGCAGGGAGATCATGCCGCTGGCATAGGCTTTCAGGAAAGCGGTCAGCTCCTTGTTGTCCATCTTCACGGCTTTCACCATGCGGACGATTTCCAGATTTTCTTCCTCCGCAAGTTGGGCCTCCAGTGCACGAAGGCGTTTCTGCTGCTCCGTGATCTTTTCTTTGGTTTTCGCAATGTCATTGCGGATTTTCTGTGTCGTTGCCATAAATCAAATTACCTCCATATCGTTTTTTAGTTGTAGGGCGGTCGCCCGAAAGCGTAAAAGTGGGATTGCCAGTAGCTTGTGTTGATATCTGCATACTGGATGGGGTCGCCGCAATGCAGCATTTTTCCACCGCCCACATAGATGCCCACATGGGAAACGCCCAGCGTATCGTAAGTGCCGACGAAAAAGATCAAGTCGCCGGGTCTTGCGTTGGCAGAGGATACCGGGGTGGAAATATTGTAGAGCCCCTGGGCTCCCAGCCTGCCCGTATTGCAGACGCCGCTTTGCGTCAGCGCCCAGGACACGAAGCCGGAGCAATCAAAAGAAGTGTTCGGATTGCTGCCGCCCCAGACATAGGGATAGCCGATGTACTTCTCCGCCTCGGTAATGAGCGCTGCAAAGGTTTCATCTTCCATTGCGGAAGGCGGGATATCATAGGTGGTGGGTGGTTTGGTGTACTTGTCTACATAGCCGGAGCCGGGGAACAAATCTTCCCGGTTTCCCAGCGTTGCCATATAGACCGCATACAGGGAAAGCGTTTCTTCGTCCATGATGTAGACCGGCACATGGGAAAGATCGAAGTTTTCCAGCTTCACCTTGCAGATATAGTAGTTGTACGGTACTTCCACGTCATAGTCATTTCCCTCGCTGTCTGTCCGTGTCTCCGTCCGATAGCGCACCTCCACTTCCACGGTCTGCGTCAGGATGTACTGCTTTTCAAAGAGCATTTGCAATTCCGCCTGAACCTCGTCGATGGTGAACACCCCTTCATGGAATGCCGTGAGAATGGAAATCAGCACATAAGGGTCATGTTCGATCTCGTCCAGGTCAAAACGGTATTCGTCATATCCGTGGTGCAGAGCCTCATAGTGGTCCAGCTCATATTGAAGCTCCTGCTCCAATTCGCAGTAGGCCGCCTCCGCAGCCAGCATATCCGCATCCTCAGAGAGATAAGAGGAAGTAAATACACCACCCACGCCAGAGCCCGCCATCATGGAACAGGAAGAAACTCCGCCAAACAGCAGAGCAACACAGGCGCCAATGCCGATCACCAGCAGCACCGTCCGGCTATGGTGCTTGATGTAGAGGAATGTTTCCTTGAAGGCGTCCTTTGTTTTCTGCGCCGCACTTTTCGCCGTGGCTGCGGTGTTCTTTGCGGTTTTCTCTGCCTGCCGCAGCTCCTTTGCGTAGTTCCGCTTGATCCGTTGTTTCTGCAGAAAGCGGGATACCGGGTTAGAAGCTGCCAATGCAGGATCATCATGCAGTGCCTTTTGGTAAAGGTAGTCGCGTTTGCCTTAAAAGAAGCCTGCTCTGCCTTCGCCGCGTCACGCCAGGGCTTTGTGCGGTGATGGTGGACGGCGGCACGGACTTTGCCTTTTCCGTAGGCAAGCCCACGCTCCGTCAGCACCTCGCCCTTGTGTCCGGCCTCAACACCCACATTTTCCTGTTCCACCTCATGCACCTTCGCATGGGCAGCGTGGACGATCTCATGGACCGGCCGGGAAAGCGGATTGTGCCGCAATCGTCCGTTGGGGCGTTTCTCCACTTCTTCAAAGTGAAGCTGCATTTTGCCTTTTCCGGCGGTCTCGTCAAAAACACGCTCGGTACGGAGAACTTTCTTTGTGGGGATAGCCGCATTTGCCGCGTCCAGCCTGTCCGCCGCACGGTCGGAACGGTCGATGTACTTTCCAAGTGCGGGATCGGCACGTTCTTCCTCGGTAAATTGCAGGCGGGAGGACGGGCGCTGCCTTGCAGCAGAACCATCCCGCACCGCCTGGGTGTCAGCCTTTTCCGCTTTTCGTGCGGCTTTCCTCTCATGGCGTTCCGCCGCACGCAGGGCAAGATCAGCCGCAGCGCCAGCGGATTCTTCCGAAGAAGCGGACAGTTCCGTTTCCGGCTCCCGGCTGCTGATATGTTCCACCTCGCCCGTGGCAAGGTTTTCCGATACCGCACCGTCACGGGTCATTTTCTGCGTGATCTTATCGGTCGCTTTCAGTTCCCTCATAGGCAGTCACCTTCCTTTCCATAGGGGCAGAAGTCACCGCAGGTGCATTCTCGATCATGGCGATATAGCGGAAAATGGGATAGGCCTGGGGCGGGCAGACCGCATTTCCCAAAGTTTTCAGCCGCAGCGCCCTGTCATCCATGCGCTCGGTCATGCGGGGGATTCCTTCCGGCTCGTCGGCCCAGAGGATACGTCCGTCCATCCTTTCGGGAAGCCCATGAGCCATTCCACCCAATCCGGGTTCAGCGCCGCCGTTTCGGACACCGGCTGTTCCTGGGAGATGATCTGCGCCGACAGGTTCCCGTCCTTCTTCGTCGGATCGAAGGCCGACGGCTTCAAGGTCGAGCGGAAACCGTCCGACGCCACCGGGGTCAGATAGAATACCGCCGCCGACAGGCTCAGGCTCCAAATCGCCCCGTTTCGGTTCCTCTTGCGGAATATCCCATTGTCCGACAGGAACACATCCAGGCTTGCCGCGTCCCTGGCGGTGTTGTTGTCGGAGGCAAGGGGTGTGGGAAACATCAGCCGCGACGATAAAAGTTCGCTGGCGCTCATGCCATGCGCCGACACCGCAAGCCGGAAATACGAATGGGAGAACAGCGTATCCCGCTTTTGCCAGGTCAAAGATCGTTTTGTCGAGCCCCATATTGATGAAGCCAGCAACATTTTCCCCAAGCACCCAACGGGGCCGCAGCTCGGTAATAACGCGGCACATTTCCGGCCACAGGTAGCGTTCATCCGCAAAGCCCTTCCGTTTTCCGGCGGTGGAGAAGGGCTGACAGGGAAAGCCGCCTGAGATAACGGTAACTGTTTCAAGTCCTGTTTTTTCAAAAAACGCCTCCTTCGTGAAAGTAGTGATATCCCGGAACCTGGGAACATCCGGCCATCGTGCGGAGAGGACGGAGTGCGGAAAATCCGCCCACTCACACTGGCAGACGGTTTCAAACCCGGCAGCCTCCGCCGCCAGGTCCAGACCGCCAATGCCGGAAAACAGGCTCACATGGGTCAGTTTATTCATGGCCCTTCGGCGCACGGAACGGTTCGATCTCACTTTCCAGCTCCGCAAGGACCGCCTCCATATCCGCCGTGACCGCCTTGCTTCTGGCAATCAGCCGATTCATCACATCAAAGAAGGTTTCGCCCTCCTGTTTTTCTTCCGTATGCAAATAGCGGGGATCATTCATGTTCGTTTTCTCCTTTCCCGGTTTCACCAAGTTTTGTCGTCATAATGCTGTAAAGTTCATTGTCCTTCGGGAAGTCATCCGCAAAAGGCAGGATCACATTGCCGAAGAAGATCAGCCCCTCGCCTGGGCCTGCGTTGCTGATATGTGCCGCCTGCTGGTTGGAGATATTCAGACGCTCACAGAGGATTTTTCTGTCTCCGCTGGCCTGGTTCAGAAGGTACACAAAATCGCTGTTTTCAAAGATATTCTCGATCTCTGGGGAGGAAAGCAGGTCCTTAATGTTCTGCGTGATCCCCGTGGGGATACCGCCCCATTTGCGAAAGCGTTTCCAAATCTCTACACTCCAGGAACCAACCTCGCCCCGCAGCAGAAGGTGGAACTCGTCCACGAAGTACCAGGTGGATTTGCCCTGATCCCGGTTTTGGGAAACACGGTTCCACACCTGATCCTGGATCACCAGCATACCCAGGCTTTTGAGCTGCTTTCCCAGCTCCTTGATATCGAAGCAGACAATGCGGTTGTTGATATCCACATTGGTGCGGTGGTTAAAAACATTCAGGCTGCCATGCACATACAGTTCCAGTGCCGCCGCGATCCGCTGCGCCTCCGGCTCCGGCTGCCGTTTGATCTCGTCATACAAATCTTCCAGCAGCGGCATATTCTCCGGGCGGGGGTCTGCAATATAGGGGCGGTACACGATCCGCACAGCACGGTCAATGACCGTTTTCTCCACCGGCTCCAGACCGTTCCGTCCGCCTGCCGCCAGTTCGCAGAATGACAGGATAAAGTCGGATTTCAGCGCCAGCGGGTTATCGTCCTCGCTATAATTGAGATTGATATCCATAGGATTCACATACTGTGTGCTGGTAGGTGAGATTTTGATGACCTGTCCTTCCAGACGGTTCACCAGTGGAAAATATTCCGCCTCCGGGTCGCAGATCAGGATATCGTCCTTTGTGTTTAGGAACACACCCACGATGGAACGCTTTGCAGAAAAACTCTTGCCGCTGCCGGGCGTACCTAAGATCATGCCGTTGGGCGTTTTCAGCTTTTTGCGGTCGGCAAGGATCATATTGCCGGAAGTGGCATTGAGCCCGTAGTAAAGAGCTTCGCCGCCGTGGAAAATCTCCTGTGTGGTGAAGGGAACGAACACCGCCACCGCCGAAGTGGTAAGTCCGCGCTGTATCTTAATGCGGTTGACACCCAGGGGCAGAGCCGATACGAAACCGTCCTCCTGCTGAAAGTCCAGCCGCACCAGGGAGCAGTTATATTTCTGCGCCACGCTTGCCGCACGGAGAAGGTCATTCTCCAGTTTTTGCTTGCTGTCCGAAAAATTCACCACCAGGAAGGTCATCAGGAACATTCGCTCATTCCGGCTTTGCAGATCACGGAGGATGTTCTTTGCCTCGCCTGCGTAGGTGGCGAGGTCAGTGGGGATGATATCCATATCGAAACCTTCTCGCACCGCCTTTTTCTGCGCGTCGATCTTCATACTGTCAATGTCAGTGATCTTCCGCTTGACCGTCTTGATCGCCTCGTTCTGATCCATGCTGCGGATATGGAGGCTGACAAGCAGCCCGCTGTCCGTATCCAGCAGCTCGGTGAGCATACGGTCATCCATTTCCGGCGCGCTGATCTGCAGAAAGGACACGGCGCAGAATTTATCTGCCATTGTGAACTTCCGTGCTTCACCGAAGCGGAAAGAAGAAGGTGCGACAAAATCCTGGACCGACAGGCCGGAAGGGGCAAGCCAGCTCCATTCAAAGGCAAACCGTTCCCCGTCCGGGTGCAGGATGCCGTGGAGCATTTCCAGCCACTCCTTGCCGCCAAGCTCCTTTGCCAAAGCACCCATGACCTTGAAATGGTTAAGGGCGTCCATGACGATCCGGGAAAATCGTGCCCGTGCGGTTTTGCTGTCCCGTGCCTCGATGGTGAGGGTCAGATACTTTGTTTTGATAAGACCGTTGTTGCCCCGTTCAAGCTGCTTGCGGAGCATTTGCGTGTAAAGCTCACGGATATGGTCGAAGTGATCTCCCTGCGCTGCGATCTCGATACGCTTCACAAAATCCTCCCGGTTCATGCGGCGGCTCACAAGGGAGAGCTGCATCCCGATAGAAGCGTCATGGGCGTTATACATATCGCAGAGGGCTTCAAAGATCGCCGTCTGGTCGTCAGGCTTTGCAAGCTGATAATTCACATCCTCGAACTCAATACACTTCGACCAGGTGTGGTCGTCCAGCTTGCACAGACCGTCCGGGTACATCTGGCGGAACGGTAAGGTGTCCTGTGCGGAATGTACCTTGCCGTCGCCTCTGGCAGTTTCCAGAATACGGCTGATCTCACGCTTTTCTGCGGCGGTCAGCTTTACCGCGGGTTTTGCCGCCTGCCGTGCCTGCGGCTCTTGCTTTCGCTTTCTGAACAATGGCTTTCACCTCCTTTTCCGCCTGGGCCTGCCGCTCCAAGGCTGCGTAGAAATTGTTTGTCTGGTAAGGCCGCTCTTTCGTCCGCAGGAACATACAGCGGATGACCTGTCCGGCCACCACTTCCAGGGGTTGGCCGTGCCGCTCATACATGGCAAGCAGAAAGAACGGGAGCATGACGATAATCATGCAGAACGCGGCGGCGCTGTTGCTGGCCGTGCGTCTGAGCAAAAAGAAAAGCGGTACTCCAATGAGTGCCGCCGCTCCGAAACATATAAGCTGCCGTTTGGTAAGCCCAAACAGCACTTTGGATTTTACTTTCGTCAAATCCTTTGGGATGGTTACATACGCCAATTTATCAAGCCTCCTTAATGCGCTCCGAACAGGCTCTTAGAGAGGCTGCCGGTCTTGAACAGGGCGAAGCACAGCAGGACCGTGTAGCCCATGCAGGCCCATATCGCGCCTGAGATATTTCCATCCGTGGCGATACTCTGTACCAAAACAGAGTAGATTCCCACGCACACCATGATTAGAAATGCCTGGAACGCCAATGCAAACAGGGATTTCAAGTAGTTCTGTCCTGTATGGCTCCAATCCCGGTTCGTCATAGTGGCAAGCGGGATCGGTCCAACGGAAGTTGTCAAATACACCTCAATCATGCGGCCGTAAATGACAAGCATGATACAGATGGAAAGGGCGTTCATGGTAAGCCCCACGAAAAGGGACTGGAACCACAGCCCGAACAATTCTCCCGTGCCCAGGGCTTCAAGCTGCGCCTCCATATCCGTGATAACGCTGCTGATATCAATGGAGGTATTCCCGATGATGACGCCTGCGCTGCTGTTCACAACGCTTTGCCCCACATCAAAGATACCCATGACGATATTCCATGTGTTCGTCACAATGAGAACGGCACAGAAGGTCTTGAAAATCCACTTGAAGAACATCCAGGTATCTACATCGTGCAGATTGTTTTTCTCTGTCACAAGCTGGATCAGCTCATAACACATTACGAATGTCAGGATAACCCCGGCGATTGGAACGATCACCGTTTCAGAGAGGTTTCGGATCATAGAAAAGACGCCGCTGTTCCATGCCAGCGGCGTCTGTCCCACTTCACCGGCGATCTCGCCTACTTTGGTATTGACCGTATCGAACATGCCCGACAGGTTTCCCGTGATTCCCTCGATAAGCAGCCCTCGGAGCCATTCATCGAGCTTGTCGAGTATGCCGCCCATAAGCGATCACCGCCGGACGATCAACCGAACAGGCCGGAGAGCAGAGGTACAAGGGTGATGCCGATGAGGGCGACACCGCCGCCGGCCATCAACTGTTTCATACCCTGGCTTTTTGCTTATGTGCGATAAAGAAGTAATAGAAGTGTAAAAAATTTTGCCGTTCCTATCCGGCACTTGGCCATTGTGTCGGATAGGTCGGGCGTTAGGCTTCGGGCAAGTCAATCTTGCCGACAAAGCTGTAATAAATCTCAATGTCCTGCCTGCGGGTGCCGTTCTCGTCATAGCTGCACTCATGCACGACGATTTTTTCAATCATTTCCCGCAAGAGGGTGGGGGTCAATTCCTCAAAGGCAAGGTGCTTTCGGACGATACCCATAAACTTTTCCGCGTTGACGGTGGCGGCCTGCGACTTGTCCAGTTCGGCCTGCAAAGCGGCGGCGCGGTCTTTCAGTTCCCGCTGCTCCTGCTCATAGTCTGCCGACAGTTCCATGAAACGCTCGTCGCTGATTTTGCCGTTTACATTGTCCTCATACAGCCGCTTGATAATGCGGCTCACTTCGGCAATGCGCTCCTGCGCCTGTTCAAGCTGCTTGGTGGCTGCGGCGGTCTTTCTCTTGCCGCCGATCTCGTTCTGCTGGATAAGCAGCTTCACAAAGCGGCTCTCATGCTTGGCGGCATATTCCGTTACTTGCCGGAGATTGGAGAGGACACCGGCGGTCAACAGGTCGGTGCGGATAAAGTGCGCCGTACAGTCGCGGGTGCGCTTCTTGTAGCTGCCGCAGATGTAACAGTCCTGCTTGCGGGTTTTGTTCTGATACCGCTGCTGGTACATCACATGGCCGCAGTCGGCGCAGAACAGCATACCGGAGAACAGCCCCACTTCATCATAGCGGTTCGGGCGTTTGCGTTGCTTGCGTAACTCCTGCACGCGCTCCCATGTTTCCCGGTCTATGATAGGCTCATGGTGGTTCTCAAAAATGGCCTGCTTCTCCACGGGGTTCTCTACACTGTGCTTGACCTTGTAAGAGGGCTTCTCCGTCTTGAAGTTCACCAGACAGCCGGTGTACTCCCGGTTTTCGAGGATATGCACGACGGTGTTCGTCGCCCACTTGCACTCATAGCCGGGGTGGTAGCGGCGGGTGCTGCCCGTCCTGCGGTATTCCAGCGTCCCCGGCGTGGGGATTTGCTGCTCCGTAAGCATACGGGCAATCTTGGTCGGTCCGTTCCCGGCAAGGCAAAGCTGGTATATCTGCTGGACAACCGGCGCGGTTTCCTCGTCAACGATATAGTTCTCGTCCTCGTCCATGAGGTAGCCATAGACCGGCTTGCTGGTAACAGGCTTGCCGCTCATGCCTTTTGCTCGTTTTACTGCCTTGATTTTCTTGCTCGTATCTCTCACCAGCCATTCATTGAACAGATTTCGCAGAGGGGTAAAATCGTTGTCCATGCCGCCGTTTGCGCTGTCCACATTGTCGTTGACAGCGATAAAACGCACTCCCTTTTGGGGGAACAGCATTTCCGTGTAAAACCCTACCTGCAAGTAGTTTCGCCCTAACCGGCTCATGTCCTTGACTATGACCGTACCCACTTTCCCGGCTTCAATGTCTGCAAGCATGGCTTGAAAACCGGGTCTTTGAAAGTTTGCGCCGGAGAAGCCGTCGTCGGTGTACCAGCGCAGATTGGTAAAGCCGTTCTGCTTGGCGTAGGTTTCCAAAATCCTTTTCTGGTTCGATATGGAATTGCTCTCGCCTTGCAATTCGTCCTCATGGGACAATCTCGGATAAAGGGCGGTAATGAGGTTTTGGGTGGCTTGTCTTAACATAAAATCCTCCGTTTCCGACAGCCAGCCCCACTATTCCGTGGTTTCATTGTACCACGGAATAGGGCGGGCTGTATAGCGGCAAAAGTGTAAAATCAGCTTCTTTATGATTTGTCAAATTGCCGATTTTTGTGTAGCAGCGGCTTCCGCTTCCAGTACCCGCGCCATTTTGTCGGCGGCGGTGGTCGTGGTGTCTTTCTTGAAATAGCCGGACACGACAAGGACGGAATTGCCCATGCGGATTTCCGTCACGCAGTCGGGGCGGCGGGTGGTGCGGGTGTCGTGCTGCTGTCTATCTGCCATAGGCAATACTCCTTTCAGTCGGTAATCAGTTTCTTCATGCTCTCCATTTTCCGCTGCGCGGTTTCCTGCCGGAAGTTGTCGCCGGTAAAGCGTACCGGGACGCACATGGAAAGCAGGCGGTCATAAATCCGGGAATGGGCGGTGTCCTCCGGGTTCCGCAGGTCGTCCAGCGTGAGGTTGGTCGTGACGATCAGCGGCTTGCCGCTACGGTAACGGCTGTCAATCACATTGAAAACCTGTTCCAATCCATACTCGGTGCCGCGCTCCATGCCGAAGTCGTCAAGGATAAGCAGCGGATAGCGGCAAAGGCGGGAAATGTACTCGTTGCGGTTCTCAAAGCTGGCGGCAAGGTCGTTGAGGATAAGGGCAAAGTTCGTCATGTGGACGGGGATTTCTTTCTCCATGAGGGCGTTTGCAATACAGCCCGCAAGGTAGCTTTTCCCGGTTCCCACGCCGCCCCAGAACAGGCAGCCGATATTGTCGGCTCGCATATCCTCCCAGTGTTCCACATACCGGCGGGCAATCCCGGCCTGCGGATTTCTGCCGTTGTCGTTCTCAAAAGTCCAGTCCCGCATGGTGGGGTCGGTAAAGCCCCGGCGTTTCAGTTCCTCCACGGTGTCAAGGTGCCTGCGCCGCTTCTCTGCGGCCTCCCGTTCCTCGCGGGCGGCTCTCTGACAGTCGCACTCTGCCGGGTGGCGGTCACGGCCAAAGATAGCAGCCTTATCCGGCGCAAAATAGGCTTCTTTCGGCTTGCGGCACTTGCCGCAGTACAGTAAACCGTCCTCGCCGGTGTAGTCCTCCGGCTCCGGGGTGGTGGCCGTCATATTCTCCAAAACAGCGTTGATTTCGTTCTTCATAAACTCTCGCCCTCCTTGCATGAGTAGTCTGGTATGCCCTTTTTCGGGGCTTTCTTTTTGTCGTTCCCCGCCCATATCCGCAGGGCGGCGGCATAGTTCTGATAACTTTTCCCGTTGGCGGCAAGGTAGCGGCTCATTTCCTCGATGAACCGTTCCAACCTGTCGGGGTACTCTGCCTGCAACTCGTCGTATTCGGTCTGCGACAGAAAAATATTCTGGTATCGGCCATAGGGCGCGGGCGGCTCCCCACTCACTCCCATTGTTTGGCTCTCTGTAAGGTTGTTTATAGTAGTTTGGTTAGGGGACGGTTTTCCGACCATCATAAGGTCGGTTTTCTGACCATCAGTAGGACGGTTTTCCGGCTCTATGAGGGTCGGATTTCCGGCCATCAGTTGGTCGGAAAACTGTACCTGTGGCACACGCGGCACTTTCACATATAGGCGGTTCGGTGCGGAGAAGCCGCCCCGTTCCCGTTCCAGCAGCCCCGCCATGTCCAGTTCATTAAGCGCCCCCTTTATGGTGGTGCTGCCCTTATCCAGTATTTCGGCTATCTCCGCGATGGGATAGATAATATATATCCTGCCCTCGTCGTCCTGCCACTTGTTCTTCTGGGAAAGTGTGGAACGGTCTAACAGCAGCGAATACAGCAGCTTGGCGGTCTGGGAAATCTCCATTTTCAGCAGGAAACGGGGGTAGGGCAGATAGATAGGCAGCGGCGTGTCTGCCATGATATAATCAGCGATAGTATCACCTCCCTGTGTTTCGGGTTGATTTTGGCGTTTTGTCACGCCTTAGAACGGCGTTTCCGGTGGAAAAGGATAAATGTATCGCGTACCCTTTGACACCCACGAAAAAAGCCTTGATTTATGCGGGTTTGAAAGGCTCTAAAGCGTGACATTTCTGCCTTTGTTTCCGCTTTCTCTCGGCGGCTTTGATTTTCTTCATGCGTCCGGCGCAGCCGGGACAGTATTTCCCCCGGTTGGATTTGGGGACAAATGCCGCCCCGCAGACGGCGCAGCGTTTCCGGCTCCCTCGGTGCAAGAGGGCTGCGGCCAGTTCCCCGTCAAGGGGCAGAACAGCCACACGGAACCAGCGGCACATGAGGGAAAGGGAAATGCTCTGGACGCACACGCAAGGCTCCCCGTCGTCTAACAGCAGGCAGTTTCCCTCGTCGTAGTTACAACACTCATGTACCAGCCGCCGCGCCCGCCGATGCTGGCGGTAGTCCATTCTCGGTAACTTATCGCTCATGGCTCTGCTCCTTTCTGCGGTGCGGCTCGTTCCGGCGCAAAATCTGGTCGATGTTCCGCTTGACGGTCTGCAACTCCTTGAACCGCTGTTTCTGTTCGTGATAGGTGTTATACAGGCCGTCTTTCTCGGAGATAAGCTGCTCGATCTCGGCCTGCAACGCTTTCCGGGCGGGCAGCTTGGTAATGCCATGCGCCTTGAAATACCGGGCGGCTGCGTCGGCTATGATAAAATCGCTCTCGTTTGCCTGCCGGTATGCGTCACGGGCTTTCTGCGATTTCTGCGCCCGCAGCCCGTCACGGGCGGGCTTGGTCTTGGCATAGGCAAGTACCTGTTGCTGCAACTCCTTTTTCCCTTGTAGCTTGGTTTCCAGTGCTTTCAGTTCGCCGCTGGTCTGGCGCATTTCCTGATAGGCGGTATCAACAGCGGCTTCTAACTGCTCCGGGGAAGTAAAGCCGTATTCCTGATACACATTCAGCGTCTTGGCTGCCTGCTTCAGATTGTGTATCTTCGCCCAGTGTTCATAGCCCCGGCCTTTGCCCTCGGCCAGCTTCTTTTCAATGTCCACAAGCCGCTGCACACTTGGGGCCCCCGCAAAGCCGTCTGGCTTTGCGGGGAGAGGAGAAGCAGCGGAATGAGTGAGCTTTCCCGCTTGCGGGGAAGCGAAGGATATGGAGCTTGCGCCGACGAGTTTCGGGGCGGTTTGTGGGGCTTTTGTAGGCTGTATGCCGGTTTTCCCATGCCGGGGGTATTCGGGTATGGCTGCGGCCTTTTCTGTGGCTCTGGCGGCGTTCTGCTCCAAAACGGCAAAGACAGCGGCGCGGTCAAAGTCGTCGCCCAGCTTCCGGGCGGTAATGGGCTTCGTCCTGTCCGGCGTGAGGTAGGAAAGCCGCCCACGGCTCTCCTTAACGCTCACGCCCTCCCGCAGCAGCAGAGAGGAAAATTCGTCAAAGCTGGCGGCGGTGGCAAGGGCTTTCCGTATGGTCTGCCGCAGCTTCTCTTTGTTCGTTTCAAACTTGGTCTGCCGGGGCGTGATACCGCCTGCAATCATGGGGGCGTTCTGCCTGTCCAGCTTGGCCTGTCCTTTTTTCTGCGCCCAATACTCCCGGTCGGTCACGCGGTTCTTACTGCCGTTCAAGAGGTCGATTTGGTAAAGCCCCTCCCGGTGGCACATCTCCATGACTTCGGACTTGAAGTAGCGCAAGGCTGCGTCGGTACAGCGGTGCTTGCAACCGGCCTTTGTATCGGCTGGCCTGTCCATATAGGGCAGGAACGGCACTTCCTCTATCCGCAGCGAATTGATAACGATATGCACATGAATGTTGCCGCTGTGGTTATGCCCGTCCGGGTGGGTGCATACAAGGGCTTGGTGGCCGGGGAAATGCTCTTTACAGAATTGCTCCCCCAATGCCTGCGCCCGGTCTACGGTCAAGCCATTGTCCGGGCCGTCCCGTGGGTCAAAGCTGATGATATAGTGGTGGCTTTTTACATCTTCCCGCTGCTGGTTCTTTCCGTATCGGAGATTTGCCCGCATACACGCAACGGCAAAATCCTCCCCGTCGCAGTTCAGTGTGGACAGCCGGTAGTCCTCGCGGGGGATAAGCCTGCCGGTTTCATCAAGGACGGGCTTCATGGTAAACTCGTCATGCTCAAAAAGCAGGTATTGCTCGGCGGCTCCGTAGTCGGCATTTTTAGAGTTGATATGCTTGAGTGTTGCCAACCGCGTCACCTACTTTCTTGAGGACTTCATACTTGAGGGCGGCAAGGTCGGCTATGGCAGCGCGCACCTCGCCGGACAGCGCATTGTAAGGTGCGCCGTACTCGTTCAGATACCGGGCAATCTGATTGAGATTGCCGCCGATCCTGCCGTACTCGGCGGCCAGCTTTCCAACAGCGGAAAGCAGTTCATCATTGACCGCTGACACATGGATAACGGGGCGTATGGTCGTGCGCCGTATCGCCTGCCGGAGAAATTCCGACTGGCTGATACCATAGGGCGCAAGCCGCGCTGTGAAGTCGGCGTATTCATCTTCGGACAGCCGGGTTTTCACAACGCGGCTGCGGTGGGGTGTGTTGTATTTCTTTCGCATGGTCGTGACCTCCTTTCTTGCCGCATGAGCGCGGCGGGGATAAGCGGCGCAAGCCGCATAGCAGGGTTTGGGGAAGGCACTCCCCAACAAGTTTCCCGCGAGGGGCAAAACCGCAGAATTGCGGATTTTGGCACCGTGGTAGAAACTTGCTCTCGCTCTCGCTCTCGCTCTCGCTCTCGCTCTCGCTCTCGCTCTCGCTCTCGCTCTCGCTCTCGCTCTCGCTTCTCTTTACATTGACAACACAAAGCCCATTTGCTATAATATCGCGAAGAAGAACAGCCATGTTGTTCTAATTTCAGTAAAGGAGAATGTAACTTCATGTTTGCTAAAAATTCAAAGGCATATTCTGTCTACCTGCTGTTCCGATTTGTCTGTTCCCTGGCGGTTTCTATGTCCACAGTGCTTTCCATCGTGTACCACCTGGAGGTGGTGCAGCTGGATGCTTTCCAGCTTGTCCTGGTAGGGACGGTTCTGGAGACCTCCTGCTTTCTGTTCGAGATACCCACCGGTGTGGTGGCGGATTTGTATAGCCGTCGGCGCTCGGTGCTGATTGGAATGTTCCTCTACGGCCTGGGCTTTCTGATGGAGGGTGCGCTACCGTGGTTCGCGCCGGTTCTGCTGGCCCAGGTTGTCTGGGGTTGCGGTGATACCTTCATCACCGGCGCTCTGGAGGCGTGGATTGCCTCGGAGGAAGAGGACAAACCCATAGACAAGGTGTTCCTGCGGGGCAGTCAAATGGGGCAAATCGGCGGCGTTCTGGGCGTGGTGCTGGGCACACTGCTGGGAAACATAAACCTGCAAATGCCTGTCATCTTGGGGGGCAGTTTGTGCTTGTTGTTGGGGCTGGTGTTGGTTCGCATCATGCCAGAAACCAACTTCTCCCCTGCTATTGAGGAACGGCAGGGCTTGCTTAAAGACTTTGTCTGCCTGTTCAAGCTCAACCTGGGCTTTGTGAAAGGCGCACCTGTGTTGCTGGCGCTCTTAGCAATCACACTATGCGGGGGACTTGCCAGTGAAGGCTTTGACCGGCTCTCCACCGCTCATTTTCTGGATGACACGGTAATACCCGTTATCGGGCCGCTGAACAGCGTCACTTGGTTCGGTGTTATCAGTCTTATCGGCAGCGGCTTAGGTATTCTGGCTTCTCAGTTGCTCATCGCCCGCATGGAGAAAAAAGGGACTGTCAGCCGAACCAGTGTGGTCATGTCCACCAGCGCCGGGTATATCCTGTGCCTGGTTCTCTTCGCGGTGGGGCGGAGCTTTTGGTTCATGTTGTTGGTGTTCCTGCTGGCGGGGCTTATGCGCACCATCAAGGAGCCTGTGCTGGCCGCCTGGATGAACGACCATGTGGATGAGAAAATGCGCGCCACAGTCTTTTCCACCAGCGGACAGCTGGACTCTTTCGGGCAGATCATCGGCGGGCCTATTGTGGGGCTGGTAGCCCAGCAGGTGTCCATACCCTGGGGGCTGGTCTGTACCGCTTTCCTGCTGTTGCCCGCGCTGTTCTTAGTGCCGGTGGCGGGAAAGAAGCGGGATTGATATGGCATAGTTAAGTTTACTGACGAGCGGGAGATTACTTCCGCTCGTCTTCATTTAGTAGCGCAAAATTTGAGGACTCTTTATTTCCTTATTCGGTATAGCGGAGGCGGCTGTCAATTCGACATAATTTTCTTGTGATACTTTACCGTACATGAGCATTGGAAGCAGGGTTGTCCTGACCGTAACCTTCCAGAAGGTTGATAACGCCCCAGATACCAAGACCTGCGCCCAGGGCCACTACGAGAGTCTGCAAAACACCAACTGCGCTGTTGAAAAATTCCATAAAATAATCCTCCTAAAAAATGTTTTTGATTTGGGTTTAAGTAGTTGCGTCAATCTCGTACACATCGAAGGTGTCCGTGGGTTTTACCACGGCACGCTGCTTCTTCATGTACCGTTCCATGTCAAAGACATTTTTAGGGTCGGCGTCGGCCGTGTATCTGTAATTCGGGTGCCGGGTGAGGTCGTACTTGTCCGAAAGGAACGGACGCACGCCTCGCAGCATGAAGATACACTTGCCGCCGTCCATCACTGCCAATTCGTCCTGGGTCATCAACTCCTTTCCTAATTTCTGATAACTGAGGCCATGGGAAACCTGACTGCCCCGGTTTTCGGACTGGTTATAGAGATCAATGGTCTCTTTCCCCAGCAGCTCCGAAATTTCCTTGAGGGTGGATTTCTCCTTGCCTCCCAAAAACAAGGTGCTGTCACAGTTACCGACAATGGTATCTGCCGCATCCTTGTAGATGGTCTTTAACTGACTCTGCGACTGCAAAATAATAGAAGCCGATATTTCACGGCTTCGGATGGTGGCGATCAGCTTATCAAAGTTCGGTATCTGGCCGATGTTGGCAAACTCGTCGAGAATGAGCCGCACATGGACGGGCAGCCGCCCGCCGTAGAAGTCATCCGCCTTGTCGCAGAGCAGATTGAAAAGCTGACTATACATGAGGGCGGCCACGAAATTGAAAGTGCTGTCCGTATCCGACAGGATCACAAACAATGCCGTCTTTTGGTCGCCCAGGGTATCCAGTTCCAGTTCGTCATACTCCATCAGGTCCCGCAGCTCCTTGATATCGAAGGGAGCAAGCCGGGCACCGCAGGAAATGAGGATGGATTTCAAGGTCTTGCCAGAGACAAATTGTCAAGGACTTTTTCATCAAATTCACAAAAAATCCACAAAAAAGGTGCCAGAAGCACCGTATGGCTCCTGACACCTCGTTTGATAGATTACATTTTTCCGTTCAGCAGGTCTTTGCAGAGATACGCATAGTCTGGCAGCTGGTTGATATATGGCTCCCAGCGCCGCTTGATTTCGGCCAATTCCAGCGGATCGGCTGCTTCCAGTGCATGATCGTTGCCTGTCATATATAAAACATCCGTAGCAACATCATCCAAACACCTGCCGCAGAGATCGGCGGCTGATTCGATTCTGATACCGGTATCCACATAGACTGGATTGACGCCAATCGCCAGCCAGACATAGCCTACCTTGTCCGACCAGAGCAGTTCAAAATCAGGGCTTTGCCGCAGATGTTCCGCAAAGATCTCCTTTACTCGTTCAATTTCATGCTTCTCTTTTTCTGTGTAAAGCATTTTCGTGTCCTCCTTGACAAAAATTTTGGTGCGTACCATCATCAGTTTAGCACAAGGCGGCTTCGTTTATCAGTCTGTCACATCTGCTGAATTTCATTTTTGAGCATACGCTTGATTTTATCGCTCATGGTTTCTGTGCTGGTATTGCTGAAATGGACATGAACCTTGTAGGTTGTCTTGCCGATTTTCTTTACCATCGCTGGCGTGTTTTCCGGCGCTCTGGACACAGTAGCGGCGTCTGCCGCCTGCATAGTACGGGGTTCTTTGTTCATGGCGCTCCTTTCTTTGAGCGGGTCTGTGCCGCCCGGTAAAAAATCAGTCGTGCTTACTGTTTACAATGTCTTTTGCTGTCTGTCGGGTAGCACCGGCATTTTCTTCCCGGAAATTCTTCCCGTCAAAGAGAATCGGCGCACACCGTTCCAGAATACGGTCATAGATACGGGCGTGGGCCAGATCAGGCGGGTTTTTCAGCTCGGACAGTTTCAAGTTTGTTGTGATAATCATGGGCCTGCGGCTGCGATAGCGGCTGTCGATGACGAAAAACATCTGCTCCATAGCATATTCGGTACTGCGCTCTACACCCAGATCGTCAATGATAAGCAGGTCGTACTCGTCAAAGCTGGCGATAAAGTCGGCCTTGTCCTCGGAAAACATCCCGGTCAGGCGGTTCAGGATGGTGGGGAAGTTCGTCATCAGCACAGGCACATCCTGGTCAAGTAAGGCATTGGCAATACATCCGGCGAAAAAAGACTTGCCGGTTCCCACATCCCCGAACAACAGCAGGCCGGTGTTGTTTTTATATGCCTCCTTCCAGTTCTCCACATAGGCGCGGGCCTTGTCCATCAATGGGTTTTTGCCGTTGTCGTTGGCAAAGGTGTAGTCATAGAGATAGCGGTCTTGCAAGCCCTGTGCCTTTCGGCGTTTGATACGCTCCATGCGGCGCTGCCGTTCCTCGGCGGCCTTACGCTGCTCCTCAGCCTCCCGCTGGCACTGGCAGATGCAGCGCGGCATAAAGTAGTCGGGTTTCCCAAAGCATGGCACAACGGTCTGCCTCTGGCCGCCGCACTTTTTACAGTGAATGAGGCCGTCTGCCGGGTCTATGTACTCGTCCCCGGCCAGTTCCATACCGGCGGCTGCCTTGTCGATCAGCGCCCGGATTTCTGCGGTAATCTCCATCATACGGTTTCATCCTCCTTTACGCTGTAATCCCGGTTGCGGGTGGGCGGGGCTGCTTTCTTCGCGTCCTCACCGGCCCAGCGCCGGATGGTCGCGGCATGGCTCTGATACCGCTTGCCGGTAGAGGCCATGTACTCGGACAGCTTTTCGATGTACTGGCCCCATACGGTGGGAAAGCTGGCCTGCAAGTCTGCCAGTTCCTCGTCCGTCAGGAAAAC
>BAIF02000007.1 GCA_000509105.1 Clostridiales bacterium VE202-21 | reverse complement strand
TCGTTTGCTGTCCCTCACGGGTCAGCCTAAACATAGTATCATTAATCGTATGCATCTGTCAAGAGTTTATTTAACTTTTTTCCAACTTTTTTCAAACACACATTTTACATACTAGATTTAGTGTTTTTAGTAATGCTTTCCCACAATAACATCTGTAGAACTTACATGCAAAAACTACTGGCTTGGCCCAGTAGTTCTGGAAAACATCAAAACGGAGAAAGAGGGATTTGAACCCTCGCGCCGGTTACCCGACCTACACCCTTAGCAGGGGCGCCTCTTCAGCCTCTTGAGTATTTCTCCTGATTCTGAAATAATACCTGCTTTCTATATATCAGCAGGGCAATATACAATTATACACCCAACAGTGCAAAAGTTATTATACTAAACAGATTGTTTTATGTCAACGGCTAAATCGCAACTTTTTCATTTTTTCTCATTTTTGTCAATTGTATCCTGTATTCTGTCATGGACAATAGATGCTATTTCCGTTGTTTTCATATTTTTATAATCATCATAGTACAATGGTTTCAGGAAATGAACCTGTACGGTAACCTTACTGATTGTATTTGTATCGAATGGGCGGAATGAATCAATCAGCGCTATGGGGACAATTGGACATTTTGCCTTTGTTGCAGCTTTGAAGCTGCCCCCCTTAAATTCCCCTATACGGTTTCCGTTCTTTGAACGGGTACCCTCTGCAAAGATCAGATAATTTCTCCCATTTTTCACTTCATTTGATACATCGATAATAACCTGCATTGCCTGGCGTACATTATCCCTGTCCAGCATATATGCTTTCATACATGCAAAAACCTGTTTTAGAAACTGAATGTTCTGAATTTCCTTCTTTGCGACCACTGAAAAGGGCATTGGGCAGGCCTCCAGGACGGCAAGCACATCGTAAAGACCCTGATGGTTTGGAAAAAACATGAATCCACTTTCTTTAGGAATATTTTCTGTGCCGTAAGGTTCTATCCGTACATTTCCCCCTTTATTTGCACGCAGCACAATAAACTTTAGAAGACTGTACTGTTCCTCCTCCGTGTACTTTTCAGTATGTGACGCGTGATAACACAGACGGCACCACATATATGGAACCAGGATGATATTTCGGAACACCATCAGCAATATACGTTTCATTACATTTTCCTCTCAGCTCTTAGTTTTTCCATAATTATTCTAAATTAAACACAATAGTTAGTCTTCTATACAATATTCTTTAATAGCAGTTTCATACAAATTACTGCCTTCACTATCAATTACAACGATAACAGGAAAATTTTCTACAGTCAGTCTGCGGATTGCCTCAGTCCCCAGATCATCATAGGCAACTACTTCAGAGCTGGTAATACATTTTGAAAGAAGTGCACCTGCCCCTCCTACTGCTGCAAAGTAAACGGAATCATTTCTTATAACAGCGTCAATCACTTCCTGGCTCCTTTTCCCTTTTCCAATCATAGCACCGAGCCCCAGATCCAGAAGCTGAGGTGCGTATTTATCCATCCGGCTTGCAGTTGTAGGACCTGCCGAACCGATAGGGCGTCCTTCCCTTGCAGGTGAAGGTCCCATATAGTAAATCACCTGATTCTCAATATTTATAGGAAGAGACTTTCCCTCTCCCAGTATCTCATACATTCTTTTATGAGCTGCATCTCGGGCCGTATAGATTGTCCCCGTTATGTATACATAGTCGCCTGCATGCAGAGATTTTGATACTTCCTTCGTAATCGGCGCTGTGATATGTTTATCCATAATATATATCCCTCCCTGGTAAATCTTAAGAATATTCTGAAAACGGTAAGCAAAGGGGTCAGACCCCTTTACAGCTCCCGGACTACATGTCTGTTCACATGACAGCAGATATTAACTCCAACCGGCAGCCCGGCAATATGTGTTGCATAGGTATTGATATGAACCCCGAGTGCTGTGGTGGTTCCTCCTAGCCCGCCCGGCCCAATTCCCAGCCCGTTTATCTTCTTTAATAATTCGTCTTCCAATTCTTTTACATATGGGATATCGGAATGTGTTCCTACTTCCCTGGTGAGGGCTTCTTTTGCCATTAATGCGCATTTTTCGAATGTTCCGCCGATACCTACACCAACTACCATTGGAGGGCAGGCGTTAGGACCTGCATCTTTTACAGCTGTTAACACGGCTTTTTTAACACCTTCTATTCCTTCAGCGGGTTTCAACATGAAGACTCGGCTCATGTTTTCACTTCCGAATCCTTTCGGTGCTACTTTTATTTTTACTTTGTCTCCTGCTGTTATTTTTATATGGATAATAGCAGGTGTATTATCTTTTGTATTTTCACGGATTAAGGGATCATTTACCACGGACTTTCTCAGAAAACCTTCTGTGTATCCCTGACGCACACCTTCATTGACTGCATCTTCCAGAAGCCCGCCCTCCAGATGCACGTCCTGGCCAATCTCCAGAAATATCACTGCCATGCCTGTATCCTGGCAGATTGGAATCATATCCTGCGCAGCTATCTCCAGATTCTCCTGAAGCTGTCCCAGTATTTGTTTACCAAGAGGGGATTTTTCTGTCTGTTCTGCAAGCTTCATCGCCGCATCCATGTCTGGTGACAGATAGTGATTTGCTTCAATACACATTTCTTTTATATTTTTAGCGATTTCCTCAACATTAATTGACCGTACCATGACTCCTCCTGTACTATTTAATTATTTCATTTATTTTAATTCACAACTTTTCTTATTATAATATAATTTTATAAAAAAGAAAATAGTGGTGTAATAAACTTATCTCAAAATTGGGAGGATTTCGTAACAGTTCAGGCCTGCCTGAACTGTTACAGATTTTCATGAATTTAAATAGACTGGCTGTTGTAAATAAAAATATTGATATGGAAGAAGGGCAGACCTTCAGTAAAGACGCAAAATAAGGTATTTTAAAGGCAGTTCAACGTCAACGCAGATATTCTTCTGCTGCTTCCTTAGCGCTGGCTTTTGAAAAATTCCAGGTTCTCAGGGACATATCCTGTTCTTGAATCCACTGAAAATACTGTTTCAGCCTCCCATCCCAGTATTCCGGATCACCCACTGCCTTTTCAGCAGCCTGAACCACAACTGGCGCGGTATCCAGAGAGTTGGCAAACATAAGGTGCATCATATCTACCTCCGAAATCTGATCCCAGTGTCTGACATTATATTGTGCGGTCAGTTTATCCACTTTTGCAAATGACAGCGCAATATAGCAGACTGCTAGCACGACCATGATATATTTGAATAATTGAAACTTCTTTCGTATAATACTCAGCATAACCCCCACCATAATCAGCAGAAGCACCCCCAGGAACCAAAGAACCAGAACTCTTAAAAAAGTAAGATGGTAGGCTCTTACATAAAGAATCATCCTGTAAGCTGCGGAAAGAGTCATAATACATGTGCATACTGAAATTATCATAAGAATAATTTTCAAAATTTTATTTTCTTCAAAAATACTAACACAGATTAACACAGTGATGAAATTAATAATGCTGACCGCCAGTAGCTGCCAGAATCCCGCATGCGCATACTGTGAATATGTGACGCTCTCTGGCAGACCACTTTCAAACCGTAAAAACAAAAATAATATCTGAATCGCAGAGTAAAATACATATATAACGGCAAGTATCCCTGAAAATGTAATCCCTGTAACAGAATTTAAAGAAAGCTGTTTTACATTTTCTTTCTCTTTTATATTCAGTGCTGATATTCCTGAAAGAAATGCATACATCAGAATATAGCCCGCCAGAAATGTCAGAATTACTCCCAGCTCAGCCCCAAATCTAAACCATCCCGTAAAACGGCCGAAAAACACCGCAAAAATTTTGTCTGAATTTACAAGAAGCGGAAGGACAATTACTAACAGCCCGGCTGCACACGCACACCCAAGAATAATAGGTTTAAAATATCTGCTTTCTTTTTTTCCCCTCTTTTTCCTGTATCTGATTCCATGAATTAAGGGATCACACACAGAAGCAATCGTCTTTCCCGCCAGCATCAGAATAGATACTATATACTTCTGAAAGCTCCAGTTTCCCTGCTCGTTTACCTGTTGAATCATTCCAGACATAAAAAGCAGTATAATTCCAATCCAGTTAAAAAAATGAAAAAATTTACTCATTGTCAGCGGAGTAGAAATTCCCAGCAGCAGCATCCCAGCTGCGTAAATATAAAAATTTTTCTTTATTGTTATTCCCATTCTTTTCAAAAACATAAACGCTGTAGCAATTGTTACTGCAACAATGACAGGGAATGTAACTCCTGACAGATTCTTATACAGACAGAAAGTAAATATAAAACCGTAGATCCCACACATACATCCTGTATAGAGATAATTCTCTTCTATTTTACTGACTGATAATGTTCCCATAGTAAATGCTCCTTTCCTGATTTACTGAAAGTTTTCGTCAACATCAGATCCCGCTCCGGCTAATCTTCCTCCTCTACATATTCCAGAATATCTCCGGGCTGACATTTTAAAGCCTTGCATATAGCGTCCAAAGTGGTAAATCTGACGGCCTTTGCTTTATTATTTTTTAATATCGAAAGATTGGCCATTGTAATATCGATCTCCTGCGCCAGCTCGGTCACGCTTATTTTTCTTTTTGCCATCATAACATCCAAATTCACTATAATTGACATCCTTTTCCTCCTGTAATATATTCCACTTAAATGGTCAGATCATTTTCGTTTTTAAAACGTACAGCTTCTTTAAAAACACAGGCCAGAACATGGCTGAACAGTCCGGCTATAAAAAAGGTCAGAATAACGACATACGTTGCAGGAGTGGGCAGAAAAAATAACTTTATTACAAATAGCACAGAAATAATAAAACTTACTTTTCCCATCATACTCAGGCTTTTTACATTGTTATCCACAAAACAGTCTTTTTTAATCACTGTCTTTATCATCCTTCTCAGCTGGTGCACAATGGTAAGGCCACAGACACCTGCAAGAGCAACAGTAATTAACATAGGCCAAAATTGTACTTCTATTTCTGCATAATAATACCTGCCTGCCACTTTTAATATAAATGGGAGACCCAACAGTACGATAATTCCTGCATAAAACATAAAACCTAAAAAACCACTTGTAAATCTGATCAGCTTTTCCTGCTTCATAAAATTCAATCCTTTCCAAATTCTGTGTAATTTTCCAATAGTTCTTTTAATGGATTATATCATTACCGAAACTGTATTTCAATATATTTTTATTGAATAACGATATATTTTTATTAATTTAAAGTATATATAGCTAAGTTGTAGACTAAGAAGGCTATGAAACTCGGAGATCTAAATCCCTGAAGAATACTGTTTACTTACAGCTTACTTATTAATACTTAGGTAATTGCTTATAACAGGAGTAAATTGATTATAAATTTAAAATAAAATAGAGTTTCGCTTGCAAAACTCGCGCCTGCGGCGGCCGCATCGCGACATCTGCCTCTTACGCCGCAGTGCGCATCCCCGCAGGAGGGCCTGTTTATCTTATAGGCGAACTTTCCTATAAGATAAAAAAAACGAATACTTCCTGCCTTATTTCAATAAAGCATTTCGTACCCGTCTATTAATTGCATTTCTATTGCACGTTTCTAAAAACAAATGAATTTTAAGAATATTCTGAAAATGGTAAGCAAAGGGGTCAGACCCCTTTACTCGTAAGCCTGGTTTAATATCATTATGACGTCCTCATAATCCACTGCAGCCGGATTTAAAAGCATAGCCCCATCATTCAGTGCTGTTTTTGCCACTGCATCAAAATCTTTTTTCTCCACGTTTACTTCTTTTAGTGTCATGGGCAGTCCACATAACTTATGAAGTCTGCGTTCGAGTTTTCTAACGGATTTTATGGCCTCTTCACTTCGCTTTTCTGCAGAAGTTCTGGCGTACACTTCCGGCCCCTCCAGATATAAAAGTAATTCTCCGTATATATCTCCCAATTGTTTATAATTATATAACATACAATATGGAAGCAATATGAACATGGCATTTCCATGGGGTACTTTACAGACTCCACCCAGTGCATGTCCGATTGCATGAACTACTCCTACCATGGAATTGGAAAATGCTGCACCAGCCATAGTGGATGCGTTTGCCATTGCAAGTCTTGCCTCAATATTTTTCCCATTTTTTATGGTGGTCACCAGATTCTCTGAAATCAGTTTTATTGCAGTGGCGGCATAGGCATCGCTCAGTGGATTTTTTTGAGTACAGCTGAATGCTTCTATTGCATGGCATAATGCATCAAAACCTGTCGAAGCTGCCGTTTTCGGTGGAAGCGTTTCTGTCATTCGGGGATCCAGTACCGCTGCATCCGGTAACAGATAGTTTGATATAAACTCCATTTTTACGGACTTTTCTATATTTTTAATCACAGCTACAAGTGTTGTCTCTGAACCGGTCCCCGATGTGGTCGGCACTGCAATAAAGGGGATATGTTTTCCTCGAATCATGGACTCGCAGCCCTGCAGCTCCAGCAAATCCTCTGCCTCCTGGGATATCAGCATTTCTAGGCCCTTTGCAGTATCTATAATAGAACCTCCTCCTACAGCTATGATACTGTCACAGGCCGCTTTTTTATATGTTTTCCCGATTCTATTCACAACCTCGACCGAAGAATCTGCAGGAATATCTGTAAAAATAGCCCCCGGCTCCATTCCTGTGGAAACAATTGCGTTGATCACCTTTTTTAGAGATCCCACTTTCTCGAGAATCCTGCCGGATAACAAAATCGGCCTGCACGCCCCCAGTCCCTTTAGTTCGTAGGTAATGTTTTCAAGCGCATACTTTCCTGATAAAATTTTTGTTGAATTCTGAAATTCATAATACGTTGGCAGCACAAGTTTTCCTCCTAAATCTCATCAAAATTTCAAATAAAATAGACTTTTCCACATTTTTCCAGTGTTTTCCACATACTTTATGTGAATTACTCCGTTTTTTAGTAATATAACTGTTGATAACTTTTATTTTACAATAAGATATATATACCCCCAGATCGAATCGGTGCGCCAAAGAAATCAGTCATACGAAGCATAATGACAGCCCGCCATGAATACTCAAAAAGTTTACTTGAGTCTTTATTCTAAAATTCCAATAATAAATGGCAATATACCCGAAAACTTCCCAGTTGTTTACCAGGTACTCTACGCAGTATTCTTTTTGTAATTATTTTAGGAAACAAATATACTTCGGCCAATTCAATACACCTTACAATAGACATAATCTCGGCAATATCCCCCTTCACCATAAAACGATGCTGAGCATAAGCCTCTGTAATCCCCATCTGTCCGGAAAATACCAGAAATGCACCGTCAATACTTTTAAATGAAATTAGAATATCCGGATCCTCAATATTTCCGGAACGCACTATACCACTGGATACTCTTACTAAACAAAGCTTTGGCCCCCTTTTTGATGCAGTCAGAACAATCGTCCTTCCCATCGGCCAGCTCTCAATTTCTTTGTAGACTCTGCTATCATACTTATATAAAGTCTTCATTCCACGATACAGAAAAAACATAATCACCTTTTCAAAAAGAATCTTCCCACTAAACAACCCTCGCTTTTTTAGGCTTAAACGCATGACGTTTCCTCCTTTCCCTAAATGAGTACTCTCATAATATGATTCTAAAAGCATCAACATCAGGAAGCTCATTTACTAATTATACACTTTTTCACACAAAATAATATATCAAACACAGATTAATCCTGCCTTGTATAATCTGTTCCATTTTCTAATAATTCAAACACGATCCATTTGTCATCAATAAATAAATCTATCTGCCCCTCCTGTACCCCAACCTGATATCCATAACCTTTCCCGAAATTCGATTGATTACGTTTTCCTCAGACAGCGCCCCTGCCGCAGAATTTTTCGGATTATCATCATATTTACTGCAGCCAGAAAAAAGAATTATTGTTATTACTAGAAACACGAACATAATTATTTTCTTCATTATCCCTCACCAATAAACTAAAACCCACAAATACTATTCCAATTTTCTTAAGTATACCAAACCCCACACTAAAAATATATAACTGAATATAATCTCACTCAATAAACATTATTACCAATAACGAATCGATCCATGAATCCATTAACAATCCGCCTCCCCCGCCCCTGCCGGCGCAGAGAGCCATCCCAGGAATTCAACTCTCCCGTCCTGATGCACCAGCTTTCCGGAGTCGTGAAAGGGATATCCCGGATGCTTCATTCGGAGATTACTGCCGCTTCATCAAAAGAAAAGCCAGCATATGAACTACAAGCAGGACCACAAGTCCTGCTTGTAAGCCGACTTATACGGGAATGCATCCTGCATTCCCGTGTTTGTCGGCGGTGTTCATCATGCTGGCTTTTCTTTTGATTAGCGGCAGTTATCTTCGAATGCCGCATCCAGGATATCCCTTTCACGACTCCGGAAAGCGTCCCTTCAGCCATTAGTTTATTCCTGAATCTCCTCATCATCTTCAGAGATTTCTACCTTTTCTCCATCAATCTCAGCAGATGCCTTTCTTACCTTAGCGACACTCGCCACGGTATCCCCCTCGGCAAGGTTAATCAGTTTTACTCCCGATGTCACACGTCCGAGAACTGATATATCCGCACACTGCATACGAATAATAATTCCCTCTGTATTGATAATCATAATTTCATTATCTTCATTCACGGCCTTCATGCCCACTACATTTCCGGTCTTCTCGGTTATCTTATAGCACTTCACGCCCTTACCGCCGCGGTTCTGTGTTGTAAATTCCTCCAGGCTGGTGCGCTTGCCCATCCCCTTTTCCGATACAATGAGGAGATCGCTGCCCTGAGTGCTCATCTGCATTGCAATGACTTCATCCCTGTCGCTTAAGTTCATGCCGCGGACCCCCATAGAAGTTCTTCCTGTCGCCCGGACATCCTTTTCATTAAATCTAATACACTGGCCATATTTGGTTACCAGTACAATATCTTCCTCATTGTCCGTAATCTTGACTTCAATCAACCTGTCGTCCTCGCGCAGCGTGATCGCTGCAAGCCCTGTCTTTCTAACATTTGCATAATCGGTAATCGGAGTCTTTTTCACAAGCCCCTTCTCTGTTGCCATAAACAAAAACTTACCGTCCTCATACTCCTGTATCGGGATCATAGCCGTAATCTTCTCATCCGGCATCAACTGCAGGATATTAATAATAGCGGTCCCTCTCGCGGTCCTGCTGGCCTCCGGAATCTCGTATCCCTTGATCCTGTATACACGCCCTGTATTGGTGAAGAACATAATATAGTGATGGGTGGAGGTAATAAATAATTCCTTGATATAATCCTCTTCCAGCGTCTGCATTCCCTTAATTCCCTTGCCGCCCCTGTTCTGGCTCTTGAAGGTATCCATGGTCATACGCTTGATGTATCCGAGCCTGGTCATGGTAATAACAATATTTTCCCTTGGAATCAGATCTTCCATGGATATATCAAATTCATCAAAGCCGATGGATGTTCTTCTCTCATCCCCGTACTTTTCAGAAATAAGCAGAATCTCTTCCCGGATCACGCCGAGAAGCAGCTTCCTATCAGCCAGAATTGCCTTTAATTCGCCGATTTTCTTCATCAGCTCTTCGAATTCACTCTCCAGCTTCTCTCTTTCCAGACCGGTCAGCGCACGGAGACGCATATCCACAATAGCCTGTGCCTGCACATCTGTTAAGTCAAATCTTGCGATTAATTCTTCTTTCGCAATCTGGACGTTCTTGGACCCTCTGATGATCTTAATGACTTCATCTATGTGATCCAGCGCGATAAGTAAGCCTTTTAAGATATGTGCACGCTCTTCTGCCTTGTTTAGTTCATACTTTGTCCTTCTGGTTACAACTTCCTCCTGATGCTTCAGATAAAGCCGAAGCATATCCAGAATATTCATAACCCTTGGCTCATTATTCACAAGCGCAAGCATAATGACGCCAAATGTATCCTGCAGCTGTGTATGCTTGTACAGCTGATTCAGAATGACATTTGGATTCACATCCCGGCGCAGTTCAATACAAATCCTCATCCCTTCGCGGTTCGACTGGTCGCTCAGGTCTGTAATTCCATCGATCTTCTTATCCCGCACAAGCTCTGCAATCTTTTCAATTAATCTGGCTTTATTTACCATATAGGGAAGCTCTGTGACAATGATCCGGTTCTTTCCGTTTGCCATAGGCTCAATATTCGTAATTGCACGCACACGGATCTTGCCGCGTCCGGTTCTGTATGCTTCCTCGATCCCTCTTGTTCCGAGAATCTCCGCACCTGTCGGAAAATCTGGTCCCTTAATGATCTTTAAAATATCTTCAATGGCCGTGTCGCCGTTCTCTTCAATCTGATCGTCAATGATTTTCACAACTGCACCGATAACTTCTCTCAGATTGTGGGGAGGTATATTGGTAGCCATACCAACTGCAATACCGGATGTTCCGTTGACAAGAAGATTCGGAAATCTGGCTGGCAGCACGGTCGGCTCTTTTTCCGTCTCATCAAAATTCGGTGTAAAATCAACAGTATCCTTGTTGATATCCGCAGTCATCTCCATGGAAATCTTGCTGAGCCGTGCCTCCGTGTAACGCATGGCAGCCGCGCCGTCACCGTCCACAGAACCAAAGTTACCGTGGCCGTCAACAAGCGGATATCTGGTGGACCATTCCTGGGCCAAATTTACCAGCGCCCCGTAAATGGAACTGTCGCCGTGCGGGTGATACTTACCCATAGTATCACCGACAATACGCGCACATTTACGGTGCGGCTTGTCAGGCCCGTTATTCAATTCAATCATAGAATACAGAATTCTTCTCTGTACAGGCTTCAGGCCGTCTCTTACATCGGGCAGGGCACGAGCAGCTATTACACTCATGGCATAATCGATATAAGAATTTTCCATGGTCTTTTTCAAATCAACTTCATGGACTTTATCAAAAATATTATCTTCCATTTTTATATCCTTTCCTTTGAAGGTTTCCCGGCAGACAAATTGTCCGTTCGGCCAAACCCTTAATTATTCGATGCTGGTCAGTAATCAGTACTTTCCCCACAATGTACGATTAGATATCCAGATTCTGCACATACTTCGCATTCTCCTCGATAAATTCCCGCCTTGGCTCTACTTTGTCTCCCATCAGCGTAGTGAAAGTCAGGTCAAGCTCTGAAGAAGTCTCCTCGTCCATCGTCACCCTCAGCAGTATTCTGTGTTCCGGATCCATGGTGGTCTCCCACAGCTGTTCCGCATCCATCTCTCCAAGACCTTTATAGCGCTGTATCTTGTTGTTTCCGTCACGTCCCACTTCTGAAAGAATTTGGCTCAGTTCCTCATCACTGTATGCATACCATACCTTCTTGTTCTTTTCCAGCTTGTACAGCGGCGGCTGCGCCAGATATACATAACCGTCTTTGATCAGATCCGGCATAAAACGATATAAAAATGTCAATAACAGGGTGCTGATATGCGCCCCATCCACGTCGGCATCAGTCATAATAATAATCTTATGATACCGAAGCTTTGTAATATCAAAATCCTCATGTATTCCCGTGCCAAATGCAGTGATCATCGCTTTAATCTCTGCATTTCCATAAATCTTATCCAGCCTTGCCTTCTCCACATTCAGAATCTTTCCCCTCAGCGGCAGGATAGCCTGAGTGGATCTGTCTCTGGCAGTTTTCGCGGAACCGCCGGCAGAATCACCCTCTACGATGTAAATCTCGCAGTTTTTCGGATCCTTGTCCGAGCAGTCGGCAAGTTTACCCGGCAGGGACATTCCCTCCAGGGCAGACTTTCTTCTGGTAAGATCCCTTGCTTTTCTGGCTGCCTCCCTTGCACGCTGCGCCATCACTGACTTTTCGACAGTCATTTTCGCAACATTTGGGTTCTGCTCCAGGAAAATCTCCAGCTGGGTACTCACAATACTATCCACAGCGCCGCGCGCTTCACTATTGCCCAGCTTCTGCTTTGTCTGTCCCTCAAACTGGGGGTCCTCAATCTTTACACTGATAATCGCAGTCAGACCTTCCCGGATATCCTCACCGGATAGATTCGGCTCGCTGTCTTTGAGCAGCTTATTTTTTCTCGCGTAATCATTAAAAGTTTTTGTCAGTGCGTTGCGGAATCCCACTACATGAGTACCGCCCTCCGGCGTAGTAATATTATTTACAAAGCCATAAGTATTGTCACTGTAGGAATCGTTGTGCTGCATGGCAACCTCAACGGCTACATTATCCTTCATTCCCTCACAGTATATAATCTGGTCGTAAAGAGCTGTTTTACTGCGGTTCAAATAAGTGACAAACTCCTTGATTCCGCCCTCATAGTGGAAATTCTTCTCCACAAGCTCTTCCCCGCGCTCATCCCTAAGTACAATCCGCAGTCCTCTTGTCAGGAAAGCCATCTCGCGGAAACGCTGCTTCAATGTATCATAATCAAAAATCGTTTCCTCAAAAATCTCATCATCCGGCAGAAATGTTACTTTAGTACCTCTCTTATCAGCCTCACATTCCCCGACCACCCGCAGCTTTTCTACAACTTTTCCACGCTCGTATCTCTGCCTGTAGATCTTACCCTCATTGTAGATCTCTACCTCCAGCCACTGCGACAGTGCGTTTACAACCGAAGCTCCCACACCGTGGAGGCCGCCCGATACCTTGTAACCCCCGCCGCCAAACTTTCCCCCAGCATGCAGAATTGTAAATACAACTTCTACCGCAGGAAGCCCGGCCTTATGATTGATCCCCACAGGAATACCACGCCCGTTATCAATAACCGTGATTGAGTTTCCCTCATTTATACTTACAAAGATTGTATCACAATATCCTGCCAGCGCCTCATCCACAGCGTTGTCTACAATCTCATATACCAGATGGTGAAGTCCTCTTGACGAAGTGCTTCCGATGTACATCCCCGGCCTTTTTCTTACCGCTTCCAATCCCTCTAATATCTGGATCTGATCTGCTCCATATTCAGCATCAAATTCTGTACCTGTTGCACCCATTTAAAAACCTCCTAATTTTCTTTTGCTACCTGTCCATTTTTTACATGGAAAATTTTATTAATAGAAAATCGATGATTCACAAACTCATCTAATCCAGTACATGTGATTACCGTTTGTATATCATGAATACTATCCAGTAAATAGTTTTGCCTGTGTTTATCCAGTTCAGACAATACATCGTCCAATAATAACACAGGCGTATCCCTGATCAGTGACCTGACCAGTTCAATCTCGGAGAGCTTCAGCGACAAAGCTGCCGTCCGCTGCTGTCCCTGCGACCCAAACCTGCGGATATCCAGGCTGCCCGCCATAAAACAAAGATCATCCCTGTGTGGGCCCACAGAGGTGCTCTTCAGCCTCATGTCCCTATCCCTGTTTTTCTTCAGAGCCTGTTCCAGGCTAAGGTTTCCGACGCTGCATTCGTAGGAAAGAGTAATGTGCTCCTTCCCCCCAGTTAATTTATAGTGGATATCAGAGATGATTTCATTAACTTCTTCTATAAACCGCTTCCGGCTCTCCATTACTTTTGTCCCGTACTCAACCAATTGCATATCCCAGATATCCAACGTTTCCACAAGATTCTCCTGTTTATAAATGTCTTTGAGTAAGGAATTTCTCTGATTAATAATTCGATTATAGTTAGAAAGATTGCTGAGATATACTTTATCAAGCTGCGACAATTCCAGATCGATAAATCTTCTTCTTCCGGAAGGCCCGTCCTTGATGATGTTCAAGTCTTCCGGAGAAAAAAATACAAAATGAATAATTCCAAACAATTCACTTGCTTTGCGGATCGGAATCTTATTGATAGCAATCCCTTTGGGACTGTTCTTTTTCAGATGCATATCGATCTGATATTCTAATCCCCTTTTCTCAACAATAGTCTCCAGATGTGCTTCATCACGTCCAAACTGAATCAAATCTCTGTCTTTTGTACCTCTGTGAGATTTGGTAGTCCCGGATAAATACAGGGCTTCCAGTACATTCGTCTTGCCTTGTGCATTGTCGCCGTAGAGAATATTCGTCTTGGGATCAAAGGTCAAATCCAACAATTCGTAATTCCTGTAATTCTTTAGTTTTAAAGATTTGATTACCATAATTTCTCCATCAGCATGTAATTATTAGTAACAGTTGAGGCCTGCCTGAACTGTTACGCATCCAGCCCATAGAAATTAACCTGCGGCAAAGCGCTGTATGCCTGCAACCACCATTTTTTCCGTACAGTCTGCGCAGTAAATGCGCAGACCTATCTGAACTGACACAATTATTTTACACTTTTTCAGACTATTTTTCAATTTTTATTTCCTGGCCGTCAAATTCCACCCTGTCCCCAACGTATAATTTGCGCCCTCTTCTGGTGTCCGTCTCCCCGTTCACCTTTACCAATCCGTCCTGGACAACCTCTTTTGCCTCCACTCCGGAATCCACAAGCCCGGCCGCTTTCAGTGCCTGCCCCAGCTTAATAAATTCATCGCTTTCACGTAACTTTATAATCTCCATACCAAGTCCTTTCTGTCCTTTCGATAACCCCATTGGGGACGCCGCCCTTTTATCCCGGCCTGAAACCACCGTGCCTTATATCTGGATAAAAGGGCCACGTCCCCATTTATTATGCAACCGCGTTGTAACATTTCAGACAGGCCTGAGCTATTACACCGCATTAAAGTTAACCGGAAGAATCAAATAAATATAACTCTGTTTTTCATCCTTGATAAAACATGGCGCCTTTGCATTCATGTAATACAGGTCAACCTCCTCATCATCAATGACTCTCAGGGCATCGATCAAGAACTTAGGATTAAACCCGATCATCAGATCCTTCCCTTCTTTTGTGATAAAGATTTCCTCATCCATGGATCCAATCTGAGACTTGATCTTAAGTTCCATGGATTCGTCCCGGATATCAATGATAATCGGCTTTTTGTCTCCCTCCTTGATCAAAAGGGTGGCTCTGTCAATACAGTCCAGAAGCTCTTTCTTGTTAATTCTTACTTTTGTCTCATAATCGCTGGAGAGCATCTGGTCAATCTTAAAATAATCTCCTTCGATCAGTCTGGATACCACCACCGTCTTATCAAACTCAAACACAATGTGGTTCTTTGTAAACGAAATGTCTACATCCGCCTCTGCCTCTCCGCCAATAATCTTGCTGATCTCCTGCAGTGTCTTACCCGGTACGATCACCTTTTTCGGCGCATAGTTTTCCTTTAACTCAATCTTACGGATCGAGATTCTGTGGCCGTCCAGAGAGACCACCTTCAGGATGTTCTCTTCGATCTCGAACAGTTCGCCTGTCATCATCTTATTTGTATCGTTATCTGCGATGGAAAAGATAGTCTGTCGTATGACTTCTTTCAACGTAAATTCAGAGACGGTAATGTAATCCTCTTTTTCAATCACGGGCAGGTATGAAAAATCTTCTCCCGACTGTGCGGCAATATTGAACTTCGCTTTTTCACAGTTGATCATTGTCTGGTTATCCGTATCGGTCTCAATGGTTACATCATTGTCAGGAAGCTTCCTGACGATCTCTGAAAATATTCTTGCATTCAGGGCTATAATTCCTCTCTCTACGATATCACCTTCGATGCTTGTCTCAATTCCAAGTTCCATATCATTTGCAGTCAGCTTAATGACATCTGTAGATGCATCGATCAGAATACATTCCAGAATAGGCATTGTAGTTTTGGATGGTACAGCTTTGGATACAATGCTGACACCTTTAACCAGGTTAGATTTTGAACAAACGATTTTCATATGTCGGTAACTCCTTTCGATGGTTGTGGTGAAAAAACTTTCCACCGCGTTTTTTATAGATAAATATATAAATCAATTCCGTCTTCTTCGTAATAGGGGCTGTGAATAAGTTCATAAGTGCTTCAAAGCCTTTAAAATTAAGGGGTTGTCCATACTGAAAACTGTGTAGACATCCACTGGAAAGTGTTGGGACAAGATGGGGATAAAAAACTCCTCAAACTCCTTAATTTTTTTATTAACCTCATAATTCACATCATTTTAACATTGTTATCCACAATTTATCCACATTAAATAGGATTTATCTTCTTCTTAATAATGTTCACAGTGTTGTTCAGAGCCTCGTCAACTGTAAGGTCATGTGCGATCTTCTTAACTCCATGGCTGACAGAAGCGTGATCCTTGCCTCCCAGGATAATACCTACAGTCTTAAGGGGGGTATCCGTCATGGCACGGCAGAGGTACATTACAATCTGACGTGGAAGTACAATCTCAGCATTTCTTTTCTTCCCCTTCAATTCAGAAATGGGGACATTAAAATGTTCGGAAACAACATCGATAATCAGTTCAGGAGTAATCGTCCGGTTTGCATCGGGCGAAATCATGTCCTTCAGTGCTTCTGCGGCCAGAGGAATGTCGATCGGCTTCTTCTCCAGATTGGATAAGGCGATCAGCTTGTTCAGGGAGCCTTCCAGTTCCCTGATATTGGATTTAATATTATTTGCAATATATTGGAGTACTTCATCCGGAATGTGATAACGTTCCAGTCCGTCCAGTTCCTCTTTCTTTCTGAGAATGGCCATCCTGGTCTCATAATCAGGTGAGGAAATATCCGCAATCAGGCCCCATTCAAAACGGGTGCGGAGCCGTGCTTCCAGTGTCTCGATATCCTTCGGAGGCTTATCACTGGAGATAATAATCTGCTTCCCTGACACATGGAGATGGTTAAACGTGTGGAAGAATTCTTCCTGTGTACTTTCCTTACCTATTATAAACTGAATATCATCAATCAGAAGCACATCGTTATTTCGGTATTTTTCACGGAAAGTGGTCATGGCAAGTTCATTGCCGTTTTTACCTATTTTTAAGGCATCAATCAATTCATTTGTAAATGTCTCACTTGTCACATACAGGACCTTCTTGGAAGGGTCATTCTCAAGTATAAAGTGTGCAACCGAATGCATCAGATGAGTCTTCCCCAGTCCGACACCTCCATATATAAAAAGAGGGTTGTAAATCTCCCCGGGTGATTCTGCAACCGCAAGAGACGCAGCATGTGCGAAATTATTATTACTGCCCACAACAAAAGTATCAAATGTATATTTGGCATTGAGATTCGCATTCTCAAAGATAGCATTTGACTTTTTATTCTTTATGACATTTTCTTTCTTTTCCTGGATGATGACATTATCTTCAGTAACAAAAGAGATTTCAAACTCAGTGCCTGTAACTTCTGCAATACACACTTTAAAAGGAAGGAGATATTTCTCTTCTATATGTTCCAGGCTGGCTTTTAGTTTTACGAGAATATAGACAGTGTCATCGGTAACTTCATATACAGTAAGCGGCGCAATCCACGTATTGTATGAAATATTAGATGAGCAATATTCGTCCTTCATTTTGTTTAAAATCTGCTCCCAATTTTCAACTACAATGTTCATCGACAGTACTCCTAATCAATATAATAGAGAGATATGAACGCAAAATCTCTCTATTACATTTTACATCAAAACGGTATGAGAAGCAATGAGAAATGATGTGTATAACTTTATGAACAATTTAAACGCGTATGTTTGCATGGGTTAAAATCAAAAATAAAATTTAATCAACACCTTATCCAACACTTATCCACATATTATCCACATAAGAATGTAGATAACGAACTTGTGAGTGAAAGGATGAGGGGACGCTCTATAAAAGGATGTGAGGGGTGCTGCAGCAAGAGGAAAGGGATGATTCTTAGTGGGTGGGGTTCGGACGGGGGCAGCGGATGGTAACTGGCTGTGCGGAGTGTTAATGTGGTTTTTTTGATCGAATATTTTTTAATTGTATTGGGGAGCCGTCCGCAAGGATTAGGTTACAGGGGGCTTTTGAGTATAATTTATTTCGGGGGTATACGTGACCCGTCTGTAAGACAGGTATTATAGGAAATTATATAGATATAATTTATTCAGTAGCCATGCAACAGCCCCGCACGTCAAAACGTGAGTTACAGGAAACTTAGTATAAAATACAAATCCCAGCTCCGCGTCGTCAGGCAGATCCACTGCCCCCGCATAAAGTCCCTATAAGCTATCCGTCAACGTCCATGCCGCAATGCTGCCGATTGGATGAACCCAGCTAAGGAAGAGGTGTGGCTTGCTCCTGGGGGAGTGTGTATGCTGATTCAGAATCCCTCAAAGTAAGCGTTAGAAGATGTTAGCGAAAAAACAGGTAAAATTGAGGGCAAAATTTGTTTTACCAAAACAAATTTTGTTGCCGCCGGCGGCCCAAAATCATCAAGATTTTGGGTCAACTGCGGCAAGTCCCTCAATTTTACCTGTTTTTTCGTTTACATCTTCTTCGTGAACGGTCGGGATTTGAATCAGCATACACACTCCCCCAGGAGCAAGCCACACCTCTTCCTTAGCGCCCCCCCCTTACCCAAACATCCGTAATTTCGCATAAAATTCCCCATAATAGCTTGACTTCCCCCCTTTTTTTGAATATAATTAAGAGCAGTGTCTTTTTTGTGTATTATATAGGTATATATTTTTTAACAAAGACGGCAGGCGAAAGTGATAATAATTGTAATACTTTATAATAAGTATATCAATCAAAGGGAGGTGTATCTGCGATGAAAATGACATTTCAGCCAAAGAAAAGACAGAGAGCAAAAGTTCATGGCTTTAGAGCAAGAATGAGCACACCAGGCGGAAGAAAAGTTTTAGCTGCCAGAAGAGCAAAAGGAAGAAAACAGTTATCAGCTTAGGCCGCATCTATGTGGCCTTTTCTTCTATTTATAAAAGAAAAAGGCAAAGGGAATTCAATGAAATTTTCCGAATCTTTGAAAAAAAATAATGACTTTCAAATTGTTTATAAAAGCGGAAGATCTTATGCTAATAAGTATCTTGTGATGTATGTGAAGGAAAATGGGCTGGACAAAAACAGGCTCGGTATTTCCGTTAGTAAAAAAGTGGGGAACAGTGTTGTCAGGCATCATCTGACAAGGTTGATCCGAGAAAGTTATCGGCTTTTAGAAGAACATTTCCAAAGTGGACTTGATATAGTCGTAATAGCCAGAGTAAGTGCAAAAGAGAAGTGTTACCATGAGATTGAGAGTGCACTTATCCACTTGGGAAAGCTTCATGAAATATATAAAGGGAAGTGACGCAGATGAAGCATATTTTTATAGGGCTTATCAGATTTTATCAGAAGTATCTGTCCGGATTGAAGACGCAGTATCACTGTATTTATACGCCGACTTGTTCACAGTACGGTATTGAAGCAATTCAAAAATACGGTGCTGTAA
This sequence comes from Clostridiales bacterium VE202-21, assembly GCA_000509105.1. GTDB lineage: Bacteria > Bacillota > Clostridia > Lachnospirales > Lachnospiraceae > Faecalicatena > Faecalicatena contorta. The sequence continues at coordinate 26,204 of BAIF02000007.1, read as the reverse complement.
AGGGAGGCGCCCTCACAATCTGGAGAATTCTGCGCTGCAATCCATTTGCAAAAGGCGGATATGATCCGGTACCTTAAGGAGGATAAGAGATGTATGGAACTTTAGCTGCAGGTTATGCAGACTGGCCAATTATTCATCAGATTTCCTGGCTGCTTGGAAAATTGATGAATGGAATCTACAATGTGTTAGATGGTGTATTTGGGATACAGAATATCGGTATCTGTATCATCCTTTTTACAATCGTCATATATACATTGATGATTCCGCTTACGATCAAACAGCAGAAATGGTCTAAAATGTCTTCGGTTATGAATCCTGAAATTCAGAAGATTCAGAAAAAGTATGCAAACAAAAAAGACCAGGCTTCCATGCTCAAACAGCAGGAAGAGATGCAGACTATATATGAGAAGTACGGTACTTCACCTACAGGCGGATGTCTTCCAATGCTGATCCAGATGCCGGTTCTCTTTGCTCTGTATCCGGTTATTCAGAATATACCGAATTATGTTAAGGGTGTAAAAGATGTTTATATGCCGGTTGTAAACCAGATCATGGCAACGGACGGTTTCCAGAAGATCATGGAAAAGATCGGGGAAGCAAAACCTGTACTTATGAGCGCAAAATCTTACGATTATTCACAGGCAGATACACTTGTGAATGCGCTGTATAAATTCCAGGACAGCACATGGAATACTCTAGTGGACAAGATTCCTTCTCTGAAGGATATTGTGGAATCCACCACACAGACAGTAGGACATCTGAACAGTTTTATCGGTATTAACATCGGCGAAGCGCCTTTTACAATGTTAATGGCTGCAATCAAAGATTTTTCAATTTTAGGTATAATATTAGCAGTTATTATCCCGATCATGGCCGGTCTTACACAGTTTATCAGTGTAAAACTGCAGCCGCAGCCACAGGTTGAACCAGGCAATACGATGGCCAACTCCATGAAGACAATGACATATACAATGCCGCTGTTTTCCGTATTCATGGGATTCACACTTCCCGCAGGTCTTGGTCTTTACTGGGCAATCAGTGCAGTTGTAAGATGCGTACAGCAGCTGGCAATCAACAAATATCTTGGCAAAAAGTCAACGGATGAATTGATTGCGGAGAATCAGAAAAAGGCTGCCAAGAAACGTGAGAAAAAGGGAACATCCGCAAAAGAAATCAACAGAATGGCAACAACGAGCACCAGAAATGTAGAAGATAAGAAAAAATCAAAGATATCTGAAGCTGAGCGCGAAGAACGCCTGAAAAATGCAGCACAGTATACAAAGAGTGCGAAGCCGGGCAGTCTTGCTTCTAAGGCCAATATGGTAAGCAAGTATAACAGCGGTCACAGCACAACAGATAAAAAGGATGAAGGTAAGTAGGAGAGTCGGTGTAGAAAGGTAGGGATACAGCATGAACGGTAGTATCAGAGTATCAGCAAAAACATTAGATGATGCGATTACAGAAGCATTGATCCAGTTAGGTGTTACCAGCGACAGGCTTGAATATGAGGTGATTGAAAAAGGAAGCGCCGGATTTCTTGGAATAGGTATGAAACAGGCTGTAATCGAGGCAAGAAGAAAGCCGGAGCCTGTAGTGGAAGAACCAAAGGCAGAGGAAAGAGAAGAGAAACCTGAGGTAAAGAAAGAGCCGGCAAGAGAGTTCAAGAAAAAAGAACATTATAAAAAAGAAGTGAAGCAAGAAGCTAAGAATGAGTTTAAGCGTGAATTTAAGAATGAAGTTAAAAATGAAGTAAAAAAAGATACTGCTAAGACAGAAGCACAGCCTGCAATCAGACATGAAGCTGAGCTTGCAGAAGTAAAAGAGGAAACCAAAAAAGCTGTTGAAGCCTTCCTGCGTGATACATTAAATGCAATGGGTATGACCGTAGAGCTGATCTCTGATGTGGATGCCGATGGCGCGCTGGGTGTAGAGATGAAGGGGGATAACATGGGACTCCTCATTGGAAAGCGCGGACAGACACTGGATGCACTGCAGTATCTTGCTAACCGGGTTGCCAATAAGCATCAGGACGGTTATGTGCGTGTGAAGCTTGATACAGAGAATTACCGTGCAAGAAGAGAAGAGACACTGAAGAATCTTGCAAAGAACATTGCCTACAAGGTAAAACGTTCTAAGAGACCAGTTTCTCTGGAGCCGATGAATCCTTACGAGAGAAGGATCATACACGCGGCGCTTCAGTCTGACCCTTATGTAACAACACATAGTGAAGGGGAAGAGCCGTACAGAAAAGTAGTTGTTACCTTAAAAAGATAAATGAATTTGAAGCGAAAGAGGACGTTTCCGCTTCACGGATGCTTTCGTGAAGTCGTGAAACGTCTTTTTTAAAAATTTAATTTTATATGATGGGGTTATTATATTTTAAAAGTTTTAGGATAATGTGAGGGACTTTCCGGTTATCCATTTGCCGGAAAATTCCTCACAGATCATGGGGAGGCTTAAAATGAGAAAAGATACGATCGCCGCGATTTCTACGGGAATGACGAATTCAGGCATTGGGATTGTACGTATCAGCGGCCCGGAAGCATTTGAGGTCATAGACAGGATATATAGAGGGAAGGACAGGCTTTTAGAAGCTGAAAGCCATACCATACATTATGGATATGTAAAAGATAAACAGGAGACAGTAGACGAAGTACTAGTCATGCTGATGCGTGCCCCTCGTACATTTACCGGTGAGGATACAGTAGAAATCAATTGCCACGGCGGAAATTATGTGGTAAAAAGAGTATTGGAGACGGTCATTAGGAATGGAGCCAGGCCGGCGGAACCAGGGGAGTTTACAAAGCGCGCATTTTTAAACGGCAAGATGGATTTGTCTCAGGCTGAAGCTGTCATAGATGTAATTACTTCTAAAAATGAATATGCCCTGCAAAGTTCTATAAGTCAATTAAAAGGAAATGTTAGAAATAAAATAGAAGACATAAGAAAAAAAATAATATACCAAACAGCTTTTATAGAAACTGCTCTGGATGATCCGGAGCACATAGATATTGATGGTTATAGTGAGAAATTAAAATATGTCATTGATGATATTTTAGTGGACATCAGAAAACTGATTGATTCTTCAGACAGCGGTCGCATCATGAAAGAGGGAATACAGACCGTTATTGCAGGAAAACCTAATGCGGGAAAATCCTCCCTTCTGAACGTCCTATCCGGCCGGGAAAGAGCCATTGTAACAGATATCGAGGGAACTACCAGGGATGCCCTGGAAGAGCAGATTCAGATGGGCGGGCTGACCTTGAATATGGTAGACACAGCCGGAATCAGGGAGACGGATGACATCATAGAAAAAATGGGTGTGGATAAGGCAAGAGATTATGTGAAAAATGCGGATTTAATTATCTATGTGGCCGACGCATCAAGACCACTGGATAAGAATGACGAAGACATAATTCAGTTGACTGTAGGAAAAAAATGCATCATATTATTAAATAAATCGGACCTGAAAACAGTTGTAACGAAGGAAATCCTGCAGAATACAATCGAGAGAGTATTTGAAAAAACAAAAAATGCAGGAAATTATTCAAAAGATATTCCTATGATTGACATTTCAGCAAAGGAAGAGCAAGGAATCCAGGAATTTGAAGAAATACTAAAAACGATGTTCCTGAAGGGAGAAATATCCTTTAATGACCAGGTATATATAACGAACATAAGGCAGAAGGCTGCCCTGCAGGATGCCTGTGAAAGTTTAAATAAAGTAATTGAGAGTATTGAGAATCAGATGCCGGAGGATTTTTTCTCTATAGATCTGATGGATGCATATGAATCACTGGGCAGCATAACTGGAGAAACGATAGGAGAAGATTTAGTAAATGAAATATTCAGCAAATTCTGTATGGGAAAATAAAGACGAATATGATATCGCAGTTGTCGGAGCGGGGCATGCGGGATGCGAAGCGGCTCTGGCTGCGGCAAGGCTGGGATTTAAGACAGTTATATTTACGGTGAGTGTGGACAGTATTGCACTGATGCCGTGCAATCCGAATATAGGAGGCAGTTCTAAAGGGCATCTTGTAAGGGAAGTAGATGCACTTGGCGGTGAGATGGGAAAGGTGATTGACCAGACATTTATCCAGTCCAAGATGCTTAATAAGTCAAAGGGGCCGGCTGTTCATTCGCTGCGGGCTCAGGCGGATAAGGCTAATTACAGCAGGACCATGCGCCAGGTGCTTCAAAGTCAGAAGAATCTGGATATCCGCCAGATGGAAGTTACGGACATTCTGGCGGAAGAAGGCAGAGTGACCGGAGTCCAAACTTACTCAGGGGCTATATACCGCTGCAGAGCAGTTGTACTTTGTACGGGAACTTACCTGAAGGCAAGATGTATTTACGGAGATATAAGTACGTATACGGGTCCAAACGGGCTGCAGGCCGCAAATCATCTGACAGACAGTCTGAAAGGTCTGGGGATTAAGATGTATAGATTTAAAACAGGAACTCCTGCCAGAATTGATAAAAATTCTGTAGATTTCAGTAAGATGGAGGAGCAGAAGGGGGATGAGAGAGTCGTACCTTTTTCCTTCACCACGGATCCTGAGAAGGTCCAGATTGAACAGGCGTCCTGCTGGCTTACCTACACAAATGAAAAGACACATGAAATTATCAGGGCAAACCTGGACCGTTCGCCGTTGTACTCCGGTATGATTGAGGGAACAGGGCCCAGATATTGCCCGTCCATCGAGGATAAGGTTGTAAAATTTGCGGATAAAAACAGGCATCAGGTATTTATAGAGCCCGAGGGAATTGAAACAAATGAAATGTATGTTGGCGGCATGTCCAGTTCCCTGCCGGAAGATGTTCAGTATGCCATGTATCGCAGCGTGCCCGGACTGGAACATGTTAAAATTGTCAGAAATGCTTATGCAATTGAATATGATTGTATTGATGCGAGACAGCTGAAAAGCACGCTGGAGTTTAAAAATTTGAAGGGCCTTTTTAGCGGGGGACAGTTTAACGGAAGTTCAGGTTATGAAGAAGCGGCCGCCCAGGGACTGATAGCGGGAATCAATGCGGCAAGAAAACTGCAGGGAAAAGAGGGAATCGTCATCGACCGTTCACAGGGCTATATCGGGGTTCTTATAGATGATCTTGTGACAAAAGAGAGTCACGAGCCTTATCGTATGATGACATCAAGAGCGGAATACCGTCTGCTGCTGAGGCAGGACAATGCAGATCTGCGTCTGACAAAAATCGGTTACGAAGTTGGCCTGGTAGGAGAGGAGCGGTATAAGAAACTTCTGGAAAAAGAAAAAATGATAGAAGAGGAAATCAAGAGGGTTGAACATACTAATATAGGAACATCAGATGATGTGCAGAGTCTTCTGAAGTCTTTCGGAAGCACACCGCTCACATCAGGAACAACACTGGCAGAACTGATCCGCCGCCCGGAGCTATCGTACGAATCATTGGCTCCCATAGACAGACAGAGAAAAGAACTTCCATTTGATGTAGTAGAGCAGGTAAATATTAATATCAAATATGACGGATATATCCGCCGCCAGCAGAGGCAGGTGGAACAATTCAAAAAGCTGGAAAGTAAAATCATCCCGGATGACCTGGATTACAATGAAGTCAAGAGTCTGCGGATCGAAGCAAAACAGAAATTAACAGAAATGCGTCCATCATCCATAGGGCAGGCCTCCAGAATATCAGGAGTATCACCTGCAGATATTTCCGTGCTTTTAGTCTATCTTGAAAGCAGATAGGATGTATTTGAGAATGAATGATAAGATAAAGATATTTTATTCTCAGGTACAAATTTAAAATAAGCGATGGTGTACAAAGTATTATAGTCATTTACCGGGAGAAAATGTATGGAAAATAAATTTGAAAGTCAGCTGTTAGAATTGAATATCGAGTTGAAAGAAAAACAAAAACAGCAGTTCCAGAGATATTATGAATTACTGACTGAGTGGAACAAAGTCATGAATTTGACGGGAATCACCGAATATGACGAAGTCAATGAGAAACATTTTGTTGACAGCCTCTCTATAGTAAAAGCTATTGATATAGAAAACATTAAAACAGTGATAGATATAGGAACCGGAGCTGGTTTTCCAGGTCTTCCTTTAAAAATAGTTTATCCACAACTGCATGTCGTTCTATTAGATTCTTTAAACAAAAGAGTAAAGTTTCTTAACACAGTTATAGAGGAACTGGGACTGAAAGAGATAGATACGCTTCATGGAAGAGCTGAAGATTACGCAAGGCAGACGGAATATAGGGAGAAGTTTGATTTATGTGTATCAAGAGCGGTGGCAAATTTATCAACATTGAGTGAGTACTGTATACCATATATACGGGTAGGGGGTATATTCATATCTTATAAATCCGGTAATATAGAGGAGGAACTGCAGGCATCTCAAAAAGCTGTAAAAATCCTGGGAGGAAAGACAGAAAAAACAGTAAAATTCCAGCTTCCGGGAACAGAAATAGGGAGATCATTCGTAACGATAAAAAAAATAGAATCTACCAAAAAAAAATACCCTCGAAAAGCAGGTTTGCCCTCAAAAGAGCCGATTTTGTAGCGGGGAGGTTTTTGGGATGGTAGTGGGACGTTCTTTGTGGGATTACTGGCGCTTTAACAAAAAAGACTCTGACATGCTGACTTTCACCAGGACCACAAGTCCTGGTGAAAAGCGGAACCGCAGCGAGTATGTATCGGCATAATCGTGAGTATCCGCGGTGTCCGTCATGTCAAAGTCTTTTTTGATATAGCGCTAGTTATCCTACAATACCGTATCCAACCAGCCCCTATTCCCCTACCCAATTCAGATATCCCCCTCGATATCAAAAAGGATGCGGATTTGGTCTATGAATTCTTTTGGAGATTCCATTTGCGGCAAGTGTTTTGTTTTGTCTATTCCAACAATCTCAATAGATGGCAATTGGTTCTGATATTGATTTGCTGTGAGTCCGTTTTCAGGGTTGGCATTTCCTACTATGATAAAGATGCTGTTGGTAAGTCCTTTGAGGCAGTGCATTACGTTTGCATTTGTAAAACGGGATTTCATGCTTGCGTATAAATACTTTGAGCGGGTATTGGATTTGTGCGAAGACTCGAAGCAGGTCATGATACTTCTTTCTTCGATTTTATTTTGATCGTAGTAATATTGTGTCCGAAAACTGTCCTCGATGGTTCTTTTATTAATGAGCATATTGTAAGCAAATGTTCCTATGATCGGTGTACTTATAAAGTGGCGAAGTAATTTCGTGCGTTTTGTTGGTATCTTTGCCAGTGTAACCAGGTTTTGTGGATTGACTAGCATTACTTTGTCTATAACTGTGTTGTCATTTGCACATGCCATTAAAACAAAGGTTCCGGATTCACCAGTTGCTATTACATCTGTCTTACTGCAAATAATGTGTTTGATAAAGTCAGTGATCAATTGTACGTATAAATAATTGGTATATGTAAGATTTGGCTTGTCCGAGCGGCCACATCCCAGCAGATCAATGGTGTAGACTGTGTTAGTCTGAGATAGTGTTTCAACAATTTTATTCCATTCATAGGATGAACTTATAACGTTCAGGTCATGAATTAATAAAATTGGAGAACCGCTTCCCTGTTTAGTGTAGAATATACGTCCGAATCTCCAATCATAATATTTTTCATCTTTATGGTATAATAGGTTATCTATTGTGGAAATGTAATAAACTAGTCTATTGACAACATGCATCATTCCGGCAGCAGTGCCTCCAAGAAGAGCGCATGTTGTGAGCTTTTTCTTCCAACTCACTATGTTTCACCTCTTTCTAAATTTATACTTATCATTATACTACACTGGAAGGGGCATGTAAATTTATTTAACTAAATTTGAAAAATTTATATTAGGAATGTTAAGTGAGACGCCAGAATGGAACAATGCGCCAGCTGCATCGCTGAAAACTTACGTGTCCATTTTTGGATCGGTCCGTTTGCCAAGACTTACTAGATGAAAAGTACATCGGATTGGAAGGCACTGGCGGCATTCACCACGCAATTCTGATGAATTCCGCGGTGAATGCCGCCTTAAAATCTGCTTCGGTGAGCAAATTTTATCCTTCCAATCCGATGTACTTTTCATTTTGTAATTCTATGGCGCTCTCTATGCTTCCAGAAATGGACATGTAAGTTTCCAGCAATGCAGCTGGCGCACTGTTCCATTCTGTCTGGTTTATCAAATCTGTAGATAAATTTAGTTGTGAGAATTCTACGGGGAGGCGGATGGTGATAGGTTAGTTAGTTTGGATATAAGATGGTTCAGGAATAGGATTGGTTTGGAAATGAAGAGGGGGGAGTTTTTAGATGGATTGTAAGACAAAAAAATTGTGAGAGTATTAGATAATGTTTAATACTTTATTGGGATAGATAATTAGTTTACGCGAATTAAATGTAAATTTTGAATTTGGGTATTTATACTGGTTAGATGTTTCACGTGAAACATTTATGCTGTAATCTACTATTTTATTTTAATCTGCAGTTTTGCTGCGGATTCGTCCATAGGACATAAATTACGGTATTACTTTAAACTATGCGTTATGCTGCGGATTCATCCATAGGGGTATGAGTTACAGGACACCCCTTGGTTATAATTTATTCTGCATCTAAGTTATAGAACCTCTTTTAAGGTATAACTTAAGATATAATTTTGCAGAATGACATACCCTGTTTTGCTGCTATACTACAGATTTACTTTAGGGGTATGAATTGAAAGGGGAGCCCTTGAATATATGCTTGTTCTGCATCCTTTCTTCAAAGTCGTCCTTAGGATAAAAGTTCAAAATGTCTTTTAAGAGTAAAATAATATTTGCCTTTGTAGTAGGTTTGTTTGGAATTTATAAGTTATGGGGATTAATTGGTATAGTTTTTATTATTCTGATGACATTAATAACATAGTTTTTTTATTTTTATTAAAAATTCTATGTTTCACGTGAAACATTATATAGATATGCGGAGAAAAAAGTGATATAATAGTGAAGTGTTCAATGAAAGGAGTACAAATATGGGAAGAATTATAGCAATTGCAAACCAAAAGGGTGGTGTGGGTAAGACTACAACGGCTATTAATCTATCATCTTCACTTGCTGGACTGGGACAAAAGGTTTTAGCCTTGGATATGGATCCGCAAGGAAATATGACGAGTGGGCTTAGTGTAAATAAAAATGAAGTTGAAAACACTGTATATGATTTGATTATCGGTGGCGCCAGAATTGAGGAATGTATTTGCAGAGAAGTTTTTGATAATCTTGATGTTCTTCCATCTAATATAGACTTATCAGCAGCGGAAATTGAATTAATTGGTGTTGATAACAAGGAATATATTATTAAAAATGAAATTGAAAAGGTTAAGGACGATTATGATTTTGTGATTATTGATTGTCCACCTGCATTGAGCATGCTTACTATTAATGCCATGACTACGGCCGATTCCGTACTTGTACCTATTCAGTGTGAATATTATGCACTGGAAGGGTTGAGCCAATTGGTACATACCATTGAACTGGTACAGGAAAGGCTGAATCCATCACTGGAAATAGAAGGTGTTGTATTTACAATGTATGATGCCAGAACTAATCTTTCTTTACAGGTAGTCGAGAATGTGAAAGATAACTTAAATCAGAATATTTATAAGACTATAATACCGAGGAATATCCGTTTGGCAGAAGCACCCAGCTACGGGATGCCTATTAATTTATATGATCCAAAGTCTGCCGGAGCAGAGAGTTATATGATGTTAGCAGAAGAAGTGATTAATAAAGGAGAGGAATAAGAATGGCAGTAAAAAGAAATGGACTCGGAAAAGGTTTAGACAGTCTGATTCCCGATAGAAGTGATAAGTCCGTAAAAAAGCCTGTAAAGCAGGAGACCATAACACAGCCAGAAAAGCAGGGAGTAGTAAATGAATCTGGCGAAATGTTAGTGAAAATTAATCAAGTAGAACCAAACAGAGAGCAGCCGCGAAAAGATTTTGATGAAGATGCTCTTCTTGAACTTTCAGACTCGATCAAGCAGTTTGGCGTTTTACAGCCTTTGGTTGTACAGAAAAAAAAGGATTACTATGAAATTATTGCAGGTGAGAGAAGATGGCGGGCAGCAAAACTTGCAGGCTTAAAGGAAATACCTGTAATTATAAAAAATTATACTGACCAGGAAATCGTTGAAATATCTTTGATTGAGAATATTCAGAGAGAAAACCTGAATCCTATTGAGGAGGCGATGGCCTATAAACGTCTGCTGGAAGAATTCAGTCTGAAACAGGATGAAGTTGCAGAAAGAGTATCAAAGAGCCGAACAGCGGTAACAAACTCTATGCGTCTTCTAAAACTGAGTGAAAAAGTACAGAGAATGATAGTAGACGACATGATTACTACAGGACATGCCAGAGCTCTGCTTGCTATAGACGATGAAGAACAGCAATATATACTTGCAAACAAGATATTTGACGAAAAATTAAGTGTCCGGGAGACCGAGAAATTAGTTAAGGCCCTGAAAAATCCTAAAAAAGAACAAAAAATCGAAAAAGTTGAACACACATTTATCTATGATAATCTGGAAGAAAAGATGAAAAATATCATTGGTACAAAGGTAAATGTGAGTCCAAAAGCAAATGGAAAAGGAAAAATTGAGATTGAGTATTATTCAGAAGATGAACTCGAACGTATATTCGATCTGATTATGTCTATAAGAAATGATTGAGATGTAATGAATTAAAATACACACTATTGTACCGCTTATCATAATATGGGGAAATGTCAGCATAATAAACAGTGATGGCAATAGATTGGTAAATTTGGCGGTAAAAGGGGATACATAATTTAATAAGGAGGAAGTGGGTATGGAAAATACGATTTTAGGTAATATTGGACTAGATCCTGTGTATTTGATTATACTTTTGTTTTTGATACAGGTTCTGTTATTTGTTATGTTAATCAGTGTAAATATGAAGTACAATAGGCTAAAAACCAGTTATTCTTCGTTTATGAAAGGGAAAGATGGAAAGAATCTAGAAGAGAGCATGCTTACACGATTTTCTGAGCTTGATGAAATTGCGGAAATCGCAAAAAAAAATCAATTGGATATACAGGATATTTATAAAAAAATGAAGCTCCATTATCAGAAAATTGGCATCGTAAAATACGATGCGTTCCATGAAATGGGGGGCAATCTAAGTTTTGCACTGACTATGCTGGATGAAAATGATAATGGATGGATATTAAATGCAATGCACAGCAGGGAAGGCTGTTATACTTATATTAAAGAGGTTGTAAAAGGGCAGAGCTATATCGAGCTGGCTGAGGAGGAATCAGAGTCACTGGAAAGAGCTATATTCCAGGAAGCATATGATTTAAATAAAAGATAGAGAGGAAAAGAGGAAAAGATACTATGTTAGATATTAAATTTGTAAGAAATAACCCTGAAGCTGTAAAACAAAATATTAAGAACAAATTCCAGGATGAAAAACTGCCTTTGGTAGATGAAGTCTTAGAACTGGATAAAAAAAACCGGGATATTAAGCAAGAAGTGGAGGCATTAAGAGCCGAAAAAAATAAAATCTCAAAAGAGATCGGTGCGCTGATGGCACAGGGAAAGAAAGAGGAAGCAGCAGTCCTTAAACAGAAAGTAGCAGAAAATGCAGACAGAATGGAAGCACTCTCTGCAGAAGAAAAAGAAGTAGAAGAAAATATCAGGAAGATCATGATGATTATTCCAAACATAATTGATCCATCCGTACCAATTGGAAAAGATGATAGTGAGAATGTAGAGGTTGAGAGATACGGAGAGCCATTCGTTCCAGACTTCGAAATACCTTACCATACAGAAATTATGGAGCGTTTTAATGGCATAGACCTGGACAGCGCAAGGCGTGTTGCTGGGAATGGATTTTATTATCTGATGGGAGATATTGCACGTCTTCATTCTTCCGTGATTTCCTATGCAAGAGACTTTATGATCGACAGAGGATTCACCTACTGTGTGCCTCCTTTTATGATTCGCAGCAATGTTGTAACAGGCGTTATGAGCTTTGCAGAAATGGACGCCATGATGTACAAGATCGAGGGCGAAGACCTCTATCTGATTGGAACAAGCGAACACTCCATGATCGGAAAATTCATTGACACTCAGTTGCAGGAAGCAGAGCTACCACAGACACTGACAAGTTACTCCCCATGTTTTAGAAAAGAAAAAGGGGCGCACGGAATCGAAGAGCGCGGTGTATATCGTATACATCAATTTGAAAAACAGGAAATGATTGTTGTATGCAAACCGGAAGACAGTATGGAATGGTATGATAAGCTATGGCAGAATACGGTGGATTTATTCCGGTCTCTGGATGTACCGGTGCGTACTCTGGAGTGCTGTTCCGGAGACCTTGCTGACTTAAAAGTGAAATCCGTGGATGTAGAAGCATGGTCCCCAAGGCAGAAAAAATATTTTGAAGTAGGAAGCTGCTCTAATTTGGGCGATGCACAGGCCAGAAGGCTGGGAATACGTGTAAAGGGTGATAAGACAAAATACTTTGCACATACACTGAATAATACGGTAGCAGCTCCGCCAAGAATGCTGATTGCATTTCTGGAAAATAACCTCCAGGCAGACGGCTCCGTAAAAATACCGGAGGCGCTCCGCCCATATATGGGAGGGAATGCAGTGATAACTCCGAAAAATTAACGGATTCATGAATATATATTAGAAAATAGTATTAAGATAATATAGTACTATAATTTGGAGAATATTATGCATCAATATCTGAAAGCAATTGGATTTAACAACCTGAAGACAAAGAAAGATATAAAAGAACTGTTGAATCAGGTAGAAACTACTTTTACACACCAGACTATCGTATCTTATCAGAATTGGGCAGATTACTGTGAATTTCAGAAGGAATACGGACAAAATGTGGGGATAACCTTGTGCGGTGAACTGGATGAATTTGAAAATTTCGATGCAGATTATTATTTTCCATATTTTGAAGGGAGCGGTGTAACCACATACGCTGATGTAATTGTAGAAAAAAGAATCGAGAAGGAAGAGTATGTGGGAATATGTGAGGATCCGAAAGTTGGTATCAGCCTTATTTTCCATCTGCAGAATGGAATCGAGTATATGAGGGAGCGCCAGCTTGGTTTTGCAACCGAGCTGGCAGTCTCAGTTACATTTTCCGGTCTTGCTCTGTCCGGGAAGATCCTGTTTCCGGTAAAAAAGAGTGAGGATCAGGTGAAAAATGAAAAAGAAGCGTCAGATAACAGGAAAGTGCTGCTTAATGCAGCCAGAAGCGGCGACCAGACGGCAATAGAAACTCTTACTCTGGATGATATCGATACATATTCCAAAGTATCCCGCAGGCTGATTCATGAAGATATATTTACGATAGTAGATACATATTTTATGCCTTACGGCGTGGAATGTGATTTGTACTCAATAATGGGAGAGATACTTGCTGTTAGAAAGCGAGAAAATACTCTTACAAAAGAACCGCTGTATCAGATGAAACTGGATGTAAATGAACTGCAGTTCGATGTATGCGTACCCGCAAAAGAAGTCATGGGTGAGCCTGAGATTGGAAGAAGATTTAAGGGAACAATCTGGCTGCAGGGATATATTAATTTCTAGGATCATGTCCTATTTTATCTCTCAGCCAGACAGAAAAAATGTAAAAATGTTTAGAAAAAAAGTTGAGTATTTTACTGATTCATGTTATATTATTAATTGTGTTTTACCATTCAGTTATTTATAAATATATCTGAATGTTTCTGTAGCTCAGCAGGATAGAGCGTCCGCCTCCTAAGCGGCAGATCGTTCGATTCCTTCGAGCAATGAAAATTGCATAAATCTTAAAAATGTCTCAGTAGCTCAGTTGGATAGAGCACACGCCTCCTAAGCGTGGGGTCGGAGGTTCAAATCCTCTCTGGGACGCCAGAAAGCACCGCTGCAAGCCTTTTTTCGGGGTTTGCAGCGTTTTTTTGTTCCTCCTTCTCCCAGTAATTTTGCTTCCGTTACCGGGAGATTTTTATACGCCGCATGATGTATATTTGCTAATTGGACTCGAACGCTTTTCAGAAATTTGCTAAGAAAATTCTGCGTTTTGCTAATTCGATTTTTCGGATCACTTTGCCGGGGCTTGCGCCGCTATCAGGGCTGCGAGCGCACTTGCCAGCTCCGGCGACTTTTGAAGCTGCTCCACAAGACTTTCAAGGTCAAGGGTCGCAGGCTCCGATTTTGCCGGTTTCTCCGGCGGACGGACGCTGCGAAGATCAGGCTTGGCATAGAAGGCTGTCTCAAATTTCTGAGCATTGACCTTTCTATCCTCGTCCAGAATGTGAGCATAGATACTGGTTATCATGTCGATCTCGGCATGGCCTGTATCGCCCTGGGTGGCTTTCAGATCGCCGTGGTTGAGTTTTAATTTGTAGGTGGTACTGGAATGACGGAGAGAATGAAAGACCACCTTCGGCAGCCCTGCGTCCTCACGGAGCTTTGCAAACTCTTTGAGGATGATACGATCCTCGCAGGGCCGTCCATTGGGAAGTGCCACCACCAGATCGAAGTCCTGATACTCGTCGCCCAGGAAGCCTTTCAACTCGTCCTGGGACTTCTTCCATTCCCGCAGGATGTAAGCCAGCGTTTTCGGCAGCCACACCTTACGGATACTGGAGTCAGTTTTCGGCTTTTTCAGGATAATTCTTGTGCTGGTGTTCGGCATGAGCGGAGTGAAGATGTAATAGATATCCTTCTCACCCAGCGTTTCAATCGCCCGTTTGGAAGCCCGTGTCAGCTCCTTGTCGATGTAGACATAGGCATTATCCGCAGCAATATCTTCATCGGAAATATGGACGTTCTCCCAGGTCAGCCCCAGGATTTCACCCATACGCAGAGAGCAGGCAAAGGAAAGGTTCATTGCCACATAGAGCTTGCTGTCCGTGCATTTGTCCAGGGCAAGACGGATCATATCCGCTGTCCAGATATCCCGTTTCGCATACTCCGTTTTAGGGAGGATCACATTGTCAAAGGGATTTCTTGCAATGATTTCCCATCGTACCGCCTGCTTAAACGCACACCGCAGGAGCTTGATGATCTTTTCAATGGTCTTGTCGCTGACATAGGTGGTAACAGCCTTTCGGGTCTTGGTAGACACCGACTTGGTTTTCTGCAAGGTCTGGATATAACCGTCAACCGCACGGGGAGTAACCGCCTGTACCTCCATATCACCGATGATCGGATTGATATAGTTCGCAATCAGCGCCGTTTGGCTGTCATACATAGACACGCCCCATTTCTTTTCTCCGTAAAGAGATACGAAGTCATAAAGGAACTCGGTGATCGTCTGATTGCTTGGAGGGAGGAAAGTTCCCGTGTGCTGCTGATTTTCGATTTCTGCCTTGCGCTTCAAGGCCTCTTTGTGGGTATGCCAGGTTTCCCACTTCTGTTTGGTTTCTCCGTTTTCGTCCACATAGTTGTAAACAACGGAATAGTTTTTCTTTCGCTTGATTATAGATGCCATATCGTTCTTCCTTTCTTGGATCACAGGTCGAGGGAGTCAAGCCACTCGTCAAATGACCGCTTGGAAATGCGTATGGCGTTACCAATTCGCACGATTTTGAAGTGCCCTTCTTTTACAAGGATATATGCAGAAGTTCTTCCGATGCCCAGAATTTGAGCAATATCGTCAACCGTATACGTCCTTCTTTCAGGGGTTTCTTTCTTCGTGCCGTTCCATGTTTGAGACATGAGAACCCCCTTTCAGTTATGAAAAGGAACAGCACGAATATGTGTGGGTAATATAACTTCCACCATTATTTTACCGTGCTGCTCCGTGTTTGTCTGCTGCTAATTGAAAAGTTTACGATCTATCCATAAACTTTCAAAAAAGAAAAGTAGGCTTACGGACGGCTGCTGGCACAGCTCCACGGGAGTCTAACCCCGGCCCATGCTGATGGGTGCGGCGCACAATGCTTTGTGGGCGTTCAATGCGCGAGTATCTTTGACCCTGCCCGTGTGTCATCGCCCGCAAGCTGCCACGCTTGCTTTGCGGTCTGGTGCTGTTCGCTCGCCCGTTACAGTGGTCCCGTCCTGCGGACTTGAAACGAGGTCATGGCGCACCGGCCGTATGGCTCGGCACAAACAGGAATGTATCCGTTTGCCTTATACTGCGGCGTTGGCCTCCCAACGGGCTTTCTTTGTCAAGGTGCTGCCTTCGACCACGAAAGAGAGAAACAGGGAAAGGGTAAGCTGTTTCCGCTTTCAGACCGGGCTTGTCAGCTCATGCTGACAATGGAATGAATGAGCTTGATCTCCAATCGGCGCTTCATGTACTCGTCCACCCGAACATGGGGCTGACCGTCAGGATCGTAAAGCGTCCGCGTGCAGAGCTTATTGATATAGCCCTCATAATACCGGAGTACCTGATCCACAGCCTGAGAGCCCCCGTCACGGGCGGCGTCGATCACCGAAAGAGGAAGAAGCTCCTTGCCCTTGTATGTAGGCTTCATCGTTTCTTCAACCTCCCTTCGGCATGAGCGCAGCCAGTTTGATCCGTAGCTCATTGAGTGATTTTGCCCTTCGCCGCTGTACGGCGCTGCGAGACATTCCCACAAGGCGACCAACTTCCTGATCCGGCAAGTCCAGAACAAAATGCAGGATCAAAATACTCTGCTCCTGAACAGACAAGCCGGCGAAGGCGTCAGCCACGAGCTCGTTTTCGATATGCAGGTCATATCCGTGGGACGAGAATGTAAATCTGTCACTGGGGTAATGATCTACAACGCAGAGCTTGTCCATCTCCATTTGCGGAAGGTCGCTGAATGACAGTTCCCTGTCACGGCGCCTCTGCATTTCCCGGAGGTAGTCGATTGCCTCATGGTACAGTACCAGCTTGCAGTAAGCATCGAACTGGCACCGCTCGCCATAGTCATTGCGGGGGATCATATCCATCTTTTCACCCCCTTTCCTGGGGGAATGAGGTGGGTTTCTCCCTTTCCGCTAACAAGGCGAACGCAAAGCCGCTCGCTACCCGCTAAAAGCCTCCTTTTTGAAAATTTCTTAAAAATTTTTTTCGAGGCGGGCTTGTCCTCAGAAAACAGCAAAAAGCGCCCAGCAAGTCGCAACGGACCTGCAGGGCGCGGAAGTGTTTTATAAGGATGATTGCTTACATGGTATAGTTCACATTCAAAGCCGGATGGCTCCGATGGAGGGACTACGCTTTTTTTAGCTGGTGCAAATCATGGATACTACGAAAAAGAGAAAAGGACACGGTAAAATAACCTCCCATCGACTACCGTGTCCCTGCAAGTCGTCATTGGTTTGTGTAAACGCAAAGAAACGGCGGCTCTGATTTCTCAAAACCGCCGTTAGGATAATAACTTAAAATAGGCGCGCAAAATCACCTGCCCCAGCCAGCGGTTTTTTTCTTTCCCCGTAGTCGGGGCAGGTTCATGCGCTATGCAATTATTCTTCTTTAGCTTCTATCAAGCCGATATTTTTTGCTCTGCGTTCCACATAGCAGCATATTTTCCGCCTTTCGCAAGCAATTCCTCATGGGTTCCAGATTCAGCAATTCTGCCATCACCCATTACAAGGATTTGATCAGCGTTTTTGACAATGGAAAGGGTATGAGCAATCATTACCACTGTCTTTTTTTCTTTTAGCAGATTGGCGATGGCCTGCTTTACGGCAAGCTCATTTTCAATGTCAAGAGATGCTGTTGCTTCATCCAAAAGCAGGATGGGGCTATTTTTCAGGATGGCGCGGGCTATTGAAATTCGCTGACGCTCACCGCCAGAGAGAAGATTTCCATTCTCGCCAGTCGGCGTATCGTATCCCTTTTCCATCTTACGGATGAAGCTGTCACAGTTAGCCTCCCGGCAGGCAGCCTCGATTTCCGTGTCCGTAGCATTAGGACGAGCGTGTCGGATATTATCCCGGATGGTATCGTCAAAAAGAAATATGTCCTGGTCTACCATAGAAACTTGCTCCAGTACACGCTCTGCGGCAACATGGTTAATGGGTTTACCGCCAATAGAAATCGTCCCGCCCGTTGCTTCATAATATTTTGCAATCAGGTTCAAAATAGTAGATTTGCCGGAGCCAGAGTCTCCGACAATGGCCGTGAGCTTTTGATCTGGCACCGTAAAGGTGGCGTGTTTTAGTACCGGTTCACCGGGAACATATGCAAAATCTACATTGTCAAATGTGATTTCATGGGTAGCTGTGTGAAGCGGCTCCATGCTGCCAGTTTCCTCCGGCTCATTCATTACACTCAAGATTTTGTTTTTCGAGATCATCAGGTTCTTATAACTGGTAAGGTCTACAAAAATCGAGTTAGCCAGCTTTGCACAGAACAGGGGCAGCATACAAATCAAAAGGTAGTCCACCGTGTTCAGTGTCCCTGCGACCCAGGGTGCATAGGCCAGCAAGATAACCAGCGGGCAGGACAGCCAACTCAAAATACCAAAGACCGCACCAATAGGAAGCACTTTTGATTCGTACACAAAGCTGATCCGGGAAAACTCCCGCATGGCGTTGATAACAGTTTTGTTCTTCATACCGCCTACACCATAAGCTCGGAAAGTCTGAATACCAGAAACATACTCAACAATGCTGCTGACGTTCTCCGCACAAATATCGTTCTTTTCTTTTCCATATTTCCGTACCATGCGGAAAGAAAGCCATAGGCCGGGGATTAAAAGAAGATCGGCTATCAGCAGGATAATTCCTGCCGGAACATAGAGCGTCATAACAAAGACAATCAACATCAATGACAGGGCAAAATTCTTTGCGAAATCTCCGACTTTATGGGTCAGGATTTTTTCGTAGTTGTTTACGTCGCTTGTAATGGTGTTGATATAATCGCCGGTCTGCCCCTGCGTAAAGCGGGACAGTGGGATGCGCTTCAAATGGTCACCCATAAAAAGCCGAATATTCTTACTGACCTCCGCACCGCCAATCTGCGCTTTGGTATAACCGTAGCTGTAAATCAGGATACGGAGAAGAAAAACCACTGCAATAATACCGGTCAGAGCCAGAACGCGGTTCATGTCAAATTGACCCGACCACAAAAACTGCATAACAGAGTAAAGCAGCATAAACAGGCTGCCGGAGAGAAGTCCTTCCAGAACGGTTCCGCCGACACCAATATAGAAATTGCGGTTTTTTTTCAATACATCGTGCTCATTCATACTGCTCGCCTCCCTCCAACTGATAAGTGATATTCCGGGCTGTTTCGTAGTCATCCCACGCTTTTCGATAGTAGGCGTTGTTCTTCCGAACTTCCTCATGGGTGCCAACGTTGGTAATTGTATGGTTTTCCACCACAGCCACCCGGTTGCACATTTTCAAAGCACTCAAACGGTGTGCTACTACAATGACTGTTTTGCCTTTGCATAGATTTTGAATAGCTTTATCAATCTCCATCTGATTTTCCGGGTCAGAGGCACTTGTGGCCTCGTCCAAAATCAAGATAGGTGCATTTTTCAGAATTGCGCGGGCAATCGCGATCCGCTGTTTTTCTCCGCCAGAAAAGCGGGAGCCGAAACTGCCCACTTTTGTGTCATATCCATCCGGCAGGGACATGATAAAGTCATCAATCTGTGCCTCTTTTGCGGCAGCCCGCACTTCTTCCAGAGTAGCGTTACTACCCATACGGATATTTTCCAGCACGCTGTCACGGGTGAGGAAGGTCTTTTGAAATACGATAGCTATATTTTTCAGAATGGTATCGTAGTCAAGCTCCTTGACATTTTTGCCGCCAATCAGCACTTCTCCTTCCTGCACATCGTAGAACCGGGAAATCAGTTCAATCACAGTGCTTTTACCAGCACCAGATCGGCCCACAAGAGCCATGCGCTCACCATCATTGATTTTGAGGTTGACACCATGCAGTACATCGGTTTTGCCGTCATAAGAAAATCGGACATTCTGAAGTTCAATATCATGTTTTTGGGGGAAGTCTGTTCCACCCTCATAAATCGGAATATTCAGTATCTCTTTGGTCTTGGTAATAGCGTTCAGTACATTTGCAAAGTTTGTACCCAATTCCTGTAAAGGCCGAATTTCCGTCAGATACATAGAACCGACATAAACAAACAGCAGAAGCGCACTGGCTGTCAGTGAACCTTTCAGGAAAAACATCCCGCCTATCGGAACCATCAGCAGCATTCCACATTCAATGATAACGACAAACGCTGCATACGGAGGCCCCATACGTCGGGAAGTCTCATTCCACATGGCATTTTCCTCATGGATTGCGCCGGAAAATTTCTGGAAGGACTTGCTCCCCATGTTATAGGCTTTAATCAATTTCATTCCGCCGATATATTCGATCATAACAGAATTTAGTGTGGTAATGGATTGGTTGGCCCGTTCCATCAAATCATCGGTATTGCGGAACATCGCCCCCATTACAACTACAGCCAGAACCAGCGGAACAAGAGAAATCAACGCCAGTGGAACATTAACGGTCATCAAATAAATAAAGATGACCACCGGCCCAACCAGATAGCACACAAGGTCAGGAAGATTATGCGCCAGAAATAGTTCCAGTTTTTCAATGTCTTCATTCAGAACCGTTTTAATATCCCCTGTGCGCCGTTCATTTAGGGCACCCAAAGGCGCTCTGGCCATGTGTTCCGCCACCATACAGCGCACTTTGAACAGTGCACCATACGCGCCTTTATGGGCAGCCACGCCGGAACATCCGAACAGTACAAAACGCAGGGTGACAGCAGCGGCAATCATTGCCACAGTCTGCACCACAAGTTCTTTTGTGCAGGCATTGTTGAATGTGGCATCCATCAACCTGTAAATCCCAATGTATGGGACAATAATACACAGCCCGCTGCACATGGACAGCAGGATTGCCAGAAACAACCAAAATTTCTGTTCTCCGGCCCAATGGAGCAGCAATGCCATACTGTTTTCTTTTTTCTGCTTCATAGACTACCTCTCCTTTCCATCTGAAACAGAGAAAAGCTCTCTCAATTTCGGGAGGGCCTCCATTACAACTGATACGTCATCGGGCATTTCGCCTTCGTCAAAATGCAAGACACGAGAACAGGTACGGCAGACAAACTCAAAATCATGGGTGACAATGAAAATGACTTTTCCCATATCGGATAATCGCCGGATCAGTCCCGCCACCTGCGTCATACTGTCAAAGTCAAGACCGCTGGTCGGTTCATCAAATACAAGCAAGTCTTTCCCACAAATCATGCTGACAGCTACCGCTACTCGTTGCTTTTGACCGCCGGAAAGCGTGTTTGGATGGCGCTCCCGGTATGGGGTAAGGCCCAATTCCTCCAAAGTTGCATTTACCAGTGTTTGATCTGGATTGCGTATACCAAAGGAACACTCTGCCTCCACGCTGTCAGCGAAAAGTTCATAATTCACATCCTGCATAACCATGTAGGAGCGTTTTAGCCTTGCCTTACGCTCAATCGGCTTTCTTTCCCACAAGAATTGTCCATCACAGTCTTTGTGAAGCCCGCAGAGAGCGCGGGAAAATGTAGTTTTTCCAGCTCCGTTATGTCCAACTACGCCAATCACTTCGCCCTTTCCGGCGGATAGTCCAATGTCATGCAAAATGGTTTGCTTCTTGTAACGGAGCGTCACATTCCGCAGCTCCAATACAGGGGTAGGCGCAGGCAAGTGGGCTTTTGGTGGGAATACCGCCTGTAGATCAACAGCCCGCAGCCCCATGTGTTCACGGTCAGGTTCAGATAGCTGCCGAAATTCTTTCGGGGTGTATATTCCTTTGATTTCTCCTTTTTCCAGATAAACAATTCGGTCAGCCAACTCCGTCAGGTAGTACAGACGATGTTCCGCTATCAAAATTGTTTTGCCCTGTTTTTTTATCAGCCGCAAATGTTCCTTTAGTTCCTGGATCGAAGTCATATCCAGATTAGATGATGGTTCATCCAGTAGATAAATCTGTGGGTTCATGGCATAAACAGAAGCAAAGGCGATTTTCTGCTTTTCTCCGCCGGACAACTCAAAAATATTCCTGTTCCGTAGCTTTTGAATACGCAAATCTTCAGTTGTCTGCTCTACTCGCTCAGCCAATTTCTTAGGAGGGCGAGCTTCATTTTCAATTCCAAAGGCAATCTCGCTGTCTGTATCAACATTGAAAAACTGTGTCCGTGGATTTTGGAAAACGGAGCCAACCTTAGCGGCAATCTGATACATAGGGATATTGCTGATTTCCTGACCATCTACCAACACACGGCCATGAAGCTCTCCCTGATAAAACTGAGGGATCAGTCCATTCACCAGCCTTGTAATCGTTGTTTTTCCGCACCCGCTGCGGCCACAGAACAGGACGCATTCTCCGTCCGAAATTTTCAAATTGATGTCATGCAGCCCACCATGTTCCTGCCCCGTATAGGAAAACGATACATTTTCAAACTCAATCAACCAATCACACCTCCCCGCACACATAATTCAAAAATCAGATAAGCTACGGCAACGGCCATGACACCCCAATCGGCAACTCCGCATTTTATCTGGACAAGACAGGTGCGTGGATTGGGATTTTCAATTCCACGAGTGACAGAAGCAACAGAAAGATCATCCGCTGCTTTTGAAGCTGCCATCAACAAAGGCACATAAATACACTCAACCGTCATGCCCGGATGTGCTAAAAAGCCCGCCAGAGAAGGTGAAACATCTCTCATCCGCATAGCGTCCTTGATATATCGCCAGTCCTCTTGAATAGTTGGAATGTACCGCAGCATAACTGCCATAGGAATTACTAACTTTTTGGGTGCGTGGACACGGTTCATAGCAGACAGGAACTCATTGACTTTTGTAGTAGTCAGAACAATCCCAGCCAAGGTTCCGCACGCATAGACCTTATGAAACAATCCTAAAAAGGCAATAAACATTGTCCGCAGCGTGCCTGTCATTTCTGCCATGATCCAAACTGTCAGGACACAGATGACCGCATAAAAGCATACAGCCTTAATGACATATTTCCACTTTCCAAAGAAAGCACCCAATATCGCAATCAGCATAACAAGGACAAATTGATATGCAAGTGAAGGAGCGAACATGGACGATAAAACACATATAAGAATAAGAAAGAGCTTGGCCCGTGGGTCGAGCCAAAGCCCTTTCTTGTGGCGTTTACCGCTCATGCTGTAATACCTGCTTTTTCAAACTGCTTTTTCAGCATTTTGCAGCCTACAAAAGCGCTGATTGCAGATGTAATGATAACAGCAGCGAACATGGCAATCAGGATGCCGGTATTTGCAGTTGCCTGCATGGTGTCGATGTAGCTCTGTTCAGTTCCGTTTCCCAGCATAGTCTGTGCCCAGCCGTTGGGGTCAACAAAGAACACGATATACGAACCAGTGCCGCCGAGAGAGAACAGGATATAAGACAGGCTGTTGAGTTTTTTGCTTTTGTACTGCCCTGCACCAGCAACGAAGTCCGCGACAATCGCCATGATCAGGTAGCCCAATGCAAAAGCCCAGTGCATACCGGTCACGAACCAAATAATACCCATGATAATGCCCATTATAGAAAGGCTCCAACGCTTATGTACTTTTGCAATCAGCAAAAGATAAATGGGGCCAGCAAGCAGCCCACCTCCTGCCGGCATGAAAAAAGTAAGTACAGGATTCGTTGCAAAAAAGACGCCGCCCACCAATACAAAAACAAATAACAGTGCAGTAAAAATACCTGTCGTTACAAGGTCTTTCACTGTCAGACCCCTGTTTATAGAATTTACTTGATTACTCATTTTGACCTCCTACCTTTCGTTGTCTTGACTCAACAAGTGGTTTGTGATATTCTTTGGTTAGATAGCTCTAACCATCCTCTAATACAATACGCATTTATCGAACAACATTCAATGGGTTCCGACGATGTTCGTCTGTTCCTTTCAAAAGTTCGTCCAATCGTTGCAAAAAGGAGGCGGTCTGTTTTATGTCTGAAATTATCGACCAATTTTATACGCCTCTGCTGATTGAACACGGTTTTATCCGTGACCCAGACAATCAGCAATATGGGGCATTAGGTGACTGCTGGAAACTTTCTCCCGAAGTTGGAGAAGGCACCTACTGGACTTATGGACAGAAAGACCTATATGATATTAAAATCCACAACTTTTCCTTCCACGAAGATTTCATGTTGGAATGCTCCCTGCCGGAATGTCTGAGTATCACTCGGTATGACTCTATTTCCGGGGAGGAATTATCTCCATACCGTAGGCTGTCTGCTGGTTGTATCAAAACATTTATTGGCGGCTACGCTCCATACAAGGCTTTGATACATAAAATATTCCAATCCGTTCGGTTGGAATTGAGATTGCACCGGCATATTATGAAGACTACCTGAAAAAACTGTACCCAGAGGCGCAGATCAATCCTGTGGATGCATTTCGGAAGATCGACCAAACTTCCGACTTTCCAGAAATGTCACGGTTACTCACAGAAATCAAAGACTATCGCGGGGAAGGGATTGCCGCAAAACTTTTTTATGAGGGTAAAGTTGCAGAAGCTGTTTCAATGGTGGTTGAATATCAGAAGAAACATCCTGATAAACCAGCCCATAAGCTCTCTCAACAGGATATTGAAAATCTTCAAATAGTTGCCGCTTATCTTAGCGACCACTATGCTTTTGATATTCCCCTGGAACGGCTAACACAGATTGCCTGCATGGGAACAACAAAGCTCAAAAGCTGTTTTAAGAAATACTACGACTGCACCATCACAGAGTATGTTCAGCAGAGGCGTATGAGCCAAGCAGAATATCTGCTGGCATACACAGAGTTGACAGTAGGGCAAGTTGCCCAAACAGTAGGTTATTCCACTTCAAGCCGATTTGCAGAATTATTCCGCAAAAGCACTGGATTGTTACCATTAGAGTACAGAAAAAACGCACAACGAAAGTAAAATGAGCGCCAGAGTTTACTCTGGCGCTCGTCTGATTTTGCACTGAATTATAAAATGTAGATAAGAAGCATATAGCATCATTCCATGCGCAAACTATGAAATATAGAATGTATATGGGTGATGTTGAATGGCAAAAGTTAAAGACTGCCCTGGCTTTGAAACCTTCGGTGCGGATGTAAAAGAAGCACGGAAGGCGAAGAACCTTGCACGAAAAGATTTAGCCGAAAAGGTGAACATTGATACCAGGTATCTTGCCAACATCGAAAATGAGGGCACGATCCCCAGCCTGCCGGTCATCATTCAGCTTGTAAAAATCTGCGGTCTGCCGATGGAGAGATATTTCAACCCAGAGGTCATGCGAGAGGAAAGCGAGCTGCGCCAGCGGGTCGGACAGAAGTTAAAGCTCTGCCCGGAACAGTATTTGCCTATCGTGGAGGGTGCCATTGACGGGGCCTTAAAAATTGAAAAGCCGAATGAAGAAACGGAGGGTGTCTGAACATCCTCTGTTTTTCTTATTTTGCGGGCATTTTTGGACTTCCGCAACGCTTTATAAGTAGGGATAAGATACGGTAGCAAGCACAGCAAGCGAGTACCCGCTTGCGAATTTTGAGATTTTCAGGTCCCTTACCCGAAAATTCAAAATTGCTTGTTGGGATAGTCCCAAACCCTTATGAGGAACGGAGGTGGCGCATGGCAAACCGAAAGCGAAATATTCAAATAAAATTCTATGTCACGGAGGACGAAAAACGGCTCATAGACGAAAAAATGAGCCAGTTACCCACACGCAGATATGGCGCTTACCTCCGCAAGATGGCGATTGACGGATATATCATCTATACGGACACCGCAGATATCAGGGCATTTACCAAAGAGCTTTCCGCCATTGGTCGGAATATCAACCAGATTGCCAAGCGGATCAACGCCGGAGGTCCTGCGTATCAGGCCGACATGGACGAGATACGGGAAAGGCTGGATGAGATATGGCAGTTACAAAGACACATCCTATCAAGTCAACGCTGAAAGCCGCCATTGACTATATCTGTAACCCGGAAAAGACGGACGGAAAGCTGCTTGTTTCTTCCTATGGCTGTGCCGCCGAAACTGCGGATATCGAATTTTCCTGGACCCGCCGCCATGCCATCGACAAGGGAACGAACCTGGGTCGTCACCTGATCCAAGCCTTTCAGCCTGGGGAGGTTACGCCGGAACAGGCCCATGAGATCGGCATGGAGCTTGCAAAAGAAATCCTGGGCAGCAAGTATGAATTTGTACTTACTACCCATATAGACAAAGATCATGTTCATAAC
>BAIF02000008.1 GCA_000509105.1 Clostridiales bacterium VE202-21 | reverse complement strand
CTGTGGTTTTTTATATTATCAGCTGCATTTTGTCCAGTATCTTGTCAAAGTTTTTGTAACTGGATGCAACATAGATCCTCGTGGTCTCAATCGAGGAATGTCCCAGAATATCCGCAAGATGAGAAAGATTTTTTTCCACCGCATAAAAAGTTCTTGCGAAAAGATGCCGGAAATTGTGCGGATATACTTTTTGTTTCTCTACACCAGCTGCAGCAGACAGCCTCTTCATCTCATGAAAGATGTTAGAGCGGTCAACTGGATTTCCATTTTTGGTTATAAACACACATCCCTGGCTGATATTTTTTAGGCTCATATAATCTTTCAGCCTATTCTTCAATTCGTTTGGAAGTAGTACGACTCTGTGCTTCCCTTTCATATTTATTTCTGCGCGTCCCTGCAGCACTGCATTTGCGGTAATATACCTTAATTCACTGATCCGGATTCCTGTCCCGCATAATGTGAGAAGAATATGATACAGCCGGATATTTCCTTTCTTTTTTGCGGACATAAGCAAAGACTTATATTCATCCTCTTTTAATTCCCTATTTTCCTCTATGAATGACTTTTTCTGCACTTTTACAAATTTTACCCGGCAGTCAGACAGTCCTGAAAACTCCAAAAATGCATTGATGGCCGACAGCTTTACATTAATTGTCTGGGCTTTGTATTCCCGCTGCAATGAAGCTCTATATTCTATCAGCCGGTTCTTGCTAATTTCCCCACCATCAAGAAAGTAAAACAGATTCTCAATCTCCTTTAAATATTTTTTTACAGTTGCGGGGGATTTCTCATTTAATATCAAGTCCCTTTCAAATTCTTTCACTTTTTTAATCCATGTTTTTTCTGCCATATATTTCTCCTTCCTTTGTATTATTAAAATACAATTTTGACAGAAAAATATACATTTAAAAAGTGTTTATTTCTTTTTATTTTTTAAATGAAAGTGTTTTTATTTCGAATTCTGTTTCTACAAAAAAGACTTCACAGGAATGCCGCCGTTTGCCAGCATTCCTGTGAAGCCTTTTTTCATTCTCTATTATCCGCCATACACCTTACGAGATTCTGCCTATGTACAGCAGTACTTTTCCCTTTATCTGTTTTCTGATAACAGCGCCGAAGTCTCTGGAATCCATAGATTCCTCACGATTATCTCCCATAACAAAGAGTTTACCATCCTCTACCGTATAGGGAAACTCGACACCGCCGATCTTCTTCTCTGTTGCCCCGTTGATGTAGGTTCCTCCATCTCTTCGCCATTCACATATAGTTTCCCCTGCCTAATGTCCACCGTATCACCGCCTACCGCAATGACACGCTTCACATAATAATCCCCGGAGGGCATCCTAACAGACAGCACATCCCCCCGCTCAAAATGCGGAATAATTCTGGTATAAAAGGCAATCTCATTATTATGAAGCGTTGGATACATGGATTTTCCTTTTACAAACGATATACCGATAATAAAATTGAACAAGATAAAGACAACAAGGAAAATGATAATAATCTCGATAATATCATGCAGCCACTTCTGCTTTTTACCGTCATATTTGCCTAATATTCTTTTTGACATGGAATTCACTGCTTTCTACTTAAATTATATATCCCTATTATACCTCGGAACAGGAATATTGCAAAGGGGTCTGACCCCTTTGCGTACCGTTTTCAGAATATTCTAAAAAAAGCCCCCGGAAGTCACTCCCAGGAGCTTTATTGTTTTTACTAATTATACTTTACTGTCAATCTCTACCGTATCGTTTGTGTAGAGTTCGGACAGCTGATCTTCCAGATCATTTTCCTCTTTTTTCATGTTGTGGTGTTTTACCGCAAATCCAACGATAACAACAATCAAAACGATTAATGCAGGAAGATCCCACCAGCAAAAACCAAGCACGGTGTGTGAAAAGATATATGACATATTGATTCCTCCTTCTCATTTTGTGCTGCCCGCCGCCGGATGGATACGGCGGCGACAGCCTTTGTTGTTATGCCTGCGCAGCTCCTCGCCCGCTGTTCCTTCTTTGATTGCTTTCATCTTTTCTTCCAGCTCATCTTCGAAGTTGTTCTGACGTTTCTTCTGATTATGCTTATGCACTGCGAATACGACTATCATGATGATTCCCACCAGCAGCGCCGGTAAATCCCAGAAGCATAACCCTAAACTGTTGTGTATGAATTGATATAAATTATACAACATATGGTTCCCTCCTTTTCGGTCTTGCGCTGCTTTGATTATTCAGCGTCATCTTCCTTTTCCTCTCCGCCTAAGCCTCTTCTGGCCATTTCAAGCTCAAGCTCTTCTCTTAGTTCGAAGATTCTCGCCTGCCGTTTCTTCATGCTTCTTGTGTAGAATGCCAGCACAATCAGTGCGAGTAGCATCAGTAAGAAGTGGAGAATGCAGCAAGCGTGGTCATCGAGGTTCTGTTTTGCTAATGGTGTTTCCTCATCCTGGATTGGTGTTAAATCATAGTCGCCTTCGTCGTTCTCAGTTAATTCAGCGTCAATCGGTGCTGCAGGTGTCGGTGTCGGTGGTATGATTGCCGTTGGTGTGGTCGGCGTTACCGCTGCCGGTGTTACTGGCGTTACTGGTGTTGCCGGAGTCGTCGGAGTTACCGGCGGTACGATTGGTACGATGACCGGGTTCGCTGTGTAGGTTACTGTTACTTCTACATCTGCTGCAGGCATACCATCCGCGCCGCTGTTTACGGTTGCATAATTCGGTGTGTAGCCTGTAACTGCCGGTGATGCGATGGAGAATGCTGCACCCACCTCATATTCGCCGGTATAATCCGGTGCTACCGCTGTTCCGGCTGCATCTACATAATGAATGGTCAGTCTGTAGATATTTACAACCGGTGTTTCCTCTGTCTCGTCTTCACGTGGAGTCTCACCAGTCTCATCTGTTGTTACACTTGCGATATTGCTGATGGTAGCTCCTGCATCTTCTCTAACGATCAGGTATTCACAGTTCAGTACTACTGTTTCACCAATTTTTATTTCTCTGATTGTTACTTTGTTTCCTTCAACAGTATTATCACCAGCGTCTGTAAATGTTACGCTGCCGGATGCCCCCTGAAGGTTATCACTTACGACTACATTGTGCAGTGTAACATTTCCGGTGTTGTTTACCGCGATCTGATACTGAATTGTGTCGCCAACCTTGTATTCATCCTGCGGGTTCACTATGGTCTTATTCACCGTATATGCCGCATCTGCCGGCTCTGCCGGTGTTACGACTTCATCGCTTCCCTTCGGCCCTTCCGGATCATCAGTGGATGCCGCTGCCGTATTAACAACCTGGCCGTTTCTGATATCTGCTTCTGTTACAGTATATTCGTATGTGAATTCTCTGCTCTCACCCGGTGCAAGTATCGCGATGGTGTTCTCTGTGATGCTTACCAGGCTATCCTCAACCCTGATATTCTCAACCGGTACATTGCCGTCGTTTGTTACGGTTACTCTGTAACTGATCGTCTCGCCAAGTGCATATGACTCGCCATTTGCCGGCGTGCTTGTTACTTCTTTAGCACTGCTACGCTTGGGTTCGGATCATCTGTCGGGTCTTCTTTCTCTCCCGGGTCCACTCCTGGATCTGGTTTTTCTGGATCCGGAGTCTCGCCGCCGGCTGTTGCCACGTTGAGAACTGAACCTTTCTGGATATCCTCTGTAGTTACTGTGTGTTCCGCGGTAAATGCTTCGCTGCTTGCTCCCGGTGCAAGAGATTCTATCGTCCACTCGTCTCCGGTCAACTCATCTCTTACCACTACATTCGTCAGGGTCAAATTGCCGTCATTTACTGCTACAATGCGATAGGTTATGGTCTCACCAAGCGCGTATGTCTCACCGTTTGCCGGTGTACTTGTTGTCTCTTTGGAAATGCTCAGGTGCGGATTGGAATTCTCTGTTTCAATGGTCTCAGTTCCATCCCCTGTTACTTCACTTCCATCCGGAGCCGTACCGCCCGCCGTTGCGACGTTGACTACCTGGCCTGCCAGGATGTCGCCTTCTGTTATAACATATTCTGTCGTAAACTCCTGCGTTCCGTTTGGCTCAAGGCTGTCAATTGTCCACTGGCCTCCCGTCAGCTCATCATTTACTGTAATGTCGCTGATTGTTACGTTACCGTTGTTTACAACTTTGATTGTGTAAGGTACTGTCTCTCCAAGGTTGAATCCGCCTTCCGGCCCTGCAGTTGCTGTCTTTTCTACAAACAGACTCGGCTGCGGTGTTACTGTCGGCTCTTCCTTCTCGCCTGGGTCTACTCCCGGATCCGGTTTTTCAGGATCTGGGCTTTCTCCCTTAGCGGTTGCTACGTTGAGTACAGTTCCGTTCAGGATATCCTGCTCTGTTACTTTGTATTCTGCGGTAAATACTTCGCTGCTTTCTCCCGGTTTCAAGGAATCAATTGTCCATTCATCTCCGGTCAGGTCGTCAGTAACCACTACATTTTTCAGGGTCAGGTTTCCGTCATTTGCTGCCACAATCTTGTATGTGATTGTTTCTCCAAGAGCGTATGCCGCTCCGTTCTCTGGTGTACTAGTTGTTTCTTTTGTTACGGTCAGATGGCCGTTCGGATTGTCCGTCGGATCCTCTGTCTCTCCCGGGTCTACTCCTGGATCCGGTTTGTTCGGATCCGGGCTTTCGCCTGCTGCGGTAGCTTCATTTACTACGGAGCCCTTCAGAATATCCTTCTGTGTTACCTTGTGGCTCGCTGTAAACGCTTCGCTGGTCTCACCCGGTTTCAGTGAGTCGATGGTCCATTCGTCTCCTGTCAGTTCATCTGTTACAACTACATTCTTCAGCGTCAGGTTTCCGTCATTGACTGCTGTGATCTTGTAAGTGATCGTCTCGCCAAGTGCGTATGTTTCACCATTTGCCGGTGTACTTGTTGTTTCTTTTGTTACGGTCAGATGTCCCTTCGGATTATCTGTTGGGTCTTCGGTATTGCCAGGTACGATCTCTGGATTTGGATTCTCAGGATCCGTGCTTTCACCTATAGCTGTAGCTTCATTCAATACCATGCCCTTCAGGATATCTTCCTCTGTTACCTTATACTCAGCCTTGAATGCTTCGCTGCTCTGACCTGGCTGCAGAGTTCCCACCGTCCATTCATCGCCGGTCAGCTCATCTTTTACTATCACGTTGTTCAGCGTCAGATTTCCGTCGTTAGCTGCCACAACTTTGTAGACGATTGTCTCGCCAAGAGCATATGTCTCGCCGTTTGCAGGCTTGCTTGTTGTTTCTTTTGTTACAGTTAAATGTCCCTTCGGATCTTCGAATTTGATAACCGTGTCATCTTTCTCGTAGTCTTTATTTTCGTCTGAGAACTTCGCGGTAACGGTGTTTGTGAAACTTCCGTTCAGGATATCTTCCTCTGTTACTTTGTAAGTTGCTGTTGTTGTTACTACATCACCCGATGCTACATTCACAAATTTATCATTTCCTGTGATTGTGACTCCATCCTGCTCTACGATTGTAATTGTCTTAGCCTCATCATAGATATTCTTAACTGAGATATCAAAGGTGATCGTATCGCCATATTTATAGGTCTTCTCTCCGTCATGAGTCTTTGTTACTACGTCATCAACATCGACATCCTCATCTGTTACAGTCAAAGTACCCTTTACGTAAGTAATATCATAATTGCTTGTTACATCTTTTTCTCCGGCCAGAGTATAAATCTTAGCGTCTCTTACAACATTGTCGCTTGTTCCCACAAATGTCTGACTGCCTTCTACAGTTGCCGTATATTTGTGTATCGGTAATAACTGTCCCAGGCCTACTGTGCTGACTGCTTTCACCAATGCAGTATTATCAAAGGACTTCTCAGCGCTTGCCGCTGTAATTGTGATCGGTCTTGCCACAATCTGAATCGTAACATCCTCAGCGGTCAGAGTTGTATAGCCTTCCCGTAAAGCCTTAACGCTTACTGTTACGGTTCCTTCCGATACGTTTGTTACACTTGGTACTTTTGTTGACCAGTCATTTGCTGCTGTCTTGTAGTATATAGTGTAGCCGTCTGCGCCGATTACCTCAGCACTTGCAGCATGAGCCTGACCATCATACTTCCAGCTTCCGCCTTCCGCCGTTACTTTTGCATCCTTAATAGTCGCCGTCTTAATCTCGAAGTCACCCGGAATTACCGTTACAGAATAGTTTGTATTCTCTTCATAATCTGCGGTCAGCACATCCTGATAGATGTTTACATCTTCGTCAGCATTCGTTCTGCTGTAAACCACTTCTCCAAGATCGTCTTCTGCAATTAAGTTCTCTATTGTTCCGGTAAATATAGGATCTGGCTGGTCAAAATATTTCCAATCATCATCCACTGTAATGGTAGCTGGTCTGGCTGTAATCTCAATCGTTACATTTTCTGCTTTCAGATCATCATAACCTGTTCTAGTCGCTTTTACACTGACTGTCTTCACTCCGTCTGCTACATTTGTTACACTTGGCGCTTCTGTGGTCCAGTCTGCATCTCCCACTTTATAGTATACCGTATAGCCGTCTGCTCCTTTGACCACTGCAGATGCTTCATGGGCTGTTCCGTCATAGGGCCAGCTTCCGCCGGATGCTTCCAGATACGCTCCTTCCACACTCGCTGTTTTGATCTCGAAATCGCCGGTCTCTACCGTCACTGCATAGTTGGGGTTTGCTTCATAATCCGCGGTCAGTACATCCACATAAGTTCCTACGCCTTCCGCTGCATTCGTTCTTCTGTAGCTTACTTCTCCAAGATCTCCTGCTGTAACCAGCTCGCCTACCGTTCCGCTAAAATCTGGATCTGGCTGGTCAAAATATTTCCAGTTGTCATTCACAGTAATTGTCACTGGTTTTGCAGTGATCTGAATCGTAACATCTTCCGCTGTCAGATCTGCATATCCCGTCCTGGTTGCTTTTACACTGACTGTCTTCACGCCGTCCGCTACATCTTTTACGCTCGGCGCTTCTGTGGTCCAGTCTGCATCCCCCGCCTTATAGTATACGGTATAACCTTCCGCTCCTGTTACCACTGCGGCTGCTTCATGCGCTGTTCCGTCATAGATCCAGCTTCCGCCTTCCGCATTCAGCTCTGCTCCCTCTATGCTGGCCGTCCTGATTTCAAAATCGCCTGTCTCTACCGTCACTGCATAGTTGGGGTTCGCTTCATAATCTGCGGTCAGTACATCCGGATAGGTATTTACCGCCTCATCGTTGTTTGTTCTTCTGTAGCTTACTTCTCCAAGATCTCCTGCTGCTACCAGCTCGCCTACCGTTCCGCTAAAGTCCGGATCCGGTTGGTCAAAATATTTCCAGTTGTTATTCACAGTGATTGTCACTGGCTTTGCAGTAATCTGAATCGTAACATCCTCAGCTGCCAGATCTGCATATCCGGTTCTGGTTGCTTTTACACTGACCGTCTTTACGCCGTCTGCTACATTTGTCACGCTTGGAGCCTTATCTGACCAATCTCCATTCCCAACCTTGTAATAGATTGTATAGCCTTCTGCTCCAAGAACTTCTGCCTGTGCAGAATGCGCCGCGCCATCATATTCCCAGCTGCCGCCGGCTGCTTCCAGTTTTGCATCCTTTATGCTGGCTGTCTTAATTTCGAAATCACCCGGAACAACCGTTACATTATAGTTGGAGTTCGCCTCATAATCAGCTGTCAGTACTTTCAAATATGTTCCGACTGCCTCATCTGCATTGGTCCTGCGATAGGAAATTGTACCCAGATCATTTGTTGCGACCAGGCCGGTCACGGTTCCTGAAAATGCCGGATCCGGGTCATCAAAATATTTCCAGCTCCCTGTAACTTTGATTTCTGCATCTTTCGGTGTAATCTGAATCGTCACATCTTTTGTAACCAAGTCTGTATAACCGGTTCTGGTTGCTTTCACGCTGACTGTCTTAACTCCATCCGCTACATTTGTCACGCTCGGTACATTTGTCGACCAGCCGCCGTCTCCGGTCTTGTAGTAAATGGTGTAGCCTGTAGCGCCTTTCACCTCTGCCGCTGCACTGCGGGCACTTCCATTATACGTCCAGCTTCCACCGGCGGCCTCAAGTTTAGCACCTTCGATGGTAGCCGTCTTAATTTCAAAATCTCCCTTAGCTACTGTTACATCATAGTTGGTATTTGCTTCATAATCTGCTGTTAGTACATCCGTATAGGTTCCCACTGCTTCATCCGTATTGGTTCTTTTGAAGCTGATGGTTCCCAAATCATCTGCTTTTATCAGATCATCTGCCGCACCCTTAAATTCCGGATCTACTGCATCAAAGTATTTCCAGCTGTCTTCCACCGTTATTGTAACCGGCCTTGGTGTAATGGTAATGGTAACATTTTCAGCTGTTAAATCTTCATAGCCGGTTCTGGTTGCCTTCACACTGACTGTCTTGATCCCCTCAGATACATTAGTTACACTTGGAATCTCTTCTGACCATTCACCACTACCAACTTTATAGTAAATCTTATAACCTGTGGCGCCTTTAACTTCTGCACTTGCCTTATGGGCATCTCCGTCGTAATTCCAGCTTCCACCGGCTGCTTCCAGATATGCACCTTCTATCTTAGCGGTCTTAATTTCAAAGTCACCTGGCACTACTGTTACGTGATAGTTCGTGTTTTCTTCATACTGTGCTGTCAGAACCTCCTCATAAGTTCCCACTGCCTCAGCGGCGTTGATTCTGCTATAGCTTACTTCTCCAAGATCACCCTCCGCAATCAGGTTCTCTACTTTCCCCTTAAATGTAGGATCCTGTTTATCAAAGTATTTCCATGCATCTTCTACTGTGATGGTTGCATCCCTTGGTGTAATCTGGATCGTCACATCCTGTGCAGTAAGATCCTGATATCCGGTTCGGGTTGCTTTCACACTGACTGCCTTCACACCGTCTGCCACATCGGTTACGCTTGGTGCTTCCGTAGTCCAGCCGCTGTTTCCAGTTTTGTAGTATACAGTATATCCTTCTGCGCCTTTGACCTGCCCCTCCGCTTCATGTGCTGTTCCATCATATGTCCAGCTACCGCCTTTTGCCTTAAGTTCTGCACCTTCAATGCTGGCTGTTTTAATTTCAAAATCGCCCGGCTCCACGGTGACTGCATAGTTGGTATTTGCTTCATAATCTGCAGTCAGTACGTCCGCATAGAAATTTACTGCTTCATCGCTGTTCGTTCTTCTGTAACTTACTTCCCCAAGATCGCCTGCTGCTATTAGTTTGCCTACGGTTCCGCTAAAGTCCGGATCCGGCTGGTCAAAATATTTCCAGCTGTCGTTCACGGTAATTGTCACTGGTTTTGCGGTAATCTGAATCGTTACATCTTCAGCTGTCAGGTCTGTATACCCCGTTCTGGTTGCTTTTACACTGACTGTCTTCACACCGTCTGCTACATTTGTAACACTGGGCGCTTCTTTGGTCCATTTTCCGCCGTCTGCTTTATAGTAAATCTGGTAGCCGTCAGCTCCATTTACCACTGCGCTTGCCGCATGAGCCGCTCCGTCATATTCCCAGCTTCCGCCGGATGCTTTGAGTTCTGCTCCTGTAATCGTTGCGGTTTTGATTTCAAAATCACCTTTGACGATATCTACATTATAATTCGTGTTCGGAGTATAATCTGCTGTCAGAACTTCTTTATAGATATCTACATCTTCATCCTTATTGGTTCTGCTGTAGCTGATGTCTCCCAGATCGCCTGCTGCTACAAGATTCGATACACTTCCTTCAAATGCCGGATCCGGATCATCGAAGTATTTCCATGCATCTTTTACTGTGATTACTGCATCTCTCGGTGTGATCTGGATTGTCACGTTATTGGTCGTCAGATCTTCATATCCTTCTCTGACTGCCTTTACGCTGACTGACTTTGTTCCATCCGCTACGTTTGTAACAGTCGGTGAATCTTCAGACCATGTGCCACCTTCTGTATAATATAAGATCTTGTATCCGTCTGCCCCGCTAACTGCCGCCTGTGCTGCATGTGCATACCCATCATAAGGCCAGCTGCCGCCTTCTGCTCTCAGAGAAGCTCCCTGAATACTTGCCGTTTTGATTTCGAAGTCACCCGGAAGTACGGTTACCTGGTAATTCGTATTTGCTGTATATTCCGCTGTTAGTACATCGTTATATACCTGCACCTTCTCGTCTGTATTCGTTCTCTTATATGTTACTTCACCAAGATCACCGGCTGCTACAAGTTCCCCTACAGTTCCGGTAAATGCCGGATCCGGGTCATCGAAGTATTTCCATGCATTGCTTACTTCAATGGTCACCGGTTTTGCCGTAATCTCTATTGTAACGTCTTCAGCAGTCAGATCTTCGTAACCGCTTCTGGTTGCTTTTACACTGACTGTCTTCTTGCCGTCTGCTACATCTTTTACGGTCGGCGCGTCTTCGCTCCAGTCTCCGCCTTCTACTTTATAATAGACAGTATATCCTTCAGCTCCCTGAACCGCTGCTTCTGCTCCGTGTGCTGTTCCGTCATAGGGCCAACTGCCGCCGGATGCTGTAAGACTTGCTCCTTCGACTTTCGCCGTCTTAATCTCAAAATCCCCCCGGTTTACAGTCACGATATAATTGGAATTATCAGTATACTCTGCAATTAATACTTCCCTATAGATTCCAACCGCTTCGTCCGTGTTGCTTCTCTTATAAGTAACAGTACCCAAATCTCCCGCATCTACAAGATTCTCAATCTTACCTGTCAATGCCGGATCTGCCTCATCAAAGAATTTCTCTTTGTCGTCTACTGTGATATTAGCTGTTCTTTTTGTGATCTTAACTGTGGCTGTATCCTGCCACACATCACTGCCTCTTTTTACCTTCACGGTTACCGGATACTCTCCAGCATTCGTAAAGCTTGGATTGCCCATCTGGAGTTTTCCGTTATACCAGTATTCGATCTGATCTGTTGGATAGGTGGTTCCGGTGAAACCGATATGATAGGAGTTTCCGTCATATTCCTTTTCGATTCCGCTAACTGCAAACCCGCTGAAATCTACCTGATAGGTAACCTTAATATTGTGCGGCGCAGTCACATTGTTGAAGGTGTAGCTGCCCGGATTCGATGCCGTAACATCCTGCCCATCCACAATCACGCTCTTTAATACGAATCCTGAGGATGGCTCATACGTATACGTCTGGCTGCCTCCCCATTTTACTTCTGTCGTACCGGAAGGCTGGATCGTGCCATTTACCACACTGGAGGCAATCGGATTCTTAATAACCGTATACTGGAATGTGATCACGTTCTCTTTAATATCTGCTTCACTTGTTTCATTTGCAAGATTTAAAGATTTTCTTACAGAATCTGCTTCGTATCCCTCAACCACAGGTGCTGTCTCCACCACACGGTTAGCACTGATCTTTTCAATTTTTTCGGTAATTAAAGCTTCTCCTGTTTCCGCATCCAGATACTGTACTTTATAATACACATCTGACGGAATTGAATAATGGAATTCAATCACATTCTTTTTGCTATCCCAGGATAATTCGAGGGATGCACTGGCCTTTGTCGGAACTAACTCATCATGTGCCTTTGGATATGCATAGACAGTATCTCCAACCTTGCCGCCTTTTATAACAGAGCCAAATAATTCACTGCCATCGCGGTCATCTATATACTTGATCGTATATGTGGTTGTTGTAATCTGTTTCCACTTTGCATAAACTGTGGTCTTTTTTTCGATTGGTTTTCCAAAGTCAAAACGTTCGCTGTAATCCTTTGATGTATACCAACCCTCAAACTTGTATCCTTCACGCTCAGGATCAGATGGCTGCATTACCGTATTGCCCGCTGGCACTGTCTGGGAAGCGACGGAACTGCCGCCTTGTGTATCGAAATCTACTGTATACTCTCCGGCTGCCCATTTCGCATAGACCATTAAATCATTGAAAGGCATCGTGGAACTCCAGTCAACCTCTGATCCATCCGTACAGTCTTCCGAAGTATACCATCCCTGGAATGTATAATATTCCGGTAAATTCGCCGGTCTGGCAGGTTCATGGTTATAGGATTCCAAGGAGACGCCAAATGTAACAGGCTGTGTTTTCTCTATACCATTATAGTTATAGAACGTTAGATCATAGGACGCCCTGTCATAGTACAGATTTACATAATACTCCTTCTTATTCCGGTCATATGAAAAGTCTTTACTCTTCCATCCGCTGTCCCTTCTCACATAACCCTGTATCGGATGATACTCTTCTTCATATGTAATGTAATTAAAATAGGTGCCGACGGATTTAATGAGTGAATACCCGTTTCCGTCTACATTCTCGCCATAATAATATATGGTTTTATATTGGTCGGATGACTTATTGTACAGATTAAACTTGATATTCTGCGCAGGCATCCGATCCAGAGTCTGCAGTGCATAATCATAATAAGAGGTTGCTTCCCATGCCCGGCCTTCATATTTTGAATCAAAGGGGAGCATCTTGGAAATATCTGCATTGTACTTTTTCGTTGCCGAATAGACCTGCTTTCTATTATCATAGAATGTTAATGTATACGTATTCCTACTATAATAAACGTTAATGATTGTGGATCCATTGGCTGCTATGGTTTTCGTTTCGGAATTCTTAAACGTAAAGTAGTCAATGGTTCCCGCCTGATTAGCCGTTACTGTCAGCTCTGTTCCTGCTTTCGCTGTTGCAGTAACGGATTTGCTGTAGCTGTAATCAGTATCATCAGCATTTTCAAGCCAATAAGAGATGGTATAATTTACATCTATGGCAGTCCATTTTGCGTAGAACGTGCGATCCTGTTTAATCACCTGCTCACCGGCCACCCGATCGGAAAATTCCGAATCATTGTACCAGCCGGAGAAATTATAACCTTCTTTTGTCGGTTTATAATTATCTACATTAATACTTTCACCATGTTTCAGATATTGTGTGGCAGCATAGCTTCCGCCATTTGTATTGAACCTTACGGTATATTCTGACAGCTTATAGGTAATAGTGATATTAATATCACGGTCTCCGCCGATCTCAACATTCTCAAATTCAGACGGTATATATGCCTCTAAGTCTTTTGCTTCTGCCTGTGTATCCTCACCGACATAACCTGTTTTTTTCTCGATCTCTTCTTTATAACTTCCATCAGTCTGTTCGAACCGGTGGGTTACCTGATATTCTACACTGTCCGGTACATAAACAACCACAAGATTCTGATTTTCGTAAATATTGTCCGTCAGCGTACCTGACACTTCCTGTCCCAGTGATCCGTCAGATTCCTGCATGTATGTTGTATATCCCTGTTTTGCCGGAATCGTTACTTCATATTTCTCACCAGTCACATATTGTGCACGGAAGGTGGACTGAACTCTTCCACCGCTTTGATATACAAACTCTACAGACAGTGTGTGAGAAGATATCACTGCCGGGTCGTGCACTGTAATCTCTATAGATGCGCTGATCTCTGGATTCTCTTTTAATGAAGCCGTAATCTCCGCCTTACCGACAGCTTTCGTTGTAATGAGACCTTCTGCACTGACATCTGCAACCTCTTCATTGCTGGAAGACCATTGCAGCTCTTTCATCTGCTCCGTCAGCCACTCCGGTTTTACTTCTGCCTTTGCCTGAACCTTATCTCCGATTACAGGATTCAGATAATCAGCGGTAACACTCACGGATGCCTGCTCCACGATTAACTTTGCAGAACCCTCAATCCCATTGGATGCTGTTGCAATGATGTTGGCAGTCCCTTTGCCCACTGTGCTGATATTTCCATCCTCATCAACAACTGCTACCTCTTCGTTGTCAGAACTCCAAGTGACGATTTTGTCTGTGGCATCGGAAGGATTCACTTTTGCGGTTGCCTTCGTTGCCGTTCCCATAATCAACTTATCAGTATCAAGGACAACTTCGACTTTTGTAACTTCCTGTGTAATCCTGATCTCAAGTTTGTCACTAAATTCTCCGCATGAAGCAGTAATCTCAACTGAACCGCCCCGCTTTGCCGTGACCAGTCCATTGCTGTCAACAGAAGCAACCTCTTCATCTGCAGATGTCCATACCACCTTCTTGTCATCTGTCGTATTTTTAGGCAGGCACTCTGCGCTTAACTGCAATGTATCTCCAGAATTCACCGTATCTTCGCCATGAATCTGAATTCCCGTCATAGGAATCCGAAGCACATGGATCGTCTTTGATGCCTTAATGTTCTTATCCACTGTTGATACTGCGGTAATAACCGTCTCGCCCTCAGCGATACCTGTAACAACGCCGTTTTTATCAACAGATGCTGCCTTTTCATTACTTGAAGACCATGTAACTGTGGTTTTGTCCGTTGTATCTGCCGGCGTCGGTGTGATACTTAATGTCTTCGAAGCGCCAATATTTACGCTGTCTTCTCCGGCAATCGTAATCCCCGTCAGTGGGACCTTGTCGTAAATCACAAGATTGAACGTCTCTGTTTGGCTACCGAACCACTTATACGTGTGGGTTATTGTTACATTACCAGCTTTGGTTGCTGTAATGCTGGCATTAGATCCGTCAGCATCAATTGTAACACTACCGCTGCCGCTGGCACTCCAGTTATGGCTTCTTCCCCAGCTGCCTTCTCCCGCTAAAGTCTGAGTGTCGCCAACATACATGGACTGCTGGCCGGAGATGCTGAGAGGACTTACACTCTTTGTACTGCTGGAAGAAATCTTTGATTTCTTTTCCGTTTTTTGTGCATCCTCCTGCTGTGCCTCTTCTTTTTGAGTTTCTTCCTTATATAAAGTGTTTATTTCTAGATTTCCTGAAACGGTAACCTGATAAGTATAAACATTTCCTTCTGAAGAGACAGGAGCGATTGCTGTTCCATTCTGATCTGTCACTCCTTCAAGCGTATATTTATCATGAACAGTTATCTGGAAATTTAACAGAGTGCCCTCTGTAATTTCTTCTGTATAATTTCCACTGCCGTATGAAATACTTTGTTTTTCGTTTCCGTCTGCCCAAACACTTAAGCTGCCCCCATCCACGGCAGGACTGTGAAACACAACACTGTATTTCTGTACTTCAGGCTCTACCTGCGCTTCTTCGGCCGGTTCAGAAGCATTCTTCTGCTCTGTCCCTGATACCTGGTCAGCTCCCCCAGTCTGTTCTGCATCGGATATAGCATCCGCCTTCTGATCAGAATTCTCTGTTTCCTGCTTTGCAGCCTCTTGATCGCCCTGTGGTTTTTCCAGTTCGATCACCTGTTTTGAGTCGGTCTCGCCAGTTTCCTGGGTCCCTGCATCCGAATCACGCATACCTGCATCAGCGCTGCCCATTCCCTCATCCACGGTCTGAGGCTCGCTCTGCTGGTCACTCTGCTCTACATTCTCCGGATCACCGGTAGCTTTCAGTGAATTTCCAGACGAATACACGGCACTTGTTGCTACCATAGCAACCGCTAAAAGAAGAGCAAGCCAGCGTTTAAAATTCTTCTTCATAATCTTTCTCCTTCCTTTTTATAATTCTCATTTATCTATAATGCCAAAATCCAATCCCTTGAATTACTCAACATTAAGGACTTACAGATTTAGACGTTTCATATATAAAGAGGGATTGATATCTGGAAAGGGATCATATTTTTTATACTTTCTTAATTTTTTTCTTAAGTTAATACGATTTACATGAACTTAATATTAAATAATTGTGTAAATTTAATGTATAATCTGAAATATACACAAATAGTAGCTTGAAAAAATATAGGTATATCCATTAAAATGTGATATAATTAAAATGTTTGTTGAACATCTTCAGTATTAATAATTGAAGATTCCGAGATTTTGTCCAGAGAAATAAGGAGGCTATATCAATGAAGAAACTAGATATTTTCAAAACAATACAACTGATCATCTACGTCTTTCTGACCGGGTTTTGTATATATAAGATTATAATGGATCCGGAGGTATATCAATATATTGCCACGAACCCGTCTATCCGGATTATTTGTGGTCTGTTATGGGCGGTGCTAGGATTGTCATTCTTATTTCTTTTTCTTGATTTTAATTTTTTCTCTTCCTTTAAAAGAGACTACCGGGACCTGGACTTTGCAGTACACTCGGATCCTCTCTCCGGTATTCCAAACCGTTTCAGCTGCGATGCACTAATCGAAAAGTATCTTGACCAGGCATTGCCTTCTGACATCGGATGTATCATGTTTGAACTGTCAAATGTAAGCGATATAAACCGCTTATATGGACACGCAGAGGGGAATGCTCTGATTAAGGATTTCTCCAACATCCTCAAAATGGCCTCCGTTGACCTCTGTTTTATCGGGCGCAATGGAGGAAACAAATTTATGGCTTTGTTCGAAAACGGAAGCGATGAGAAACTAGATAATTTCCTCGAACGGGTTTACACAAAAGTAGACTCTCACAATTCAGGATCAGGAACCCATCCAATTGCTTACAAATACGGCCGTGCTTTCAAGGAAGGTACTAAGGCCGGTACCATTACCGATCTTATTGCACTCGCAAATAAGAGGATATACAGTGCTTAAATACATACCTTATTCTGCAGCTTTGCTGCAGACCCGCCCGCAGGGCATGAGTTACGGGGTGCCCTTTGGGTATACCTTATTCTGCAGCTGCGTTGCAGACCCGTCCACAGGGCATGTGTTATGGGGTGCCTTTGGGATATAAGATTATGAAACTATAAACGGGAAGTATATGAGACTATAACGGGAAGTAGGTGAATAGATGGCAGAATTAGATTATGGCTATATATCGACCCTGGTCAGCCGTGCCCGAACCGGTGACAGCGACGCTTTTGCTGAATTGTATGCTGCCACTTATCAAAAAGAATACCGTTTTGCATTTAATTATCTGAAGGATGAATAT
The DNA here is from genome assembly GCA_000509105.1 of Clostridiales bacterium VE202-21. Classification (GTDB taxonomy): domain Bacteria; phylum Bacillota; class Clostridia; order Lachnospirales; family Lachnospiraceae; genus Faecalicatena; species Faecalicatena contorta. The sequence continues at coordinate 93,571 of BAIF02000008.1, read as the reverse complement.
CTTGCACAGGACGCCCTCCAGGAAACTTATATACTAGCACTCAAGAATCTTTATACACTTCGAGATTCTAAGCTTTTCATTTCCTGGCTCAATCAGATCAATTTCCGCGTCTGCTTTAATATGCACCGTAAGCAGAACCGTTTTGACCAGGAACTGACCGGCTTTACCAAGGAAGATATCGCTGTTAACAAGTACCAGGCGAAGCATCATGCTAATCCGGAAGAACAGGTCATCCGGGTAGATGAACGTGAATATATCATGAAGAAGATATTAGATCTGTCATTTACTGAATCACAGGCCATTATTATGAAGTATTATCAAAATATGAAGCTGGAGGAAATCGCTGATGTAATGGAGGTCAGTAAAAGTACCGTGAAGCGTTATCTTAACAGCGGACGTACAAAGCTGGCGCAGGCACTGGAGCGTTAAGGAGGTGAGTTTTACCAATGTTGACAGACAAATTTAAGAAGACAAGAGGACCCGAACTGGACGAATCAACTGCCAGCCAGATGCTTGAAAATATATTTGATGCATGTGAGGTAGAACCCAATACCGTTCCTCTTTCCGTGCTGAAATCTTACAGTAATTACCGAAGAGAGCGTTTTTTGCTCCAGAAGGTTCTGCTGGTAATTATTCTGTTATTTTTTTGTATGGTGCCTTTGCTGTTCATCGCACCTAATATGCAGCTGAACTTAAAGGATCATGGTACAAACGGCAAACCTGCATATGAACTTGTTGTAGATACATTTATACCGGTCAGCAGGATCACAGCCAATATAGGCGGCAGCAATATTCCGGTATATGAAGTGGCCGAAAAGACATATTCCATCGAACCCACACTCAATGGAACCATGACCGTTACCGTTACGCTAAAAAACCGCCAGTTCGCCTCCATCACCTGTGAGGTGAGCGGTGTGGATACCACCTCGCCGGTGGTTCTTTCTGACAAGCAGGTGGGGGACCAGATCTATCTGTATCTCTCCGATCCCGGCTCCGGAGTGGACTACGATAATATCTCTGCTTTGGATATTGACGGTAATGAGGTAGAACCGGTCTCCTTTGATGAAGAGGGGAACTATATTATATTTGATTATCCTGAGAAATCGCTTAACATTTATGTGCCGGACAAGGCCGGCAATACGCTTCACCTGATTCTGACAATCAGGGAATAATACAGAAACCCTGAGAGGAGGCCTGATGTAATGAAAAAGAGTTCACGTTTATTAAGTGCTGTTCTGCTCATTATGATTGCGGCCTCCTCTTTTTCCGGCTGTTCGAAGGGAAACGGCGACATTTCAAGCGCCTCCGCTTCGACTGGTAAAAAAAGGCAGAGCGCGCTCCAGATTCTTACTCCGCAGGCATCGGGTTCAACCGTTTATGGAAATGAAATTATTTCTATTGATGCATCCAATACAGGCGAAGGCTACGTTATGGTACAATACGGCGGCAGCGCCGCCAAGGTCAAACTGCAGATCACGATACCTGACGGAACCGTTTACACTTACACACTGGGCGGAGGTTCTTATGAAACCTTTCCCCTTACAGGAGGAAACGGCTCCTATCACCTGGATATCCTGGAAAATGTCCGGGACGACCTCTATGCACTCGCATTTTCCCAGGATATAGAAGTCAATATCAGTGATGAGTTTAAGCCTTTCCTGTATCCCAATCAATACGTGTGGTTTACAGAGGATTCCCAGGCCGTTAAGCTGGGGAGGGAGATTTCTGATAAGTCCTCCGATGACCTTAGTTATGTACAGAACGTGTATCACTACGTCATTGAGAATATTGTATATGATGATAAGAAAGCGGAAAACATTCCGACCGACTACCTGCCCAACCTGGATCAGACCTTAAAAGATAAGACGGGCATTTGTTTCGATTACGCCTCGCTGATGGCCGCTATGCTTCGCTCACAGTCAGTTCCGACCAGACTGGAAGTCGGATATTCGGGAGAAGCATACCACGCATGGGTAAGCGTTTACCTGAAGGAAAAGGGCTGGGTTGATAAGATCATCCAGTTTGACGGCAAAAGCTGGTCCCTTATGGATCCGACTCTTGCCGCAAATAACAGCAGGAAGGCAGTCGGAAAATACATAGGAGACGGCAGTCATTACACAGTAAAGTATTCTTATTAGCAATTTTATTCTTATAACAACGTTTATTCCTATTCAAAAATAACGGAGGACACACTATGGAGAAGCAAGTACAGGAAAAACCATTTACAAATATGGAGATTTCTGCCTTCTGTGGGCAGATTGCCCTGATATTAAAGTCGGGCATCTCCTCTCTGGAAGGTATTACAATCATGCTGGAGGACACCGCCTCCGCAGGTGAAAAAGACATCCTGCAGGCAATTCTGGATCACATGCAGGAAACCGGAAGCATGTATCAGGCGCTTGAGAATACAAGGCTTTTCCCGTCCTATATGCTGCATATGATACAGATCGGCGAGGAGACAGGCACCCTTGACGAGGTCATGTCTGCACTGAGCGAGCATTACGACCGTGAGGACTCTATAGCCAAAAGTATTAAAAATGCGGTAACCTATCCGCTTATTATGGCCGGTATGATGGTAGTGGTCATCATTGTGCTTCTTGTGAAAGTTATGCCCATCTTCAATCAGGTATTTATCCAGCTGGGCACCGAGATGACCGGATTTTCCCGGACGCTTATGGGGATTGGCAATGCTATCAATCATTATTCTATCGTATTTGTTGCCATTCTGGTCGTCATCGCGGCACTGATTCTTTTCGGCACCAGAACGGCCAGTGGAAAACAGATGTCCCGTAATATTGGTTATAAATTTAGGTTTACCCGTGTTATTTATGAAGAGATCGCTGCCTGCAGGTTTGCCAGCGGTATGGCTCTCACGCTCAGCAGCGGCCTGAATCCGGAGCGCAGCATGGAACTGGTCAGCGCCCTGAATGACGACGTGCATTTTCAGAAAAAGATTGATGCCTGCCAAAGCCTTATCGATGAAGGGCAGGATCTGGCAGAAGCGCTGCACGGCACAGGTATTTTAACCGGAATGTATGCCAGAATGGCTTCTATCGGCGCTAAAACTGGTTCTATGGATCAGGTGATGGACAATATTGCAGGGCTTTATCAGGATGATATTGATACCCGTATGAATAACAGCCTTGCCGTCCTGGAGCCTACACTTGTCATAGCGCTCTCCCTGATCGTCGGCGTAATTTTACTTTCTGTCATGCTTCCTCTAATGGGAATCATGTCCAGTATTTAAACGGAGGTTCTTATGGCACGTTTTGAATATCAGAAAAAACAGCATACATATCGGAAGTTTATCATTTCAGTCTGCGTTTTTCTGCTGATTGTGCTTCTATTTTATCAGGGCATTGAATCGCTGTCCTCCGGTTCTGTGCGCCGTCAGAGAGAAAGCCTCGAAAATGCGCTGAACCGCAGTATCACTTACTGTTATGCCGTGGAGGGCAGTTATCCGGAAAGCCTGGAATATCTGAAGGAACATTATGGTATTACTTACGATGAAGATAGATTTTTTGTTGATTATAAAATTGTCGGCACCAACATCCTGCCCGATGTAACAATCATTGAGAAAGGAGACTGACTATGCGTTTTCGAACCCGGAAGAACCACATGATTGATTTCTTATTTCCAGTAGCGCTGTTCTTTGTGTTTGCGGTGTCCGCACTGACAGTCATCCTTCTTGCCACCAATATATACCGCTCTGCCACCGAACATTCGTCTCTGAATTATACGGCCGGCACATCACTGTCCTATATCAGCGAAAAGATCCATCAGAGTGATGAGAACGGGAGTGTTTCACTGGGGACATTTGACGGACTGGATGCGCTTATCCTGGAGCAGGAATACGATGGGGCATCTTACTTTACTTATATCTACACCGATGAACATGAGTTAAAAGAGCTATTTGTAAAAGAAGGCGTACAGGCTGATGCCTCCCGGGGCAGGCCGATCCTGCAGGTAAAGTCCTTTGAGATGGAGGCCGTAAGTGATCATACCTTCCGCTTCACCTGTACAGACGATGCGGGGCAGAATGCTGCCTCTGTCGTAACGGCAAGAAGCACCGAAGCACAGTAATATATAGAAAAGGAGAGCACTATGACACGCAGAAACCGGGCCAAATCTTCCAGTCTGTTCCTCTTGGAACTGATTCTTGCAATCTTGTTTTTCTCAATTGCAAGTGCCGTTTGCGTACAATTTTTTGTAAAATCACATCTGCTGAGCCAGGAATCGCGTGAACTCCAGGTTTCCGCCAATGAAGTATCCAGCATTGCGGAACTTATGAATGCCTCTTCGGATCAGCAGTCAGCAATCGATTTGATCTGTTCGGAATATCCGGATTCAGAAGTTATCGGTATGGAAAAGGCGGCAATTTTTTATGATGAGAACTTTTCCCGTACCGGGCAGAATGATGCCGCCTACACGCTGGACATATCCCTTTCCCAGGAAGATTTTATGCTTCACGCCAAAATAACCATGAAGAGACTAACTGACGGGAAGGACATCTATTCACTGGATATCTCCCATCATCTGCAAAGGAGGGATAAATCATGAATGGAAATAAGAAACATTCTCCCGTTGTAAATATCGGTTCCTCCTTATTGCTGGTTATTTTTCTGGTGCTGTGCCTGGTAACATTTGCGACCCTGTCCCTCTCCAGCGCACGCAGCGACTACGGTTTCAGCAGCAGGCTGGCGGAACGCAAAACCGACTATTACAGGGCTTCCAGCCAGGCCGAAACCATACTGGATCAGATTGATACAGTTCTTGCGGAGGCTTACAAAAATGCCCGCGGAACCTATTATTCAACAGTAGAGAAGAAGCTCTCTGCACTGACGCCGGTTGTGGATACCGATGATGTTGTGCTGGAGCTGAACATTTCTGCTGAAAAACCTTCCGTGTCTTACCAGGTGCCGGTTAATGACAAACAATTTTTATCTGTGGTACTGGAACTGCTGCCTGCAGACAAAGAAGAGGCCGGCTTCTACCGGGTTACACAGTGGAAAGTCGTTTCCCAGGCAGAATGGAAGGGAGATAATACGTTAAAACTTATTAAATAGTGAAATTGAAGTAACCGTCAGCTCTGCCTGAACTGTTACGAATTAAAGGAGAATAGATTTATGGACGCAAAAACAATACTGGAACAGGCTGTGGCCAATGGTGCATCCGATATTTTTATCGTAGCCGGGCTGCCTGTCTCCTGCCGGAAGAACGGTGTCATCAACCGTATATATGAAGACAGGCTTCTCCCCCCGGATACGGAAAGTTTGCTGGTGGAGATATACCGCCTGGCAGACAACCGCGATATCAGCCAGCTCCACAAGCATGGGGATGATGACTTTTCCTTCGCCATCCAGGGCGTTTCCCGCTTCCGTGTCAGCGCTTATAAACAGAGAGGCGCACTCTCCGCGGTCATCCGCGTTATCACGTTCATCCTGCCGGATCCAAAAGAGCTTGGGCTTCCAGATTATATCATCCAGCTTGGTAACAGCGGCAAAGGCATGGTACTTGTTACAGGCCCCGCCGGGAGCGGCAAGTCTACCACGCTCGCCTGCATCATTGATCAGATCAACAAGACAAGGGATGAACACATCATCACCCTGGAGGATCCGCTGGAATTCCTGCACCGCCACAACCGCAGCATTGTCAGCCAGCGTGAAATTAACGTGGATACAGACAATTACGTCACCGCCCTGCGCGCTGCACTCCGCCAGAGCCCCGATGTGATCCTGCTTGGGGAAATGCGCGACTACGAGACGATCAACGTCGCCATGACTGCCGCAGAGACAGGGCATCTGCTTTTCTCTACCCTGCACACCATCGGCGCCGCAAATACCATCGACCGTATTATCGATGTATTTCCGTCGAATCAACAGCGGCAGATCGCTGTACAGCTTTCCATGGTGCTCAATGCCGTTGTGTCTCAGCAGCTGGTTCCTACAGTGGATGGAAACGTAGTGCCGGCATTCGAGATTATGACCGTTACCCCTGCAATCCGGAACATGATCCGGGATAATAAGGTGCATCAGATCGACGGCATTATTTATAGTTCTGTTAAGGAAGACATGGTTTCAATGGATACAAGTCTGCTAAAGCTTTATAAAGATGGAAAAATATCCCGGGATACTGCACTGACTTATGCTTCGAATCCGGAGATGCTGGGGAAAAAATTAAACCCATAGGGCGCCCCGTAACTCATGCCCTGCGGGCGAATCCCCAGCAAGCTGCGGAACAATGTATACTCAAAGGGGTCTGACCCCTTTGCAAAATATCGTAATATAGACGAATAAGACACGCTTTCCTGCGAAAAGCGCGTCTTATTTGTATTTTACGGATATATCCGTTCTTATTTAACCCCATCCGCTTGCGGGCTGATTTTTTTGTTTTCTGAGGCCAGTTTTTGTTTGACGCTGGCCGATCCAAAATGTGTCACTCCCAGCAGCACGAATATCTCATGCGCCAATATTGGGAATGCAGACAGGATAATCAGGGATACCCATTCTCCGAGGGACAGAGCCGCTGTCCCGAACATAGCGGTAAGATAGGGGATCTCGGTTACCGCGGCCTGCAGGACGAACCCCGCACCAAAAGAAGCAAGCATCACCACGTTAAAATCCCGTTTTCTGGAAAATACAGAAGTGTGTATATCTTTCATCCCTAGTGCATGGAACAGTTCAGACATTCCCAGTACGGTAAATGCATAGGTTTGTGCTCTGGCCAGCAGATCCGCGTCGGCAAAGATAACTGAGATATTGGCCAGGGTAAATGCTTTTTGCTGCGAGGCGAGTATGTCCCAGGGAACTTTCAGGAATGCGGTCAGGCTTATGGCCGCAATCAGGCAGCCGTAAAAAATGGTGCAGGCGGTTCCCCCATTTGAAAATAAGCCTTCATTTGCCTTTCTGGGAGGCATCTTCATCAGGGCTTCCTTATCGTTTTTATCGACACCCAGCGCCAGCGCCGGCAGGGAGTCTGTGATCAGATTGACCCATAGTATATGGCTGGCTTTGAGGGGGGATGCAAGCCCAAGGATGACAGCGGTGAACATCGTGATGATTTCGCCAAAGTTTGAAGACAATAGAAACAGTACCGTTTTCTTGATGTTTTCATAGATACTGCGTCCTTCTTCTATGGCTTTTTCTATTGTAGCAAAATTATCGTCTGTCAGAATCATATCTGCCGCATTTTTGGCTACATCCGTTCCGGTAACCCCCATCGCGATCCCGATATCCGCCATACGGAGTGAGGAGCATCATTCACACCGTCTCCGGTCATAGCCGCAATGTTTCCGGTTTCTTTCAGCGCTTTCACGATCCGCACCTTATGCTCCGGCGAAACTCTTGCAAATACGCTGGTCCTTTTTAATTTCTCTTTCAACTGGACATCGGATGTCTTTTCCAGTTCCTCTCCTGTCATACATTCATCCAGCTTCTTTGCGATTCCAAGCTCTCTTGCAATTGCAAATGCGGTATCAATATGATCACCTGTGATCATAACGGTACGTACAGATGCATTTTTAAAGCGCTCCACCGCTGCCTTTGCCTCCGGCCTGACGGGGTCGATCATCCCTGCGAGTCCGATAAAGGTCATATCCTGTTCTTTTACGTCCTTTTCGCCCTTCCTAACTGCGACTGCCAGTACTCGCAGAGCCTGGGCTGAGAAGTCATCTACGGCCTGCCGTATCTGTCTTCGGTGGGTATCTGTCAGGGACTGTACTTTTCCATTGATCAGGATCTTACTGCACCTTCCCAATATAACCTCGGGTGCGCCTTTTGTATAAGCCTTAAGCCCCTGTGTACTTTGGTGTACCGTAGTCATCATCTTGCGCTGGGAATCAAAAGACTTCTCGTTTACCCGCGGCATTCTGGCCTCCAGCGCTTCTTTTTGGGAACGTCCCGAAGACTGCGCCTCGCCCTTGGAACGGTATCCCTGGGCAAAACGGAGCAGGGCAAGCTCTGTCGGGTCTCCCAGTTCTTCCCGATCCGTTATAACCGCGTCGTTGCATAATGTTAATCCTTCCACAAACTCTTCCGGCATATTGGGCGCTGGTTGGCTGCTTTTGTAAATGTTTTGGTTTACAAAATATCTCGTAACTGTCATTTTATTCTGAGTCAGTGTACCGGTTTTGTCCGAGCAGACTACATTGACCGCACCAAGAGTCTCAACGGAGGGGAGCTTTCTTACAATTGTATTCACCCGGACCATCTTCGAAACACTAAGCGCCAATACTATGGTTACAATAGCCGGCAGGCCCTCCGGCACAGCAGCTACGGCCAGCGATATGGCTGTGATCAGCATTTCCAGGATGTTACGTTTCTGGAAGACTGCGATTGCAAACAGGGCGGCGCATAGAAGAACCGATACGATACTGAGCATCTTTCCCAATCCGGCCAATTTCTTCTGAAGCGGCGTGAATTCTTTCGGGACATCACTGATGATTGCCGCGATTTTCCCAATCTCCGTATCCATGCCTGCTCCTATTACAACGCCTTCCCCTCTTCCACTGGTCACCAAGGTGGACATAAATGCCTCATTCTTCCGGTCTCCTACAGGAAGCGGTTTGTCCGCCTGAAAAGCCGCATCTTTACTCACGGGCAGGGATTCTCCTGTCAGTGCCGACTCTTCCACCTTCAAGTTCCAGGTCTTTACAAGACGCAGGTCCGCTGCCACCTGAGCTCCTGCCTCCAAAAGGACAATATCTCCTTTTACCAGATCCGAAGCCAGAATTTCCCGTATCATACCGTCTCTTCTCACCACCGCCTTGGGGCTTGTCAGCTTTTTAAGCGATTCCAGTGCCTTTTGGGCCTTCCCTTCCTGAATCACGCCTACCGTTGCATTTACTACAATCACAATAGCGATAATAATTGCATCGCTCACTTCCTTCAGCAGAAAGGAAACAAGAGCCGCCACAAGGAGTACACAGATGAGCGGGTCATTCAGCTGCTCCAGAAAAGACTCTACGGCCGTTTTTTTCTTCCTTCTTTTAAAACATTTGGCCCGTCTTCCCCAAGCCGCCTCGCTGCCTCCGCCTCCGACAGGCCCTTTTCCCTGTCCGTATGCAGCATATCTGATATCTCATGTAGTGACTTTTCCTCAAACAAAATACCCTCTCCTTTCACGCTTGTACAATACATTAGTACTGTATATTATGCTTGAAAGAAGAGGATTAGTCCTTTTTCTAAAATATGATTATTAGGAATTTTTTAGCCGGATTTTCTCCACCGTCGTTAGTTTCCGGCTACTTTCTTTTTTCTTTATATAATGGGTGGTATAAAGATACTCTATGGATTTACCGTTGCTTTTTCTGAAATGCTGCTTGGTTTTCGCGCCCTTCGGGCGTGTATAGTAACTTTCATTTCCCAAACTCCAATTTTATATTACAAATAGACTAGTTAAAAAAACTACTCTATGCTAAAATTAGTTTAAAGCATTATATTTCTAATTATTCTAAGTGACAGCCATCACATCTGAAGCCATTCTTCCTTATACAGGAAATCAACCGCAGAAATCTCAATACTTGTAAACCCACAACTATAGCAGCGAGGTTTCATAAAACTGGACAATGTTTTCAGGCCTCTTGCACTAAAAACTAAGGAGGCACTAATATATGAGTATTGCTGCGCAGCCAAAATCAAACCGTCTTTATAAGTCCAGGTTATTTGAACTAAGATTCCGTGATAAGAAGGAGTTGCTTCAATTATATAATGCAATGAACGAAACTAACTATGATGATCCCGAATTATTACAAATTAATACTTTGGAGAATGCTATATATTTGTCTATGCATAATGATATCTCTTTTATTATTGACTCAAGGCTGGCACTTTATGAACACCAGTCAACCTGCAGTCCCAACCTGCCCCCAGGTTTGTAATCTTCTACAATGGTAATTATGAACAACCGGAATCGCAGACATTAAAGTTATCCGATATGTATGCTAAACGAGGAGGCACCTGTGCTTGAGAATGTCGAACATTAATCTGGGCTATAATCAACAACTTATGGATAGCTGCAAAACTTTACATGATTATTCTGTATTTACCACAAAGATACGCACATACGCAAAGATTATGGAACTGGAGGAGGCTGTGGAAAGAGCGATTACCGAATGCATCCCAGATGGCATTCTGGCAGATTTCCTGAGTAAAAACAGAGCGGAGGCGAAAAGCGTGAGTATTTAAGAATATGATGAAGAAAAACATATGCGCCAGGAAAGAGAAGTCAGCAGGGAAGAAGGCCGAATTGAAGGCGCAGAGAACGTACTTGATCTGACCAGACTTCTGATAGAGGCTGGCCGATTGTAGGATTTAAAGCGCGCCACTGAAGACAATGCCTATTCGCAAGTTTAATTCAAAGAATTTGAGATTTTGTAGGGGTTTCCAAGTAAAGTATACCCAAGGGCACCACGTAACTAATGCCCCTGCCGGGCGGATTTTCAGCTAACGCTAAAAATTAAGGTATGTTAATTTTGTAAAAGTGCACACTTTGGCACCGCCGTGATGCCGCCCTGCGGCTATATACCTATCGAGGCTTGTACATCCCCCAGAGGGTTTTATATAACAGGAAAGTACCGAGCACTTTTCTATCATATAAAAACAGGAGCAGTCTCACTTATGCGTGTCCTACTGCTCCTGTAAAAGGCATTTAAGTTCTTCTCTTTAATCCGGCTTCTCCACCGGCACACGTACCACTTCTTCTCCCACAAAAAAGAGCAGCCCGCTCACATTTTCATACTCAGCCATCTCATAATTATACCCATACGCCCGGTACTCCGTTCTTTCTTCATTGGTAAAATGTCCACTCATATGGAGAAGTACATTTTCACGTACACTCCCATCCTCATATACAAGCCCCATAAGCATTGGCGGGTTCTTGACATGTTCAAATTCTGCCTCCTCACCCGTGTTGGAATCAATGCCCGACAAAGTCTCTTTTTGATACGTCCATTCCATATCCAGAGTATAAGAGATTGAGGACAAACGAAGCGATTTGGCGACTGCTTCGCTTCCAGGTATCTTCTGGTTAACCTCGTATACCTTACCGGTATCCTCATTATCCAGATTCAGTGTAAGCTCCCAGGAGGTATCCACCAGTACAGGCGGCGCGGTTCGGTTTAATTTTCCTGTATATTCATCTGTTATTTTGTGAAATGACAGCTTAATAGGTTTGTTTAACAGCCCTTTTTCGCCGAGATCTTGTACCGTAATTTCATATTCGACTCCATCCGACCAATCCTCGGTCACCTCTTTGAGGAATCTCCCCTCCCAGCCAATCATTTCATTCCCTTCCACCTGCACATCAATGCTCTCAAACCCCATATGGCTCTCAAGCGGGAACCCCTCGCTTCCCCGGATCATCAAAACAATATGAGCCGCATAGCTGTCTGCTACGGATTGCACTGCCTCTATCCTGATACCGTCATGTTCTGTAAACTGGTTCATTTCCTTCGCAGAGTTCGAATCATTCAGCTTTTTCTCTGTTTCAGGATCAATGTTGTATCTTTTAGAAAAGCTGTCGTTCCAGTGAAAATATTTGGCGGCCCCAACTGTCAATGTACTGACCATAAGCACTGCCGCTGCAATGATAACTGCCATTGTCCTCTTGCTTCGCCTGCGTTTGCTCTTATTTGTACGCCTGGGAATCTCCCTGTATATTTCTTCTTCCCGGATTATATCAAATGTCTGCTCAACTTTTTTCCATACGACTTCCGGAATTTCTGCCTCTTCCTGTAGCTTCCCCAGCCACTCCCGTTTTTCGTCCATGCGGTTTCCTCCTTCCTGATTTTTTTACATATACATCCTGCATCTGCTCCTTGCCCCGCTTCAGCCTGGTCCGCACCGTATTTTCATTCATACCCAGGATCTGGGCGATCTCCCCTGTCTGAAACCCTTCCACATAATACAGCACCATGATCAGACGGTATTTTTCATCCAGAAGCCCAATGACTTCTTTCCATTCCAATTCCTCAAAGGACTTATCACAAGCCCCCTGCTCCGCGGTTTTTCCGTTAAAATCAATGACCTTCTGTCGCTTTAAAATATCACAACATTTTCTCATCAATATTTTTGTCATCCATGTTTTGAAATATTTGTCTTGTTTCAGCAGAGGAAGCTTTTCATAGCAGGTCAGAATCGTCTCCTGCACTGCATCCGCCGCATCCTCATCCGAGGAAAGGTATGACCTGGCAATCTTATACATGCTCTGCATGTGTAACCGCATCAGCTCCGTAAATGCTTCCGGGTCTTTCTGTTTTGCTTTTCGAACCAGCTCTTCCACTCTTTTCCCTCCCTCAGCCTCTTTCTACTTATTAGACACTGTAATTGGACTACCTGTTTCAACTTTTTAAACATTTCACTATTTATTCTTATATCATTCTGCTTTACCTGCACCCAGTAAATTTTTTCATTAATAACACTGTTGATTTTCAAATTCCCCGCCTTAAACGAAAAAGAGGCTTCCAGTATTATGCTGAAAACCTCTCTTATATAACTGATTAATCTTTAAAGAGAACAAACCTTTCGGCAAAGGGGTCAGACCCCTTTGCGCTACGTAATATCCAGTTCCGGTGGTTCATCCAAATGCTCTGAAACGTATTTCCCATCTTTTTTTCTCTGCCTTACGCATTCTGTCAGAAGGTATTCGATTTGTCCGTTCACAGAGCGAAAATCATCTTCCGCCCAAGCGGCAATGGCATTGTACAATTTTTCGGATAACCTCAGGGGAACCTGTTTCTTCTTGGAATCTGCCATACTTAGTAGAGGCTTCCCGTGTTTACGATGGGCTGCGTATCATGATTGCCGCAGAGCACCACCAGCAGATTGGAAACCATGGCCGCTTTTCTTTCTTCATCCAGTTCCACAATCTCTTTTTCGTTCAGACGGTCCAAGGCCATCTCCACCATGCCGACCGCACCGTCCACGATCATCTTTCTTGCATCGATAATGGCGGAAGCCTGCTGCCTCTGGAGCATAACAGCCGCGATCTCCTGTGCGTACGCCAGATAAGTAATACGTGCTTCGATAACCTCCAGCCCTGCGTCCGCTACTTTCTGCTGGATCTCATCCCGGATTCTGGAAGCAACTACTTCACTGGAACCACGCAGACTTCCCTCATCCGCAACGCCATCACCGGTAGTATCTACATTCGGCGCCACATCGTATGGATAAATCCGTACAATATTGCGGAGCGCGCTGTCGCATTGTAATGACAGATATTCCTTGTAATTGTCTACATTAAATACTGCCTTTGCGGTATCTGTCACCCGCCACATAACTGCGATCCCAATCTCAACAGGATTGCCAAGGCAGTCATTGATCTTCTGACGGTTATTGTTCAGCGTCATGATCTTCAGAGAAATCTTTTTGCTGGAAGCTTCCCCAACGGAAATTTCATTTTTAACAGTGACTGCGAATGCCTTCTGTGCCCCGCCGTCCACATCGCCGCTCTGGTTCAGTTTTGTCTTGGCTGCCGGGTTCACGCTGGTGCAGAATGGATTCACAAAGTAAAAACCGTCATCCTTTAATGTACCAACATATTTACCGAATAGCGTCAATACCAACGCTTCCTGCGGTTTCAATACCTTCAGGCCACAGAATGGAAGCCATCCGATGCAAAGCCAGATTATGCTGATAATCAGCAGAACCGGCAGTCCGCCGTCATTTACGATCACACCGCCTAAGATACAGCCTGCAATGGCTGCTGCATAGAGCAGTATCGTAATAATCAAAACCAGCATGCCATTCTTTTTTGTACTAAGGACCTTTTCATTCATAATAATCCCTCTCTTTCACTTCCTGGTAATAAGTAATTCTTGTTTATATATGAATGATATCATAATGATATCATTTTGTCAATTACCAATATGAGCAGAAAAGAACAATGTCTGCCGGGCAATTCCCTATTATAATAAAGGTTTATCGGTCAGCTAAGCCAACCGATAAACCTTCTGTGGTGCAGTCTTAATATTCATTGATAATAATGTGCCTGCGTATGTATTCCTGCGTGTGTATTCATCTTTAAAGTGTCATGTATACAATATGAATCACCTAAGGCATAGATTTATTGTAGCTTCTGATTATTTTAACTGATCTAAAATCCAGTCAACAGCGTATGCACATGCTTTCAGCTCTATATCATTTGCACAATGCATACTCCCTTCGTGTTCCCAATACTCTTTCACCTCGCTTGAAGATTTATGATAGAGCGCTTTTGCCCCTTCTGTTCCGATAATCGGGTCTTTTTCCGTATGCTGAACAAGCAATGGACACTTGATTTTATATAACTTATCCTCAATGTCCATCTGATGGCTTATAGCCGCAGCTTCTTCCGGGTCTGTAACGTGAAACTTCGGAAGAAAACCGTAAAGGTAGAAGTTATCGATTCCCGCAAATGGATGCATAGTGAGCTGGTCTGTTTTGGAGCATCCCCCGCGGGATACCAGCGCCTTGATATCATCACCGCAGTAGATAGCGCCGCTGGCAGCTAAATATCCTCCATAACTCACTCCCATAAGTCCAATCTTATTACCGAATCTGCCATCCGCCTTAATAAAGTCAACGACAGCCTTTATAGCCCTGTCATAATTATCTGCCGTTAAATACATATTTCTGTTTAATAGGGCCTCTCCCTGCCCCGGGCCGTCAAAGATGATGGATACTGCTCCCCGTTCCCATAGTTTTTTTGGCGCGGTATAATTTTCCTCCTTAAAACCGGTTGCTCCGGGGACATAAATAATCACCGGCGTCTCTTTATCAATATGATCCGGCAGCACAAGATACCCCGGCATGCTGTTTCCCTCGAACGGCATCTCAACAAACTCAACTTTTTCATAACAGGTTAGCTCTTTACTCTTATGGAAGCACTCCACTAATTTACCATAAATTCTAAATTTTTCTTCATTCACTCCACGAATACCATAATCTGCAATTCTGAAAAGAGAGCATGCATTAAAATAGTAGTCGCTTGCTGTTTGTTTATGACCAAGTTTCTCGTGTTCTTCGGCATAGGCAATTGCTTTATTGCCTAGATCTTCACACACTGCTACAAAATCCTCTGCATCCTCGGGGGATACCTTTTCAAATGTTTCACAGTTAAGCTCTGTGCGGTTCATTAACACGATAAAATCCTCTGCTGCCATTCCCCCGGCTAAAATTCTCCCCATGTTTTGGGCTGGCGGACGTTTTCTGATTTCCATTTTTCTACCTCCTGTATGTAGTTGTTTATTTGTTCTTTTCTTTATAGTACACTGTACTAATTTGTTTGTCAATCATTATTTAGTACATTGTACTATTATATGGAAATTTACGTATTTGTTCAGTTTTGCATATACTCCTAAGCATTTACTTTCTCCGGGTCTTTTGATAGAATAGGGATTATGATGAAAAAAGGTGATATAGAATGCGTATCAATAGAAAAGAGGCCATCTGCGATGCAGCGGCACAGTTATTTAATCAAAAAGGATATGATCAGGTAAGCATGCGGGAAATTGCTAAGCATGCGGGTACAACAATAGGAAACTTAACTTATTATTTCCCTAAAAAAGAAGATATTGTGATACAGATCGTTTCGGAACTCCATGAAGATTTCCAGATATATCTCAATGCAGAACTCTCCGGTGTGGATTTGTTAAAAGATTTGATCTTGTCATTTAAAAAGGTAGAAGAGAATGAACAGCGTTTTCCGTTCTATTTTAAAAATCTTAATGATCTTGTAAAAAGCTCGGATTATTTTAAGAGTAAGGGATTTGACTTCCAGATAAAGCTTTATAATTACTATAATTCCTGTTTTATTACGCTTCAAAATGCAGACATTATTAATAAAGAATTTTCTGCTGAAGAATTAAGAATTCTTTCTCTATCCTTTACAGCACAGACAGCTGGCTGGCTTATGGAATGCATGCCTTTTTATAACGAAGGGCTTACGCCGGTACCAATTTCGAAAAATCTTTCCGTACTTTTGAAACCATATATCGTTAAGGATTATATGGACTTATATCAGGAATTATTAGATGAAATATTAAGTATATCTTGAGCTTTTATGGAATATGCGGTTCTCTGACACATCAAACACACTCTAAAGCGCCTCCCGCTGAAATGATACTAATGATAAACATAATTTCAGCTGGGGGTGCTTTTATAGATTTATATTGCTGCGAACCAAACGCAGATATCAATTCCCAAGAAACAGCCAACTCCTTGCAGAAAACAACAACAAATAACAACAAACCTTCTAAATCACACCAGAATGAGATTTATATAGTATTCTAGGATAGTAAAACTATGTCCGGCAGTCCTGTGAATAATTGATTTAGGGGAGAAAATCGGGGAGAACAGATTCCCGGGACCTGTTAGGAAGAATTATAGGAGGAAGGCTCATTTGATATAAGCTTTCAAATGACAGCAGGGGAAGACAACAGTCAGAATTTTACCTGGCACTTTACCATCCCCAAAAGGCCTATGACCGATGCAGAGCTCCTGGAGATTGCAATAGCTAATGCTGAAAAGGCTCTAAAGGCTATAGAGCCTTCGAATAATGCCTATGCTCCAGGGATTCTCCAATTAGTAAAAAATGCGATTGGTCCTGATGCCGATGTAGATTGGGTCACAGAAATGAAAATTCATCAAGCTACTACAACAAAAGAAGGCGCTGTCACAGGCGAGATACGGTTATTCGTAGGAAGTGAATGCACTATACTACCCGTATATTTGATAATCCCTAAACTTGACGAGCCTCAGAATGATCCGAACGCAGACCAGGAATATATTGAAAAAGCAAAGCAGGCAGCATATGACGCTTTAGATGCATTTGTACCATCGAACAATACAACTAAAGATGATATTTATAATGTCGTAAAAAATGCAATAGGTAAAGATATCAACATCGAGTGGTATGCTGACTTCAAAATGATCAAAGCCCAGGAAAACAAGGATGGCCTGATTGAAGAAGGATCGTTAAGATTAACAAAAGGTGAAGGGCTTAGTTATGTATCTATTAATTTAACAATACCGGCGCTGAAAGACGAGGCGGGTAATAAACCAAATGATAAGCCAAATAACAAACCGGATAATAATAAACCAAACCAGAACAATGATAAGGGGAAAACGGATAACACAACCAAACCTCAGACTACTGAAAAGCCTAAAACTGCTACAAAAGCTGTCAGCCCAAAAACTGGCGACAGCAGTATCATGATATTCTACATAATTGCATTGCTCGCAGCATGCGGGATTGCTGTTGTTTCTGTGAAGCGAAGGCGCAGATAATTTGATTTTGATATCATTCATATTGCACTGCTTGCCCAAATAGATAGGAATAATAAGCGAAATTAAGAAGCCTACTTCTGTACTTTGCAGTACTAAGCAGGCTTTTTACTAATCAGAGAGGCTAACTACTTTGCGGGCGGTTGCTCCTATTTCTATATTCGTCTGGCATATCTTTTTGTTGTAAAGGGCGATATATATAACCCTAAACACTTGGTACTCGCTATACCCGGCTTGTTGCTACAGATATGCAGCGATACTCTGTTTTTTCTTCTCCCTGCTCTTGGGTAGGATCTATATTGACAGCCTTGTCATTTTGCCTGCTTTCCCTTACAGCACAATAAAAATGATACAAGGTTCCATCCTTTTCTATAACGCAGGGTTTATGTGCATGCAGTTCATCTATCTCTCCTGCATTCCCATGTTTTAAAATTGGGGTATCCACCTTCTCCCAGTGGTACAAGTCTTCTGAAAATGCGATCCCCTCCTGTGCATGTTCTCCATCATATCCGTAATAATACATCAGCCATAATTCACCATCCTTAACCACACAGGGGTCAGCGCAAAAGTACGAATCCCAGCCAGGTTTTGTATTACAGATAACCGGCTGCCCGGATACCCGTTTCCATTCCAACATATCATCGGATACCGCCATTCCGATCTGTTCATGCCATTTCCATACCTTGCTGTCTTTGGCATTATAAAACATATAATATTTTCCGTCGTTTTCGATCAGGCAGCCTTTATATAGCCCTGCCATTTCCCAGTCATCACCGTCTTTCCAGCTCAGGACCGGTTTGTCCAGACGCGTCCAGTGATGCAGCGTTTCGTCCTCAGTATAAGCAAGTCCGATTTGGGCAGGTCCAGCCTCGTACCCCTCATCCGGATAGCTATGGTATATCATCCAGTACTTTCCATCCACCTTTTTTAAGGACGGTTTTGTGAAGAGATCATTTTCTTTCAGGATCCACATGCCTGCGACTCCACCTTTATCCCAGCCTTCCTGTTCCCCTCTTTTGAATATAATCTCCTCTTTCTTCCAATGAAGCAGATCCTGGCTTACTGCCAGGCCTGTCTGGTATCCTTTTCCGTCAAACCCTACATGCATCATATAGTATTGATTATTGTGATAAAATACGAAGGGACAATCCACTGCCATCTCATCATAAGCGCCGGGGACACCTGACGGCCCCATAACCTCTTTTCCGTATTTTACATTAGTTTTATATTTTGCTAAATCAATCTGCATATTCTGTTACCCCTTAACTGCACCTGCCAAAAGTGCGGATTCTATTCTTTTCTGAAGCAGACAATAGAGCAGTATACTTGGCAGCACTACGATAAACGATGCCGCAAACAGCTGTCCATAGTCGCTTCCAAACATACTCAAAAACTGGGACAATGCTACCGATACATTTCTTGCATTGTTGCCTGACGAAAGCATCAGGTTGTAAATGAAATCATTCCAGCTCGCCATAAATATCAGTATCGCAGCCGTTGCCATTGCCGGCTTAACAAGCGGAAGCATAATGGTAATATAGGTTCTCATAAACCCGGAACCGTCAATTCTAGCCGCTTCTTCCATTTCCTTGGGAATCGTCAGGAAATAACTTCTTAAGACAAACAATACTGACGGCATTGCGATTGCCATATAAACAAGTACAAGCCCGCTTTTCGTGTTATAAAGGTTCATTGCATTCATCAGCTTGTAAACTGGAAATATCAATGCAGATGTAGGTACGAGCATTGACATACCGATAAGTGCAAAAAGAAAGTTTTTTCCTTTAAACTCAAATCTTGCAAACACATAGGCCGACATGCTGAATATGATTAGTCCGAAAAAAATACAGAAAACGGTGATTATAAATGTATTCCAAAAGTATGTACCCAATGGTGAGTACTTAAATGCCATAATATAATTGTCAAGATTGATAGATGCCGGTAACGAAAATGCAGAATCCATAATCTCTTTATTTGTTTTAAAAGAAGAAACCAACGTCCATAAGAGCGGTACAGTGGATATTGCGATTATAAATACCAAGAAAACAATTCTTCCTAATTTTCCAATGATTTGTTCTGCCTTCATAACTACTCCTTAATCTTTTCCTATACGGAACACTTTTGTAATTAACAGCATTGCTGCTGCCCCAATCAGAATCGTCACAAATGCGATTGCATTGGCATATCCATAATTGGAATTATTCATTGCGGTCCTGAAAATCATAACCGGCAGATTCATTGTCAAATCACCCGGGCCTCCGTTCGTAGTCAAATATATGACTTCAAACGTTTTCAGGCAGTCTACCGTTGCAAGAATCAGGCATGTTCCCACTATGTTTTTGATCAACGGCATCACAATTAATCTGTTGATTTGGGATTCCGTAGCTCCGTCTACTTTTGCCGACTCATATACTTCTGTGGGTATTGCTGCTATCTCTGAAGAAATAAGCAGCATAAAAACTCCCCCATAGAAAATAGTCGTCACCGTAACCGCCAAAAATGCAGTCCTTGCGTCCTGAAACCAGTTTACATTAAAATCCTCAAATCCTATTTTACGAATGAAATCATTTACGAGCCCGATAGATGGATTAAACATGAAGTAGAATAAAAAACCGATCACTGCCAGCGGCATCATTTTCGGTATTAGATAGATTACTCTCACGGCTTTTGATAAGCGTGACTTTTTTAACGTTGCCAATGCCACCAAAAGGCTGGTTCCAACTAATATGACCCAATGCAGCACCATCCATACCATTGTATTTTTTAAGGATATATGGAAAGTGGAATCTTGAAACATTTTTATAAAATTATCGGCACCTGCGAACCTTATGGGCTCCCCCAGCTTCCAATCTGTAAATCCGGTAATTCCCACCGTAAGAATGGAATATGCGTAAAACCCCAAAAAGAGGATCAGCGTAGGAGCCAAAAAGGCTGCAAGCCAGATTTTAGTTTTTTTTGATTTCATAGATGCTCCTCCGTAACAGTTCAGACAGGTCTGCGTATTTACTGAGCAGACCGTACGAAAACAGGGTGGTTGCAGGCAGCCTATCTCCGCTCCGCTTCGATCCGTACTAAACGTGCGCCACCGGCGCACAGTACCCCATCGCCGCAGGCGAATTACAATGGGCTGGATTTGTAACAGTTCAGGCCCGCCTGAACTGTTACACTCCTCCTGCAGGGATACGTTTAGTTTGATGCATTTGTTAAATTCTCTGCAAACTGTTCAGGCGTACTCTGTCCTGTTCCCAATGCAGCGAGTTCCTGAGGAATAATAGCGGTCACTGCGGCAGGGTATACTCTCCAACAGGAGCTTACTGTATAATTAACTTCGTTTTTCATATCCAAAATCTCCATCATTAGTGGTGACAGTTCCAAAGAATCATAATCAATATTTACAGAGGCCGGAATCAAACCTAGCTGTTCCAGACGGATGGTCTGATCCTCTTTGTTGTTAAACCACTTAATAAATTCATAGGACGCCGCAGCCGTCTTCTCATCCTTGGAGCCGGAGAACCATGCATACCCTGGGTAAGATACAGCCCCTTTGCCCGGAAGATATGCTTCTCCTACCTTATCTCCCATAGCTTCCGTTAGTTCAGCAATCCTCCAAGCCCCATCCAAAACAATCGCTGTTTTATCGCTTGTAAAGTTATTTAAAGCAACGCTAATATCCGAGCCCGGAGCATCTGTTGTTGAATATTCCATAAACATTTTTTGGAGCTGTGACGCCGCTTCTATGAATTCCGGAGTGTTGTAATCAGTAAGCCCAACCGTCTTCGCCATCTCCTGCCCTTCTTCGCTTCCACTGGCCAGTGCTGCCAGAAGTGTAAGGCTTGAATACCATGCTGTCTTTGTTTCCAGAGACATAGCAGCTATTCCATCTTCTTTTAATTTTTCACATAATTTATAAAGCTCATCCCAGCTCTCTGGAAATTTTTCATAACCAGCTGCCTTTAGAATTTCCTTATTATAGAAAAACCCGAAAAAGTCTTTATGGGAGCAGATGCCATATACCTGATCCGACCCCTCATTCCATGATGCAATGTCCTCCATATCCAGCTCATCCTTCAATTCGGCATCTGCATCCAGTTTTTCCTTAAAGTCATAAAGTAAGTTTGACTTTTTGGCCAGATCGATAATGCTCTGGTCATTAGTATAGAATACATCCGGGAGTTCTCCTGATGAAACCTGTACTTTTAATTTGGCATCCATATTGGCCGTAGTAGAACCTGCAATCTCTTCAACATTTACATCAATCTCCGGATGGGCTTCCTCGAAGCTTTCCACCCTCTCTGCGAAATACTTTGCATACGGATGTGCCCCTACCCATTCACTAAAAACTGTAATACTTACCTTTCCTTCTTCCTTTTTTGCTTTTCCTCCTGCTTCCCCACCGCAAGCCGTTAATCCTGCCACCATACTAAATGCTAGCATTAACGATATGATTCGTTTTACTTTCATATTCCTTTTCTCCTTTTTGTTTTCTGATTTTTGATGAGTTCATTATATCTCAGCATAATCTATAAATAAATCAGTGGATTTTACTTGTTTTTATATATTTTTTACATTATAATGCTTTTGATCTGGAAACATGTAAAACATTTTTATATTATGTAATATTTTTACTTTTTATGGGGGTGTCCAATTTGCTGCTGCATTCAAAAAAACCTGTATCGCTTTTTGTTATAATAACCCTTATTATTTCCTTATGTATGATTACTCCCTGTATGATTGCAGGTGTTTACTTCTATGCAACTCTGAGGAATAGCACCTTTGACACAATTGAGAGAAATATCGGCTCCTCTGCAGAAAGCTCCTTCAGCTCTCTTGACTCTACTTTGCTCTCTGTAAAGAATACATATTACTCCATCATCAGCGATCCGGTAATTAACCCCGAGCTTTACAATTATATCTTTCCAGGCAATGAAACCACATTCAATGAATCTGTCGATGAGCGCCTTACGAAAATGATGTTTTACTCTACGATTTGGAACGAAAATATCCTGACTTCAATTACCCTTACGAATGATTTTAATACGTATCATTATATAGGTAACCCGAAATATGGCGTTCATCCCGGTCAGGAGGACTCTTCCTCTCTAAACATGATTACCGAAAATTGGGAAGCACTCAGTAAATCACTGGGTGCCGAAAGAATCCATACCCTGCTGCATTCCCGGGATGACTCCGGAAGCTTGTTTTATATACGTGACTATTATGGGTATCCCGACGGCGCTTTTAGAGGCCTGCTCAGTTTCCAATTAAGCGAGGAATCACTCATGTCCAATTTCAACGACTTTGATAAGTACACGGACACGCTTTGTTTTGCCTTTGATGAATCAGGTACTGTCATCATGAGCAGCAAAAAAGAGCTCCAGGGCAAAACCATATCCAATTTAACCGTTCATGGGGTCTCTTTGAAACAGATGATGGAAGATTCGGGGAACTATCTGGCCAAAACGAAAACTTTAACGAATTATCCGCTTACTGCCTGCGTACTGATTCCTCTGGATCCCATCTATCAGGAGCTTCATAGTCAATTAAGAGGATATCTGGTTATCTTTATCTGCCTGCTGCTGCTTGTTATCGTATTTGCCCTTGCAGTTTCCCGGTATGTAAGCAGATATATTAACTTACTGATTAAACGGATGACGCGGTTAAGTCAAAGCGACTATTCACAGACCCTGCCAGTATACGGGATTACAGAACTTGATAACCTAAGTACGGCTTTTACCACGATGTCCTCTCAGATCAAGAAGCTTTTAAATGAAAAGTATGCCAATGAAGTCCTCTTAAAAGAAAGTGAACTGAAAGCACTTCAGGCGCAGATTAACCCGCATTTTCTGTTTAATACACTGCTGTCAATCAGCTGGAAAGCCCGGGCAAACCAGGATATGGAATGTTACGAGATGATTACGGCACTCAGCAGCTTACTAAATGCCAATATTTATACACCCGCAACAAAGTTTATTACTTTGCAGGAAGAGCTTCAGAATGTCCGGTACTATCTGCAGATACAGAAGGTGCGCTTTGGTCCAAAACTATCTTACGATATTGATGTAGATACAAAATTGATGGACCATTTCATCCTGAAGCTTTGCCTTCAGCCACTTGTTGAAAATGCAGTTGTCCATGGTTTGGAGAA
The DNA here is from genome assembly GCA_000509105.1 of Clostridiales bacterium VE202-21. Taxonomy (GTDB): domain Bacteria; phylum Bacillota; class Clostridia; order Lachnospirales; family Lachnospiraceae; genus Faecalicatena; species Faecalicatena contorta. The sequence continues at coordinate 70,165 of BAIF02000008.1, read as the reverse complement.
TAAGGTTGAGGAAGGCACAATATTGATTACAGGAGATATCACAGATGATCAGGAAATGCTGCTCCAAATCATTGATAATGGTATTGGTTTTCACCCAGAAGAGCTAATTAGACGGCTGAACGAACCAGATGCTTCTGCGTTATCTAAATCCGAGGGAAAAGGACACCACATCGGTCTGATCAATACACACTTACGCTTAAAATACACCTATGGAGAACAATATGGAATAACCATTGACAGCACCCCGGGCGCGGGAACTACAATATCTGTCAAACTGCCGCTGTCATGACAGAGCTTAAAGGAGGATGTTCTATGTATCGAATCATGATTGTAGATGATGAATTAATTATCCGGGAAGGGATCAGCACTTTTATAGACTGGGAGGGTCTGGATTGTCAGATTGCCCACTCAGCATCCGACGGGCTGGAAGCTGTCGAATTTCTCCAGACAGCCTGTGTGGATATTATAATTACGGATATCCGGATGCCGGGAAAAAACGGCTTAGAGTTAGCAGAGTATGTCCGGAAATATGCCCCTTCCACCAAATTAATCATCCTGTCCGGATATTCAGATTTTAAGTATGCCCAGGAGGCTCTGCGTCATGGGGCATTCGACTTTATATTAAAGGACAACCCCTTAAGTAAGATAGAAAATGCTGTCCGCAGGGCAATCAGTGCCATACAGGAGGAGCAAAAAAAGCAGCGTCAGTTTGACAGTATTCAGGAGACAATTATCAAAAATCAGGAAGAGCTTCAGATAAAATTCTACCAGGATCTTGTCTACGATGTTCCGCTTTCACCGGATGAAATTATTGAAAAATCACGGCTTTATCAGGTATCCGGCACTGATTTTTACTGTATTCTCATAAAGATTCGCATTATTGGCGACTCCGCCCAGCTTAAAGAAGATTTTATCAACACAATTGCTCGATTTCTCAGAGGAATTTTCGCCTCTGTAAAACCGGTTATTTTTCCGGTACATTCAAGATACTTGTGTATTGTTTTAAATGACACAAGGAAACTCGCGCATACACCCATCGTGCCCTCCTTAAATCAGATTTTTACTTTTGCAGAAAGTTACCCTGAATACAGATTAAAAGCTGCGATCAGTACACCGCATTCTTCTATCACGGAGCTGAATACAGCTTACCTTGAATGCTGTTATTGTTTCAAACATAATGCGAAAAGTGATAAGAAAATCCTGTTTTACAGCGATGAAAATAATACATCTTCCCCCTCACACAGCCAGAATCTCCCCATAAAAAAGGCGGTACAATTTATTGAAAACAACTATAATGAGCAGATTGGGCTTACCGATATTGCAGACGCTGTTGGTCTGAATGCCAGTTATCTTAGCCGTTTATTCAAAAAAGAAACGGGAGAATCTGTCACTGAACATCTAACTTTGTTACGGATCGAAAAGGCGAAGAAACTTTTAAAGGATGATTCCTTAAGATTACGGGATGTTGCCATGGCCGTTGGTTTTAACGATGTTAGCTATTTTTCTAATACATTTAAAAAAATAGCCGGTATGTCTCCTACGGAGTTTAGAATGATTTCGGAGATAAATTAGATGATTCCATTCCTATTCGCATTCGATAAGTGAATATCCTTCATTTTAAATTGTGCCTGCATATGTTTAAAGCTTAACCATTTATATCTTCAACTATTGTTTCCAATCCTACAAAAAGACAAGGCAGCATCTAAAGCTGCCTTGTCCCTCTTCCCGTGCTTTCGCCCATACCTGATAATATTCCGCCACGTCTGCTGTTCCTGCTGGATTTCATTTAAATCCACCGGTATCTTTGGTTTATCCAGGCATTACTTTTTATATTTTCCGCTCTTCATCTAAGTCATGCAGGGAAATATAAAATTTGATCTCTTCCTTAACACCATACCCATGTCCTTTTGCCACAAATCAAACTCCTGCAGTCTATCTGTGTTCACCTGTCCTCTCTTTACCTTCTGTCCCTAGTGGATCTTCCTGCGGCCTTCTACACTTCTTCCCAAACCACTTCCGCTTCTTTTCCCCGGTGTGCCAGCCCGATGTAGAAGATCTTCCCCTTCATCCCCGCATCATACCTTTTCTCTTTCACCTGCCGGATCGCTTCTTCCGCAAGCCCGGTCAGATTCTGTGACTCTTCTTTTGTGTATTTAAATTCCAGTATGTAATGGGCATACTTTCCGGTCATATTTTTCAGAATCAGGTCGCTTCTTCCCTTACCGCTCTCCCGGTTGCTCTTGATCTCATACTCGCCATACAGACAGGAACACATTCCCAGCACCATCATATGATAGCTGTTCTCGTCCTTCAAATCATGATAGGACGGCAGCTCAAGCAAGATACGTCGGTATACATCTGCAAATACGTCCAGCTTTTCCAGACAAAGCGTATCCCCCAGTTGTGACAGTTTGCTCCCCGATACACCTAAATGATGTGCTGTCAAATCTTCAAATGCCCTCCCAACCTCATGATTTGGAATTCGAATTTTACACATCCCTCTATCTGTTTTTTCTTTCACTGTCACCATCCCGGCATTAATTAACAATCCCCAAAGTGATGCTGTACTTGCCTCTTCGTAAAATGAACTTTCCAGTTCCACCTTCGTCGTCACAGTTCCCATCTCAATCAGCTGCTCATAGTCTTCCCGAAAGTCCTCTCCGCAGTGATCCATGGCATTGCAGATCATACTGTTTTCACTGGTGTTTACCCAAAAGGGATCCAGGCGCTTCCGAAGTGCATACATACAGATCGACCAGGGATTATACAAATCTACATCGCCAATGTGGTAGCCATCGTACATCTGCCTGACCTCTTCTGTCAATTCCAGATGATAGTAATTCAAAAGCTCCGCCGTCTCTTCCTCTGTAAATCCAAAATATTGGGCATACTCTGCATCATTAACTGTACTGACCAGCAGGTTATTCAGCCCGGAAAAAATATTTTCCTTTGCCACACGCTGGATTCCTGTCAAAAATGCTTTGTCAAGATACGGATTTCCCTTCAGTGCAGATGACAATAATTGAGCCAGAACCCCTCTTATCTCCTCAAAATAACCACCCACATTTGCAGCAATAAACGGAGTGTCGTACTCATCAATAAGCAGGAATACCTTCTGTTCAAAGTACTCTTCCAATACCTGGCAAAGCAGTTGGATCGCTCCGGTGATATCATACTTTTTCTGTATCTCGCCGCTCTTAATTTCCCACAGAACCTCCAGCAGTTGTTCCACGCTTTTCCGGCACGCTTCGGACACTTGCCCGCTTTCCCAAGCAAACCGGTATCTTTCATATTCTGCCAGCAGTACATTTACCAGCCATCCCCAAAATCCTTTTTCCACATCCCCTTTCACATTCAAAAAGGATAAATACACCACAGGATATTGATTCCGGTCTTCCCAGGTCTCCGTCTGCGCAATCGCTGTTCCTTCAAAAATCTTTTCCGCGTCCTTCGTACAGTCCAGAAATTCCGCCATCATAGACATGTTCAGTGTCTTTCCAAACCGTCTCGGACGGGTAATCAAAACCACATTCTCGTAAGAATCCAAAAACTGTTCCACCAGCATGGTCTTGTCTACATAGTAGCCCCCCAGCTCACGCAGTTTGCGAAAGTCCTGCTCGCCAATTGCCAGTCCTTTTCCCAGCCCCTTTTTCTCTCTGCGGCACCTGCGCCTTTCTAGGGAATTCGGACGATTCAGCTTTTCTGTCTGCAGTTCTGCATAATAGCCGGACATGTATTCCCTCATCGTGGACGGATTACCGGACATTGGTTCACGCCCTATTGACGGACCATAACTAGATGCCGTTTCGCGAACTACCGTCGGACAGACGGTTTCTGTATTCGATATCGCAGTATCCCGCCCCACTAGTTCATCCAGTGAACAGGTAAACACATCTGCAATTTTGATCAGCATCCACAAATCCGGGGTACGCTTTCCCACTTCGTAGTTTGCATAGGTTGATCTGGAAATTCCCAACTTTTCCGCCATCTGTGTCTGTGTGAGGCCCCTTTCCGCCCGGTACCCCGCCAGCCGTTCATGAAATTCTGTCTTTGCCATAAAACTGCCTCCTCGGAACGTTTGTTCTGTTTGTTGTTTTTAGTATAGCACATATGCTTTCATTCTGCAACTTTGTTTTTCACTCTGCAACATCTTTTGTATTCCTTAAGAGACTGTTTATTCTTTTGCCGCATGCGAGGGCAGACAGTCAAAATATTTTTTAAAGGTCTTGGAAAAATGCTTCTCACTGATATATCCCACACGTTCGGCTACTTCCTTAACCGATAAAGCAGGGCTCATCCGGATAAGCTCCATAGCCTTCTTCATCCTTACCCCCGTAACAAAATCAATATATTTCTCCCCCGTTTTGTTCCGGAATATCCTGCTGATATAAGACGGACTAATATCAAAACGGTTCCCCATCTCCGCTATGGTCACGTCATTCATATAATTAGCCGCCACATACTCCTTAATCTGCTGTACAATATCCTGATTTTCGCTGTTATGATCCCACATAGCATTTTGCAGAAGATTTTGGAATTGCCGGAGCAGATCTGCATATTCTTCCCCCTCAAAACTGCTTTTCCAGACCACGGATAAATAGGAGCGCAGTGGGCGGCTGTCTATTTTTTGAAAACTGTCTTTCAGACCATCCTCCCGCTCCATTTCCTGCAGCAATTCGTTTGCCATTGCGTAATTTCCTGTCATATAACTAGCCGTAAGCATTTCTATTTTTTCACATAAGTACTGCTTTTCCATCAAATTGCTCTGCTCATTTAACTCTTGCAAGGTTATCGTCTTATAGTTTTCCTCAAGTATACGCACGTTTGAAAGCGCCAGCATAACCTGTTTATCCATATACAGCTCCTTAAAATCCTTTGCCGCCGCCCACACAGCTGCGATTCTCGCATCTGTGTCAAATACATCCCGATGGTGGCGCAGATAAGAATGCAGCTTCATATATTCTCTTCCTTCTATGATCAGACATAGTTCACTGGTCTGCAGGAAAAACAAAGCATAGCGGTCCCCGCACTCTATATTTTTTTTCAAATAGTCCGAAAGGTTTTCATACAGCTTTGCATACATTTCCTGCCTCTTTTTATTTTCATCCGTATCCAGGAAGAATATATATATGCTGTAAACGCTGTCCTTTCCCGCAGGCTGCATCTGCTTAATCCCACCTGCCATATCTGCCAGGGCAAAAGCCCGGCTTACCCTGTTTTCAAACAGCTGATTCTGGTTCTGAAGCTTTTCCTGCTTTTCTTTCATAAGACCTTCCATAAGCTGTTTCAGTTGATCAATATCCAAAGGTTTCAGCAGATATTCCTTGACTCCAAGGCCGATCGACCGTTTCGCATATTCAAATTCCGCATATCCGGTCAGAACGCACCACTGAGTCTCCGGCGACTTTTTGCGGCATACCTCCAGGGCGTCCAGCCCATTGATTTTGGGCATATTAATATCCAGAAATACAATATCATAAAATTCCTTTTCCACCATACGGATCATTTCTTCCCCGTCTTTTGCCTGTGAAATGTGATGCACCCCCGGATACAATTCCTCCAGCATAGACAATAAACTAAGCCTTATCAGCCTCTCATCATCTGTTATTAAGATCTTCATAACTCACCTCTGCCTTCCCCCCTATAATAGATTTTTGTAACAGTTATTCTTCTTTTGCAATCAACAGGTTACAGACCGTCTGAAACCTTCCTTTTCTATCATACCAGAAAAAAGAGTCCGGATACGTAATACAAAGGCGGTCCCGCACACTTGTAATTCCCACCCGCTCCCTGGTACAGATGTCCTGTTCATTATATGGAATGCCGTCATTCGCTACCTGAATCCATACAAAAGCCATCCCATTTTTACTCTCTACCTGGCAGACCTGCAGCACAATACTTAAAGAGCTGCCATCCTGTGCCATACCATGCCGCATGGCGTTTTCAATCAGTGGCTGAAGTAAAAGTTTAGGAATAGAGAAGTCCTGAAGCTGTTCTTCCACTTGAATGTCATAATACAGACGCTCTTCAAACCGGATCTTTTCGAGCATAAGATAGCTCTCGATAAACCGGCACTCCTTCTGAACCGTAGAATCATATCCCGGTTCACAGGTATACCGAAACATCCGGGAAAGATTTAAAATCCCCTTTTCCAGATTTTTTGTATCTCCGATCCGGTTCAACGCCTGAAGGGAGTTCATTACATTATAGAAGAAATGAGGATTAATTTCCGCCTGCATAGCCTTATATTCCGCCATCTGCTGATTCATTTTCCAGATATACTCGTGCTGTACAAGATCCGTGATCCGCTCTGTCATTTCCGTCATTGCCAGAGAAATCTCCGAAAACTCCTCTATAGGGATTGCAGGCATATTCCCGCTGCTCTCCTCATCTCCCAACCGGTACTTCTGGATATACGAGACAATCCTTTCCGTGGAGACAGATATACGGCGGCTTAAATTCATAAAAATAAAAAATGCCGCTGCCATAGCACAAAACCAAAACAGCAGGATCACAAATGAGGTATGGTTAGCCTCCCTTAATATGGTGCTGTGAGGCAGCACATAATCAATTTGGAACCCATATTTCTCCTCCTTCATATGGTACAGATAATGTATATCTCCTTCTATCTTCACCTTCCTGCCCATGAGTTCTTTCGTGTCCTCCATATCATCCTGCTCTGTGATAAACCTTTCCTCTGTGGCATAGGCCGGAGTCCCGTCTGGAAAATAAATAACCAGTCCAGCGCCCTCAGGCAGCGTAATTTTTTCATTCAGGTCTGAAAATACTGATTGAGACAGTTCCAAAAACGCATATCCCTGCCGGGATGCCGTTTCCAGATTGCTCACCGGACACAGCATGGTAAAGACAGGCTGCTCTTCTTGATATTCCTCACTTTTGGACATAAGGCTGCCGGGGAAAAATCTCACCTCGCCAGATAACAGCTTTGTCAGCTCTTCATACAACGGCTCTGCATTCTCCTCATACCGCAGGATTGATCCTCCATACTTATTCAAATAAAAGAAATTTCCCTTATTCGCATTTTCCGGCAAAAATCCAATGCCTCTGTGAATCGGGTCCGACACGGTCAGATACTTATTCAATGCGCTTCTGTACTTGACCGAATATCGGATATAACCATACAAATTCTCCTGCGACGCATCAATTCTATTGTTATTAACATATTGATAAAACCTGGCAATATTCGTGTCAGCCAAATACTGCAGAAAAAAATGCTCTCCATTCTGCAGGGAACTGTCCAGCTGATTTGTAAGAGTCTGAAGAATAATCCTATTGTTTGTATTGTAGCTGTTTAAGAGTTGATGGTTAAAAAAGTTCAATAAAATAAAACTGATTACAATGAAGGGCATAAGCACAGAACTGGCAAATGCCCGGTACAAAGATACCTTCAAAGAATATTTTTTCATTATGCCCTCCCTGAAAATGTTCAGAATATTCAGAAAATGGTACGCAAAGGGGTCAGACCCCATTGCGCCCCATTCTTTATAATTTCAAATTCTGCATTTTCTCACAGTAGTATTGAACCACCTCGAACTTAGCATCCGGCGCAATTCTATGGTCCGGACATGGGATATATCCTCCCAGTTCAATCAGCGGCTTTAACCTCTCTATCTCCTCGTCGACCGCCTTATTATCACGGGCAAATACCGTCTTGTTCATGCCGCCCACGCCGCGGAGCTCTTTGCCATACTGTGCTCTCCATGGCCCAATACTTGCATTCCAGGTACCCACCTCAATGGGAAACATGGTATTAACCCCGTTCTCAAGCCAGATAGGTACCAGCCGGTCAATACACCCATCACAGTCCACAGAAACGATGTCAATATCATGCTGCTTCAGCAATGCCGTATACTTTTTATAATGAGGAGCCACATAATCCTCAAAGACGGTTGGTGTAACCAACGGGCCATTCTTATAACAAATATCCTCCCAGAAATGAGCATAATCAAATTCCGCTCCTGTCTTTAAGACCTCTTCCAGGCATTGATACCCCAGTTCTGCGATAGTGTCAATGATCTCCACATACAGGTCCTCATCATCCACATACAGATAGCTTAACTGCTCAACCCCCAGCAGATTTCTCATATACCCAATCAGAGAGCCGCAGTGCAGGCCGATGGGGATTTCCCTACTGTCCTGAGAAGAAATATTTCTGAAAAATTCCCGGTCCACCCGTGTTTCCTTCCACTGAAGTTTTGGCAGATAAAGTTCTTCCCATGCCCCCCGGTCCATAAGGGAGGTTCCAATTTCCGCCGGAATTGAAATGGTGTCCGGTTTTTCCAGAACAATCAGTCCCTGCTCATCCCTTACAATCCTGCTGCCATCTGGTTTTTCTTCCAGAATCTTTTTTTCAAAGGCTGGGAACATCTGATTTTTTGCGCTTAGACAGGAATTCCAGATAAAATCGAATCCCAACCGCTTCATGACAGACTTATCAGCGGGGGAATTGTCCCCTTCCCTGCGGTATCCTTCTGCCTCTTCCCGGGTAATGTGGCCTTCCTGCGCCCATTTGTCCAAGGTTTCTTCCCAATATCCAAAGGAAACTACCGGGAAGTGTTCAAATGTTTCATAATGCAGGATTGCCAGTACGTTCTCACGAAATGTCATTCTATAATCTCCTCTATATTTATTCGTAGTATTTGAATTGCGGCAGATATTCTTTATTTGCTTCAAACATTTCCCTCACCATAGACTTAATCTCTGCAAGGCTTAAGACTGCGGACGTCAATGGGTCAAAATAGCAGGCCTGGTAGATCTTCTGCGGATCTCCGGTAATTGCCCCTTCTACAGCCAGCTCTTCGATTCTGGCGCTCACATTATTTAAAAGCGCGAGATGAGAAGGCAGCGGACCTACATGAATCGGCTCCAGCGTACCTTTGGAGGCAAGTACCGGCACTTCCACACAGCAGCCTTCCGGAAGGTTGTCAATCAGCCCGAAGTTTCTTACATTCCCGTTGAATTTATACAGCATGCCATCACCAAACATGGCATTGAAAATATTCGCGGCATACTCATTTCCACGTTTCAGATTGACCGGATTGTCGGCCCATTCCAAAAATTCTTTCTTCCAGGTATGTTCTCTTTTTTCGTACTCGTCCTTCACCATGAAATAGTGTCCGGGGTTCCAGCCTGTTCCGTGAGTACAGTATTTTTCAATAAGATCCGGACGTTTGCGGAACCAGGCCACATACTCTGAGGCATGTCCGCTGGACTCTGTCACATAATAGCCAAGATGGCGGAGCATCTCATTTCGCACGATCTCCTCCTGATAATGCTCTTCTGCCGCCTGTTTAATCAGAGGGTATGCATCCTCCCCCTTCCATTTATAATCCAGATAAAAGGCCTGATGGTTGATGCCGGCACAAGTATATGTAATATCCTCCATATCGGCTCCGATCCACTTCGCCAGCATTTCTGCCGTTCCCTGTACACTGTGGCAGAGTCCCGTCACATTTACCTTTGTTTCGCCTTGCATCCCTCTGCACAGCATTGCCATTGGATTGGTATAGTTCAAAAATATGGCCCCGGGACAGTAGGTTTCAATATCCTTACAGATAGCAAGCATCTCCGGCAGGGTCCGCATCGCCCGGAAGATTCCGGCCGGTCCCCTCGTATCCCCCACATTGATGTCTACACCGTATTTCTTGGGAATCGTAATATCATTTGCCCAGACATCAAGGTCTCCTATATTGATGGTACTGACAACGCCGTCGGCATCCTTAAGAGCCTCAATCCGACTTTTGGTAGAAATTACTTTAGCTGGATAGTTCCCTGATCCAATTATTTTTTCCACAGATTTTGCTGCATACATCAGTTTTTCGTCATCAATATCCATCAGGGCTATCGTGGCATCCTGAAATGCCGGAAACGTCATCAGATCCCGCACTAAGCTTCTGGTAAATACAACGCTGCCTGCGCCTATAAATGCAATTTTTTTCATCTTATTTACTCCTTGTATCGTGTCTCATTGTGACGGCTCATGGATAGGAACACTTTCCTCTTCCCTACCCTTTTACCGCACTGTCCAGGCTGCCCTGGATAAAATATTTCTGTAAAAATAAATAGGCAATCACCACCGGAACAATCGCAATCACCGCACAGGCAGCTGCACCGTTTAAGTCCTTCATCTGCTCCCCGAAAAACTGCTTTACGGTCAGAGTGACATTATACATTTCCTTCTTCTGCAGAATATAGAGGGAATATCCATATTCATTCCAGGTTGAAACCGCCTGCATCAGCACAACCGTGGCCGTCACCGGCTTCAGCTGCGGAAGGATGATCTGAAAAAATGTCCTTAAAATTCCGGCGCCATCCATATAGGCTGCTTCGTCCAGAGACGTCGGGATTGCCATAATAAAGTTACTGTACATATAAATGGACACCGGCAGTCCAAACGCCGCACTTACCGCGATAATTCCCCAGTAGGTAGAAATCGCGTGAATCGAGACCAGGGTGGAATAAATACCTACAACCATAGACATTCCCGGCACCATCATCACGCCCAGCACAAAAGTCTTCATGGTCTTACTGAGACGGTTTCTATTCCTCGCCATGGGATAAGCTGCAAGGCAGCCCACAATCACTACAATCATAACTGTTCCAACTGTAATAATAAAGGAATTTTTAATGGCATTCAATATGTTGCTGTTTTGAAATGCCCTGATATAATTCTCCCAATGAAGTTCCATGGGCGGCAGCAGCCTGGACGTGTGATCTGTCATAGGTTTTAAGGATGTAACTACTACAACATAAATCGGAAGCAGATAAATAATCAAAATGCCGGCCGCCACTAGATACTTCCACCAATTCTGTTTGATCTGTTTTTTTAATGTTCCTGTTTTCATCTGTTAACCGTCCCGCTTTCTTTACGCTTCTATACTCTTTTTCTCTAAATAGTGATTGCTGTACAGAGCGACCACCATAATCATAACAAAAGTGGTAATACCTATGGCAGATGCATAACCCGCTTTCTCCGCCAGAAAATACTGGCTGTTCAAATACGTCATCATCGAATGTGTGCTGTAATTCGGCCCGCCGTTTGTTAATGATATAATGCCGTCAAATATTTTCAGTCCGCCGATCAGGTCGATCATCACAGCACTTGTGATGGCCGGAATCAGCATGGGCAGGGTAATGTACCGGAAACGTGCAAATGAGCCTGCTCCATCAATTTCTGCCGCCTCAATATATGTTTTCGAGATATTCTGAAGCCCGGAAAGGTATATAATCATACAATATCCCGCGTACTGCCAGGTGTTAATTATGGTAATAAACAGAACTCCATTCCTTCCGTCTGCCAGCCAATCCACTGCCCCCTTGCCAAATACCCCCAGAATGTCGTTGAGCACACCATTGTCATAGGTTAAAAAGAAATACATGATGTACCCCATAATCAGGCTTGATATCATAATCGGCATATAGATCACCACACGGATCAGGTTATTGCCCTTAAAACGGGAATTGACAAACAATGCCGCCCCCAATCCGATGATATTCTGAAGCACAGTGGACACAAAACCGTATATGAGTGTATTGATAAATGCCGTCAGGAGACGCTTGTCCGAAAACATTTCCTTGTAGTTTTCAAGTCCTATGAAGATTTTTTCCGGCGAATACCCATTCCACTTACACAAAGATACATAAACCGTTTCACAAAAGGGCCTCACCACAAAAAACAAAATCAGACAAATGGCCGGAATGTAAAAGCAGCTCATTTTTACTGCTCGTTTCCTCACTTTGGTTTCACTCCTTTACATCGCTTACTCTGCTGCTACATATTTATCCTGGAACGTGCTCTTTAAATGCTGCAGTCCGGCGTTAATCCCTTTTTCAGTTGGGTCCATAAATACCTCGATCACTGCATCGGCATCTGCATTAAACATTCCGCTTGGGAAATATTCCCGGTCAAACAGATTATCGTAGAAGATATCACCTTCAAAGATTTCCTGGCTTTCTGAAAATGCCTTGTAGCTTACATTTTCCGTATTCATATCCTTAAGAGCAGGCAGTCCCCCGTCCAATTCCATGATCTTGTCTGCCACTTCCGGTTTTGCAAGGTAATTTAAAAACTGTTTTGCTTCATCCATCTTTTCTGTATCTTTCCAGATTCCAAAGCAGCTTCCTTCCCCAATCATATACTGGGATTTGCCCTCCTCAGTCGTACACGGAATCGGCATAATCCCAAGCTGTGCATCCGGAGCTACGTTTAACACTTTCACAATCTCAACCTCGGTACTAAATCCACAGGCATCTTCACCCAAAGCTGTAAGGGTTGCCGCATTATCAGCCGTAACAAGGTCTTTGTTAAAGTAACCAGCCTGTACCATATCTGCGATTTCTTCCAAAACACAGCTTCCTTTTGTATCCCAGTCGAAGGTTCCATCTTTCAGTTCCTCACCTGATGGGTATTTACAGCCTTCTGTGGTATAAAATGCCGGCGCCATCGCATTATAGAGAACCGCTGCAGTCCAGGTGTCTTTTCCTCCCACAAAAAATGGGGTAACGCCGGAAGCTTTAATCTTCTCACAGGCATCTTTAAAATCGTCCATAGTGCGGATATCGCCGACATTTACTCCCGCATTCTCAAGCACTGTCTTATTATATACAACACCGTTTGTCACCTGGCTGACAGGCAGTACGTATATGCTGCCGTCTTCGTCAGAAATAATCGGCAGAACCGGATCATCAATTCTGTCGTACCACTCTTCGTCATTCAAGGCTGTCAGGTATTCCTTATACCTTGCAATAGACCAGCCGTGTGTCACAAAAACATCCGGCATTTCTCCGGATGCCATCCTTGTTTTCATAACAGCCTCATAATCTGAACCCGGTGTAACCAATTCAATTCCAATTCCTGTCTCTTCTGTGAATCCATCCAGAACTTCCCGGAACTGATCCAACGGCTGACCCGTATAGATAACCTCGACCTCCAGCGTAGTCTCTTTTTTTGCTGACTTATCCGCTTCCTTGGAATCTGTTTTCTCACTGCCGGCCTGTCCGTTGCCGCAGCCTGCCAGCAAACCAGTTGTCATAACTGCTGCCAAACCAAAAGCGGCCAATTTTTTTAATCTTCTTTTCATGATGAACCCTCCCACGTACTTTTCACTTTTTCACTGCTAAATGAGTTTCTTCTTCGGATATCCTGAATCTATTATATACGGATTCCAGTTGCCTTATAAGAGTCGTTTTTTATACTTTAGGGGTGTATTTTTATACTCTCTGCCGCTCCCCTGCTATTTCTTCCCATAAAATATGCTCCCTCCCAAGCGCAAGTCCTTATTACTTCAACTTGCTGCCCGGAAGGGAGCATATCAAACCTTTTCTATTGTTCTAAAGTATATAATTTTTCTCATTTCTACCTGCAGCCGAAAAGCCTCGGATCCTGCATCAGCTCTAAAGGATAATCTCCCAAATGTTCAAGTTTATACCCGCTTTCTTTATATCTGTTATAATCAAAGCTGTTCAGTTCATCACACGCAAGTTTATGAAATTCATAAAAATTGGGCCACCACTCATACCCATCACCCAGATTATTACTCAGATACGCATCTGCAATATCACATCCCATCTTAGGTGCTACATAAAAGGCTCCCATTGCCAGTACATTTACTCCGTTCCCTGTAATCGCACGAAGTGCCGCCGGTACACTTTCCACCACGCCGGAAAATACCCCCGGACACTTGCTAGCCGCAATATGGATCCCCATCCCAGTTCCGCAAAAAATTAATGCGCGTTCAAATTCTCTTTCCGATATCATGGAACCAACACGAAGTCCAATTCTGTGAAACATTAATTCTGTGTTACTGTCATCCTCAGACTGAACCCCTACATCTGTTACGGTCCATCCATATTCCTTCAAATGAGCTACAACTGCCTCCTTTAATGGAAATCCTGCAAAATCTGCTCCAACAAGAATCTGTTTGTCTTTAATTGTTTTCATTATAATCGCCTCTACTTTCTATTCTGCAAAATCAAAGATCTGATCCATGTCCTCATAAAATGCTTCCTTACTGGAAGCTGAATATTCTGTAAAACAGGGGCGCGTAAGTTTCCACCACTGCCTGGTTACTTCATCAGCTTCCATCTTTGCCATATCTGCCTCATAGTCGTCTCCAACATATTCAAAATATCCAAAAACTAAATCATCTTTCATAAAGATTCTGTAGTTCCGTATATTGCAGTCATGAATCATGCGCAGCACCCCTTCCCAATGCGGTGTATGTACATCATCCATATGCAGCTTTCTATACTCCTGGATTTTATCTTTTTTAAGCCGGCCAATCTGCCCAAAAACTTTTCTGCTCATAGTTATTCTCCCATACTATTTTACTTTTTTAGGACGTGCGCTAAAATAATCTATTACAAGAGCCAGGATTAAAACCGCGCCCCAAATCAGTGTTACATAGTATGTGGAAACGCTTCTGAAACGGTTAATACCTGATTCTATAAATTTTAAAAGAATGATTGCCGCAGCCACACCAGATAATCTGCCTTTCCCGCCATTCGGGCTGACACCGCCCAACACAATCAGCAGAATTGACTGCATGGTATAATTACTCCCATAATCTGCTCTTGCAGATGCGTATGTACTAAGCATCATCAGACCGCCTACAGAGGCACAAACAGCCGAAGCCATATAGGTTTTAAAAACTAATTTCTTTGTGTTTATTCCGGAAAACTCCGCTACATGCGCGCTTGATCCATATAACCTCAATTTCGTCCCATAGGTACTTCTCTCCAGCATAAACCAGATCATAACAGCCGCCAGTATGAAGACAATTACACGAACCGGAATAATGCCAAACAAATTCGTTGAAAAAATATCGCAAAATTGTTTTGGGAAGGAAGATACAGCCGCCCCCCCTGTAATAACAATACACAAACCGGTAATCAGCTGATTTACTCCTAAGGTGGCCAAAATAGGCGGCACCTTTAATTCCGAAATCAGAAAACCATTAAAAGCCCCTATCACACAGCCGGTAAGTATGGCAATCAGAAATATCACAACAGAGAAGCCTGCCGGCATCGTTCCGTCTACACCAAAAATCCAGTTCAGCACGTAGACACTGATAATCGTTGTCATATTGGCTGTTCCAACTACTGATAAATCAATTCCTCCGGTCATCATGCAGAGCATGCCTCCTAATGCCATCAGGCCATACTCCGGGAACTGTCCTGCCATAGTCAGGAAATTTGCACCTGTAAAAAACTTACCGGCCTGTGTCAGCAGCATAAAGATCAGCCAGGCAATCATAATAATAAAAAGACGGCTCACTTCCCGGTTTTTTGAATAAAAACATTTTACTCTCTCCATTATGCTGCCTCCTTTACCATCTTACTTTTTGCTTTTTCAGTCCTGATAGACTGGTATGCACTTAATGCCACGCCCACAACAATTACGATTCCAACAAACACGTTACTCCATGTAGTCGGCACGCCCAGGAGAATCATGGAGTTCTGAACCAGTATAATCAAAAATGTACCCAGTATGCATCCGATCAGGGTTCCGGCCCCGCCAGTCAGCGCAACTCCGCCAAGCACAACACCTGCAATAATATTCATTTCCATTCCAAGCATGTTGGTCGGGTGCATCTGCTGCATCATACATACACGGCAGATACCGCCTGCTGCTGCAATCATGCCAATGATAATATACATGAAAAATTTTGTTCGTTTTACATTGAATCCTACCGTATGTGCGCTGACCGGATTCCCTCCGATCGCATAGATACCACGTCCAAAAATCGTATACCGCAGGATAAGGAACATCGCTGCACAAACAATCAACAAAATAATAAAAGTGTAGGGCAGGATGGAAGTCAGGTTATTCGTTTTGTTTGTTGCTGTGATAAACGAATTTGTCCCAAATTCTTTCATACCAGCTGGTATAACAGATAACTGTTTTGCCCGCAGTGCTCCCTGCATGAATCCCTGAAATACGCTGGAAGTACCTAATGTAACGATCATAGCATTGAGATTCAGATAACCAATCAGAAAACCATTTACAGCGCCTAACAGCGCGCCAATCGCCATGGCAATCACAAAAGCCAGAACCACATTGCCGCCATAATTCTGGTCCAGCAAAATCCTGGTGGATGCATATGCAGACAGAGAAGCCAATGCCGGAAAAGATACATCAATGCCTCCGGCAATGATCGCTAAGAATTCCGCCACCGCAAACATTCCGGGTACAATCATCGCACTTAACAAATCCACCATATTATTTCCGGTAAAAAACTGTCCCGAGCGAATCTGCACCAAGATTCCTAACGCAATTATAATGAAAAATATGTATATTTCATTGGATTTAAATGTTGATTTTAATTTTTTATTCATTCGCCTGTCTCCTTACATCATTGCATCAATAATCATCTGTTCTTTTACCTGCTGAGTATCATATTCGGCAACTATAGAACCTTCTTTGATGACTAAAAGGCGTGAACAGTTCTGTATTACTTCCGGGAGATCATCAGAAATAATAATAACACCCAGGCCTTTTTGGGCTAATCGCTGAAGGATTGCATGAATATCATGTTTCGATCCAATATCGACACCGACTGTCGGGCCATTTAAGATCAGAACATCCGGATTACATGCCAGCCATTTTGCCAAAACTATGCGCTGCTGGTTTCCGCCTGATAAGGTGGTTGCGGGATTATCCGGATTCTTTGTTTTTATCTCGAATTCTTTTACCCATCGGTCTACTTCTTCATCTCTTTTTTTCAGATCAAACTGGCCATTTTTCTTCTTTAAAGAATCGATCTCAGAAATAATAATATTGTCACCAATGGATCTCTGTAAAAACAACCCTTCCGACAGACGGTCTTCTGGTACATATCCTATTTTGTTGGCAATGGCCTCTCTCGGATTTGTGATTTTTACAGGTTTTCCATTTCGGATGATCTCCCCCGATGTAGCGGGCTTCAGCCCAAACATAGACAGCGCAAGTTCCGTACGGCCTGAGTCCAGAAGACCTGTAATCCCCAGGATTTCACCGCCCCGTAAAGTAAGGCTGATATTTTTAAATGAACCTTCCAAAGAAAGATTCCTTAGTTCAAAAATAGGTGTATCTGTCACCTTTTCAGGAACAAAAGTTTTGTCTGCGAATTCACGTCCTGTCATATAGTAGGTAAATTTCTTATCATCTAATTCATCCGTTCTTCCAGTTGCCACCATCTCTCCATTTCTAAAGATTGTAAACCGGTCTGATATTTCAAATACTTCATTTAATTTATGGCTGATAAAGAGAATTGCAATCCCTTGTTCTTTCAGTTTTAATATGATTTTGAATAGTGCATCTACTTCTTTTTTAGTCAATGCAGTCGTTGGTTCGTCCATTATAATCAATTTTGCATTGAACATAAGCGCTCTGCTGATTGCTACCATTTGTTTTTGGGCAACAGATAAACGGCTTACTTTTTCATCCAAATCAATATCCATATTGATTTTTTTAATTGCTTCTTCCGCGATTTTCCTTACGTTCTTCCAACTGATTGTTTTTTTGCCTGATGCTAATTCTGAATTTAATGCCAGGTTTTCTGCTACAGTCAAATTAGGGAATAAAGAGAAATCCTGATAAATAACCTGAATCCCCATATTGATTGCGTCAATTGGTGTAATCTTTTCCAGTTTTTTCCCATCAAATTCGATGGTCCCCCCGCTGCGCTGGTGTACACCCGAGATGATTTTAATAAGTGTAGATTTCCCGCAGCCGTTTTCACCTGCCAGACAATGAATTTCTCCAGGAACGATTTCCAATGAAACATCTTTGAGTGCATGAACACTTCCAAATGATATTTGAATATGCTCTGCCTTTAACAAACACTCTGACATATGCGTCCTCCTCTTCGCTTTTAAAAGAATCGAACCGCCGCCGAAACGGCGCTCCGATTCTCAAAGTTTATTAGAAACCAAAACTATCTACATTGTCTGCATCAATTGTGATCCAGCCCTGGCCTTCCAGTACGGTTTTAGAACCTTCTCGTTCGGACATCTCTGTATATCCGTCTACATTCAGGTTTAATGGTGTTGTGATACTCTCTCCCGCCAGGACTTTACAAGCCAGTGAAACCATAGCTTCGCCGGACATGGCCGGATCCCATAACGTCAGAGATTTAATAATACCCGATTTAAGCAGCTCCGCATTATCTGCCGGCATGCCTGTCCCTGTAGTAAAGAATTTATCCTGCAGTCCCAGCTCCTGGATTGCTCTTGCGACACCCGGTGCGTCGTAGGAAGAAGTACCTAAAATACCCTTCAGATCCGGATAGGTCTTAATCAGTTCTTTTGCTGCATTGTATGCTGTGTCTCCATTATCATTTGATTCCACACGCGGATTTTCTTCCAGCAGAGTCATCTTAGGATAGTGTTCTTTCTGATATTCAACTGCAGCATCCGCCCACTCATTATGTGAGCCGTTTGTCAACGATGCCACCATAGTGGTATACACACCTTCTTCTCCCATCGCTTCTGCAAGATTCTGCATAATAAAAGCGCCATACCCTGCATTCGAAAAAGCCTCGATGTCATAGTCTACATTTTTCAGTTCTGCGCCTTCATGGGCGATTACTACAATTCCTGCATCCTGGGCTTTTTTAAGTACCACATCCATGGATTGCACATCTACAGGAACCACACAAATTGCATCTACACCCTGGGCAATCAAATCTTCGACCATCTGAGCCTGATGCGTTGCATCAATTTCACCTGTATCAATCTGGTAGCAGTTGACACCTGTCTGATCCGCAAATTCTTCTACTCCTGTATTCATTCTTACGAACCATGGGTTTGTAGAATCCTTCGGCACTACGGCAATCTCCCACCCCTCCTCTGAGGCCTTTTTTACGGCCTCGTCTGACGCCAAGGATGACACACTTTCTGATGCCGCTGTTTCTTCTGTCTTTTTCTCTCCGGACGTTTCCTTTGTATCAGATCCACAAGCCGTTAGACCCAATACCATTGTTGCACATAATAATGCTGCGATACCTTTTTTCATTTCCTGTTCCTCCTTTAATATTTTTGGGTTTCTATATTAAAACGTTTCAAAATGTGTGTAAAAAAATAATAACTGACATACCTGATGAAGTACAGATTGAAACGTTTCAATATTTTATAAAAATAAATGTACCGCTTACGCAATACATATTATTTTAACAGGATTCCCTTTCAACTAATTTTTGTGGAATTACCAAATGTTGATTCTCCTGTGTTTTAACCAGCTTCTTTGTTACCTTCCATAGCATTTCGCCGAACAGTTCCTGATTCTGCTCCACAGTCGTAAGCCTTGGGTTTACATACCCTGAAATATCCAGATTATCAAAACCTATGATCCCAAAATCATGTGGAACACGGTATCCCAATTCATTCATTGCCCGCATCATACCAATCGCCAGGTAATCCGATGAGGCAATCCAGGCATCCGGCAAATCTTTTTTCTTATGATTTTCCAGAATTGTTTTCATAAAAATATAACTGCTGTGTAATTTATTAAGAGCCAGACTTTTATCCGTAAATACATTATCTAAAGGATTTTTATAGCCAAATTTTTCGGAAGCCTTTAAAAAATGTTCATATCTTTTCTGTAAATTCGATAAAGTAACAGGTTCTATAAACAAGCCAATTCTTTTGTAATTCTTTTTCTTTAACATTTCTACAATTGTATATAACATATCCTGGTTATCAAATGATACACTGGATACATTTAAGCCCTCTGCATTCCGGTCGGCTAATATGACATGGATATCATTCTGCATAAGCCTCCTGATCTCCGCCTCATCTTTACTGCCATTGAAGATGATTACAATGGTTCCCCGTTTACAGTTTTCAAGAGCAGCCAATTGCTTCTTTTCCACTTCGGCAGAGTATTCATAACCGGAAATCTGTACCGTATATCCCGCCTGGTACGCATATGCCATATAGGAACTGATAATCCGGGTGTAAAATGTATTATTCAGATTTGGCGTCAGGATATATATCGTCTTGCTGTTCTTCCTCCTTAAAGAGCTTGCAACCGTATCCGGGGTATAATGTAATTTATCGATCGCGGCCTGGATATTCTCCGCTTTCTGTGGGGAAACCTGAGCAGTTCCATTCAGATAATTTGAAACAGTTCCAATTGACACACCTGCATATTTTGCTACCTGAGTGATTGTTGTTTTTTCTTTTTTTATTGCTGACATTCTTTACCTCTATGCTTTAATTGAAACGTTTCATTTATAAGTGGATTATAACTCTTTGTATTTAAATTTGTCAACAAAATTTTATATTTTGTCCATTATTCACAATAATAATCGTTCTTTTTTAGTCATCTTTACTAATTAAATTTAAAAGCAGAGAGCAATCAAGCCCTCCGCCTCTTCGCCTTCATCTTACAATAAACCATAGCCACCACCGTACTCACCGCCGTGGACTTAATCACATTCCCGAAATCACCTCAGCTTCCAATGCCGGTAATTCCTCCAGCCTAATCTCATAATCCTCGACCGAAGACGGAATCACTACTCCTTCTTTCAAGGATATTTTTAATGAGTCGTGCACTTTGGCTGCCGAATACTGTCCAATCTTGTTATTATGTTTCCACCAGTATACGCTCACAACCTCCATACTTCCATCAGGTCTTGCAGCAGATGCATCGTTTACAAAAAGTGTACAAAGCGTCTCCTTCAGCTTTCCGGCATCCTCCTCCGAAAACCCAGTTTTTTCTGCCAGCTGGACATTTACAGAACCTTTAATTCTATACAGTCCAAATTCAACCAGATGTTTCGTCCCCATTGTGTCGGGGCCTCTTTTTTCAGATGGTTCCCCATTGACGCTTTTTGTAATCTGCATGCTGTTAATATCTACCGGTGAACAGCTTAAAGCCTGATGAATTGACACAGGACCCCTCACCCCTACTGAAACACCCTCTTTTTTATCTTTTGCTTTAAAGGCAAATACCTGCCCAAAGGTACGTACATCTATCCATTTTTTACATGCCTGTTCTGCATAGTCATCATCCGAC
Source organism: Clostridiales bacterium VE202-21 (assembly GCA_000509105.1). GTDB lineage: Bacteria > Bacillota > Clostridia > Lachnospirales > Lachnospiraceae > Faecalicatena > Faecalicatena contorta. The sequence continues at coordinate 49,146 of BAIF02000008.1, read as the reverse complement.
TGGTAATTGGTTATATTTTGGGAAGCCCTTTCACTCAGAGACGTATAACCATCATCACTGCGTTCTGCTGACTGTACAAAAATATTTTCTCCCATATCCTGCAGACGGTTTCTGATTTTCCGTTTTATACATACATCGGATATTTCTCCCTGACCGCTATACGTTGTCCTTGGACGGTTTCCATTAAGCGGATCACCATTTGGGTTTGCATTGATGACCTTAACTAACACTGTAAAATCAATCTTATTCTGTAAGATGCTCATTTTCTCCTGCCTCCTCATGATCATTTGTATTTTGTTTTCCTGTCTTTATATCTACACGCTTATTCAATTCTGCCCGCTGCAGATAATATCCAATCAGATATGTTTCTTCTAATCCCCTGTTCAATTGCTGTTCATCCTTTTCCTCAAGGGCAGTAACAATATCGGTAATCATATCCTTATATTTCTTTCTCGCCTCTGGGTGCAGCTTCTGAAGATATGGATTCAACTGATCTGTTAATATCTTCCACGTCTGCATTGGATGATTGACGTAAGCCGACTGCAGACGGATCGCATTGGGCTCACGTTTTTCATCCCTGTCGTAGGTCAGCCTCTCCACTTTCTCCAGCACAGCCAATAATCTTCCAAACAGATAACTTCTGTCATGGTTTTCTAAATTCAGCTTCATATACTCCTCTTCCCCTTTCTTTTCCGTTTCTCTCTCGTAATAGTATTTTCTGATTATTGCACACGCTGTCGATAAGACTCTTTCCCTGTTTCCTCTTGTGTAAGCCATCGGCGTGGATGCACGTACCGCCAGCGCCTGTACCAGATCGTACGGGACAGGCTGCTTTTCTACCATGCATTTCACCAACCTCTGTATCTGTTCCTTCAGGAGCTTATCACCTATTTCAATGAATCTGCTCTTTCCATGGGAGCTATCCCTTTCACGTCCAAACGCACATTTTACAATTCTTTCAAAAGTAGGCGTCTCGATACCGTAATAAGGATGATTTTGCCCGTCAAACTTCAAAAGCAACCAGTTACAAGTCTCTCCCCAGTATGTAATTCTATCGAAAAAATCGGAGGCCATTAACTGATAATAGTACGTAACAGAAAGGCGCCCCGTGGTGGCCGCATCCAGTCCCATGATCACTACGGAATCTGATTCATCAAACTGATTTCTGTATCCCTGAAATGTCTTGATCAGCTTTTTCCGGTAGTTCGGTTCCACAGCCTCCACAGAATCATCCCCCGTAAGTCCCAGATCCCCAAATATGGACGGTACCTTTTTCCCCTCAGGATTCCAGCAGATAAAAAGCCTCTTGTCCTGCGTCCCCGCATAGGCTCCGTTTTGCTTTGCAAGCCATGTCAGCGCACTGTGTATTTTCTGAGACGCCTCATAGCTAAATGCAAGGGCCTGCTCTTCATCTTGAAACCTTCCCCTGTAAGTATAACCCTGCTTATCATTTGCAGTTATAAGTTTCGCACCATAATTAGCCGCCACAATTCCCTTGGGGTGGTTTTGGGAAATTGCGCTTTCTTGTCCCAGAAAATAACAGATATCCCTTTTCCCATCCTGGTTGGCAAAATAATATTCCGTATAGGCCTGAATCAGTGATGCATCCTGCCATGTGCCGTCAGCTTCCTTTTCTGTGCTCTGTACTCTGAATCTGACCAGTGCTTTTTCATAAGGCTTCCCGCTTAATTTTTTATTTTGGAATGTACCATCCTCTTTCAGCTCAACTACTCCCGCTTTCACCAAATCCCGAATCAGCTCTTTTCTTAACAAATATTGGTGTACTGTCTCAACTTTGGGATGGCTGTATTTTGACTCCGTCCACTTTTTCAGGGCTTCCATATAGAGTTTATACTTGGCCTCGGCGCTTTTCCTCTCCTTCTCATTTTCACAATAATGACAATAATCCCCCCCAACATAGGAAAGCGTATCACACAATGCATGGGGCGTCTTCCCCGAGCTTCTTCCGGCAGATGCTTCTGTGACGGGAATCAGCGTAACCGCATCTTCTTTTTCTACCTTTGCTGCGCCCAGAAACTCTCCCCGCCTGCTCAGTGTAACCTCAATCTGTGCATTTGCGTTCATATGCGCCACCGGAGTCATCTGTTCGTCCGGATTCTGTCCCTTTCCTACATTTTCTTCATACGTTTTATAAATCTGGCTCATCCAGGACATCTGTTACATCACCTCTTCCTCTTGGATCACAGAAAAGTTCTCCTGCTTCACGCCAAACTTTTTGATATTCATCTCACGCACCGGCCTGTGGATACATTTCCAGGGAGGTATAAATGCAATCACCCCGTTATTCATGACAGCCTGCCAAAAACGTACAGACATCTTTCCTCTTGTCTCTTCCGAATATGCCTCGTCACTATATGTGATCCCATGATACATTGTACCGAAGTTGATCTCGGGAATATCGTCATAAAATCCCTCTCCCTGGCCAAACACACAGGGTTTTACATACCCCTGGCACTCTCTCGCTCCAAGAAAGATATCCCTCCTGCCGCCCCTTTCAATCATGCGTCTGGCAATATTATGATGCTTGTGCTCATTGCGATCCTTTTCCAGCTCCGGTCGGTTCTCGTTCATTATAAAATGTGCCTTCACCTGATATCTGCACTCTTTTAAGTATGTGTAATAAGAAAGATCGTTTTTATTATTATAATATTTTATAGGACGGATGCCCTTTGTCTCTGTCTGAATAGGATTCATGACGCGCACACTGTCAATGATCCAAATCAGAGTCGGCTTCCAGTATACACTATGTAAAATCCCCTTCAACGCTTCATAGGTCGGAACCTGATAACTAAACTTTTCTCCGCCGACCCGGGTGACGGGATCTGCAAACATCCCGTACTTTCCCGTCACTTCAAACTCTACTGAATTTCTGTGCTCCATCTTTTCCTCCTTTATTCCCCGTATTCTTCCATGTCCATCAATCCATAGCTTTTATGATATGCCTTATCATCCAGAACAAAAATTCTGTTCTCCAGTATACCATGCAGTACGCCTTGTCTCTCAAGCCTTTCTTTCTCATTCTCAAAAATGCTGACCGTATATTTTTTTGCCTTTTGCATAATTTCTTTAAAGTTCTCCAGATAAAACTGCTTTTCCTCCATACTTTTGAGCTGCTCAATCAGCTTCTTTCCCTGTTGATACGGGACCAGCACGTCTATGGTATCCTTATCAAATACTTCAAAAATCTGGCCGGCCGTTTTAAATGGCTGATGCAGCAGATATCCATCGTTTTCTTTCCCGTTAGCACTCCCATTATTATTTGACAATAGATCCATGAGATAAATCTCCGTTCCGTAAGACTTCACCGGATACCGTACTTTGCCCCGAATCTCTTCAAACAGGTATTGATAATATCTATGTACTGCCTGCCCGCTGATTGAGAAGGTTTCACCAATCTGCTTCCTTAATTCCAACACTTTCCGGGTACAAATCTGCCGGTATTTGATATCCTGCAGCATACCCAGGTTCTCATTTTTAAGATGAATCAAATAGACCTTTCCGATATTTCCGTACTCATTGCTTCGGTTGCATCTTCCAATAACCTGTACCAGATTATCAATTCCCGCAAGAACACGCACTACTGCTTCAAATGAAATATCCATTCCTGCTTCGATTACCTGTGTGGAAACACAAATCACCTTCTGCTGCCCGCCTCCATTTCTTACGTCATCCTGCAGCAGAGATAATTTATTTTGCAGTTCTTTCAGGTCATTTGAACGATGTTCCTGGCACATGGATGTGGAAAGATGTAATATATAGCCGCCTAACTGTTTGGCTTCCTTTTGCAGACGCCGAAACAGTTTTCGTGCCTGTGATTTTGTATTACATACGATCAGAACCGAAGAGTGCTTTTTTACCAAATTGCCGCAAAATTCTGTACACTCATCTAAGTCCATCCCGTAAGGGCTTGTACAATCAATCACCTGTGCCCGGATAAATGTCCGAAGCTGTAATGAATCCAGATGAACCATGTCTGGCTCCTTTGCCAGATGGATCGGCCACTTCAGCTCTTCAAAGCAGGGCTGTGTCGCAGAAGATAAAATAATTGTTGCATTACAATACTGCTTCAGAAAATTCATTGCCGTATTAAACATTTCCGTTACCTTCACCGGCAATGACTGAACCTCATCTATCACAACCACGCTGTCACATAATGCCTGCATCCGTCTTATTGCAGAGGTCTGGTGCTTAAACAAAATGTCCAGCAGCTGAACCAGTGTTGATACGATAACCGGGGCACCCCAGCTTTCCTTCAGCAGCTCATATGGATCCAGCTCTTCTCCCTTGTCTTTTTCATGCACTACATTAGAATGGTGTTCCAATACCTTCTCTTTATCCGGAACATAATCACGTATTACCCGGACATTCTGATCCAGCACACTGAGCAGCGGAATGCTATAGATAATCCGTTTTTTATTAAATTCTTGTGCATGTGCCAGTGCGTATCTCAGCAAACTTAATGTCTTTCCGCCACCGGTTGGTACATTCAAACGATAGATATCCGGGGGATTGCCTGCGAAAGCAATGCACTGTCCTGAAATATCATGCCTGATACGGTTAAGCGTAGATGACGTATCCAGCTTTGATAGTTGGTCTTCACAGTAGGCCAGCCACTTATCCCAGTTTATATCTTCCCCTTCATCCTCCTTCCATTGACTCATGAATTCAGCAGTATTCCTTCGATCCCCTTCTATCACTGAAGACAGAATCAGCCTGGACAGCATACTTATTTGAAAAAATGTTTTATAACCATTATTATTGTATGTTATTCTTGCCTCTTCGAAAAAGTCCGTAATCTCTTTTACAGCCTTTTGGAAATACATCTGCACTTCGCTTTCATCAGCTACCTGTTCAAAGTAACTACTGACAGCCTCATCATAGCACAGCGATGACCTGTCTTTCCGCAGCCGATGTATAAAACCATTGTTACCATCCAGGTCAACACAGTCAAACAGCCCATGATGGGAACCTATAGCCGTTGCGGTAATTTCACATGTCAGCTTTTCCATCGGTGAGTTAACATCTGTATGGAACTTTTCAAAAAGATAAATAACACCTGCAAAAGTATGGTTTACACTGCCACGCTGTACCTTTTCTCCCTGGAATGCTTTCTCCAAATACTCATTGTAAAGCTGGGTTGCCTTTCCTATGTCGTGCAGAAGGCCTGCAAGATAGGCAGTATTGGAAAACTTTCTGTTTGACAGACATTCTGAAGCGTACTTGGCGGTCTTATAGCTGTGTTCTTTTAAAGACTGCTCTTTCCGCTTGCCTTTGTATGTAGTAATATGTGCCAATAATTTCAAATGGGATATACCTCCAGGATTTCTTTTCTTACAACTGATGGTATCACATTATAAATATAATTTCAATACTTACCTCTTTTTATGAATTTATTTAATTTTATGCTTGTAATATAATGTTAAGTATTTTATAATGGCCAATAGTTATAGTCATTATTTGAAGTTCACATAATAAAATATTTTAATAGTGTGGATTGAAAAATAGTGTGGATTGAAGAATAAATAGAGGAAAGTCAATAAAACTCCAAACAGGGGATGTTATAAAATATCTATTTTTTAATTGAAATAGATTTTATAACATCCCCTGTTACATCTTTCGCGATCATATTAATTATATCTAATCTATGACCCTAACCTATGTTATTTTAATGTCTTAGCGGGTACCCTCGGCAAATTTTGATCCTTAATGAAACATTACCAGGAATTATTCTCATTTCTACTTACCAACATCCTAATAAGTTATCGGAATATTGGTAACTATAAAAAGTAGTTTATATATGGTAAACCAACTTTTGTGTTCTATATCTTTATAAGTGCCTGTCTATATCTCGCTTTCTGTATATGAGCCGCCGAACTTCCATAACATCATCTATAACAACATAAAAGACTACATAGTTTCTAATATAAATCCGATAATATAAAAGTTCTCTTTCCTTCGCCGAACGAAACGGCTCAAATGCAAGTGGATTTGAAAGCCTCTCTAATATAGCGGCTTCCACATCATCTGCCAAACGCAAGGCAGCATCTGGATTTTTCAGTACATACGTAATGTGATGAACTGTCTCAATTAAATCCTGCTCAAATAATGGCAGATACTGCAGCCTATACTTTTTATTTTCCATTAATCACATCCCTGACATGTCCAAAAACGCTTTCATGTGAAAGTCGTTCATCCGTATATTCGGCCATTTTGTCGGCTTCATCCAATTTTCTTTCGATATTGTCGGTTAGATTCGCATACTGCTCTAAACTCATGACCACCATTGCGCCATAACCATTTTTCGTTAGATAGACAGGTTTTCCTCCGTTTACAATTTCCTCAATCTCTGGAAATTTATTTCGAAGGTCAGAAACAGGACGTATCTGTATCATATGTGATGCTCCTTTATCCTTTTATTTTATCTTAATTTTATCATAATATTATCATAGCTGCAATAATTTATCTAATTTCTCCTTATATTTAATTGAGTGATCCTTACTTTTCACACTCCAACCAACAACTAAATCGGAGGTTAGTCGACGAGACTAACCTCCGATTTACTGATACTGGCTGGATTATAAAAAGTAACGAGCGGTCATTACTATTCACGCCTGCGTTATCGGAATGTAGGATTAAGTGCATTTGTAATCTCCACATATTTTTGATAAGCTTCCGCATAAACCTCTGCGTTTTCTGGATTAGGATAATAAGTCTCCTTAATCTCCACAAACTTCTCCGCCGCATCTTCTACTGATGCCCATATCCCATTTGCTACTCCGGCAAGTATTGCGCACCCCATACATGGAGTGCTGCCGCTATTTTTAATCACCTTAACCGGAATCCCGAGTATATCCGCCTTAATCTGGCACCAGGCCTTTGATTTAGAGCCGCCGCCGAGTGAACGGATTTCATCCATGGCCGCCCCGAGCTCTTTTTCACATTCAAGCATCCTTTTCAAAGCAATTGCAAGCCCTTCCATAATAGCCCTGATAAAATGCCCTCTTGTATGTCCTGCATTTATACCATAGTAGACACCGCTTGCCTTTTCATTAAGTTCTGGAATACCAGACCCCTGAAAATATGGAAGCATAATCAGGCCATCCGCACCCGGAGGCGTTGATTCCACTAATTGATCCATCTGCGTATATGCATTGAGCCCTGTCTCCTTTTCCAGCTCTTTTTCCTGCTCACAAAATGCATCCCTAAACCATTTTGTAATCATAGCCCCTGTACAATATGGCTGATATATATATTTCCCCGCAATGCCACTGCAGAGTGTCGGTACATCACCTTTTGAATCAGGGCTTAATTCTTCAATGGTCGCAACAGTTACAAGCGCCGATCCTGTGCTTTCAGAGGCGATTCCTGGCTTTATATTTCCTGCTCCGATTGCCCCGCAGGCTTGGTCAAATGCCCCTACATTAATCGCAGTATCCGGATCCAGCCCAAATGCTTCTGCTGCTTCTTCTGTTATTTTTCCGATTTCCGTTCCCGGCTCAACAAGTTCCGGAAGATACTTTCTGTCAATGCCGACAAAATCCAGCATTTCCTGCCAATAGCATCTGTTCGTTATATCGAAAAAACCATGATCGCTGGCTACGGAATATTCCGTAATAAATCTTCCCGAAAGTACATAAACAAAATAGTCTTTAATCTGTGCAAACATCCTGGTGTTGGAAAATACTTCCGGAGATTTATTTTTCACTGCCAATATTTTACTGATTGGATGGATCGCATATATATTATCAAATCCTACCTTACTGATAATATCTTTCTTGCTGAAATGCTTTGACAGATATTCTGCCTCTTTGGTTCCCCGCATATCCATCCACGCAATTACTTTGCAAAGCGGTTTATTATTTTCATCTAGGAACACACATGTTTCCGCTGTTGAAGAGAACCCTATACATTTTATATCCTTTTTATCAGCGTTTGAATTTCGGACCGCTCCCCTGACCGCACCTGAAAATGCCTCTGAATATAATTGTAAGTCTGCCTCAACCTCACCGGACGGCATCGTTGTCAGCACATATTCACATGTCTCTTCGCCATATACTTTTCCATCTTCACCTATCACTGCCGCCTTAATTGCAGTCGTTCCTATATCTATGCCAAGAATATATCTCACTTTTACAGCCTTTCTGCGTTATTCTTATATCCGCCTATTGGTTACAATAATTAAGAACGTATTCCAGATTTTCCCGGAACGTTCCGTTTTCTACAAACTTAGAATCAAACAATGCGCTTCCCATCGTATAGGAATGGCACCCCAGCCTGGCCATCTGAGCCATTCGCTCCTTGTTCCCTACGCTGCCTGCTATTGCAAGCTTATCCATACCTATTTTTTCCCCTACCGCGCGTGCCAGTTCAAGAGGATCTCCATCCACATAACGATATGCCGTAAGGTCTACACCGTCAGCACCAGCTTCAATGAGTCTGACAGCGTCAGCTGCAATCTCTTCAATTGTTCCTGTTAATGCCACCGGACTTCCGCCGACTTTGCCGGCAAAAGGAAAATATTTTAATCCATATTTTTGCAGCAAACTGTCTACACTTGAATAATAAACTGTCCCGGTCAAAAAGTCAAAGCCACATTCTCCGGCTAACTTCGCACCTTCTAAGCAGCCTTCCTCCGTATATGTAACTACTTCCAAATATGTTGTCTTGCCGGCAGCCTTCATTTCACGATTCAGCGCAATCATCTCTTCTTTCTTAAGCCCAACATCTTTAAATCCCCAGCGGGTTATAGGCAAGTCCTTACAGGATTCAAAAACTTCGGAAGCATTCGATACTGTTACATCATTGTATGTTAACATAATTATAAGTTCAGGTTTCATTTTATCATTTCCTCTTTTCATATAAAGCTTTATACAGTTATATCTTCACGGTCACGAATCATATACTTCTTGATTGCCGGAATCTGATTCGCAATAAAGAATAAAACCGCTGTAAGTATAAATCCAAAAAATGTACATGTTGCAAAATTAAAGACCGGGCTTTTGGGCACATATCCAATTGGATCGAAAATCAGAAGGTCGCCGATAATTCCTATGATAGCGCATCCAAATGCCACCACATTAAATCCTTTGGTGTATTTGTAGCAGTCATGTCCTTCGAGTTCATAGACCGCACGCAGCGAAACTTTTCTTTTACGAATAAAGAAATAGTCAACAAACATAATCCCCATGACTGGTCCATAGAAGAATGCCGCAATTGTAATCATTGCCCCGATATAATCAAGGAGCTGTCCCCATATAACCATAATTCCGGCATAAACACCGAGAACAATAGCAATTATATTGAACTTTACCTTTGGGAATGTGGATTTGAGAACTACAGACCACATATATGATCCAGTCCCCTGCGTTGCAATATTCGCAAATATAACCAGCGCTAATGTTGTGAGAGCCATGATAGGACTGCTGAGTGTTACCAGCATTTCTGTAATATCATTCCCCATAACGCCAGTCTTTATAAAGGTTGCAATACCGAGTACCCCGCCTGCCATTACAAAAAATGGGGCAACCACACCATATGCTCCGATTGTAGCCCAATAACCGTCCCTTTCTTTTCTACACAAACGCGGGGTAACCGCAGTACTTGCACACCAGGACATCCCAAATGCAAGACCGGCCTCACACGCGATTGCATAAGCTGCACCGCTGTCACCACCAAGAAATGAAAGATCCGGTTTATATGCAACAATATCGCCAAGTGGTACGGAAGTAAATGCTACAACACAAATAGCAACACCAACCAGAAGAAGCAATGGAACGATAATGCGGTTTGCCCACTTAATTACCAATGGTCCGGCAATTGCAATAATTGTACCCAATGCAATGCAAAGCAGACCCATTGGTTTATGTAAGAATGCCGGAGGGGTCATGCCTGCCATTCGAATCAAATTGTCTATTGTGTTTGCAAATATCTCTGCACATTGTCCAAACCATGGAAAATTAACCGCAGTGAGAACTAACGCAACAACTCCGGCTCCTTTTGTGCCAAATGTAGACTTAAGCCATTGCCACATATCGATACCATACTTTGTCGCAAAAAGTACCGGCAATAAATATAACGCAAGTACAAAAATGTTTGCTGCAAAGGTAGTTGTCAACAATTGTTTAAAATTACAGTAAGCCGCCTGAAAAGTTCCCTGCGTATAACACCAGGTTGCTACGCCGTACCCACTGAGCACGAGGAATGCATCTAACATTCCATACTGACGTTCTGATCTGCGAACCGGCAGTGTGCCAAATGTTGCTTCTTTTGTATATTGATCATCTGAACTATTTCGATTCTTTGCCATTTTATTCCTCCTCATATACAGTAAAATCCCTTTATATTACATCCAATATCCGCCAATAAGCAGTGCTCCGGATACTATAATTGTTGCAATTGCCAGAATCCAATCTAATTTACTGAATGGAGTTGGAAATTCATAATTGGGATCTTCCATTTCCTCAAGTCGTATCTCTGCTTCCTGGAGATATTCTTTAGAATATCTGTTGTTATTTCCCGCCATAGCCACTCATCCTTTCTCAATATGAATTATTCACACTGTTTCTAAATTTTATTAACTGTTCCCCGGGTGTCTATCTTTAGATTATCACCGTTTTTAATTAATATCAAGCGTTTTTTATTGTTTTTAATTGTATTTGTTATTATCACCAATTTAAATCATCGATATTTGTTAATTATGCTGTGTTCTTTAATTGAATATAACTGATTATCAATTAATATCGCTGATGAAAAACAGTGAATTATCATTTTCACTTGTTTTCCAACATTCCCAATGATATAATTATAAAATACATTATAACTGCTCAGAATCATGAACAGTTACAATGCATTCACAGATTAACCTTTTATTATTTGGAGAATTATATGGCAGGCAAAACACACGGTTCTTTTTACGAAGAACGAGAAAAAGTGATATTAGATTTACTTCAAAAGAATGGCAGGATAACTGTTGCTGAAGCAGCCGAGCTCACAGGCTTGTCCGTTTCTACAATACGCCTTCAGTTCCAAAGTATGCATGAAAAAGGATTACTATTGCGCACCCACGGTGGCGCAATCAAGGCGGATTATCCAAAAGATTTTAATACGAGAACGGTTCAGCCGGATATCTTTGATGGGATTGTCAATTTTAATAAGAAGCAGGAGATTGCTGCCGCCGCAGCTGAAACGATTGAAGACGGCGATTTTATTGCCATCAGCAGTGGGTCTACGGCTCTTCTTCTTGCGTCTAAAATTACAAATAAGAAAAATTTGACTGTCGTTACGGACTCCATCCCTGTAGCAAACCTTCTTCTGTTCCATCCCAACATAAAGCTTTATGTCTGCGGCGGCCAGATCCGCGAACGCAACGGTGCGTGTTTTGGTCCTACATCCGAAGCCTTTTTTAGCACTGTGAAGGTGGACAAAGCATATTCCGGCTGTGACTCTGTGGATCTTGATGTGGGAATTACCTCTCTCGATATTGATCCCAGAACAGAACAAAGCCTGATTAAGTGCGCAAAAAAATGCTATATCCTGGCTGATTCAACTAAATTTTCTGTAAAACCGTTCATCGAAAAAACAATAGATATCAACGAGATCACATGCCTGATATCTGACAGCGGCCTGGATCCCACTTATGTAACCAGACTTAAAGAAGCAGGTGTAGAGATTATCCTTGGTTCTCCCGCTTAGCAGATAATACATGTTTTATTTCGCTTATTCATCTTATGCCAATATACAACAATGACTGCTCCCTGATCATGAAAATCAATTCAGACAGCAAAATAGTAGTCATACCGAGTGTGCCACATCTATTATAAGAGGACGATACATAATTGGTTACTACTCCGTAACAAGTGATCTGTTTCGTCGTGACAGGTGGGCTAATCAAAGTAAGCCCTTTATAAGCCGGCTGTAAACATATCTGAATAGCAGGTGGTTTATGAAAATATATGATTACAAAAGCAGAGGGCAATCAAGCCCTCCGCCTCTTCGCCTTCATCTTACAATAAACCATAGCCACCACCGTACTCACCGCCGTGGCCACAATTCCCGCCCCGACAATTCCCGCGGGATTCACGCTCCCGTACTGGCTCCGGTAAGCGATCACATTCACCGGTATCAACTGCAATGATGAAATATTCATAATCAAAAACGTACACATCTCATCCGAGGCGACCCCTGGCTTCTGCGCTGCACCCGGCGCCCGCCCTTCCTGTCTCTCCCTCTCCAGATCTGCCAGCGCCCCCATCCCCTGCAGTCCTGCAGGAGTAGCCGCCCAGCCCAGTCCCAGAAAGTTTGCAATAAAATTTGTCGTAATATAATCATTCGCCTTATGCCCCTCCGGTATATCCGGAAACAAAAACCGTACCAGCGGCCGCAGCTTCTTAGAAGCAATCTCAATAATCCCAGCCCTTGTTGCAATCTCCATCATACCCACCCAAAAAGACATCACTCCCATCATCGTGATGCACAGGGTTACTGCCTCTTTTGCAGAGTCCAGCGCCGCATTCGTAATATCCGGCATCTTCCCGTTAAAAGCCCCGAAGATAACACCGACTATAATCATGCCCGCCCATAAGTAATTCAGCATAGGTTCCCTCCTAAAATTTTTTATTTTATTCATAATATTACGTACTTTATATGATAGAATAGAAACAATGTATCAGTATATTTAATCGGGGGTTATCATTATGATTCCATATAGTAACTATTTTGTTGAAAATTATCATACTTATTATGAAGATATTGCAGACAGAAATCTGAAAAGCCTGCGTCTTATAACAACTCTGGGATTCTTAATGGGCGTTCCGCTCATTTTGGTCAGCCTTTTTCTGGAAAACTTCCTGAAAGCAACGGTTCCGTATACTATTATTACCGCAGCTTCCGTTTTTCTGAATATCCTGGCGAAAACATCCCTGAAGGCGCATAAAAGGCTAATACCTGCTGCCCTTTATACTATGGCTGCCATCATACTCGGGGTCTCAGTCTATTTAGGTACCATTATGCAGCCGGAGCTCAACGCAGTAGCCTTTATAGTATTTCTTGTGGGGCTTCCCCTCTTTATCGTTGACATACCGTCCCGCATCTGCATGTTTATGGGCATATTCTGTGTGATCTTTTGTATGTTATCCAAAATATATAAGACTCCTTACACTGCCTCTTATGATATTATAAATACCGTTGTGTTTTATCTGCTCAGCATTTTTACTTCACACCAGTTCAACTACCTCAATTTCCGGCAGATCATGTCTAATAACATTCTGGAAATGCAAAGAGATACGGATAAGCTGACCGGTCTCTGGAACCGCGGATTCTGTGAGAGAAAGATTACTTCCCATCTTTCCCTCGCCAATGCCCAGGGTGCACTTTTAGTCATCGACATTGATAATTTTAAACTGGTCAATGATTCCCGTGGGCATGACTGCGGCGATCAGGTGCTCAAAGAAGTAGGGGCCGTACTGCAGGAAACGTTCCGCTCTTCGGATATTATTGGGCGCATCGGAGGCGATGAGTTTTTAATTTTTCTCCCCGACTGTTCAAGTGACGACGTCCCCCGGGACCGTATTGTACAGTTTCTTGAAGCAATCAATGCGATAAACACTGCGGCTGACAGGGAACTCCCCCTAATAGGAGCCAGCATAGGCATCGCTCTGGCCCCGGAAGACGGATGCACTTTCAGGGAGCTGTTTAAGCACGCGGATGAAGCGCTGTACCTTTCAAAGCAAAATGGCAAGAATCAGTATGCGTTCTATCATATTCTTCCATGATTTTCAGATAATGAATCACCGTGGTTTCCGGCTGTTCCTCTAATCAACAGGCATTTTCCACATATATTCTTCCACGAGAGCAAAAGGAGCCGGTCCTACAGACAGCACTGCCTCGTGGAATTCTTTCTGTGAAAAATGATTCCCCTTTTTTGCGGCCCATTCTTTTTTCAGTTCCAAAAATTCTACATAACCGATATAATACTTTAGATAATTTCCCGGCGAACCTATAATAAGTTCATAAATACGTTCTATTGTTTTCGCGTCTTTGATCCCATAATTTTTGAAAAATGCCACCGTGTCAATCCTGCTCCACCCGTCGTAGTGAATCCCCATATCCGCAAGTGCGTAGAGCCCGAGTACAATGGAGCTGTTTTTCTGCAGCAGTGTAGCCTGCTCTTTACTCAGTGAGGACAGGTAATAGCTGCACATTTCCGCATAAGTTGCCCATCCTTCCACGTATCCGCCAAAATTAAAAATGCTTCTTAACGGGTCGGGATCTGTCCCGGCATAGTATACTGTCTGATACAAATGGCCTGGATACCCTTCATGTGCAAGTGTGGTATAGAGTGTCAGGTTGTTGCTCATATGAGATTGGTTCACATAGATTACATTTTCCGCCGTATTATCAATGGCGGGAATCATATAAAATGCGGGGCTCAGGTGTTCTTCCATAGCCTCCGGCACGTATTTGACCTGTGTCACCGTTTCAGGCGGCTCTGGGAATGCCCCGCCCGTTTTGCGCTCCAGTTCATTCAGTATAGTAACCGGATTACTCTCCTCCATGGCTGCTGTCTCTTTTGCCTGGTTTCCGGTTATATTGAGCACTTCCTCCATGGCCTCAAGGTCAGATATAATCTGTCTCCTGGTCAGATCCTCCAGCTCTGGAACAGTCTTTTCTGACCCTGTTGATTCAGCCACGATCTGTTCATAATAGGTCTTTCCGTCGGGAAGGTGGCAGAGCCCCTCCTCGTTTTTTCCAGTACCTTTTAAAGACTGTACGGCTGAAATCAGCTGATTATAAGCAGGCAGGACATAACTTTGGAGCATCTGTGCATTTCTCTTAATATAGCGGCTTTGAGTCTCAGACGATAGTCCAAGCTGTTTGATCCGCTCCACGAAGGTAGAAATCAAATAATTGCTTTCACCCATTTCCATAAAAGCCGTACACTGGGAAATCACCGTATCCGCTGCATAATCCGCCATAAACAGGCCTGCTGCCGATTTTTGCTTTTCGAATGCAATAAGTGACTCAAAATATTCCGGCGTTGACTGCATCAATTTTAAATATGTATCCACATCTTTCTCGTCATAGAACTGGTATTCCGATAAAAGCACCGGCAGCTGCGTCTGGATTCCGCTGACCAGGCCGAGAGGCTCATCGTACAGCAGATAATCTGTATTCTTTTCTGCCATATTCAGGTAATAGTCCAGGACGTCATAGGTCAATTGATTTTCCACCGACAGGCTGTCATAAGAAAACCTATCAAGTGCCGCACGAAGATTTTCCAATGAGGCCGCCGCTTCTTTCGAATCCGCAGTAAAACCGCCAAAAGTAACCGGTGCTTCCTTGATTCCATACTTTTCCGGCTCCTTCAGTGAATAATGCAGACTGATCGAATTCGAGGAAACCTCCTGGCAGAACACCTCTTTTGTAAATGACTGGAATGTTTTATTCTGGTTGGTATTTGTACTGACGCTGCACCCTGTAAACAAAAGGGCCGCTGTTGTGCTGACGGTAAGACACGCGGCAAGAAGCCGTTTTCTGATATGTTTGGGAATTAGAGATGGCATAGGAACTCCCCCAAAGTCTTTGTTTCATATTATGAGTAAAAATCCCCTGTTATGCTAACGCCAGACATTCCATCCTTTTAATTCATACCCAATGATACCCCGTAAGCTCACGCCCTGACGGGCGGATTTGCAGCCCAGCTGCAAAATAAGGTATCGTTTTCTCCGGATAAGCATATAAATAAAGCAATGATATTACAGATTGCCGAGGGATGTTTATGCAGTTTTTTCTGTATATTACGGATTTTATAGTTCCGTTTATTATTCTGGCTATCGTTACTTACGGCATACTTATGAGAACCAATGTATACGACAACTTTATTAAAGGGGCAAAAAGCGGTTTCTTCACCGTCATAAAAATCATGCCCACCCTCATCGGCCTCATGGTTGCAGTCGGAATCCTGCGCGCCTCTGGCTTCCTTGATTTCCTGTCGTCAATCATCGGCCATTTTACCGCATACATAGGCTTCCCCGGAGAACTCGTCCCACTCACCATTGTAAAAATGTTCTCCTCCTCCGCTGCCACCGGCCTCCTCCTGGACATCTTCAAAGAATATGGCACCGATTCCCGGCTGGGGCTTATCGCCTCCATATCCATGGCCTGCACAGAAACAATTTTCTATACGATGAGCGTATATTTCATGACCGCAAAAATTAAAAAAACGCGCTATACACTCACCGGAGCTCTGCTGGCAACCTTAGCCGGACTTGCCGCAAGCGTACTGATCGCAGGAATGATGTAAAGGGTTCTGACCCCTTTGCTCACCGTTTTCTGAATATTCTGAACTTTTAATAAAAACTCCCTTAAAAAACCTTGCCCCCCTTTGCATTGATATACGGTATGTGCTAAAATTGTGATAAGAATAAGCGGAGGTGTTTCTATGGCAAGCGTGACATTTAAGAACTTAAATAAGACATATCCTAACGGATTTATATCCGTAAAGAACGTATCTCTCCATATTAAAGATGGAGAATTCGTTGCCTTTCACGGCCCCAGCGGCTGCGGAAAGTCCACCATTCTCCGCATGATTGGAGGCCTGGAGGATATTACCTCAGGAGAGATATACCTGGGAGATGATCTCCTCAATGACATACTTCCCAGGGACAGAAGCCTCGCAATGGCTTTTCAGAACTATGTACTGTATTCCTATTTTAATGTTTATGATAATATGGCACTTGGCCTAAGGCTTCGGAATCTTCCGCGCGGAGTGATCGATACCCGTGTGAAGACGGCTGCTGAATTTCTCGGCATCGCAGATAAGCTTGATAAAAAGATTAAGTCGATCTCAGATGAAGCCAGACAGAAAGTTGCACTTGGACGTGCTGTTGTCTGCCACCCCAAGGTTCTTCTTGTTGATGAAGATTTTGCAAGGCAGAATGAACAGCGGCGGATGGAGATGATCGAAGATATTCAGAAGATCAATAAAGTGCTTGGAATTACCGTATTATACGTGACAAATGATTACGACGAAGCTGTTACGCTGGGGAACCGGGTAATATTCATGAAGGAAGGGAAGATCACCGAGATCAGAGAGCACATCGGCAGAGATTAAAAAAGGGGTCAGACCCCTTTTTTAATCCTCCATAATTCCACCTATGCCTCTGTGCAGTATAGGTGTTGACAGCACGATCTGTGTCATCGTATCAGCCCCACGTTTCTGGATTTCATTAATAAACTTATCCAGTTTTTGTGTGTTTTCAAAAAAGACAGATATCACTATGGAATATATTCCCGAAACAAAAGCGCATTCTGTAACATTCGGGCATCTATAGATAAAAGAAAACAGACTTTCTCTGCCTTTTCTATCCGTTTGAATATTAATGATTGCTTTGATTGGATACCCCAGTTCGCTTTCTCCTTCGATAACAGTGTATCCCTTGATATACCCCATCTTCTCCATTCTGGATATCCGGGATGCTGTAGCCGGCGAAGAAAGGTATACCTGACTGGCCAGTTCCTTGATCGAAGTCCGCGCATTCTCCTGTAGTGCTTTCAGAAGCTGAATGTCAATTTTGTCTAATTCGTTCATCCTGTTTTCCTCATCCCAGCATCAAGTGTTCCTGCAAATACTTTTCTAATTCCTCTTTTGTCGGCAATATCTCATTATCGGTCTTGGAGGTAATAATAATAGCCCCCATTGCATTCCCCCTGACAACCGCATCTTCAACCGGCATTCCCTCCAGAATACCGCTGATAAAGCCGGATGCAAAAGCATCCCCCGCACCGACTGTATCTACAACATTGTCCACCTTAAAACCTTTCACATAACCGTTTCTTCCAGTATATTCCTGATAAAATGCTCCGGATGACCCTAACTTAACAACTACCGTTTTGGCCCCCAGTGACAAATAAAACCTGGCGATTTCTTTTTCATCCTTTGTGCCCGCCAGCACTCTGCCTTCCTCGATCCCGGGTAATACAACATCACATTTGCCTGCAAGGTCATTCAAAGTCGAAATCATTTCTTCCTCGCTGTTCCAAAGCCTCCGTCTGATATTCGGATCAAATACTACCTTCATTCCGCATTGTCTTGCTTTCTCCAACGCATAATAACATGCATCCAGACAACTTTCAGAGATAGCCGCCGTAATTCCACTGAGATGTAATACCCCTGCGCCTTCAAAGTCCACCTGATCTATATCCTTCCTGCTCACACAGGATGCCGCCGAATTCTTTCTATAATAAAAAACCTGCGGATCCCCCTGATGGACTTTCGACTTGATATAAGAACCTGTCAAATGGTCCTTGTCAAATATTACCCCGCTTGTATCAATGCCTTCTTTTTTAATAAAGTCAAAAATATAATCACCATATGGATCCGTGCCTAGCCTGGTTATGTATTTTACATTGTGTCCAAGCCTGGTGATTCCAACCGCAACGTTCAATTCCGCACCGGCAAGGCCTTTTGTAAAGTCAGAAACATCTTTAAACTCCCCTGTTTCCTCAGAAATAAAGACAACCATTGCCTCACCAAATGTAATCACTTCCGCCAAATGTCTCACCTCGCTTTTCTTCAGACTACTCCCGGAAATACAGACGCTTAAATGGGCGGTGTCTTCCCGGGAGTATCCCTTAATAAATATATCCCATTCCTATACCCAAAGGGCATGCATTACGGGGTGCCCTTTGGGTATACCTTATTCTGCAGCTTTGCTGCAGACCCGCCCGCAGGGCATGAGTTACGGGGTGCCCTTTGGGTATTGCTTTCCGTGCTCATCCGATTTTCGGAATAAGTGGGGTATCTAAATAATAACACGCGCGGATTTTCAGCGATACCCCATGCTTCTTGAAATACTCTCCGCACATTTCTTCACATACACAGACATTGCTTCTATCCGTTCTTTTGGAAACATATCAATAAATCCCGTTGCGCTTACAGCGGCTATCACATTGCCTCTGTAGTCGAAAACAGGAGCCGCCACGCACCTGATTCCCGCCTCATTTTCCTGCTCATCTACGGCATAGCCCCTGGCACGTGTCTGATCCAGTTCAGCAAAAAATTTTTTTTGGTCCGTACAGGTATATTGTGTCATCATCGGAAGTCCTTTCGCGGCCAGGATCTCCTCCACTTCTTCCCGGCTCATCCGGGAGAGCATTGCCTTTCCAAGCCCTGTGCAATGAACATAGGCACGTTTCCCTATCTGGGAATACATACGTATATTATTAAATGAACTGATTTTATCCAAATAAACTACTTCATTTTCATCCAAACTTCCCAGATGCACGATGAGTCCCGTCTGGTTTCTAAGCTCTTCTAAAAACGGAAGCGCCTCCGTTTTAAGCTGGAGACTGTTTAAATAGAAGCTGCACAAATCCACCAGACGCATTCCCAGCCGATAATAATTATCTTTATTTTTAACCACATAGCCTTTACTGGCCAAAGTCAAAAGAATACGGCTCACCGTGCTTTTATTCAGTGCAAGCGCGGCTGACAGTTCTTTGACCTGCATCCCATTCGGGCAGTTTCCCAACGCCTCCAGAATTTCAAATGCCCTATCAATTGATTGTACCGTTGCTGTTGACATAGTAACCCTTTCCAGATTTCTCAGCCTAATGTTTCCTGAAGAAGATGGACTGCAAAACCGCCCGCATCTACTTTCAGGTAAGCAGCTAAGATATGACCTGCTTCATTTTTTTTGACAGATTCCGCTTGAATACCAAACCCCTTCCTTTGCAGATAGAATATTGCCCGCCCGATATCACTGGTTCCAACCGCTATATGCCCATTTTTCCCCTGCCCTGCGGTTTTTACAGCCTCAACATAATCTCCGATAAAGCCGGACGCCTGCCCCCAGAGAGTCTGTACATTCAGAATCTGCTCCAATTTTTTTGCTGCCTCCATCCCATGATTGATCCCAAGATGTGCAAACCGCAGCCCGAGCATTGCCGTTAAAGTCCGGTTAATATCGCTTTTCAAGCCTTCCAGGTCGCCTTTTCTAAGCTTTTCTTTTTTAATCAGCCAGCTGCCTCCGCATGCAGCCATTCTTGGAAATGCAAGGGTCGAGGCCAAATTCTCGTCATTGATCCCTCCGGTTGCCAAAAATTCCATTTTACCGTAGGGAGCTGAGATGGCTTTGAGCATCGGGATCCCGCCCATCTGCATGAACGGAAATATCTTCACAACCTTTAGCCCCAGGTTCTGCGCCAGTCCCAGATCTGTCGGAGTCATACATCCCGGAAATACGGGAATTCCCTCCGCAAGACAAAATTCTATCATGCCGGGATTCATACCAGGCGCCAGTACGAACTGTGCCCCCGCTTTGATCGCCCGCTCCGCCGTATCCGCATCCAGCACCGTTCCTGCTCCGACTAACATATCCGGATAGGTGCTTCTGAGAATACGGATTGCTTCCTCCGCCGCGCCGGACCGAAACGTAATCTCTACAATGGGCAGGCTGCAATCCGTCAGCGCTCTGCCAAGTACATACGCATCCTGCGGATCATCCAGCGTAACAAGAGGCATCACTCCGTACTCGCGGATTTTTTCTAATATCTTGTCCATAAAACAGCCTCCTGACTATTCTCTTCCTTCAAAGCAATAAGCATATGGTTTACTTGGTATGAACTCTCCCTGTCCCATTTCGCCCACAAATTGGGCATGTTCAACTACTTTTTTACCGCGCAGCAGTACGGTTTCTACCTGTCCGATCTGCTCCCTTCCTTCATAAATATTGTAGTCTACGCCATTCGGGTTATCCGCAAGCTGTACAACACCTCTGTAGTCCGGATTGAAAATTACAATATCCGCATCTGAGCCAACTGCTATGGTACCTTTTCTTGGATATATGCCATTAATCTTTGCAGGCATTTCCGAACATACCTCCACAAACTTCTGTCTGGAAATCCTGTTTTTAGCCACGCCATTTGTCCAGATCATATGAATGCGGTCGGCCGCCCCCGGCGCCCCGTTTGGTATATCCACAAAATTATCCCTTCCCGTCTGCTTCATTTCTGCAAGGTCAATTCCGCAGTGATCCGATACCACGGCGCTTAATACACCATCATATAATGCCTGCCACATGGCGTCAATATCACTCTCATCACGGAGTGCCGGCGAACATACGAATTGGGCGGCAATATTAAAGTCCGGATTTTTCAGGCGATCCTTTGTCGTCGTAAGATACTGTGTACAGGTCTCGCCATATACTCTCTGTTTTTTATACCTTGCCTCTGCAATGGCACCCGACGCCCCCTTACAGGAGACATGTACGATAAAGAGCGGGGCGTCTAACTGATCCGCTATGTAGATAGCTCTCTGAGCAGCCTCTGTCTCAACAAGCGGCGGGCGGGATACCGCATGGAATTCGGGCGTCACATTCCCGGCTTTTACACACTCCTTCTGCAGCATATCAATGATCTCTCCATTTTCCGCATGCACAAATACGGTTACCCCCACCTTTTTACTTTCCTGGAGCACCTTATATAAGGTATCGTCCCCTACATGGAGCGGGGAACCGATATATGCCATAAACACCTTGATACTTGCAATGCCATAGTCCGGCAGCTGTTTTATCTCGTCAAACATAGCGTCCGTCACTTCGGTTACCAGAGAATGCAGAGCAAAATCAACGCATGTCTTTCCCTTTGCCCTCGTGTTGATGCGGTACTGTGCGGATTCAATCAGCCCGCAGCCCGGATCCTGGGGCGCGTAATCTATGATTGTAGTAGTCCCCCCTACAATAACTGCTTTCGTTGTCTCGTATCCCGCGGTATCCTTATCCCCGGAATTACAAAGCGCAGAAAAATGAGTGTGCTGGTCGATTCCTCCCGGAAATACATATTTCCCCTCTGCATCGATCACCTCATGAACATCTTGCACTATATTCTGCCCGACCGCAGCGATTTTCTCATCAATGATCAAACATCGGCTTTTACCTCGTTTTCCGCTGTCAATACGGTTCCATTCTTTATTAAAATACTCATATGTATGCCCCTTCCTTCTTATTTCTTTTTCATTCTCTGGATGGATGTTATGGTGACCGCCAGAAAAATGACAAGCCCTTTCGCAATGTCCTGGTTGTAATACTGAACATTGCAGAGGGTCAGCCCATTTGTAAGGACTCCGATAATCATAGCGCCCACAAAGGTTCCTGCAATATTAGGCTCCCCGCTCTTAAATGCGGTTCCCCCCACATAGACGGTGGCCAGCGCTTCCATCAGGTAATTATCTCCCGCCGTAGGATGTGCGGTTCCAAGCTTAGACGCCAGGATCAATGCGGCCAGTCCTGCGCCAACGCCGCTGACAACATAAGCCCAGATCAAATTCGCCTTTACATTTACACCGGACATCAGGGATGCCTCTTCATTGCCGCCGATTGCATAAACATGCCTTCCGAATCTTGTGAAGTTAAGCAGTATAAAAATAATAACCAGAAATACGATCATAAAGAATATGGAAGTCGGTATTCCTTTAACAAACTTAGCGCCGAATATGCTGAACTCCGCCGGGAGCCCTGAGATTGGATGTCCTTTTGTATAGGACTGGTTAAAGCCTGAAATCAAAAATCCCAATGATAAAGTCGCAATAAAATCAGGAATCCCAATCAATGCCACAGCAATACCGCTCAGGCTCCCCAGTATGGCCCCCGCTATCAAAGTCAGGATTGCGGCAGGCAGAACAGGAATTCCGAAGTCTACCATCAGCGCACCTGCAACAATTCCAAGAAAACTGGTCGTATAGCCTATCGTCAGGTCGATACGGTTTGTGATCATAACAACCGTAAGGCCTCCGCCCAGTATGCTCAAGATTACAATCTGCCTCAATACGGTCAATAGATTGCCCACACTTAAAAATGTGCTTGGCCGTAATACCGAAAATGCGATGCACAGAAGCACCAAAAACATCAATGTCCCGTATTTCATCACAAATTCTGAAAAATGCACTTTCTTTTTCATTTGCACCTGTCCTGTCATATTAGCCTCCTATAGAATATTTCAGAATGGTCTCCGCATCCTGGAACTCTTCACTGCCCAATACGCCCGTAACCCGGCCCTCCCGCATGACTGCAACCCTGTCGCAGATTGACTGCAGTTCCGGTATTTCGGATGAAATAATAATGACAGATGCTCCCCGTTCTGAAATTTTCTCTATCAATGTATAAATCTCACTTTTTGCCCCCACATCTATCCCTCTGGTCGGTTCATCAAATATAAAGATATCCACCGGCATGTCTACAAATTTTGCCAGGACAACCTTCTGCTGGTTCCCGCCGCTTAATGCACCGGCCGGGCTTTCAATGCCGGGGCAGGAGAGCTGTAGCTCCTCCCGCAGTTTTTCCGCGCTTTCCACTTCTTTACTCTTATTCATAAATCCGGCTTTACTGAATCTTTTCAGCTTCGTAAGCGACGCATTCTGACGGATAGACAGATTCATGACAAGCCCCTGCTTTCTCCTCTCTTCCGGGATTAAGACCAGCCCTGCCGCCATGGATTCACGGATATTTTTAAACCTGACCCGGTTTCCTTTATAGGTAACTTCACCGCTCTTTATAGGATCAATGCCAAGCACCGCGCGTATCATCTCTGTACGCCCAGAACCAACTAGTCCATAAAAGCCCAGGATTTCTCCTTTTTTCAAAGAAAAATGAACGTCCGCCACCATTTTTTCACATGACAGTCCCTCTACCTTCAGGATATCTTCCCCAAATTCTTTATGGTTCTTTTTGATATCCAGGCTTTCCGAGGATCTGTTTACCATCTCTTTAATCAGCTGGTCAACCGTGATATCGGCGGTCCGATGGGTTCCGATCGTCTGACCGTCGCGCAATACCGTGATTTCGTCACAGATTTCAAAAATCTCTTCTAATTTATGGGATATGTAAATAATGGTTTTTCCAATGCTTCTCAAGTATTTCATGTACTCCAGAAATTCCTTGATTTCCTTAACGCCCAGCCTTGCGGTAGGTTCATCCATAATAATCACTTCCGCATCCAGCGACAGCACTTTTGCAATTACAAGCATTTGTTTATCTGAAACACTCAATTTACCGGCAGCCGTTCTTGGATCCAGATGAATCTTGAGTTCTTTCAGAATAGTTTCTGCTTCTTCAAACATTTTGCTGCGTGATACCAGGCCCGGCCCTTTTACCTGCTCACGCCCCAGATAAATGTTTTCGGCTACGGTAAAATAATCTACTAATGCCAGTTCCTGAGGCACAATCGCAAGCTTATGTTCCTGGGCTTCTATCACAGACCTTATGTTCATTTCTTTTCCGAACAGATAAACGGACCCCTGTTCTTTCTTAATAATTCCGCAAAGTATCTTCATTAAGGTAGATTTTCCCGCCCCGTTCTCGCCAAGCAGGGCATGGATCGTCCCCTTTTTTATCTGCAGGTTTACGTTATGGAGTGCGCATATGCCATTGAAATATTTACTGATATTTCTCATTTCTACTGCCATTTCCTGCTCTGCCATATTTACTCCTTTCCGGCTTGAAACAGTTTTTGTATTTAAGTATTGGGCGCCTGCAAGCGCCCTTTACAATTTTTATTCGCTTTCTTTCAGATAGGACTCTGTTCTTTCAATCCATTCATCTACATTTTCCTCTGTAATCATAATAAATGGCATCTCATGGAACATCTTTACTTCCGCTCCGGAAGATAAATCAGCCACTGTCTGAATGACATCATCGGTCGTTGCCTCCAAATCAGCTACGGATGTCGCAATAATATATTTTCCGTCTTTTATCATACGGAGCACATCAATTTCTCCGTCGGCTCCTACAATTTTGATATCCTTCTTGCCCAGCGCTTCGCATGCCTGCGCCGCTCCCAGTGCCTCCAGGTCAAAGGTGCACCAAATTGTCTTAACGTCCGGATTCTGCTGCAGTGCGCTTTCCACGCCGTTATAAGCAAGTTCCGTCGTTCCCGGGTAACCCGTTGTTACGCGGTTTACCAGCTTGATATTCGCGTATTCTTTCAGCATTGCTTCCTGGACATTTACTCTTGCCCGGATAGCTGGATGGTCGTTATGCCCGGTTGCTATAATTTCACCCTCATACCCCATCTCTCCTGCCAGCATCATATACATTGCGGATGCCAGGGCAAAATCGTTTTTTGCAAAGTAAGCAGAAATACCCGGGATATATCCTGATTCTACACTGATTACGTAGACACCCTTTTCAGATGCCTCTTTTACCGCATTGGTCAGCCCTTCTGTATCGCCGTTCAAAACAACAATCACATTGCATCCCTGCTGAACCAGGTTCTCAATATCCGTGGACTGCTGGGTTGCCGTGCCGTTTGCATTGGTGGCAACGTATTCATAACCGGCTGCCTCTGCCTTATTCTGCATCATTTCAAATACCTGGCGGTTATTAATCGCATCCAGCGCATTGATGCTGATA
Source organism: Clostridiales bacterium VE202-21 (assembly GCA_000509105.1). Taxonomy (GTDB): domain Bacteria; phylum Bacillota; class Clostridia; order Lachnospirales; family Lachnospiraceae; genus Faecalicatena; species Faecalicatena contorta. The sequence continues at coordinate 23,722 of BAIF02000008.1, read as the reverse complement.
CCGACCTTAACATCACCGGAATCCAATACCTTAGCCGGCTCACCGGATTCTTCTTTTGTCTCCTCTGTCTGTTCTGCTTTAGGTTCGGGCTGTTTTTCTTCTTTGCTTCCCCCGGAACATCCTGCAAGAAGTGCGGAACATACCATTACACAACTAAGTACAAATGCTAACAATCTTTTCTTTCTCATACATATTTCCTCCTATTTACCACATATCATCGGTTTCCCTGGCATCCATGTTACCGTTTCAAGATCATAACCTGCATATTCTTTCTTCTCGGGATAACTCCATGTATTTGTTTTGCTGGTGCAGAGCCCCATTTCCACAAATGTTTCTGCAAATTTTACGGCCGGCATAACCCCGTCTAGCACCGGAACCCCCAGTTCCTTCTTTATCTTTTCTACAAAATCAACAAACCCTGCACATCCGAGAAGAATACACTCCGCCTTATCCTCACTCACTGCAAGTCTGCTCTGATGCAGAAGCGCATCTAGTCCTCTTTGTGGGCTTTCTCCAAATTCCAGAACACTGAGTCCGGTGGAGCGGATGGATCTGCAGAATTTTTCTGCTCCATAATTGACAACCACATCCTCAGTCACCTTAATCGAACGGTCCAGAACAGATACAATTGAAAAATACGGCGCAATTACTTTGGCAGCGGCAATGGCAGATTCTGCAATTCCTACCACCGGTTTGTCTGTGATTTCCCTTGCTGCCTGAAGACCGGGATCTCCAAAGCATGCAATTACATACGCATCGGCCCCTTCCTGCTCCCCTTTCTGGACTTCCCGCAATACTCCGGGGATCGCCAGATATTCGTCTACATAACACTCAATACTGTTTACACCGACAGTTGGGTTGACCGCATATATTTCAGTATCTTTGCGCACATACTTTTCTGCGCAACTTTGAATGCTCTGAGTCATAGCAGCTGTCGTATTTGGATTGATCAGTTTTATTTTCATACTGCATCTCCCTCATTACTGCCGGTCAATCATTTGAATCGCATCCAGCAGTATATTACTTCCTTTTATGATATCTTCCGGCCTACTTTCTTCCCTGATATTATGGCTGATTCCGCCCATACTCGGGATAAAGATCATTGCTGAAGGTGTGAATAATGCCATGTTTATCCCATCATGCCCCGCACCACTTGGCATATGGCAGAAGTTTGTTTTTCTTCCAAGGCAGCACTTTTGAAAAACATTCATCAATTCTCCATCCATGTTTGTGGCTTCCTGCCACAGAAAGTTCTCAATTGTAATACCCTCACTCTGAAACTCTGATTCAAATCTATGGATGGCTTTATTGATATCCTGTGTATCCATACATCTCAGTTCAATCATAAATTCCGCCAGCCCGGGGATTACATTGACTGCGCCGGGTTCCACCCGGATTTGCCCTATGGTGCATGTCATATCGGAGTTTATATCCCGGGCGATATCCATCATTCCCGTAATCATCGGGGCTGCTTTTACCAGAGCATCATCGCGCAGATTCATCGGAGTACTGCCGGCATGATTGGTTTTACCTGCAACAGTCACCCTGTATCGGGCAATCCCTACGATGCCCTGTACAATCCCAATGGGTATCTGCTCTTGCTCCAGCCGACCTCCCTGTTCAATATGTAATTCCAGATAGCATCTGTAATCTTCCGGATTCCGCCTGGCATTTAGGATATCCGTTTCCGTAATATTGTACCCGACTGCCTTTCGCAGTGAATCTGTTTCCTGCGGCTGTCCGGTGAACGCCTTACTTCCAAATGTGCCGCCAACCACATTCCCCTCTTCCTCGGTAAATGCAATCACTTCTATGCTGTGTCTGCTGCGGTATCCGGCTGATTTTAATGCCCTTACTGCTTCAATCCCGGCCAGAACTCCCAGGCTCCATCATAGATTCCGCCTCCCGGTACTGTATCAATATGGGAGCCTATGGATATAATTTTTTCGGTTTCCCCTTTCAGCACACCGGTAAGATTACCGACTTCATCAACCCTTGCTGACATCCCGGTACTTTCCATCAGCTGCTTCACATAATCCCGACCCTGGTTGAATGTTTCGGAGTATGCCATTCGGCTGGTTCCAACGCCCTCTTTATATCCTATATTCCCAAGTTCTGTGAGCTCCCTGAGGAGCCTGTCGCCATTAATGTCCATTCAGGTTACCTCCCGGCTGTTAAAGGGTTTTTACAAATTCTTCGATTAAATCCATGCCTCTTTCAATCGCTTCCAGAGAAGTTGCATAAGACAGCCTGATATATCCTTCTCCGCCTTCGCCAAAAGCAGTTCCCGGAACTACCACCACCTGTTTTTCTTCTAAAAGCCTGTCTGCAAACTCTTCTGATGTCAAAGGAAGATTCCTGATATTCACAAACGCATAGAAGGTACCTTTTGGCGCCCTGCAGGATATGCCGGGAATTGCATTCAGCCTTGCCACCATCACATCGCGCCTTTCCTTATACTTCCCCACCATATATTCCTTGTAATCCTGCGGGCCGTTCAAAGCTTCCAGGGCCGCATACTGGCTGGGCATAGCTGCGCATGCCGCCACATTTTCCTGCAGTTTCGTGATATTGCTTATCACCTCTTCCGGTCCTGCGGCATATCCCACTCTCCACCCTGTCATGGCATACCCTTTTGAGAAACTGTTAATCACAATGGTACGTTCTTTCATTCCTTCCACGGATGCAATGGAGGGAGCTTTCGTTCCATCATAAACAATGGTTTTGTATACCTCATCCGAGATCACCGCAAGCCCGTGCTTTTTGGCTGTCTGTGCAATTGCTTCCAGGCTCTGCATATCAAGCACTCCTCCGGTCGGATTGGAAGGGGAGTTTAATATAACCGCTTTTGTCTTCTCCGTAATCGCCTTCTCCAGATCATTTACATCCAGTATAAAGTTATTTTCTTCTCTGCATATGACGAATACAGGAACCCCATCACACATCTTTACCTGCTGTACATAATTCGTCCAGTAAGGCTCACATATAATGACTTCATCCCCCGGATTGATGAGTACTTTCAGTGAAAGATACAAAGCCCCCATGGCCCCTACTGTTACCGTAATCTCACGATCCGCATCATAGTTCTGCCCAGTCTCTTTATTTAGGGCTTCACCAATCGCTTTTCTAAGCGGAAGCAGCCCTGCATTCGCGGAATATTTTGTATATCCCTGCCGGATGGCCCGGCATCCTGCTTCTACGACATTTTCGGAAGCTGTAAAATCCGGCTCCCCCAATGTAAAACTAATTACATCATCATACTGCAATGCTTTATTAAACATCTTCCGTATGGAGGATGGTTTTATACCTTGCGTATTTCTGGATATTTCCATATGATTCCTCCTTTGTCCCACATTGTGAAACACCATTTCATTTTTAGGTAATAAGTGAAAAATGCAGGACTTGCATTTCATATAATGAATCGCGATTTCATTTTTTAACATTCTAGCATTGCAGTTGTGCATATTCAACATTTATTTTCTGTTTTATTTCGTTTTTATTATATTTTTATACTAACTTTTATTATTTAGCGAAATCATCTAGTGCATTATTACCATTATTTATTCTGTTTAAAACTATTATTATGTTCATTTTGACGAACTTTTTTTATTTCTCCTTATTTTATCTTGCGTTTTTTAAGTCCAATAAAAGAGATAGACTGAAATATTTACTAAACAGCCTTATCTTCGTAAAAACGAATAAAAAAGGGGCAGCCCCCTTTTTCTTTTTCCGCAGCTATTCTATTTTTTTCAATAAATCTGCAAATAAAAAGGCGCATTACATAGAATGTAATACGCCCTCCTCGCCAGCTTTTTAAAATTCTTGCAGGCAAATGTAAGCCCGGCTTTCATTCGTATTCTGAGTCATCATAGAAACATCCCGCAGCCCTTTGATACTTTCATTATCTCAAAAAAAAAGTGTGCCGTTTTTAACAGCACACTATAGGGTAGGTTTTTATGTGGATGGATACTTTATTCTGCTGCGGCTGCAGCTTCACCGGTAATAAAAATTTTCCGCACGACAGCTCTTTTACTATTTACTTAACACTTTTTTTACTTCACCTGCGATACCCTCCGCATCGATATGATAGTAATGAAGTAACTCTGGATAGCTACCTGTAGCTGCATATATTGCAGGTACACCTAAACGATATACTTTAATATCAGAAAATGCACTACATGCCTCCGTTACAAGTGTTCCCAGTCCACCTTCTGCATAATGCTCTTCAACGGTAAGAATAACACCAGTTTTCTTAGCAGACTCTTCAACAAGTTTGGTATCTAACGGATAAACTGTCGGCATACCAATTACACGTACAGAAATTCCTCTTTCCTTTAACTCTTTTGCAGCTGTTAAAGCTGCTTCTGTTGTTGATCCAGTAGAAATAATTGTAATATCTTCACCATCTTCAAGAACTGTTCCTTTTCCAATTACAAATTCTTTCTCTGGTAAGATATTTGAAATCTTTGGATTTCCAACTCTCATATATACCGGACCTTCATGTTCTATCATAGCTCGTACAGCTGCTTTAATCTCATTTGGATCCTGTGGTGCAAGTATTGTCATACCAGGAATCATCCGCATAATTGCAAAATCATCCAAACTCTGGTGTGTTGCTCCGAGGTCTGAATAAGTAAATCCACAGTTACGCCCTACTAGTTTTACATTTTGACGCATATAACCTATATCATTTCTTACCATTTCATATGGACGGCATGTTACAAATGGAGCGATTGCACAGAATACGGGAATCATCCCTACAGTTGCCATTCCAGCTGCAATTCCTACAACACCTTGCTCCATAATCCCACATTCATAGTAACGTTCTGGATATTTTTTCATAAAGTCGCCAAATCCTGAACTTTTTCCACTATCGGCAGAAAGAACAACAACATTTTTATTTTGTTCTGCAACTTCTGTTACAGCCTGTCCAAACACTTTTCTTGGATCAAATTTTTCAGTCATTCCTCTTTTCCTCCAGTTCTTTTTCCAGTTTTGCAACGAGCATCTCTAAATCTTTATCTGCTTTATCTAAGTCTTCTTCTGTTGGATTCCAGAAATGATACTCCGGTTTATTTTCTCCTGCATAAAGACCTTTTGCTTTTGTTGTATGCATGATAACAGCTGTCGGTTTTCCCTCCTGAATTGGTAATTTATCCAATGTGTTAACTAGTTCTTCCATGTTATTGCCATCAATCTCAATTGCAGACCATCCAAATGATTTGAATTTTCCACTTATATCCTCCATATTCATTACATCAGTTACTTTCCCGCTGATTTGAAGTCCATTATTATCGACAAAAACAGTTAAATTATCTACACCAAACTTTGCTGCTGCTGCAGCTGCTTCCCAGTTTGATCCTTCTGGCAATTCGCCATCTCCTGTAACAACATAAACGTTAAAGCTGCTGCCGTTTTGTTTTGCAGCCATTGCCATACCTGCAGCAATAGACATTCCATGTCCAAGTGCCCCTGTATTAGCTTCTATACCTGGTAATTTGTGCATATCCGGATGTCCTGGTATCAGCGACTTAAATGACCCATAACTTTTAAGGATAGCTTTGTCAAAATAACCTTTTTCAGCTAAAACTGCATACTGAGATAAGCATTTATGTCCTGCAGATAATAAAAAACGGTCTCTGTTCTCCATTTTTGGATTTTTTGGATCAACATTCATCTTATCAAAATAGAGCGCGGTTACTACATCAATAGCTGACAATGCTCCACCTACATGACCGTGGCCACCTGCACGAATCATATGCATAACATTTTGTCTGCATTTTGCTGCATAAAGTTCTAATTGCTTAATTCTTTTCTGATTCTGCATTAGCCTTCTGCCCCCTCATAATCATAAATTCTCTTGATTTTTGGTACCGATCGGCTATTTGGATCAAATGTACGGCCAAGATACTCTTTCACCAGGCATTTTCCTAATTCAATACCTATTACCTGAGCACCCATTGTCATAATGTTTGCGTGATTACTTAATTCAGCTCTCTGTGCCTGATAAACATTATTAACTAATGCTGCATATGCTCCTTTTACTTTGTTTGCTGCAATGCAGACTCCGATACCAGTTCCACAAATCAATATGCCTCTGTCATACTGTTTTGAAGCTACTGCCTCTCCAACAGCAATTGCTACATTTGCATAAATTGGATCTGTACTTCCAAAATCTTCTACCTCATGTCCTAATTTCTGAATATAGGTAATCAGTTCTTTTTTAAAGTTTTCTGCATTAGGATCACAACCAACCGCTATTTTCAATTTATACGCCTCCTAGTGATTAAAAAATACGAACAGGAATCTCTGCCGGTTCATCAAGTAAAGCTTCCATCTCATCATCTAATTTAAGTAATGTTAACGAGAATCCTGCCATTTCTAGCGATGTACAGTAGTTGCCAACATAATTTTTAACAATAGTAAGACCTTTTTCTTCGCACATTAAAGCTGCTTCTCTGTATGTAATATATAATTCACTGATAGGAGTTCCGCCCATACCATTAATCATTAATGCTACACGGTCACCTTTTTTGAATGGAAGATCTTCAGAAACTGCTTTGAACATTTCTTCTACGATTTCATGTGCAGATTTGATTTTATCTCTACGACGTCCTGGTTCCCCATGAATACCAACGCCCATCTCGATTTCATCATCTTCAATTTCAAAGATTGCTGTTCCTTTTGAAGGAGGTGTACATGATGATAAGGCCATTCCCATTGTACGGACATTTGCATTTACTTTATTTCCTAATGCTACCAATTCTTCTAATGAAGCACCTTTCTCTGAAGCAGCTCCGCAGCATTTGATTACAAAGAAGTTACCAGCAACGCCACGACGTCCAACGGTGTATAAACTATCTTCTACAGAAACGTCATCATTTACTACTACTACACCAACTTTGATGCCATCCATCTCAGCCATCTCCCGACCCATATCCCATGACATACGGTCTCCCTGATAGTTATTGATAATGTGAAGAACACCTGCATCAGAAGCAATTTTCTTTGTACATTGATATACAAAATCCATTGGTGGGGCAGCAAATACATTTCCAGGACAAGAGGCATCCAACATACCTTTGCCTACACACATAATATGTGCCGGCTCATGTCCTGATCCTGATCCCTGCATTATAGTAACTTTTCCTTCCGGAATATTTTTACGATATAATGTGTTAATTTCAGGTACCCACTCTAATTTATCTTTATTGGCAAGGTATACACCTTCGATCATTTCTTTTACAAAATCATTTGCATCATTCATAATTTTCTTCATAATGAGCTCCTCCTTATGCTTTTAACGCTTCTACGATTGCTTTAGCCATATCACCGACTGCTACAATGCCTGGGTCATAGGTTCCAATACTACGCTCTCCGGTAAATGACTGGCGTCCTCGTTTTGCAATCCATGATTTTGTAATTTCTCTTGTTTCATAAGCTGCGTCTGCTGCTGCCTCGAGAGCTTCCATCAATGTTCCGTTTTTATCCGCTTTATCAAAAGATTCAACGATTGCCTGAAAAGCATCTAATAAAGTTTTATCACCGAGGTGTGCGCCACCTCTTTTCATAATCCCTTCAATAGAACTCTTTAATCCTGCCGAAGCCTCTTCAAGAGTAATTTCTGTTTTATCACGAAATGCCATCCCGCATCTCATGAAAAGTGTCCCCCAGACTGGACCTGAACATCCACCTGTGCTACTTGTAATTACAGAAGTTACATTTAAAAGAAAACTTCCGATAGATGTCATATCATAGCTGTCCCATTTTGACATTACGCTCCTAAAACCAGCAGCTAATGACACTCCAAAATCTGCATCCCCCATTACGCCATCTAATTCTGAGAAGTATTCTTCATTATCTTCTGCTGTTTTTGCCATTGTTCTAACAATTGTCTGCACTTGCTGAAGTGTAATTTTTTCCATATATCCTCCTATATTGGGCATTTGATCATCTCAAATGCCCCTCCGGCTATCTAAATTTACTTATAAACAAGCTACACAGGAAATTTCAACTAACATATCTGGATGGCCAAGATCAGACACACATGCTGTTCTTGATGGAAATACATCACCAAAGAATCCTCTGTATGCTTCATTCATACCCATAAAATTTTCTTTCCCGCGAACAAATACAGTTACCATTACAATATCTTTACGAGTTAAGTCCCATTTTGACAAAATCTGTTCAATCTTATTCAAACACTTACATGTCTGATCCTTAACATCAGAAATGACATTTCCCTGTTCATCCTGAAACACTGCTGTACCAGAAACATACACATGTGTTGATGTTTTTACGGCGGCTGCACAAGGTATATCTGGAACTTCTCCTTCTAAATATTCAAACCTTCCCATAATTTACTGCTTCTCTCTGCGTTTATTAAGTTCTTCAACCACTTCGTTGTATTCTTTTGTGCTTAAGTTATAGAACACAAATAAGATGATACATACGAGACCTGCTATAATTAAAGGTACACCGGCTGCCATGCGAATACCCGCAATTGTACTTGCTGTCTGTTCTCCGGCTGCATTGTATCCAATAAATGTAAGCACCAGACCAGCGACTACGCCACTAAGTCCATTCCCTACTTTGTTGAACATTGCGCCCAAGGAATATAAGAAACCTGGAGCCCTGATACCGCTTACGTACTCGCCATACTCTACTACATCTGGTAAAGCCCCCCAAATTGTTGTAAAGAATACCGTTAATCCAATACCGAAGAATACTACAGCCGCATAGTTCAAAATCATATTATCTTTTGCAGCCAAAAAGAGAATTCCATCGATAAGATATGCTGCGCTTCCTATAATCATAGCGTTTCTCTTACCCATTTTTTTGATAATCGGCATAATAATAAATTTGCAGAGGAATGCTACAAAACACCACATACTAATGAAAGAACCTGTTAATTCTCCATTTCCTAAACAGTATGTACAATAGTACATAACCCAGCTAAACTGCATCATAACTGCAAGGTTCATAACGATCATTGCAATGTAAATGATAATTGCCGGACGGTTTCCTTTTAATGTTCCAAAAGAAGATGCTATAGATGATTTCTCCTCTACCGGAAGAAGTCTCTCTTTTGTTCCCTTTACACAGATAATGATCAAAATAATAGAGCATACTGCATAAGTAATCATCATTGGTGTGTAACCTTTTGTATCCTGACCATGTCCGTAGAAACCGATCAAAGCCAGTGTTAAACTGCCTACTACCATTCCGGCAATATCAGAACCTGTTTCTCTAAATGTAGCCAGTGTTCCTCTTTCGATCGTATCTTCTGTCATAACATTATTCATAACACCGTATGGTGTATATGCTGCAGAGAAAGCAATGATCCAGCATACGTAAGCAATACCCGCCCAAATAACACGTCCTGATGTTCCGAATGGGGGAGCAACAAAACATAATGCAGAAATAATGGATACGGCAAATCCACCATACATTACCCATGGTCTATAACATCCTAATTTTGTTCTAGTCTGGTCAGAAAGTGTTCCGACTACTGGTCCAATAATAATGTTAAGGATTGTACCGATCATAAAAATCAAACTTGCAGAAGCTGCCGGAATTTTTGAGATATCTGTAAAAAAGAACAGCAGGAAGCTTGACATTGTGTTGTTAATTAAACATTGTGATAAGTTGCCTGATGTATAACATAATTTTTCTTTTAATGGGATTTTGTGATTTTCCATATAAACTCCTTTTTGTTCACATGATAAATGTTGACATGTGGACTTTCCACTTATGGCAAAAATAAATAAGACGGCGATATTTTAATTTTTATTTTCTCTGAATGAGTTTTTCTGTTTCAGCAGCAATGTGCTCTGCATCAAGACCAAGGTGTGCTATTAATTCATTCATTGGTCCAACTTTAGAGAACTGGTCTGGAGCGCCCATTTTTTTCATTGGAATAGGGCATTCCTCACAAACAACTTCTGAAACAGCTGATCCAAGACCGCCTAAAACATTGTGTGTCTCTACTGTTAATATTGCGCCTGTCTCTTTAGCTGCTTTTATCACTGCTTCATGATCCAACGGTTTCAATGTATGCATATTAATCATTCTTGCATTGATTCCTTTTTCTTTAAGGATTTCTACTGCGTCAAGTGCCGGAGCAACCATATCACCAACAGCAATGATTGTTACATCCATTCCATCTCTCATTGTTACTGCTTTTCCTATGTGGAACTCGTAGTCATCTTCATATACATTTGGCGTATTTCCTCTGGAAATAGCGATATATTTTGTTCCATTTACACTCAATGCTTCATGCATAACTTTTCTTGCTTCTCTTGCATCTGCTGGAATAATAATTTTAATATTAGGAATACCGCGCAGCATTGCAAAGTCCTCGGTAATAATATGTGAGTTTCCACCAATACCATAAGCAAATCCTCTGCCCTGTCCAAACATGTTGATGTTGAGATCTGGATAACATCCATCTAATCGAATCTGCTCTATAACTCTTGCTACTGCCATTTCAGCAATTGTTGTTGTAAATACTGTTTTTCCTGAGTAAGCCAATCCTGATGCAAAACCAATCATATTCTGCTCTGCAATACCTACATCAAGCACCCTGTCCGGACAAGAGATTGAGTCTGGTCCATCTTTAAATAAAAGTGCTATATCTGCATTAACAACAACGACCTGATCGTTTTCAACCATGATATTATTTAATTCCTGTACAATCGCACGCTGGATATTTTCTGATTTTCGTTCCATAAGACCTATCCTTCCATTTCTTCAATAAGTTTTTTTGCTTCTGCTACTTTCTCAGGAGACCAATATGCAGCATGCCATTTTGAATTATTTATTGCAAATGGAATTCCATAACCTTTAATAGTGTTTGCTATAATTGCGTTTGGTTTTCCCTCTGCGTATGGAAGTGTTTCTAACGCTTCAACAACTTCTGCCATATTGTTTCCGTTGATTTCTCTGCAGGCAAATCCAAAAGACTCTAATGCAGCTTTATAGTCTGTCATTGGCATGGATATTGGATATGTTGCACTCATCCTATTTCTGTCAAGAATCATAACGAGATTATCTAATTTGTATTTAGCAGCTGACATCGCGGCTTCCCAAATTGATCCCTCATTGCTCTCGCCATCTCCAACTATACAATATACTTTGTAATCTTCACCATCCATTTTTGCAGCCTGGGCCATTCCTGCTGCAATAGATAAGCCATGTCCCAATGAACCCGTAGATGCTTCTACTCCTGGGCATTTTTTATATACAGGATGCCCAGCTAATGGACTATTATATTGTTCGATTGTATCAATCATTTCATCTGGAATAACACCAAGTAAATTCAATGCGGCGTATTGGACCATACTCTTATGTCCTGCGCTTAAAATGAAACGATCTCTGTTCTTATCCAACGGGTTCTTTGGATCATAGTTCATAAAGTGGAAATATAGTGCTGTTACGATATCACAACATGAACTTGCAGATGGAACATGTGTGTTCTCACATTTCCCTGCAATATCCAAAATATTTAATCTCATTTCTTTTGACTTTCCAGTCAACTGTTTGATTAGTTCTTCTCTAGTCATTCTTTTTTACCTCCAACATACTAAGGGCGGATTAATACACGGATTGTTTTTCCTGTAAATACATTTTCTAATGCCTCATCAAGACAATCTAAATCATAAATTCCTGTGATTAAATGTCTCATGTCCATGTTTTCCATTAAAGCTACTGCTCGATCAAATGAGTATGGAGACTGCTGCGATGTTACAATACTTAATTCTTTCTCACATCTTGCAGTGAATAAGTTCAAATTCATTGGTCTGTCACCAAAGTCGTAAGATGCAGCATATAAGATACGTCCACATTTTGCTACAATCTCAACACACTCTTCTGCATTCTCTACAGATCCGCTTACATCGATACAATAATCTACGCCATATCCATTTGTCTCTTCTGCGACGACTTCTTTTACGCTCTGAGATGCTGGGTCAATTACCAAGTTTGCGCCACATTTGAGTGCCATTTTTCTCTTCTCTTCTACTGGATCTACCATGAATATTTTACTGGCTCCTGCACGGTGGGCAAGCATAATGTACATCTGGGCGATAGCTGCTCCGCCATAGATGATTACTGATTTTCCAGCAGACATCTGCAGAATGTCCATACCGTGAATTGCTGCACTCAGTGGCTCTGCCAATGCAGCCTGCTCAAATGTCATTGAATCTGGAATTTTTGTAACTGCTGTTGCTGCAACTGTAGCATAATCAGCAAACGCACCTGTAGCGAAAGTCATATTCTCGCAGAAGTGCTCCATACCGTTATGGCAGTAATGGCAGGCTCCACAGAAAGCATGCATATTGGCTACAACTCGATCTCCTATTTTACATGTAGTTACATCTTCTCCAACTTCAACGATTGTTCCCGTGTACTCATGACCCATAGTCATGGGTGGCTGAAGGATTGGATATCCCCCGTTAATGATCTGAGGATCATTATCACAGATACCACAATATGCGATCTTAATTTTTACTTCATTTCTCTTTGGTTCTGGAACATCCATTTCAACTACAGACATATGTCCGATTTTGTCCCATAATGCTGATTTCATTTTCATTTTGTTTCTCCTTTTATTTATTTATTTCCCTTTAAGGGATTTATTTTTGTGCATTTCTTTCTGCAAGTTCTGTAAGAATCTCGTTATATTTTTCCTGTGTTAAATCATAGAATAAGAAAAGGATGACACAAAGAATTCCTGCAACTACTAATGGAATACCTGTTGAAAGGTAAATTCCGTGCTGTACTGCCGCTGTTTGTTCAGCACCTGGAACATAGTTAATTACTGTAAGCATCCATCCAGCTAATAAACCAGAAAATCCTAAGCCAAGTTTATTTGATAATGTTCCCATAGAATAAAGGAAACCAGGTGCTCTGACTCCTGTCTTCCACTCCCCGTACTCTACAATATCAGGAACGCTCCCCCATACCATTACAAAGAAGAAAGTAAGTCCTGCCCCAAATCCTGCACATGCTATAATCGCTAATACTAGATTTGATCCGGCAGCTAAGAACAATATTCCATCTAACAAATAAATGCAGCTGCCAACGATTAACATCGGTTTCTTTCCAACCCTCTGTGCAATGGGATTAATAATAAATTTACAAATAAGAGCAACACCGGGAATCATTGTCATGATAATTGGCTGTAAATCCATTCTATGTAAGAAATATTTAATATAGTAAACGAACCAGCTAAATTCATACATTACGATTCCGTTCATCACTATCATAGCTAACATGATTACTAATGCAGGTTTGTTCCCCTTCAAAGATCCAATAGATTCTTTTAATGTAAGTTTACTGATTTCAGGAGTACGTCTTTCTCGAATTCCAAGGAAGCAGATTACTAAACAAGCTAATCCGATTAAAGAATAAACAGTCATTGTTCCCTGAAATCCTTTTGCTTCATTTCCATGACCAATTGCAAGTACGAGCGGCATTGTTGTGAAACCAATGATCATAGAAGCAATATCTGAACCTGTCTCTCTGAATGTAGCTAATGTTAATCTTTGATTCATATCCCTCGTCATAACGTTATTCATAACACCATATGGAATATAAATCCCTGTGTAACACATACCACATGCTATGTAGGTTACCCATGCCCATATTAATTTCCCTGTATAGGAAAAATCAGGTGCAGTGAAACATAAGATTCCGCAAATTGTCATTGGTAAAGCAACCCATAATATCCATGGCCGATATGTACCCCATCTGCTTCTGGTGCGATCCGCAACCATTCCCATTAATGGATCATTAAAAGCATCCCAAATACGCGAGAATAAAAAGATTGCTGCCGCTGCTGATGCTGCGATTCCTAAGATGTCCGTGTAAAAATACATCAAGTAACTGGATAATGTTGTATTAACTAATACAGCTGCTACGTTACCTGAGGTGTAACACAATTTTTCTCGTAATTTAATGTCTTCTTTGAAATCAACTGAATTACCCATTACGTTTTCTCATCTCCTTTTCTTTAGTTGTTATGTGGCCTGTCCAATATTTTTCCCTTTTTTTACCAAACCTCCCTTCTTTTTTTTAATTACATTAATCCGTCCACTTTTTTGTGTAGCCACTATGTGGTCTGTCCACATATCATCTTTAGAATTATAATACTCGGCTTTGTTTTATTTGTCAATATATTAATCATCATTTTCTCTATTTTTCATATTTTTTACTACATTTTTTTGTTTATATTATATAATTCTTTTTTTTGCATACTTAAATGAACCTCTTGACTTCTTCGTCTTTTCAGAATAAAATTATGTGGTAGGGTCACATGCTCACAAATAATTTAAAGAAAAGGACATTTTTCCTATGACATCAAATGTATTAAATACGACTAGTTTATATGAACAGCTATATATACTTTTGCGTGATCGTATACTTTCGGATGAATATCAGCCTGGCGATAAATTTTTAGCAGAACGTGCGATCTGCCAGCAATATGGCGTTAGTCGTTCAACTTCCAATAAAGCGATTAGTAATCTGATTAGCGCAGGATACTTAGAGTTTCGAAAAGGAGTCGGTACCTTTGTTCGTTCAAAACAGACTTTAAATGATTATTTTACAATGACCAGCTTAACTGCATCCGCAAAAGCACAGGGAATTTCTTTCCGTTCAAGATTTCGCTCAATCGAACAGCGGACAGGAAAAGATTTAAGCCGTCACTTAAAACGTGTATTAGCGGTTGAAGATGATGATACAATTCTTGTACTTGACAGTCTCCGTTATGTTCACCACGATATTCCGTTTCTTCATGAATTGCGTTATATCGTATGCAAACATTGCCCTGGACTTACAATTGATAATTATAATGATTTTTTTACAAACGATTTTTCAATTGATATCACTTTTTATGAAGAAAGATTTCTTCATGGTGTTCTTGATGAAAAAGAGTCTTCTATCTTAGAAAGACCTATTGGAACCCCTTATTCCATCATTGAAAGTATTGGTTATATCAAAGATCATATTCCTCTATGGTGGGGAATTACTCATCACAGACCTGATGAGGATTTATATTCTGTTTGTTTTAGCGTTGATTGTTTCAGCGAAAACAATAATAACAATGTTTATTTTGACTTTAAGCCCGTTCCAATGCTCTCACATCAGCGTTAATTAACCTTGTGTACCGCCACATATCGTCTAAATTATGAAAGGTGGTACCTATATGGATTTAGGTTTAAAAAACAAAAATATTTTATTATTTGGGGGACATTCTAATATTGGAAGATGTGTTACTCTCGCATTTGCTCAGGAAGGTGCTGGTGTAACAATTGCTGGAAGAGATTTAGAATCTTGTGAAAAAGTTGCTTTAGAGGCTCTTGAGGCAGGTGCTCCATGGGCCGAAATCGTTAAATGCGATGCAACAAGTTACGAAGATACAGCTCATGCTGCAGAATCTGCTTTACTGCATGGTGCTATCGACAGTGTTTATCACGGTGTTGGCTGGGATTCTCTTGGAAAATTCCTCGAACTCGATAGAAACTTATGGCAAAAAATTTACGAAATTAATTTTTTATCATGTATGAATGCTTGGAAATATATTTTACCAATCATGCAAAAACAAGGACATGGCAATTTTGTAAATAACGCTTCTACTTGTGGACGTGTTCACGACTCTGATGAGTGTGTATACGGTGCATTAAAGAGTGCTGTCATCCACTTAGCTCAGACAATTGCACAGGATGTTGCAAAAGACGGCATCCGTATCAACTGCGTTGCTCCAGGTGCAACTCCTCCAATTGATGGACATTTCACATCAGGTTCACCGTGGCCGGCATTCACTTCAAATCCAGAAACTTTAGAGTATTGGAAGACTTTTAGCCCCTTAGGGCAGGTTGGAACTCCCTGGGATGTAGCGTATGCAGTTCTCTTCCTTGCCTCTGATATTACTGGATGTCATCAGTGTGGTCAGGTAATTGGCGTAGACGGCGGACGTTATATGCCAAAATAAGTTTCACTACTTACAAAAACATAAATAACCACTTTTCCGTTATAACTCGGCTTGAACAGGCTTATTATAACGGAAAGGTGATTTTTTTGTATAGTAAACACGCACACCACATGAAAAGGCGCATTACATAAAATGTAATACGCCCTAACATAGTTCAATCCAAGTCTGATGCTGTATGTTCCGGAACTCCTATCATGCTCTGCATGGATGCCTGATCCGATGTTTCTTCAAGATGCCTTACCTGCTGACTGTACCTGATGTCTGTCCTGCTGTCTTACCCGATGTCTGTCCAAAATGTCCTGTCCGGAAATCTTAAAAGAAAAAGGGCCTCCTTTAAATGAGACGCCTTCGTCTGCCTGGTCTTCTTGAACTTGTAATTTATTCTATACTTTCCTTCCCAAATCGTCAATGTTACAATTTTCTAAAATTCCAATGCAAATTTTTAATCTCTCTGTCTATGTTGACTAATTCTCGTAACCGTTAAGCTAGGTTTGAACTGTTGCAAATTCTTAACAATATAGTTATCTCTAACGTTCCAAATAATTGTAAATCTCCCGTTTCTGAACTCCACGGTCTTTTGCTACCATCCTCATGGCCTCTTTTTTTGCCATTCCCCTGGAAGTATAATATTCCATATGTGCCTCAATGCTCATCGCTTCCCATTTTTCCTGTTCTTCTCGGACAGCCTCACTGCGGCTGCGGCCTTCAACCACAAGCACACATTCCCCCTTTGGCTCATGCTCCCCATAAAACAAAGCCGCCTCCTCAAGGGTCGAGGTAAATACAGTCTCATACTTTTTCGTCAGCTCTCTGCAGACGGTAATCCGTCTGTTCCCCAAACGTTCCAGAAGCAGCTTCAACGTTTTCACAAGCCTGTGGGGCGCCTCATACAAAATGATTGTCCGAAACTCTCCCTCCAGTTCTTCCAGCACCCACTCCCGCTCCTTCTTGTCCGTGGGAAGAAAGGCTTCAAAAGCAAACCTCCTGGTGGACAGACCGGATATTGTCAGCGCCGTAATGCAAGCCGACGCACCCGGAAGAGAGGTCACCGTGATTCCCGCTTCGCAGCACATTCGGACCAGTTCCTCTCCCGGATCTGAGATCCCGGGTGTTCCCGCATCAGTAATCAGCGCAATATTCTGGCCCTCCAGCAGTTTTTCCACAAGTTTTCGGCCCTTCTCAAACTTATTATATTCATGGTAGCTTGTCATAGGAGTACGTATCTCAAAATGATTCAGCAGCCTGATACTATTGCGCGTATCCTCCGCCGCAATCAGATCAGCCTCCTTCAGAGTCCGTATCACCCGAAACGTCATGTCCTCAAGATTCCCGATCGGGGTAGCGCATAAGTATAATATTCCTGACATAAATCCTCCTTATCAGCCCCAGATGTCTCACCCGCTATCTATTGGTAACCGTTCGGGCAAGTCTGAACGGTTACATCTATTTGTACATAATAACAGGAGGTTCAATTTTTACCCTGGACTTTCCGCCCTTGATTCCTTCAAGCAGAACCATCGTCGGCTCTTTATCCACATACGGGTGGATAAACTGGATACGCTTCGGTTCGATCTTATACTGATTCATCTTAATAATAATCTCCGCAAGACGAAACGGTTTGTGAATCATATAAAATCTGCCTTTGCTCTCCTGCAGCAGCTTTCCGCTCTCCCGCAGTATATCATCCAGCGTACAGAGTACCTCATGCCTGGCAATGGCTTTGGCATCCCTGGGATTCTGAAGTCCGTGCTCCGCCAGCATATACGGAGGATTTGTCACGATAACATCAAAAAAGGCAGGCCGAAATATCTCCGCTGCCTCTTTGATATCTCCTGTTACAATATCAATCCGTTCTCCCAGCCGGTTGTGCTCCACACTTCTCACCGCCATATCCGCGCTTTCCGTCTGTATCTCCAGCCCCGTAAAATGCTTTCCCCGCGTCTTTGCAGCGAGGAGAATGGGCAGGATACCCGTCCCAGTTCCCAGATCCAGAACCGTCTCCTCTTTTTTTACTCTTACAAAATCGGAGAGCAAAACGGCATCGATCCCAAAACAGAACCTCTCCGGATTCTGAATAATCTCATATCCGTCCAGCTGGAGATCATCCAGCCTCTCTCCCGGTCTTAACTTAGTTGTCATCTAACTTCGATGCTCCTTCACCTTTTTCCAGCGCGGCCAGTTTCTTCATCTCTTCCTTGGACACTTTTGCCTTTTTACGCCGCGGCCTGAACTTCAGTTCCTCAGCTCTGTATTCGCGTATCTCTTTTTCATCGTTTTCCAGAACCACAATTACCTTTACAAGCTTCCGCAGTACGCTCAGTGAATGAACCGTTCCTGAAAGCCCCTCTGGCGTTGTCACGGTATCTCCCAAAGTAGGGAGCTGGCTGTTCAGCTCCTCGTATGTCTCTTCCTCGTTAGTCAGACAGCACATCAAACGGCCGCAAACTCCCGATATCTTCGTCGGATTCAGGGACAGATTCTGTTCCTTCGCCATCTTTATAGAAACTGCAGCAAATTCAGATAAATAAGTATTGCAGCACAGAGGTCTCCCGCATATCCCGATTCCTCCGCGGATCTTTGTCTCATCCCTCACACCAATCTGACGGAGTTCAATCCTGGTTCTGAATACTGCTGCCAGATCCTTTACCAGTTCTCTGAAATCGATCCTGCCATCCGCCGTAAAGTAAAACAGCACCTTATTATTGTCAAATGTATATTCTGCATCAATAAGCTTCATATCCAGGCCATGCTTGCGGATCTTCTCCAGACAGATCTTAAAGGCATCCTTTTCCTTCTCACGGTTCTTCTCCTCTACTTTGCGGTCCTGCTCAGTAGCCACACGGATCACCGACTTCAGCGGCTGCACAACTTCCTCGTCCTTCACCTCTTTTGGCCCGCTTACAACACGCCCGTATTCTACGCCTCTCGCTGTCTCAACAATTACATTGTCACCCTGTGTGATCTCAAACTTCCCCGGTGCAAAGAAGTATATCTTTCCTGCAGTGCGGAATCTCACACCTATTACTTTCGTCATCCCGTTAATTCTCCTTTATTGTCAATAAAAGCAATTCCATAGTCAATTCAAAGTTTACATTCGCCTTCAGGCGGGACTTTGCCTTTTCCAGTGCATCCAGAATAATCTCAATTCCCTCATAAGAACTCTTGCTCGCCCGTTCTTTAATATACTTCAGCTGATCCGAAAATACAACCCTGTCCACATTTCTGGTTGCCTTATAAATGAGCACATCCCTGTACCATACTGCGATCACATCCATGTAATCCGTGATCTCCAGCTTATAGGACATGCATCTCTTCACTGCCTCAATCAGTTCATTCAGATCCAAATCATTGATATTTCTCAGCAGATGAACCGCTTCTTCCTTAATCTCATTAAAATGTTCCGAAGTAGCCAGCATAATGGCCTTTCCCATATTGCCCTGAGCAAACGCCACACAGACATCTGCTTTATAATCCGGCACCTGCATCTGTTCCATCAAATACTTTTTTACAAGCTGGTCCTTAATATTCCGCAGCTTGAGCATCACACATCTGGACCTGATTGTGGGAAGCAGCGTCTCCGCATTCTCCGTAAGCAGCATAATAACCGCATATTCCGGCGGCTCTTCAATAGTCTTAAGAATCGCGTTCTGGGCCTGTACACTCATCATATCCGCATCTGCTATAATGTATATCTTATATCTGCTGCTGTATGGTTTGATCACAATATCATTATTTACCTGTTCACGGATATCGTCGATACTGATCGTATTCGGTTTCTCATGCGTAACCTTAATGATATCCGGCTGATTATGATTCATCGCCTGTTTACAGGACTGACATTTGCCGCAGGCATCTCCGTCTTCCTCCCGGTTCTGGCACTGCAGGCTCATTGCAAATAAATTAGCAAGCAGCTTTTTGCCTGCCCCTTTTTCCCCATTCATTATATATGCATGTGATACCTTGTCCGTCTTCACTGCATTGCCTATATATTGTATGATATTTTTGTGTCCAACTACATCCTTAAAACCGCTCATTACATCACCTGCTGCCTCTCCGTATTCCTTTGTAATTTACCATCTGGTTACTGCATTTGTTCAAAGTATGAACAGTTACGTTTATTGTACTATAGGTTTCTTACAAAGTTGTGAACTACTCATTAAGTATATCATAAATTTTCATGAAGATATAGCCCATAAATACGGGATTTCTTCGAGAATTTATCACTGGCCTATCACAGTAAAATAATTTATTAACGAATTATTTTTTAAGAAACAACTTTTATCACACTGAGTCCATAAAACACTTTTCAATGTCCTTAAAACGCGCCAAAATCAAAAAAATAAAGGGAAAGGAGATTTTCTCCGTCTAACATCTGTATTGTCCCAAATAAGGCATGAAATGTTTTTTAAACTGTCACTCATTTTTTTATTATTAACTCATAATTTATCCCCGATCCGGACATCCTATACCGAGGTGAGAATATGGCATCTTATATAGCACCGGAACTCCGGGACAAGTTTGAATCATTACCGATCAACTTGAAAGACTGTATACTCGAAAGAAATGTCCAATTAAAGAACATTCACGACCTGATTCGTGTACTCGAGGATATAGTAGCAGAGGGAGAAGCAGAGTAATCTGTTTCTCCCTCTTTCTTTAAATAAACTATCCCTCCTCCATCTCTCTCTCCAGATACATCTGTATTTCCTGAATACATTCTTCCATATTATTATTTTGAAACCGCTTCATAATTCCTGCATTCTCCAGGTTTTCTTCTGAAAAATCCTCCTGGTCTGCCAGAAACCGTCTGCACATCTCGGAATACTTAGGCTCACTTTGCTGCCTCTCTCTCATAAGCGCCCTTGAGAGCCTTTCCCCGTCCTCCACTTCTATATAAACAGGTACCAGCCTGTCCTCCCCAAAATACCGGCGCATTTCCTCATAAGACTGCAGCGTCCCAATAACAATATAGTGATATTTTTCCAGATCAATCTGCCCGTCGTCTGCCGTAAAATACTTCCATACCCCGCATTTTGTATGATAGGCTCGCATTTCAATTACAGCCCCCTGCTTTTCCAAAATTTTCAGCTTTGCCTCATCAGTGAAATAATACTCCACCCCATTCGTTTCCCCTGCCCGGATCGGCCTTGTCGTATATAGAATAATTGTTCTGAACTGAGGCAGAATTTCCTTCAATTTTTTAAAAATAGTATCTTTTCCGGAGGAACTTTTGCCCATAATGTAACATATCTTACCCATTTATCAACACCTCAATTTTACCTTCTTCTTTCATACCTTCCACAGAAAATCCCTGATCCCGGTATTTTTCAAGTAAAGCTGCTGCTTCTTCAGAAATCTCTTCCCCGGGAACAATTAAGGGAATCCCAGGAGGATAAACATAAGCATATTCTGATGAAACTTTTCCAACAGATTTCCCCCATTCCAGGCTTTGAGTTCTTCGTCCGCTTCCTCTTCCCACAGCTTCTTTGGTCTCTGCACTCGTATATATCTGCCTAAGCGGAGGAAGTAAAAATTCTACAGACAACTTTTTTTCAGATGACAGGCCCGCGTCAATTTCCAGCAGCGCATCCGTCAGGCGCTTCATGCCCTCTTTCGTGTCTGCCATTGAGGTCATGGCAATCACATAAGACCCGGCCGCCATCTCCATCTGAAGATGGTATCGCTCCAAAAGAGTCATATAGAGCTGCCGACCCGTTATACCAGTCCCTTTTACTGAAATCACTATCTTAGATTTATCATATAATTCTGTTTCAAGTAGTTTTAAACAGTTCAGTTTCTGCAGCGATTCACGTGTCTGCTGTAATAATACTGCATATTTATCAAGATACATATGTCCTCCATAGGACATCATCTCAATACATTCATCTATACCTGCCATCAGTACATAGGAAGGACTGCTTGTCTGCAGCATATGCAGATACTGCGTAATCTCCCCGCTGATATCCAGATTTTCTTTTAAATTCTTATTTTTATTGATATGGATTAAGGCTGTCTGCGTCAGCGCAGGAAGAGTTTTATGAAGGCTGTGTATAACCACATCCGCCCCAAGGGACACTGAATTTTTCGCAAAATACGGATGAAACCCCAGATGGGCTCCATGAGCCTCATCGACAATCAAAGGAATTCCTTTCCTGTGAACCACAGCCGCAATAGATTTTATATCCGATATAACTCCGTCATATGTTGGAGAGGTGATTACCACCGCCTTGATATCCTCATACTTATCCAAGGCATTTTCTATATCTTTTGGTTTAACAGGCCCGTTTAATTCCACATCTGCATAAAATTCCGGATAAATATAGACTGGTCTCAGTTCATGCATTAAAACTGCATGGTAAACTGATTTATGGCAGTTTCTTGCCATTAATATTCTGTCCCCTTTTGCCGTACAACCCATTACAGCACTCAATATCCCTGTTGTGCTTCCATTAATCAGGTAATGTGTCTCCAAAGAATGATACAATGCAGCAGCACGCTCTTCAGCCTCCTTTAGTATACCTCTTGCATGGTGCAGATCATCAAAACCTTCTATCTCTGTAATATCAATTGAATAAGGCAGGTCACAACCCGTCAGGATTCCTCTCCGCTTGTGCCCCGGCATATGAAATCCATAATAATCCGAACGGCTGTAATCCCGCAATTTCTTATATAAATTATCCATTCATGCTCCTATACTTCAGCTAACGCCGTAAATTACATTTCTACGTCCTATTTTTCCGTCCATTCCCTCTCTTATATGGTACCATAAATTAAGTGATTACCACAATCTTTTTAGCTGTCTTGGGCAAATGGGACAGATGTGCGCCTGCAGAGTGCAAATAATCACAATTTGCATAAAAATTAAAATACCGCAAACCCTCTGTATTTAAGGATTTACGGCATTTCTCTGTCATGAGCGTGCGGGGATTCGAACCCCGGACAACTTGATTAAAAGTCAAGTGCTCTACCACCTGAGCTACACGCCCATATTAGGTTGTCTTTCTTTTTTGCAAAGAAAATGCCCAGAGCCGGAATCGAACCAGCGACACGAGGATTTTCAGTCCTCTGCTCTACCAACTGAGCTATCTGGGCATTAGACTTAAAAAGTCTGAGTTGCGGGGGCAGGATTTGAACCTACGACCTTCGGGTTATGAGCCCGACGAGCTTCCAGACTGCTCCACCCCGCGCTATTAAATTTTTCTTATCTCTAATGAGATAAAGCCGATGATCGGACTCGAACCGATAACCTGCTGATTACAAATCAGCTGCTCTGCCAATTGAGCCACATCGGCATAATTACATCTTCTCAAAGCGACTGATTTGTAATCAGCACTCTGCTTGTGATTGACTTAGTCAATCTTAATGAATTGAGCCACATCAGCACAAACCTTACGGCTTATGAGAATTACTTCTCAAGTGGATGGAGAAGGATTCGAACCTTCGAAGGCGTCGCCAACAGATTTACAGTCTGCCCCCTTTGGCCACTCGGGAATCCATCCATTCTTGTTAAGTGGGACCTATAGGGCTCGAACCTATGACCCTCTGCTTGTAAGGCAGATGCTCTCCCAGCTGAGCTAAGATCCCACAAAATTAATGCTATTTACCAGATTAAAAGCCTATACGGTAAATAAGCAACGACCCAGAAGAGACTCGAACTCTCGACCTCCGCCGTGACAGGGCGGCGCTCTAACCAACTGAGCCACTGGGCCATATGAAGATATGTATCTT
>BAIF02000009.1 GCA_000509105.1 Clostridiales bacterium VE202-21 | reverse complement strand
CTAAGATCCGGTCCGCCAGCACCCTGGCCCCTTCTCCGTCCTCCTCCATCCCGACAAGCTCCATAAACTGCATGCACGCTGCTTTATATTCCTCACAATCAAACTCCAGAATATTTTGACGCAGCTGCGTTTTATTCTCTGCCAGGGAAAAGGGCAGCTCTTCGAAGGTAAAGTACAATTCCCGCTCATCAGCCAGATACCGGGCAATATCCCCCGCAAAAAGAAATACCGGCCTTCCCGTCAGCATAAACTCAAACATACTCCCGGAATAGTCCGTAATCATGACATCCGCGGCAGCCATAAGCTCCTGCATATCCGGATAATCAGAGGCGGGGATTATTCCCTCCGAGCATTCCGTACCCTGATATGCCACATTGGGATGCATTCTGAAAAGGCAGATATAATCCCCTCCGAATCTGTCCCGCAGAGCTTCCAGGCAGGCGCCGATATCCAGCCGGTACCCTGCGCTTCCCGTTTTCGACCGGAAAGTAGGTGCATAGAGAAGGATCTTTTTCTCTTCCGGTATCCCAAAATATTCCCGTACCTTCCGGATTACCGCGGGGGGCGTATGGAGCAGAACACCGTTTCTGGGATGTCCGCACCGCATCACTTCTCCATGATACCAGAAGCTATTTCTGTATTTATCCGCCCGGAAAGCGTTATTAGAATACATCAGATCCGTCATGGATGCATCCCGCATGGCCTTTCTTACATAAGCCCGGTCCAGCTGCACGGCATCCTGTTCATTCTTTTTCAGTCCCAGGGAAGAATGCCATGTCTGAATATAATACTGCTCCTTCTTTTTCCGTATGCGGATACCGCTCTTAAAGTTATCCACCCACACCCGCGCCGTCGCCTGCTCATACACCGCCCTGATTCCGCCGTACCGGACCGGACGGATACCTTTTGGAAATTCTTCCGGCATACCACGGGTCAGCCATACGAGATCCAGATCCTCGTCCCGCTTTAACAGCTCCTCTGCTATATACTTCGGATCGCAGCCGTATCCCCTTCCTCCAAAATTATCAAACACGATTTTATGATCCCTGGCCGGCAGCAATGCCAGGAAACCCAGGATCTTTTCACATGCCACCCAATATGCCTTTTCCAGCCAGCACGGTTTACGCTGCTTTTTCATTTACCCTCTGTCCTCACTGATTGATATTTGCTAAAATATTAATTCCGTTTTCATATCCCATTTTGTCGTTTGCCAGCCGGACACAGTAAGCTTCAACTATATCCCGCGGCTCTTCTTTTGAGATTTGGATTCCCACAGTCATTCCGTTTTTCTCCAGCTCTTCCCGCGGAAAGGGATTCGCTAATTCGGCGCTGACTGTCCCCTTTTCCTTTGATTCCATTTCTGAATCGGCCCTTATCCGCTTTTCCGCTTCTCCGCACCGCAGAATAAAATACCACCGGTAGTTCGGATTGATCATGGAAAAGCCGCTGTTTCTTATCTCCAGCTCCAGCCGTAACTGCTTTTTTGCCGTAAAATGCCTGTCGATACTAAACGATTCTGCCCACGGCCTGCAGCCCAGATACATTTTAATGTATTCATCCCCCGGCATATTGTCATATTCCTGCCCCGCCCAGTACTGCCACACCTCATGATTGTACTCCGCATGCAGGTACGACAGATTCAGCTGCTGCGCTTCTTCCGCCACATTGTGTATATCGGTGAATTCACTGATAAAGGGCATCTCTCCTCCGTTAAACGGCACCTTAATGTTCGCAGCGGACCACCTCAGATCCTCTTCTCTTGTGTAATCTTCCCTGTAGGTACCCAGATCGCTTTCGCTGGAAAACAACCCGTCATTATAGACCCCCAGCCTGTCGGTATCGCACCCCCATGCTTCAGCCTCCCGTATAAACTTCTGCCTTCTTACAGACACGGGAATTCTTTCATCCAGCACGCTCTCCCAAGCACGTATGACCTCCATACGGTACCTTTTTGTATCCATGTACCGGCTCTGGGTCCATTCTCCAAACGCACCGATCATACCGGCCTGGACTCCCGCGATACAGTCTTTATAAGCATTCAGAACCTTCCCTGTCTGACGGATGTGCTTTAGCATGATATCAAAATCCGGATCCTCATACTCCCCCTGGAAATCATATGCTGCCCGGAATATAACTGAAAGCCCCAGTTCCCTGGCAATGCTCAGTGCATTTTCCAGATCCTGTACCTTATCCTCTGGTATCACATCCATCTCCCTCTCGTCATCCAAAAGATAGGTAAGCAGAACTACATCATAGTCCGGGTGTTCCTCCGCCATATCATAGAGCCTGTCAGTATCCCCGGCGGAGCACTGGAAATAGACTCCCTGAAAGGGATTTGCCACCCTGCTGCCACTCTCCCTGTAAGTAAAAGCAAGCCTGCCCCGGTACTCAGATACCGCCCAGATAACCGCAACCGCCAATAGAACTATAAGAATCATAAATCGTAGTGCTTTTTGGATTTTTCTATCTTTTTTAATCGTCTCAAACCTCCGGAAATAATTTCAGATATACCTCCGCCATCACCCTGTATACCCGCGGTGAAACGGAAAATATGCGGATCGACAACCGCTCCATAAATCCCCCGCATTCCAGGATCTCTTTCCTATATATACCGTAAGTCAACTTCCATTGCGCCCGCAGCAGCCCGCTCAGCTCTTTTCGATCCGGCAGAAACTTCGCGGTCCGGTACCATGCGATCTGCAAATTGGTCAGATACCGTTTCCTCGCATACCGTTCCAGCTCCCGGTCATTGTTCTCCCGGAAAAATGTAACAGCCTCCCGCAGCGCCCTGATCTTATCCAGGCGCTTTTCCCGGAAGCCGTCATTCATGATGCTCCCGCTGCGCTGCAGATAATGGTACAGCGGGCGGTTTGATACAGCGACCCGTCTGGCTGCATAAAAAACGCGGTACGTCACAAACTCATCTTCGTGAGTCTTTCCTTCCGGATATACCAGCAGCGGCTTCAGGTCTCTGTGATAAAGTTTTCCCCAGGCAGTAATCATCGCACGCGTGCTTTCTTTCACGATCTTCTCGGCAGCCTGCCTGCCGGTATAAACCAGGGTATGAAAGTCCTGTTCCCCCTTCTTTTTGTTCTGCCCATTTCTGCTCTGCCCACTTTCGTGTTCCCATACCAGGCAGTACCCGCAGACAGATACCTGTGCCCGGTATTCTACGGCATTATTGTACAGTACCTCCAAATATTCTGGCCCGATCCTGTCATCGCTGTCGATGTATGTAATATACTCCCCTTCTGCCAGGCCGGTTCCTGTATTTCTGGCCCCGGACAGCCCACGATTTTCCTGGTGCACGGCGCGGATTCTGGCGTCTTGCCCGGCATACCTGTCGCAGATCTCCCCGCAGTTATCCGGGGAGCCGTCATCTACCAGGATCAGCTCAAAGTCCTGAAATGTTTGGCCCAGTATGGATTCAATGCATGCATCCAGATACTGCTCCACCCTGTAAACAGGGACAATTACACTTATCATATCTTTCGCTCCTCTACTTTAGAACTGCCGATGCATATCGTTTCATCAGCGGATAGCATATATAAAATATGCGGCTGATGCTTTTAATCATTTTCCGCTTCAGCGCACACATGCAGAAACGATAGAACCACCTCTGCGGCGCCGAGACAAGGGATTTTAAATGTTTTGATGCATCCACAGCGCCGAGCGCCTTTTCGACCTCCGGGGCATAAGCAAACGTCCCAGCCCGCTCCTCAAGGCGTCTCATAGACATCCCTTCATATGGGATGTTTTTTATCATTGACCAGCAGAAAGACCTCATAATCACCGGAACCACCATATCCAGGTTCTCTTCCAGAACGCCCTCCCCATCGAGATAACCAACAAGCGTACGGATCATATTGACGCTTTTCGTATGAACCTGTGGATCTGGTCTGCGGGTCGTTGACGCATGAGCCGTTATGTAATAGCAGATCGGACAGTCCATACAGTAAAACACCGGATTGCGGCTCCACACCTTCATGTTAAACATAAAATCTTCCATATTCATGGTCCGGATGTCATCCATCCATATATCCTGCTCCCGCAGAAACTGCCGCCGGTATAATTTATTCCACACATAGCCGAACATGCTCTGCGTCTTCACCTTATGGTACAGCCCCATTTCTGCGTCTGTTCCCCGCCGTTTCATCAGGCCTTCTCCGGGCACGTGCACCCACTCCTCTGTTCGGTCGTCTGTCCTGTAATAACCGCCCATGGCGACATCCGCGTGGACGGATTTTGCCTGTTCCCACAATCGGTAGATGTTCCTGGTGTCCACCCTGTCATCTGCATCCGCAAAACAGATATACTTCCCCGCTGCCGCCCTGAGCCCATAATTTCTGGCCAGTCCCTGTCCACAGTTCTCAATATGAAACACTTTGACCCGTTTATCTGCAGCGGCCTCCTCATCACAGATTATCCCCGTGCAGTCCGTAGACCCGTCATCAATGATCAGAATCTCTATCTGCTCCTCCCACTCCCATCTGCGGATTTCACAAATACAACGGCGTATAAACTGTTCCCCATTATATACGGGGATAATAAAGCTGATCTCCATAATGCCTCCTCTTCCAGATACCATTTCCTTCTTCGGCAATACTTCACGGCACAAACCGGTTTTGCCTATGGTTTGCTATACTTTTTCATACTCTGTTTAAAGATAAAGTAGAATACCAGATAGCAAAGATTGCATACCACCCCGCACACAGCGGCTTTCAAGAGGAAGTGCAGGACTCCGCCTTCCGGAAGCGCCCCGACGGCCAGCCCTGTAACAAGGAAGGATGCCGCCATCTGCAGAAGCGTGATGAACTGATAATAGATTTCGTTCATAAAGCTTTTTTTAAAATACCGGAATACAATGAGGGGTTCGTACCAGAAAAGCGTGGCAGCCGATGCAATAGTCGTTGCAATTAAAATTCCCCACAGCCCCCATATTTTTCCCAGTACAAAGGAAAGAACGATATTCAGTCCGCCCTTGATCAATATCATGCGTTTAATATTTTTAAACAGCCCGGCGCTTTCCCGGTACATCTTGGTGGCAGATCTGCATATTTCCAGGTAATAGTTTACAATGATCACAATAATCACTTCCCGGGAAAGCAGGTCCACCGACCCCATCCAGATCCTGATAAAATCCTGAACCAGATAATAAAAACAGACAATCGTGGCTCCCGCCATCCAGGAATTGATAAACGAATAGAACTGAAAGCCCTGATATTGGTTTTCTCTTTCGCTCATGGACAGCATCTGGCCCACTCTTGCCGTAATAGCCTCGTAGAAAGCGGCAATCAGGCTTGTAATTCCTGCGATAATAAACTGATAATTCGAATAAATTCCAACCATAGCAGTACTGATGAAGCGGGAGATAAAGATATTATCCGTATTGCTGATCAGAACCTTTCCAAATCGGTACATCACCATATCGGAAACATTGCTTTTGATCGTATCCGCCTCTTCTTTTTCCAGCCTGCTCCCCCTTTTAAATAGATACCCATAGCGGATCTTCAGATATTTACCGAAAATCCCGTTTATCAGTATATTTTTAACCAGTATGCAGACTACAAATGCCTCATAGCTTTTGAAGTACTTTAGAAGCAGGATCTCGATAATAAGGGCAGAGGCATCCACCCCTCCGGTCACCGCTGCCACAAAATATCTGCGCTGGTCCGCCTGGATAAAGTAATTCCTCACCATCTGCCTGTTATATAGAACGACGGACAGCATAAATGTCAGGTACGTGACAGCCACTTCTAAATCGCTGATACTGGCATTGACCGAGAACACCGCAAATATGGTGGATATAGAACCGATTCCGAGGACTACACAGGTCATTTTTTTATAAATGCCATCATAGTGACGGTAAATGGCAGCCAGCCTCTCCTTATCTCCTCTGGCCAGAGGACCGTAAAAACTAAACAGCATCGCCGTCCCCGCGCCAAAATATGCAAAGGACAGTACGTCACAGAAATTGGAGTACAGGCTCTGGAGGCCCAGGTACTCCACATTCAGGTACAGGCATATCACCCGCTTTGAAATAAGATTAATCACCAGAGACAAAACCTGGCTTAGCATACTGACAATGATATTCCATTGCAGCAGCCTTTTTCCACTATCCTGCTGCATTGCGCTCCTTCTTTCGGTAAACAACTTTTCCTTTATTAGAAGACTTCATCGTATCCACGACTTTGTAATCGCAGAATATGAAGGTATCCAGATTTCTTTCGATCCAGCGTATTCTAAAAAAGCTGTATGTCCAGCCCACAAGCATTCCGATAAATACTCCCGCACCCCAAAAGGGAATCGGCCATTTACTAGAAAACAGGCTGCAGGTCAGAGTGGCCGCAAAGAAAAGCGCCCCGGTCAGAAACGCCCCGGTCATGTCCGCAAAGTAATACAGGTAGATGATATTTCCGTACATCATAAAGATTCCCAGAAAAGCAACCACAAGCATCGGATAGATGGTCATGGTAACACTGTCAAACCCTATTTTCTTGCCAAACAATACCATAAACAGAAATACAACCGATGTAATTGCAATCTGCGTGCCAAATACCTGGATGATCTGCTGGGAAAGCGTCCGAAACAGCTTCTTTCTCCCCTTTACTATCATTTTATAAGTTCCTCCTATGACACCCTCCATGTATTCCTTATAGGCCGTGTGGAACCGTGTCTCCACCACAACCATAAAGGATACCATAACAGAAATGTTTGTAAACATAGCAAGGCATGAGGCCATATCATATGCCTGGTGGCTGTAGTACGTGGAGGCCACAAAGAGACGCCCCGGTACCGTCCAGAATACAAAGTTATGAACATACAGTCCCAGAATATATAAAAAATTAGCACCTAAAAGCCGTTTAAACGACCATAAATAGTGCATACACTCCCCATATTCGTTAGACACGCTTTTGAAATACCTCTTTATATAGGAAAAGTCGCAGACCGCAATCAAAAAGAATCCCAGGGAAAGCCCGTATATAATAGAATGGATTGCATCCTGCCCAGCCACTTTATAAAAGGCAAACGACACCAGAAAGCTGACCGCCATACCGATTACGAAAAAAAGCGCGATAATCTTATAATCCTTGGTCGCATGCAGATATGTAACTGCAAAGAATAAAATGACCAGGGAAATCCATTGAATATAGGCCGCAATAATAAATGGCAGGTCTATCTCCCCCGTACCCTTAGACTCCATCCCACCGGAAGGAACAGCAGTGTCGCAATGATACAGCATATAGAATTTCCCATGTAATAGGATGCCAGTATGTTGGAATACTCCTCTGTGTAAAACTTATCCGCCAGATACCGGGAAAAGATTACATTGAACGGTGAGGTAAGTATGACGGAAAAGATAAAGGTGTAAAGAATCGTGGAGGACAGCAGCTCTCTGTCCGCATAGGGCACCTTTGTCATCCCTAAAAAGAAATAGAGCAGAAGGATTGCCACAATCACCAGTATCATAGGTCCAATCGTCACAAGGGAGCTGTAGACAACGCCCAGCATTCCCCTGGATATGCTTTCTTTTCTGTATATTTTTTTTAATTCAAATCCGATGCCTGCCATGCTCACACCTCCCCGCTTCCTGTCAATTTCTGATAAAGATTGTAATATGTGCCGAAAACCACCGATTCATCGTACGCCTTTACGGCTCTCTGATAACCTGCCTGCCCCATCCTTTTTCTGGTCTTTTCATCCTCCGCAAGTTTCAGTATCGCACGGGCGATTTCGGACACGCCCATAACCGGTACGACGTATCCTGCAGGGCCGTAATTGTCGCGTTCCCCTTCGATCAGCCCCTTACAGTTCCCCACATTTGTTGCAATATATGGTTTCCTGGCGGCGAAGCCCTCCAGTATGGAAAGCGGCTGCCCCTCGCTGATACTAGTCAGTATTAGAAAATCCATCCTGCCAATATACTCTTTTACATCGATAATTCCGGTAAATTCCACATCCTTAATGTCCATGTCCCGCACCATGGCGCGGCATTCTTCAGCATAATCCTCTGCTTCCTCCATACCGCCCATAATCCATAGCTTCAGCCGCGGCTCCTTGTTTTTAGCCAGGGCGAATGCACTGATCATGGTCTTGACGTCCTTGATCGGGGTAACACGCAGGACTGCCCCTGCGTTGATATATGGATCCTGATTCTCTTTCTGCCGGATACCTTCAAATTTGTGATAATTTACGCCGTTTGGAATAACCATTGTCTTATTTTCATCACATCCCAGCTCTATCTGGAATCTGCGGGCATCTTCAAACAAAGAAACCACTTTATCCGCATACTGGTAACAGCACTCCCCTATCTTTTTAAACTGCCCAATCCAGATATCCTTGTAAATCCCGCTTACCCAGTCCGCTTTGATAATCTCTTCCTCCCGCTCCCTGGTATACAGCCCATGCTCCGTCATCAGAAAGGGACGTTTGTACAGGCTCTTCTGCATACACCCCCAGATACCGGCATATCCGCTGGACACGGAATGGTACAGATCTGCCTTTTCGGTTCTGGATTTTAGAATCGTAAACAGCGGAAGATACAGGGAACGCATGGTCCAGAGAAAATCCGAAAATGCAACTCTGCGAAAATTTGCATTATAATAATCCAGTGTCATTTTAAAAAAGTCCTTCCCTGAAAGCAGCGCATTCAACGACACCTCTTTTTCGGCAAAAAACCGGATAATGACATCCCAGTCTGGATTGCTTTCAAACATCAGGTTCTCGAATGCATCGTACTCTTCCCCCGTTAGGGCAACTTTTTTCTGTGTTTTATTATTTACGTAATCGTCGTCAAGAAGATAGACCTCCTGAATCTCACTGACATTGGAGGGAATCTGGTACTTAAACTGCAGATTCGCATCCGGGCTTGCCGCTATGGACTGTACCACGAACTCAACATCCGGCATGGCAAGCATCAGCCCCTGCATCCAGCTTGATACCCCGCCATTGACATAGGGGTATGCTCCTTCAACAATCAAACATACTTTCATACAAACCCTTTCCTTTCTTATACCACCCTGCTGCCCAGATTTTAGTACTAGTACAGCAGTGCATTAATCTTTCGGTAATAAGTGCCTGATATCTGCGTCAGAGTTGTGCCTGCTTCCGCGACGGCGTAGTGTTTCCTACGTCTAGCGAAAGCAGGTACAGCTATGGCGTAGCGAACAGGTGCTTATTGCTGAATTATTAGTGCAATGCTGTACTAGTACCTGTTATGTTATTCCTCATACGTTATCCTGATATCCGCTTTTTCAGCCTCTACCAGATACAGCACATCACTGATTCTGGTAACCGAGGCGCCCTCTGCCCCTTTTATTTCCCGGTCCGCCGGCAGAGACAGGTAAAAGTACGCTTTTCCCGTAAAGTTTCCGATCACCGCATCAATCTGTTTATCAGAATATCTAATCTCCGGCTCCATCATTTGAAATGCTTTTACTCTGTACACGGCCTCACCAACTGTCACTCGTTCCAGCCATGGAATATCTTCCTTTTCAACCCCCAGAACTGTCTCCAGATTCCGGCAGTAGTCGATCCAGCGTTCCTGCTTCTTCTCATCTGTTTCATATAAAAAGGGAGAAATGTCTGTAAAAACAGTGTTCAATCCCATTCCCCGGCAGATTCCTTTATCGTGAAATATGATGTTTTGATATTTTTTCTCTGTAAGCGCACGGTATGGGATACAGACGCTATCTGTTAACTTATCTGTCCATTCAAAATCAGAATTCCATAACACAAGCCGGTTATCAAAAGGGGAGTCCACCTCCCGTTTCAGGCTGTAGTTATTAAGCGTACCAATCTCATTGTTTCCTTCCACAATTCCATCCAGATAATACGCAAGCATGGCATTCGAGTATTTTTTGATCTCTTCACGTTCATCCGTATACCAGGTGGTCTT
This sequence comes from Clostridiales bacterium VE202-21, assembly GCA_000509105.1. GTDB lineage: Bacteria > Bacillota > Clostridia > Lachnospirales > Lachnospiraceae > Faecalicatena > Faecalicatena contorta. Next base: position 8,171 of record BAIF02000009.1, on the reverse strand, counting down.
TACGCCGTACCTCTCTTCACAGCGTCGAAATTCCGGGAAGAAAATATCATTTTGTACTCCCATGCTATCACGCTGGTATTCTTTTTCCAGATACTCGGAGGTGAATTCATCCGTATAGGGCATCCCCGAGACGGCAAAGCAGTATGCATTTACTATCGGGTACATATAGGCCTGGTATAAATCTGTAAAAAGGAAACTGACTACTGCATAGACCATGGTACCCGCCATAAGCTCCCTGTCCGCCACGTATATGCTCCCGCCTTCTGCACTGCTCTGATATCTCCAGAATACAGGCGCAAGATTTTCGTTTTTTACTTTTTTACTCTGCAGCGCGGAACCGTATACCTCTGCCTGTCTTTTTAGTGTTACGGACTTCATTGTGAAAGATTCCCGACTTTCTGTAATCTCCCCAAATAAAAGGTTTTCTGTAAGGCGGATCCCCTTCTTTTCCTGTATCCCTTTATAGGTGTCAATCCCCAGCAGATCTTTGACGCTCTTCTTCTCAAGCGCAGCCTCGGATGGGATTTCCGTGAAGAAAAGCGCGGCCCCCGCTCTGCTGTACTCCTCCAGCATCTGAATCTCCTGGTCATTAAAATCTGTTTTGCATACAAACAGGATCTCCGCCCCCGCGCACTCCTCCAACTGTTCTTCAGTACGGAAGTCCTCCTTCATATTATTAAGCTGCAGGGCAACCGCTTTATAACTCGCCGTGCCCGTTCCCCACACAACGGTCTTTTCAACCGCAGTGTCCTGCTTTGCTTGCGCAATGTGCTCTTTCTCCAGCTTCTCGGACAGTTTTACCACCGCCTGATACTCGGCACGGCTGTCTGTTTCCACCCTGTTGGTTTCATGAATGCTCCGCCATATATTATCCAGGTTGCCTACCAGCAGGAAAACGAGCAAAAGGCAAAACAGTATGAGGACTATGTAAACAAAGATATATTTCTTCAGCTGGTTTTTTTGGGAAATGCTAAACTTATTCAGTAATTTCATTTTGTGCTCCCTGTCTTATACCGCGACCAGGCATTCCATGTGCTTAACATCATCAAAATCATATACTTTCCCACTTTAAGGAGCCCCGTATGCATGGACACTCCCGCGGTGCGCTCATGCATAATGGCCGGCACCTCTTCGATGCAAAAGCCGAGCAGAAGCATCTGCACAATCATGTTCAGGTCCGGATACTTCAAGTCAAAATTATTATAGGAAGCGTAAAACGAAAATGCCTTTCTGTTAAGCCCCTGAAGTCCGCTGGTCGGATCGGTAAGACAGCATCCTGTCACTTTTTTAATGATTTTTCTGAAAAAAAGAATTGTATATTTTTTTAGCCGTGATATATGGAAAGACTGGCTCCCCTCCAGGAATCTTGAACCAATGACAATATCCGGATATGTATCCATATCCTCTGAAAAGCAGCCTAGTTTCCCGCACAGCACCTCCACATTGCAGAGGTCGTGCTGTCCGTCCGCATCCATCTGGAGCAGGTAATCATAATCTTTCTCTACGGCATATTTATAAGCAGTCTGCAGAGCAGCCCCATACCCCATATTAAAAACTTGCCGGATTACCTTGAACCCGGACTCCTTCACAATTTCCGACGTGCCGTCCCGGGAGCAGTCATCAATCACCAGGATATCCATACTGGTCTCCAGCCCGGCCTCTTTCATTTGCTTTAGAAGAGCCCCTATATTTTCAGCCTCGTTGTACGCCGGTATCATCAAAAGTATTTTTTTCATTCTATGCCCCCTGTAACTTATTCTGCATCCTGGTCTGCATTAAAGCCGCAGATTAATGTATACCCAAAGGGCACCCCGTAATTCATGCCCTTCGGGCGGGTCTGCAGCCTAGCGGCAGATTAATGTATACTATCTGCTGCCAGCTGCTTATAATCCACTGACAAATTTAATGTAAAATAAGGATCCTGTGTAATCTTATAGACAGTGACCGTCTCATCCTGGTAATATTCCGAGACATGGTTCGGATAAATCTTCTTTACCGCCTCCATCCAATAATGGAGCTTAGACATCACCACATCCCGCTGAAAATAATACGGCGCATCCGCACCATGCAGACCACTGGTATCCCGGTCCCACTCCACATCCTGAAGCGCCAGTTCCGGGCTGATCTCCTGTACATTATCCGGTGCATCGATGTCACTCCTGTCAATTTTTCTACGGTCATTGGTAAATGAGATGGGATGTCGTTCCGTTACCACATATATATCCGGAGTCGGAATATAGATATTTTTCTTTCCTTCATCCAGTGCTTTTATCAGATCTATAATCTCATAGTGATATCCGGTATAGCGTATTACAGATAAATCATTGGTAGGTGATATGACCGTCCATGTATACTTTTCATGATTTTCACACAGATCCAGGCACACCCTCATATCTGCCTCCGAAATCGTAATACTGTAATAGCGTTCTTCCTTCACTCTTCCCGCTGACGACATGGCCCAGATACCGCCGGTGATCAGAACCGCAAAAGACATTTCCAGATATTTTTCTTTTACCCTGCACAGCCTGAGCAGGGTAAACAGCATCTCAAAAGGCAGCCCCAGCAGAGGGATGGTCAAAAATGACAGGAAAGTCGCCATTCGCTTTACTTCAATTAAAACAGGAATGTTCAGATAATACGCACATGCAAGGATTGCACAGACCTCCCAAAGCACCGCCCAGAACAAATATCCCAAATAACGCACCCTCTTTTTTGAAAGAACCAGTCCCAGCATGGCGTACAGGGCAAGTGCTCCATCCGCCAGCATGAGCAGCCTGGCGGTATCTCTGTTGCTTACGAAATTGTACGACAGATATTTAGATTCATCTTTCAGCAGATCCTGTGCAAACGAAAGAGCGCCCTCCTCCCGCCAGTTACTCTTCTGCGCATCTTCCGGGCGGGGCCCCTCAGTCTTCTGGTTCTCTGATTCTGCTGTAGTCTGCGTGATTCCCAGCGCCCATTCAATAGAGCGTTCAAATTCATAACCGTTCAGGTAACCCCATATATACGGGATACATGCCAGTAAGACACCTACGATCCCTGCCGCAGCGTAACGAAGCAAAACTTTTTTGCGCAGTATGGGAATCAGATATACTACCCCAAAGCAAACACAAATAATCAGGCAGAGAATGGTGACATAAAAATGGGCCATGAGTGTCCACGTGATGCAGGCTGAAAACAGAATCAAATCACCCTTCTGCTTCTTTTTTATGTACGCCAGCATAGCATAGATCATGCCAAAGGCCGCAACAAGGCCGAACTCCATTGGAAACGAAAACTGAAACCTAAAATAGGACGTGGAATGGAACAAATCTGTCAGAACAAAAAATGCCCAGCCCGCCATTGCCACATATCTATTGGAAAAAACTTTTCTGAACAGTGCATATGCCGAGCTAAAGACCATGACGGTTGAAAGAACCGAAAAGTTCAGGTAAACCCGGGTAACATTCAGCGGGAATAGGATTCCTAGCGCCGCATTCAGGGTGTGCACTCCGTGGGGATACATACCGGCCGGAAACATATTCCCGTGGATCAGCGCCCCAATCCAGTAAAGATGAGTCTCTTCGTCCGTATGGCCATATCCTGTATTATGCATTTTATACCATCCGTAAAACCAGATGACCCACGCCATGACAGCGCAGAATATCAGGATTTCTATTGCGCTGCCCTTGAGGGACCTCTTTTTTTTCAGCAGCCATTTTTCTAGGTTCAGCCTGATCTTGCGGAAAAATACCTGGAATCCATAGATCCCTAATATCAGTTCTCTCAGGATTTTCGCTGCACGTCTCCGAAACGTGGTGATTATTCTGCGCTCCCTCCAACAAGTAACGGATAACGGCAGAATAACCAACATGACCAGCAAAGAAACAAAATTGATAAAATGCAGAAATCCAAGAAAGATAACCACAAAGTTCAGGTATAAGTTTCCCATACACTGGTAGAAGAAAAAACGGAAAGTCAGCTCTTTCTGAGCAGTATATTTTCTGAGGCAGACAGAGGGAAGCACCAGTGTCAGCAAAAAATATCCAATCGCGCTCCCTATCATTGTCCACACATTTTCCCATATCATTGTCATCTACCACCCTGTCTGTTTTTTCAAGTACGCCCTGGAATTCCAGCGCCATGGTGCACCTCCTGTGCCATGGTATCGCGGCTTTGTGCGCCCCGGCCTTCTGCCGCCGGTTTTATCCGTCTGACGGGTAAAACCTCACCCACTCGAGAAGCTCGCTGTCCAGAACCAGAGACGACTCCTTTATCCGCCGGACAGCTTCGCTAAACCCGCTCCTGTTCCTTATCTTAAAGTAATATTTCAGCACTTCTTTTGCCGCAGCAAGGTCCTGCTCCATGATATCCTCTGCCCGTTTCACCCATTTTTCAATGCCGCCTGCATCCTGATATTCATTCCGTAATTCAATGATATCTGCCAGCATGTTTCCATTTACCTTCGTTTTATCCTTCTGATAGAGTTCTTCCATATATCCTTCAAAAAAATTAAGATAGATCTTCTGCTCCGGCTCGCTGAACACTTTTTTGTGAAGCATATTATCACAGAACTGCAGATACAACAAAAGTGTATCGCTCTCTTTGCTTTCCTCATAGATCGTACGAAGGCGTTTTTCCGTATCTTTGTATTTCGCTATGGTATCTGTTATATAGGAAGCCGCATAGTGAACTACCTCCGAATCCTCCTGGGCCATGGCATTCTGGATTCCTCCCATATACTCCTCCACGTCCGGGCGCTTGAGTACCTCCAAAAAAAGCTGCCTTCTGTTCATGGTGTCAGAAATCATCAGCGCCTCTTCTATGGGTACCCGGTCGATCTCTTTCTCTATATCATCGCCTATAATCATTCGGGTTCTTTTCTTACTGAAGCTCAGCTCCTCTTCGTTCAGCAGACCGTCCCGCTTATGAAATAGAATAAAATTGAAAAGTTCACTGCACGATAAAAAGATAGTGCCCACCACCGGAGTCAGTATCATAAATACGGTCAAAAGAACTGCTTTTCGGTATTCTTTTTTCCATACGCCCCGGTACAGGAAATACACCAGTGCCAGACACGTATTTATAATCAAAATCCATATCATCCATTTGTTTTCCACGCTCGCCAGCTCCTATCATCCAATTCCATTTTCAACCGGTATTCCTGCATTTTGAAAGCGCTGAATCACATATTTGGCTTCCGATTCATTTGTGTTCATAAGAAGAATGCAGATATTTTCATCTTTTTCACCGATGATATCCGTCTGCCTTACCAAGGAGGCTATTTTTGCAAAGACTTCTTTTCCCCTGCTCTGCAGAAACCGGCCGGATATCCTGAGGGCCGTATACTCCAGCTTATTCTGCTGGGAACCTTCCTGGCAGATCTGGCACATTTTGTCAAACTCTTCTTCTCTCAGCACGTTTGTTCCCTCTATATATTGGTTCGCAAGACGGTTCCAGTATGTTGCCGCATGGTTCATGGAGGATTCAATCAGCCGGCAGATCAGCGCCAGCATGTTGGACTCATAAAGATTAATCTTGGAGAGGTCTTTTGTCCAAAGCATGATGACGGCATTCAAATTCTCTCTATCGTATATTCCACATGCATAGGACGGCAGCACGGAATCCACCTCCCTGTTCCGGTATACTGTTCTCTCAACCAGTTCCCGATGCATGAAGAAGTTTTCATCTGCATGAATGGATTTCCCCATCTGGCGGGCCTCTTCGGACGAAGCTGCGGCAAGCCTCAAATAGCCCGCACTGCCGCCCGTTATGTAGATGGCTACGTCCTGAATGTCCATCAGTTCCCTCGCCACATCGACGGCCTGGAAAATCACCTTCTGTGGTTCCCAGAAATCCAGCTGGCTGGAGGCTTCATAGACCCTTACCATACTATTCTCATAGTTTACAATCCGCTTTTCATAAATTTCCTTGACATACCTGTTGCCGTCATAGATACGCGTCATATCTACAAGTTCGCTCTGGTAATATTTTTTTTCATCCTCCAGATCTCCGTTTTTTCTTCGGTATTTGTCCCTCATATGCCCTACAATTACGCCGACCACAAGAATCTGCAGGATCCCTGTGAATGCGGAATAATCAAACGTGCCGCCGGTTATTAGAATCTCGCCGGTTTTGGCCGCCAGAGTGAGCAGCGTCGCAAACAACGCATGTGCACACCCGTAAACCACGGCTATTATGACTACATAGAGCAGATAGAGGTCTGCAATGCTGCCGAACCAGGTGTCCTTTAGTAAGTATGTAAGCAGTGTCATGAAGAGAAAAAGCCCTACGTTTTCCGCCAGGGGAATTAATTTATCCTTGATTACAGATTTTTTCTTCTCTTCCTTTATTTCCAGGTCCTTTTCTTTTTCAAATATTTTAAACAGTTCTCTCAGACCATCTTCCAGACTGTACTTTTCATAGATTCCCAGCCTTTCCAAATACGGATCTTGTATCTCGGGCAGAGACGCTCCTGCATACTCAGCCTCCCTGATGACAGTCTCTCTGCCTGGTATTACAATCCTGACCGCTTCGATGAGCTGTCGTTCTGTGTAATCGGAGCCTGGCACCAGATAACTCTTTTCCCGCTCTCCGGTCAGGAATACCCGCATCAGTGTATCTACAGCGTCATTGACAAACAGCACCCGGTGCTGCTTTCCCGCCTCAATTTGCATCTCTGTACTGGTAAAGAAGTTTTCCATCAGCCTTGCACAGATATTGTAATTATGAGTTTTATAGTCTCCGAATACCTCCGGATAGCGAATAACGCATATATCAAACTCCCCCGGGATATTTTGCTCCGCACACATGTATTCCGTCTGGATCACTGTCTGCATCAGGATGGAGTCTGCCTCAAAGTCTGTGTTTTTATCTATCACAGCATCTTCGCATCCATCATAACCCCCCAGCGAGGAGCAGTAGATGACCTGTCTGATTCCGGCTTCCTTTGCGCTCATCAGGATATTGGTGATGCTGGTCAGATAGCGCACCGACTCCTGATTGATATCCTGCCATGTGAATTTGGTATCGCAGACTCCCAGGATCAGGAGCACATCAGCCTGCACATTTTTCATGATTGTACCAATATTCTTGCTACGATAGCTGAAATGATACTCCTGAAAAACTCCGGTTCTTGGCTTCTCTCTCCGTGCTTTCTCTGAACCTGTTATCACGAAAATGTCATGCTTCTCTTTCCTTAGTCTGGAAATCAGCTCTCTGCAGTATACACCGTATTCTCCACAAATCAATACCTTCATATATTCGTGTTCTCCCCTTTGGTTTTGCTGTTTAACATGTTTTCCAGTTCACTGTTCTCATCTTTTAAAAGGGCTACCTGCATGGCCAGTTCCTTAATTTCTGTTTCCATAGAAGAAATTGTGACCGTATGGCGCAGGATTATCATTATGATTACAATGAGAAAGAAAAAGATCAGTGATGCAGGGGGCCACCAGATTCCCAGAAGCTCTGCAGCCCATGGCAGTATTTGTGGAAATATGGAAAGCAGCAGGAGGCCCGCCGCCCCTGCGATCCATAAGATTGCCTGGTTTTCTGAAAGATGCCTTTTTTTCATCTCCTGGCAAAGCCCGTATAACATAAGTAAACATACTGCAATGGAAACAATTTGTAAGATGATACTCATATGCTTCTCCTCCCAATTTTTTCTGCTCTGTATCGGCATATTGCGGCAAAAAATTTTTAAAAGCCCGGACTGTTGCGCTGGCACATCGTAAAAGAAGTTAATTATGATTCTTTGTTCGAGTCCTGTCCGCCTGAGATCATATTTTCTGCCTCTTCAAAAAACTCTTGCCTGACCGCTTCGATCCACGGCTCATAACCAAATAATCCCTGTCCGGCATGGGCCGCCAGCTCAATAAATAATTCCCCTGCTGTCTTATGTGTCTTATATGTATGCAGTTCATAGCCCATGCTCCGTCCATATATTATGATATAACCGTCCATGTCCGCTGTGATTTCTGTAATGCCGGGCATGTAGATCTCTCCGGTTCCAATGTTTTTAGCTGCCAAATATACGACGATGGGTTCTGTATAAGGTATTTCCTTTTTTATGCCTTCCTCGTAGAGTGGCAGCATGGATTTCTCCCGAAATTTTATATTCAGCGGGGCTGTGATGTGGGATCTTTTCTCCATATGAAATCTTCCTTTTTTTACTGTTTACATAATTACCACAG
>BAIF02000010.1 GCA_000509105.1 Clostridiales bacterium VE202-21 | reverse complement strand
CTAAAATTGTTAATTGGATACTATCGGCAAAAATTGAAACATCCATGCCTCATCCATAATGGATACCAGATTCCCATCTTCATTGATTGCCAACACATCAATTGTTTTTGGTTTAATAATGGTATCCCTATCTTCCCAGCTCATGCCTTCCGGCATCCTTATTTCCACAAGAGCTACCGCATTTAGCACCTTGTCTCCATGTATCACCTTAAATCTACTTAAATCAGTCCACATAATATATTCCTTTCTAGATTTCGCCTAAATGTTAATCTTCTATATCTTCCTCTTCCCAGTGTTCACAGTCATCCAGAAAACCTGTCTCTTGCAATAATTTTTCGCTTTCTGCATTGATGCAGATCATATGTATGCTATCAATGCTGTCGCTTACCGGATAATGATGTTCACAATACATACATGTTCTATTCATCCGCATACTCCTTTAAATGTTAATACGATTCTCTTTTGAGCCATTCCAGCGCGTCAGCTACCTCGTCAGCACGATAGGCAATAATGTCCAAATCATCTCGATACAATTTTGCCTCTACTGTTGCCAGGAAATGCGCCAGCTCCTCATCTGTCATTGCTCTGATCCTTTCCGTATTTTTCATCCTGCCCCTCCTAAATTTTAATTCTCAGAATAAACAGACTTCCAAAATCCATCAAAACCGTCTACTCCTTTTTCATTTACAGACTTCACACACTTCTTACAATGCTCATCGTTTTCCCCAAAAACGTAATAATAGCAGTTCTCACATTCTTTCAATTCCTCGTCCATGTTCTTCTCCTAAAATGTTAATCCCCGTCTCCATTTCCAGCGCATCGTTCAGCAGCCGAAAATAATCCGGATCATCTGGTATAAACCGCATCTGATCCACCGCAAAAGCCAAAAACCTTGTCAGGCGCTTCTTTCCGTAATTATGATGTCTATAAAGATAATCCGCACTGATCAGCAGAAAACAGTCAAATGCCTCCCTTATCGCATCCTCAGTCTGCTTCTTTTTGCGCTTCCTGGAATTGAGGATCCTTCATGGCTTGCTCTACCAGATTATGTATCTTTGCTTTCTTGTGCTGCTTATCAACCCAGCTCATCTTTATCCTCACTTTCCAATCGTTCAATCGCTGTCGCAGTCAATCCAGTAAGCAGTGGATCATTACAGCACTCTTTTATTTTGTTACACATAAAATCCCGAATCTCGTCATATTCCTCATCTGTAGGGTCAAAATATGCCAATTCCGCCAGAATCTCTATAAGGGTCCTAACAACCCTCGTGCATTCCGTTCTATAGTCCATTTGCGCTTGCTTTATGCTCTCACACAGCCTTTCGTAGGACACTCTGTATTTTCCTTCAAGGTCTGCCGGGTTGAGCGCAGCTTCATTTTTTAATCTTATCGTCTGCAAGTGCTTGATTTTCCTGTATAACTCCACTGTATTCACGTAATCCTGCACCCCGCTCTCCTGTAACTGGTTTTCCTGCGTTTCCATTGGTTTTCGCAGAACTGGATATCATCCACATAGTCATAACAGACCGCATCTTTCTTACCTTCAAATGTCCTGGCAATCCGGCCAATGCTCTGCGTAACCACGGCATAGTCTTTTTTAGGAGTAGCCAGGTATAGCCTGTCCAGGCATGGGATGTCAAGTCCCTCTTTCGCAAGACTGAAGGACGCGAACAGATAGCGGAGCTTCCCTCGTTTCATGTCCTCAATGGCCTGTTGCCGCTGGGCCCTTCCTTTCTTGCTGGTCATTTTCCCGTCTATCATTGTACTCTGCCTTTTTAATTCTTCCGGCAGCATCCCCATCAACAGCTGCAGATGACTCAGCCTGTCTGACAGTATTAGGTTTGAGTGCTGCGCATTCCTGATCAGGTCGTCCACAATCCCCTGGCACCTCTCTATGTTCCCGGTCAGGTACTGCATCAGTTTGCTGTATACCAGCGTCCCATCCGTGTCCAGACAAATCCTGTCGATCTTAATACCCGTGTCTCGCCTCACTATAGTTACTTGCATCGTCTTCTCTGCAACCGCCTCGTCCGGGACCTTATACCTTACATCCCCCAACGCCGCGAATGTACTCTTGATCAGCCCATCCGCCCGGTGCACTGTCGCTGATAACCCATACTTATATCTTGCAGCCAGGGAGTTTATTACCCGGTAAAACATCTTCATACTGGCCGGAGTGCCCGACACCCTATGGCATTCATCTACAATAATTACGTCCCAGGTATACTTATACTTCTGAAGATCTAATTTAGCCAACGTCTGCACCGTTGCAAAAGTAATATGACTGCCAATATGCACCTTACCTGCCGTAATCTTTCCCAGCGTTTCTTCTGGGTAATATTGCCGCGCCCGCTCATAGGACTGGTTCAGGAGATCAGCGGTGTGCGTAAGCCACAATGTTTTACGCTGCAGGCGCGCTGCCAAGGCTATGCCCATCTGCGTCTTTCCTGATCCGCATGGGGATTGCAGGATCCCGCATCCAGCCGCCTGCATTTCTTTCACGGCTATTTCTTGATAATCGTACAATGGGACAGTACCGTCAAACGTTAGTGGGCCATTGTCAGCCACATCCAGCCTTATATCCGCACCGGATATAAGTGGCCTTATCTCCTTCCCGGCCCCGCAGGGTAACACCAGGGCCTCTCCATCCACATAATACAGATACAGTTGCTTCTCGGTATTCCCTGTCCATAATCCCATCCGCTGCTTCTTGGAATATTCTGGATTAGGGATGACCAAGTTCTCACGGGCCCAGCTTACAATCTCTGGCGTCGGCGGAGTTATAAATATTTCATTGCTGATTGTTACCTGCATTGCGTCACCTGCTTATCCAGTTTGTTCTGATGCTCCATCCACTGGTTGAATGTCCTGCCACATCTTAAAAGCTCCTTATACCTCACCTGTTTACTACCATTTTCTTTCATGATGGTCAGCATCCTGTGCGGAACGATAATTACTGTTTCCTGGATCCTGACCACGAACAGCCCCTGCCTGTTTCCAGTCATGCTCCATAGTGTCATCGCATTGTGCTGGTTTTCTTCTATCCGGCTCAGCGGGAAAGCATCTCCCTGGCAGTCCTTGCAGTCAAAGACGTATGTTGCTCCGTCCCTTGCTGCAATCACGTCAAATGGTTGCCCGTTCTGGTTGTCTTTCAGACAATGTGCCCAAAACCCGTTATCGGAAAGCATCTGTGAAAATTCTCTCTCAAATGCTGTTCCTATGCTTTTATTACTCATTGCTTCACCCCCCTTTCAAGTTGCAGGGAGATGCGCCGTATCATCCTCATGTCATCCTCTATCCTTGCAACGGATGGAGAACGCATCCCCAACCATCTGTCATACGCTTCCTGGTCTTTTATGTTTGCCAGTTCCTGTGCCTCGTCAAACATATTTTTATATTCCAATTCCTGCTTTGCGTCCTCCAAAAGGAGTTGCATAAATTCAATTTCTTTCATTTCCTACCTCCATTTTTGTATTGTCTTACCATTTTAGGTAATCGTCTTACCCGTTTCCACCAAGAAAAGTGTCCTCAAACCCAGTAAAAACGTTGGGTCTTACCGTCTTACCAGAAAATACACCATACAACCACATATTTTTAGAGAAAAAATTTCATTGTAATTTTTACGCCTACACGTATATGGTACATGGTAAGACAGGTAAGATGGTAAGACTATATATTATAAAGCGCATATTTGCGCTGTTTTATGGTCTTACTTTTTGTCTTACCAAAATTTTCGTGGTAAGACTTTAATCGAATGGAAGTTTTATCTGTTCCTCTTCCACCGAAGTAAACCCATCCTCGTCTGCATCCGGCTCCATGCTTATTTTTAAATAACTTGCCTTGATTCCATGTACTTTGGTCTGATGGACGAATTTGCCTTGCGTATTTTTTACAAGCCGGTTCTTTTCTGCCCATTTCTTGCTGATTGCCGCATAATCAAAGCCGCTTTTCTCCAAAAATTCGCATAGCACATCTTTATTTACTACAGCTACCGGTGGTATCTCTGGCTTTTCATCATTGGTATCAATTCTTCCCCAAACTTCTCCTTTATTGACCGCATCTGTTTCGGTTGGGTTTTGGAAACGTACTGGATTTTTTGCTATCCAGTTGAGAACCATCTGATAAGACCGCTCTGCTGCGTCTACTTCGTTTGCGCTCCTGAGATACTCTTTCACATCAGCTATAGTTAATGGGGTTTCGTCCGTAAAAATCAATTCCGTAAGTATCCTGTCTGCCATAAGTATGCAGGACATTGCCATTGCTTGTTTCTCTGTTGTGTCGAGTTTGCACATGGCATCAAAATAATGCTTGTATTCTTCCTTCAATTTTCTAGTCTCGGTGCCACGCAGATAATCCACTAGCATTTTTCCTGCAAAACCGTGGTTTTCTGCCAATACTGATACGCTGTAATTTCCGTCTTCAAGCAGCTTGGATTCAACCTCTATTTCTATCACCCTGTTTTTTGACCCCGCCCTGCTGTTCGCTTTCGTGATAGGTTCTTCACCTGTAAACAAAAAGCTATTGCACCATGTCATCGTTTCTTTTACGCCCCCAGATGCTTTACCCTGCCCCCGCATAATACCTTCAGTCAGCCTGTATATCAGTTTGTCATAGTTGGTTGTCCATCTATCTTTTACAGTCTGTAATTCGTCACCAGCGAAAGGTATGGATCGCAGGAACGCTGCGGACTCCATATAAAAATACTGCGTATTGTCCATCGTTTTTACCAGTCCGCCCATTTTAGGATTCCCCCATATAGACATGGCTGCCATTACTGCCACGGTTTTACAGGTGCCTGATTCACCACTCCAGATATGGAATACAAACGGAAGGGCATTTACCAGACTAAGCAATGGACTTGCCGCGCTTGCCGCAAATGCCATCCTTACGATTTTGTTTTTCCTGAGCGCAGAGCAATGGTCTTTCCACGCATCAAAACTGCCTTCCTGTTTTATGTTTTTGAATACAGCATTGAATTTTTCGTCTCCGTCATACACGATGTCATCTGCATAAGGCATGAATTCGTTTCCCGCCCAGCCTAATCGATTGATAGACTTCTTGGGCTCTAACTTCGCTGGATTGTATCCTACGCAGTCACTGATATACCGGACAAGTGCTTTTGAGTTCTCAGATGTGACCTCTATCCCTATCTTGCTAAGCACCTTGACAATGGCGTTATTGTCAGCGCAGATATCTCTGCCGACTGTTACCTGGCACCATTCTCCATACTTAAAATAAGCAAGCCGCACTCTCTCTTCACTGTTATCTACATTCTTAAGGATCTCCACTGGCAGAATTGGGTGGGTGCAGGCGCTCATGGTTACAGGCATCCCTTTATTGTCATACTTCATCATCGTGACACCTGAATCGTTTGCCCGCCACTGCCCACATTCCAGTTCGAGTGGCTGACCCGTGAAAGCGGTTTTGTTGCCTGTCTCTTTCATTTTTTCCGCGTAGTCCATGAAGAATGACTTAAGGACAGAATTGAACTCGCTCACGCGTTTCAATGCGCGTGCCTGGCGTTTCAGTGCTTCTATATATTGTGTGCGTTCTAGATTGTCTTCTATATCGAAAATATGATAGAAGATCTCATCAGGGAACTGTTCCGCAGGGCTAAGCGAAGTCATCCCATCCAGCAATTCTTCTTTCGATTTCTCCAAGCTTTCTCACCGCCTTTCTGTCTGCATAGTATTCTTCCGGGCATTCCTTAAGGCATTCAAGCCAGTATTCCACAATTGACAGCTCTTGCATTGCCTCATCAAAATGTGGACTGGAATACTGCTGTGCTGCGTTGCATAACAGTTTCCAATATTCCCATAGTATACTATGGGCCTCTTCCTGGAATTTCCGCAGTTTCCGGTATCTATTCTGCCTGTCCTGCCGTTCCCTCTTCTCTCTATATGTAAGTCCTTCTGTCTTTATCGGAAGGGAAAAGTCATCGATCAGTTTAAGGCACGCCTCACGGTTTCCAAGCCCGAACAGGAGCCCAACAAACTTGACTACGTCACCGCCCGCGCCGCACGACCAGCAGTAGAAACCTTTCCCATCAGGATAAATTTTCATGCTCGGGTGTGTGTCTTTGTGGAACGGGCATAAGCATACTCTCCCACGCTGTACCTTATACCCGTAAAATTCTGCCACACGTTCCATGCTGAGAAGGCGTTTCACCTCATCGTAATCCTCTTTACATAAACGGCAGCTCTTCATCTATTCCATCCGGGACTTGCATAAACCCGTCACTGTCAGCTGGGCCGTATGACGTAGATGCCTGCGGTTGCGGCTTATCAGCACTCTCCTCAAGTAGTTTGTCCTCGGGTACTGTCGCATCTTTTAACCCGTCAATGCTGCGAATCTGGAAGATTTTTGTTGCAAATGCCTTTCTTCCGTCATCGGTCGAAAACTGCTCCCTTCCCATAACTGCACCAAACTTTTTGCCAACAAGTGTTTTCTCATTTCCTTCTTTTCCCCACGGGAACTGATAGCCCTGGTTAGATTTCTCTATACTGGTCATAAGCCCTTTAAAAAATGGAAGGCTTGTTCCATCCATAATCTGCTTATGTACGCCTTTCCATTTAGCTTTGTCCCCGTTCATTCTTTTTGATGCATCGAACTGCGCCTGATAAAAGCCTTTGTGCTCCCCCTCGGCTACATCAAACAATATCGCTATCTGTGGGCGACCATTCGATGTCTGTGTTTCACTCACCTGCTTAATTGCACATATGTACAGTCCGGCCGGGAGCTGCATAGATTCCCCTGTGTAAGCCGCTGCTTCATCATATCCTGTTGGTTTTGTTATCATAGTTAGTTCTCCTCCTGTTTCTCTGCATTTTTCGGGTTCTCAATCCCATAATACTCCCTGATTTTATTGTCGACATATAGAATGTCGTTTGGTATTTCTATGTCTTCAAACATCCCTTCCGGTGACTTGCTGATTGCACTGCCGTCAGACTGTGTGATGAATTTATGTTCAGTCATATTGTTAACGCACCTGAGTACGATCGTAAACATACCTTCCAGGCATATTTTTTCATCAAGCAGTTTTCCTATTGTCTTTGCCTTTACATTTCCGTAATCATCCGTATCCTCATGCATCATAATGTATACGATTTTGTCAGGGGACAGTTCATTTACAATAAACTGAATCATATTCCAAAAATTATCTCCAAGTGTGTTGTACAGACCAAATACATCGTTTCCCTTCCCCTTTGTGCTGTGATTTTTCATGAAATAGTTGGTAATGAGATATCCTGCATCATCGGCAATTACTGATTTTGCAGGAGCGGACTTAAGGGCTTTATGTACGGTGTTGTAATCATCTGTTATCCACCCATTTATTTTCCCTCGGAATGGGAGAGGCTTGTTCAGGACTCTTATAAGGTTAAAGTCTTTTCCCACGCAGTTCTTCATGCTTGCGCTCTTCCCGCTCCCGGATTTTCCAATGATCAGAACTGGTATTGCCATCTAAACGACCTCCTTCTCGAATGAATGCGTTGCCAATACGTCCATGACATCCAATCCATTGCCACTTATATCTGTCTTGCAGATCGACAGGGCCGAATGTTCATTTTTCCAAATCAAGACTGACCCATTACGGCTTGTTGAGCATGGCCCAGCCGGCCTGCTCTCCCCACCCAGTTCCCTCATGTCCAGAATGTCATACAGATATGTACTGACAGCAATAATCTCCTGCGTCCCAATATTTTGCAAAAATCTGAAATTCTTCCAGCTTTCATCGTATACAATTGGCGTAACCAAGAACGGAACTTTTGCATCCATGAACATACTTGGAAGATCCAGGTATTTGTTCTCTGCTATCTCATACTGTACCGGATTGTCTTTTTTGGCCTTAAAGACATAACCTGCCTTCGGCAGTTCGCCGGCATATTCCATCACAGTAGCCTTCACCCAGTTCGGTACATACCCTTCTTCCGTCCATGTCGTCCATGTTCCTCCGCATATTACCAGTCCACCGTAAACACGCCCAACTGTCAGGCCGCCGCCTTTAAAAGCGTCTTTAACCCATTTCTTAAACTGCGTCTTATTCAAAAACATTTTATTTCCTCCTGTATTCGTTTTTACTCTTTTTAATCGCCTCAGATACCAGCTCTATCACGATCTCACACTCATGATATGTAGGATTATAGAGGTTCCTGCCGTTAACCATGCGGTCCGTAATATCCGCGGCCGCCTTTACGATTTGACTCATCCGGTATGGTGGAATTCCTTCTATTTTCTTCTCTTCCATAAGCATCACCTAATATTGAGATGTTTTACATAAGGCTCCAGACGCGCCCATTCCACTTCTTTTTCCTTTAGAAGCTCTCTTACCTTGTCCTTGTCCACGACCGGTGGCTGCGGAATTAAGAACTTACCCGGGATATCATCCAGGTTATCAGTAATTTCCAGGGGCTGTTTCCCGCCGTTCTTTGATACGCTGAAGCTAAACAGGGCAGTCTTGAATTTGGTCTTTCCGATATATTCCAGATTTGCCTGCAGCGTTTCCTTGAGACGCTTCGCTCTGTTTTCTATTGAAAGCCGTCTCCGCTTAATACGGTCTTCTTCTGCACCTAAAATCTCCGCATCAGAGAGCATGTTCTTGATCAGTTTGGCGTAATTATCAGCTTTCTGCTCGATCTCACCATTGATTGATTCCAGTGTATCCAGGATAATCTGCTCATCTGTTTCTCCGTCATAGAGCATCCCTTCTACTTCCTTCCATTGGTCCGTAAGCTCATATATACTACTCATGTTCTTCCTCCTCTAATTCAGTCATTCTATAATTTTCGGCTTTCCGCCGTTTTAAATCCCTGTTGATCTCCTCCAGGTCCTGCCGGACCAGCCGCTCCTGATCCGCCCACTCCATATAATTGCCGTTGTCCCAGTCCTGAGTCATCTGCATGCCATCACCTACTCTTTCATATCTGTTGCTAATTCCATTCCTATCTCCTATACTATAGATACCGAATATCGGAAAACTAAGAAAGGAGATGTTAAAATGTCTAATTTAGAAAATCCACAAATCAACTTCGATGAAATCTTGAACGACATGGAAGAATCCACTGATTTATTCCAAATGGCAGATATCATTAAAAATCTGGGATTTACCAAAGACCAAGTCCGTTTCATGAACGTGATTATCGTAAATGGTATAAGACGCTATCATGAAATGTTATTTCCTGAACCCTAACAATTCCTTTGCCTTACCTACCGTATCATTTTTATCATCCTTCACCTCTATTAAGGACTCCATGCTACTCTGAATAGCTTGGAGTTCTTTTCTTATTAGAACAAGTTCTTCATAAATTTTCTTTAACAACGCTTGTTTCCTCCTCCAAATCTGTTATAATAAAGTTGATTGATTATGTGAGTGCTTACGCCACTGCAATGGCTTATGTAAGCGCTCTTTTTTATGCCATGGCTATGTACGCTAATACCATGGCTCCCCATACTACTGCCAGCCCCGCCAGCACTCTCACCAGCTGCCAGTCCGTCATCGGGCGGTCACGCGGTCTGCGTTTCATCGCTTTGCACCTCCTCTATTCCGAGATGCTTATACAGCTTTCTGCGATAAATAACAAAGCTGTCGTTCTCATTTCCGGTTTTTTCCTTGGGGATAACCTCCCCAAATTTCCAGATCCCGCGGCGGATGCGCTCTCTAACCGCCTGTTGGCTGCAACCCAGCATCTGGGCGGCCTCCGGAACGCGCATTGTTTCTTTTTGCATTCATCTCGCACCTCCTTCTCTACGCTCCAAACTAAAGTCCGTTTTATGGGACACATCTTGTGTTACACTGTACTTACTCCAAGAAGTACTCAATTGATACACCGAAGTACTCTGAAAGAATTTTAAGTTTACTGGCTCCAAGAATCTTGATTCTCCCTAACTTCCAATCAGATAATAATGATTGAGCAATTCCCGTATCCTTAGATACTTGATACGCTGTTTTGTTTGTTTTTGCTAATAAATCAGCAAATTTTTTGTACATTTTTGCACCGCCTTTCCGTATTTAAATGATTGAAATTACTACGGAAATATGATAGTATTTATTTACCAGATAAAATTATTATATTTCCGTAGCATACACTTGAAATTTACACCGGTTTTCTTGTGTATGCTCATACTATACTACTGATATCTTGCTTTGTCAATAGGCATAGCAACGGTTTTCTTTAGTAATTACTTTTTTGTGAAAGGTGAATAAAAAATGTATGAGATTTTTAGTAAACTATTACAAGAATTTAACGTAACTCCCTACAAAGTAAGTAAAGAAACAGGGGTATCACAATCAACATTAAGTGATTGGAAAAGAGGAATAAGTACTCCAAAGCAGGACAAGCTTCAAAAACTTGCAGATTACTTCAATGTTTCTCTTGAATACTTAATGACGGGAAAGGAAAAAGAAGGTGGTGAGGTATATTATCTCAATGAAGAAACCAGAAAAGTTGCACAAGACATTTTTGAAAACAAAGAACTAAGGATGCTATTTGATGCTGCGCGTGATGCTGAACCAGAAGATTTGGAAGCAGTGCACACAATGTTAATGGCATTAAAAAGAAAGGAACGAGGTCATATTGACGATTGATTATCAAATCAAATTAATATCTTTTCCTACCGGAAAAAGTACGTGAAGCTGTTGTATCAAATGAAGACGGGACATTCACTATTTTTATTGATGAATCATTATCTCAAGAGCAACAATATCAACGGTTTTTACACGCTTATGAACATCTTACTGGGAACGATTTTGAAAAGGATAATGCCGATGAAATCGAACAAGATACACATTATACATTTTTTAGAAACCTTTGCGCTATATAGCCAAAATAATATATTTGAGAGAGGTTAAAAATGAACTGTAAAAATAAAGAAATAAAAGTAAAAGGAATTCAAAATTCTCCATTGGGAATGACAGAAACCCAATTACATGTACTAATAACAAATGATAGTATTGGAAAAACATTAAGTGTAGATAATGGAACTATTCAATTCACGCTTCCGATGGATGATATTGTTAAATATCTCATATAAAAGTTCAAAGCAAGAAACAGAGGTTGAAATGATAACTAAAATGATTCAAATTTCGGACGTCTTGGAATATAGAAAACAGGTTTTCTTACCTAATACTCCTCTATATTCGAAAGGGGATTTTTTACTGGATGTACAGGGACATGGTATGGAACCCGATTATCCAGATGGTTCTACAGTAATCGTATCACAGCACGAAAAAGTAAATATTAAGGATACCGGTATATTCTTGCTTAATGAAAAATTAATGATTAAAGAATTAGGCGAAAATGAACTGGTATGTAAAAATAATAATTTTGAAAATATTCCGTTAAATGAATCTGATACTGTTATATGTCTTGGAAAAGTGATTGGTATATGTAATAAAGATGATATTATTTTTTAAGATGTTACGCCAGATGGCTTAACATATATGTGGTGTTATAAGGTACGGGGGAAAGAGGTACAATTATGAAAAAGAAAATTTTAGCACTCATGTTAGCCGCCGTGATGGCATTATCATTTACGGCATGCGGATCTTCAGGCGGAAAAGCAACGTCCACTGATGATCTTAAGGAAAAAGTAACGGATACACTAAAAGACATTTCTGGAAAAGACGAGGAAAAACCAACAGATGTGGCAAAAGAGCATTATGAATTAGACTTATCTGCTGGAAATTATATTGCTGGTACTGATATACCTGTCGGAACATACAACATAACCGCAACTGGTGGATCTGGTAATGTTTCTTCATCAAATATGTATAGTGGGGGGCTTAATGAAATTATGGGATCCCCTGCCGAAGAAGGGTATTCTATTGATTCTTTTAATGGATTGAAAATGGACTCTGGTGTCACATTATCACTAAGCAGTACTGTTTCCATACATTTAGTTTCTGAAGACGCAGAAGTTTCAGCAGTTACCCCAAGAACCGTTGCTGATGCTACTCCAATTGATTTAGGCGCCGGAAATTATACTGCAGGAACAGATTTTCCAGCTGGTACATATAATCTTGTTGCCACCAGTGGCAGTGGAAATGTTAGTTCCGACAATATGTACGAAGGTGGATTAAATGAAATTATGGGAAATCCAGCAGAAGCAGGTTTTAGCATAGCACAATTTAACAATGCAATTTTCGAAGAAGGAACTGTACTTTCAGTTTCTGGTGTATCCTTACAACTTGTTCCAGTCGGTGAATAAAATATAAAATAAAAACCGCCCCTGCGCCAACAGGAACGGCTTAAGAAAAATGTGGTGTTTTCTTTGATATATTAAATAGTAACAAATTGACCTTTGATATCATATGTGATATCATGTGCATAAAAGGAATTATTATGAGTACAATAGAAAAAAGAATCAAAAAATTCTATAGAAAGCCAATACCGAATGATATTACATTTGACGATGTCGAAACGCTAGCATATTATTACGGATGCATAATAAAAACCGGAGGAAAGCATGGAATAAAAGTGGCTCACGTACCTTCTGGTACAGTGATTCCAATTCCAAGACATGGGAAGAATGTCGAAGAGGCATATATCAAGCAATTGAAAGATTTGTTTGATTCAATCAAGGAGGAGCAACCATGAAATATGAAGCCAATATTTATCAAATGACTGTAGAATCGCACACCTTCTGGGTGGCAGAGAGCAAGGTACTTAAAGGATGTGTCGGGCAAGGAGAAACCTCCGCAGAAGCAATAACTGAGTTAGAAGCAAACGAGGATGAGTGGATTGAAACTGCAAAGGAAGTCGGAATTCCTGTTCCGCCAGTTACTGTAAAGGAATTACCAAAGCATAACGGAAAGTTTGCTCTACGTCTTTCACCAAATATTTACTCGGATTCCGCTGAAATATCAAAGGATCTCGGAATAAGTTTAAACCAACATTTTTGCAATGCTATAATCGCTTATAACTCAGACTGCAAAAAATATTTATACAAACAAATTCCAGATGTAGCTGATGAAAAGATTATAAGTTTTCATGCCAAGACTTCTAGACGAATTTCGCATGAAGTAGTAGAGATGAGTGGGATTGAAGAATTGGAGGAGATGTAAAATGGGAATGAATTTACAGGAATATCGTGTTACTGGATTGACCCTTATTAATGAGACGGATACATCGGACAATAATCAAATAAAACTGACTTACCAATATAAAATCTTTGATAACACTGCATCTAATTGCAAAATAGAGGCTTCTGTAATACTTGCTTTTTCAGAAGAGGAAAAACAAGACGACAAATCCTTCTTTGTAAAAATAGTAATGACGGGAGTATTTTCACACGAAGATCTGGACGAAGATACTCTTCGAAAACATGGAGCCAAAGAGCTACTTCCGCTTTTAAGGGCGCATATTGCAACAGCAATGGCATCTATAGGTATGGACTCGGTGATTATCCCTATTACCCGGATCTCGGAATTTAATGGATCATGGTAAAAACCGCCCGGTGCTACCAACACCGAACGGCTTAATACACCACCCGAAGGTATGTACATTATCAGAACAATATTATTGTATCATCTTCGGTGACGGTCTGCAATAGACAGGCTGTCTTTTTTATACAATTTTTTACAGACAGGAGATGATATTATGGCAAAAAAGAAAAGGAAAAAGCATCAGAAACTGCCGAACGGATACGGTAGCATAAAGTATCTTGGAGACGGCCGGCGAAATCCTTACGCTGTACACCCGCCTACAAAAGAATTTAATATCGACGGCATACCGCAGACGCCCAAAGCCCTGTGTTACGTCGATGATTGGTACAAGGCATTTACGGTTCTTACCTGGTACAAAAATAACGAGTATTACCCAGGACGGGAAGCCGAGTTGTCATCCGATCAAAGGGAGCTGGAGAAGCAGGTTGCTGAAATCCTCTCCCAGTACACCCAAAAGGCCAAGGCAAACAAAGGCACGAAAACGTTCAAGGAAGTATTTGAGGGATATTACAAAGATAAGTTTAAGCAGGATTATGGCCATAAAGGGAAAAAAGTAAGCATGGAACGCAGCATGAGCGCTGCCTTTAAAAATTGTGTTGCTCTTCATGATAAGCCATTTATCGAAATCACCCAAAAAGATATGCAAAAAGTCATTGATAACTGTGCGTTGAAACACGCATCGCTGGAGCTTATACAGACTCTCTTTAGGCAGATGTATCAGTATGCGGAGGCCAATAACCTATGCGATAAAAATTATGCTCAGTTTGTCCGAATCGATCAGGAGGATGACGATGAGCACGGCGTACCGTTTACAGATTCCGAACTAATAATTTTGTGGGATAATAAAGATAATGAAACTGTAGAAATGATCCTGATTATGTGCTACTCTGGATATAGAGTCGCAGCTTACAAGAAAATGAAGGTGGATCTTAAAGTAAGGTATTTTCAGGGCGGAGTAAAAAACAAATATAGCCGGGAAAGAACAGTTCCTATACACAGTGGTATATATGACCTTGTAAAACGACGTATAAAGAGAAATGGGGCTTTAATGACCGAAAGTCCAGATAGCTTTAGAAACTCTATGTATGAGGCGCTGGAAGCTATAGGAATTGAGAAACACACGCCCCACGACTGCCGCCATACATTCTCGAAGCTCTGTGAGGATAACAAAGTATCTGAAAATGACCGAAAGCGCATGCTGGGACATAGTTTTGGCAAGGATATTACAAATAAGGTCTATGGGCATCGATCACTGGAAGATTTGCGCGAAGAAATTGAAAAGATTAAGATTTGTTACTAATTTGTTACTAACCGATCCGTTTTTTTCGATTTTCATCAGGACTGATTAATACTCATTAGAACCGTCAAAAGTGCCGCAAAATAAGGGGTTCACGGCACTTTTCCTTTTATTTTCTGAGCTATAATAAAATAGCATCATTTTAAGACTTATTTAATTTTCTCATTCTATATATTTTATAAATCGGAGGAATCTACTGATTTACGTTCCTGTAAGACCTTTACCGTTTTGTTTATTGATGCTTCAGTCTGTTCACTAAGACTGGCTTATTAAACCTCCTGTCCTTCAATATACAAATCGATTATACAACTAGAACCCAATCCCTTTCGCTCTTGGTATCGATTCATAATTCTAAAGTATAACCTTAGGTTATTCATCCTATAGCTGTTTGGTTCCCGCAGTATTGTTAACAATATTCCGGCATCCTATTAAGCTATTTCTTCTATAACTATGTACACTTTTTATGAAATGATATCCTGTTAATGTTTCTTTACACATATCAGGAACTCTGTTATATGTGGTATCTATATTCAATACGTCTGCAAATGGTAAATCGTTGATTTTAATCCAGCTTCAGAACTCTCCGATTAAATCCTTTTCATTCTTCTTTTGTACTGGATTCCTTTATCTTATATCGGTAAAGGTCTCTTCTTCACAGGAACTTCCATTTGCCGTACCACTAACATATTGATTAATAAATGATGTCGAATTGTCCATTGGACCTTTCCTCCTTCATCTAACATTTTAATCTCATGGAACATTTTTATTTATGTCCATTCAGATGATTTCCTTTGAGATATCTTTTTATTTTTATTTATCTCGCTTGGATTAGTTAGATAATATCATACAAGCCCATCTTTGTCAACACACTTTATCCTTTTTTTATAAATTAATCCATAATTGTATTAATTTCACATATTTATCAGATTATTTTGAAAATCAGAATTTTTAGAATCGGTTATAGGGACGCTGTGCGGCCTGTCTATTTCCCGACAGCGCCCTATTTTCCGGCTCAATCTAAACAACTTTTAGAGGTATACTCTCTTATTCACATTTTGTAAAGTACATGGAAATTCCCTGTCCACCTCCGATGCACATACTGATCATCGCATCTTTCTTATCTGTACGCATCAATTCATACATCACCTTTACAGTCAGCATTGCACCAGTCGCCCCAATCGGGTGTCCTATGGAGATACCTCCGCCATAAATATTTACTTTTTCAGGGTCCAGTCCGAGATCTCTGCTTACTGCGTATGCCTGGCTCGCAAATGCCTCATTAATTTCAAACATATCGATGGATTTCAGATCCAGGCCTAATTTTTCCGCCAGCTTCTCACTAGAGAACTTCGGTGAATATCCCATCAGTTCTGCATCAAATCCTGCGATTGCATAACCTCCGATTTTTAACTTCGGAGATACTCCCAGTTCTTCTGCTTTTTCTTTCGACATAACAACAACTGCTGCCGCACCGTCATTCAAACTGGAGGAGTTTGCAGCTGTTACCGTACCGCCTTTTACAAAGCAAGGTCGAAGCTTTGCGAGTTTTTCCATACTCTGCCCTTCTCTTGGTCCTTCGTCTGTATCAAATACTGTTACATTTCCTTTACGATCTTTTAACTCTACCGGAAGAATCTCATCCTTGAACTTTCCTGCTTTGATTGCCGCACAGGCTCTCTGGTGGCTCTGTACTGCAAACGCATCCTGTTCTTCTCTTGTTACGTGATATTTCTCAGCAACATTTTCTGCTGTTACACCATTATGATTTCCGTCAAGCGGCCATGTCAGGATATCAATCACACCATCTTCAAACACTTTGTGTCCCATTCTTGCTCCCCAGCGGGCATCCTTTACATAATACGGAAGCTGAGAAATATTTTCAGAACCACCTGCCACTACAACTTCTGCCTGACCTGTCTGGATTTCCATCACAGCCTCTGCAATGGACTGCAATCCGGAACCACACTGACGGTTTACAGAATATGCAGTTGTCTCTTTTGGCATTCCTGCTTTCAAACTGATTGCCCTTGCAACAAATCCATTCTCTGCAACCTCTCCAACCTGCCCGATGATCACTTCGTCCACAACCGCCGGATCAATCCCCGCACGATCCACTGCTTCTTTTACAACCATTGCGCCCATTTCTATTGCTGAAATATCTTTTAAACTGCCGCCATAACTTCCGACCGGAAGTCTTACACCACTGACTACTACTACTTCTTTCATCACTGTCTCTCCTCTCTCCTAACATCTTTGTGACAAACCCGCAAAGGGGTCTGACCCCTTTGCCCTTCGTTTTCTGAATTTTCTGAAATTTTATTCGTATTTATAGAATCCCTGTCCGGATTTTCTTCCGAGATGTCCTGCTTTTACCATCGTCTCAAGCAATGGACATGGTCTGTACTTGCTGTCATGGAAACCGTTGTACAGTCCCGTCATCGTTGCAAGCATAACATCCACGCCTACAAAGTCTGTCAGTTCCAATGGTCCCATGGGGAAATTACAGCCCAGTTTCATTGCGTTATCGACATCTTCCGGTTTGCAGCCTTCCATTACCATGAATGCTGCCTCATTCTGCATCGGTACAAGTACACGGTTTACGATAAATCCCGGATATTCCGGTG
Source organism: Clostridiales bacterium VE202-21 (assembly GCA_000509105.1). Taxonomy (GTDB): domain Bacteria; phylum Bacillota; class Clostridia; order Lachnospirales; family Lachnospiraceae; genus Faecalicatena; species Faecalicatena contorta. Next base: position 59,889 of record BAIF02000010.1, on the reverse strand, counting down.
CATCTACCACTGTCTTTTTAATCGCAGTTGCAAATTCTTTTACTTTATGGTAAGTCTCATCTGCAGTTGCAATTCCACGAATCAGCTCTACCAATTTCATTACCGGAGCCGGATAAAAGAAATGTACCCCCATTACTTTGTCCGGTCTGTTTGTTGCTGCTGCGATTTCTGAAATACTTAGTCCTGACGTGTTTGACACAATCAGTGTCTCCGGATCAGCCAGTTTATCCAGCTGCTCAAATACGGATTTTTTCAGATCGATTTTCTCTGGAACTGCCTCGATAATCAGATCTGCTCCTTTTACATCCTCCATATGACTGCTGTATGTCAGTCTTTCAAGTACTTCAGCTTTCTCTGCTTCTGTAATTTTTCCTTTGGCAATTTTCTTTACAAATATTTTTTCTATGTTCTCTTTTGCCTTTTCAATTGCTGGCTCAAACACATCAATATTCTTCACTTCATATCCAGCCTGCGCACATGTCTGTGCGATACCGCTTCCCATAAGTCCTGCACCGATTACTGCAATTTTCATTCTCAATTACCTCCCAATTTAGTCAATTTGTTTTCCCTTTATATTTAAGGATTTTTCTTTTAACTTTAGTCCAAACGGACCATCCTCGATGAATAATCTCTCATCCATCAGCTTCAGCTTCGGGCTGACAAGCGGCTGAAAATCCATCATATCCAGCACTTGTGTCTGTAAATCTATTCCCGGCGCGATTTCGATCAGTTCCACGCCCTCTTTACAGAGGCAAAATACTGCACGTTCTGTTACGATCGTAACTTCCTGGCCTTTTTCTCTGGCCATCGGTCCGTTGAAAGACAACTGCGCAACCTGTTTTACCATCTTGCGGATTTTTCCTTCCTGTAAAATGGTCAGCCTGCCGTCAGCAAACTGATATTTTGCTCCGCTCGCCGTAAATGTTCCGAGAAATACTACTTTCTTCGCATTCTGCGTAATATCAATGAATCCGCCTGCACCTGTACATCTCGATCCCATCCTGGTCGAATTGACACTGCCGTCCTCTCCAAGTTCTCCGAGACCCATGTATGTAATATCGACACCGGCACCGTTGTAATAATCCATCTGCTCATGATGTCCGATCATCGCATAAAGGTTTTGACCGATCCCAAAATCAATCCCCCCGGCCTGGACTCCTCCATAGATTCCTGACTCCACGGTAATCATAATATCATCGGAAACCCCTTCTTCATTACACACTTTTCCGACCATATCATTTGGAATTCCTGTTCCAAGATTCACGACTGCGCCGTCATATAATTCCTGCGTTCCTCTTCTGGCAATGAATTTCCGTTCATTGAACGGTGCCGGAGGAATATTGCCCTGCGGCACCCGCACCTGTCCGCAGTACGAAGGATCAAAATACCAGGAAGATGTCTGCCTGTGGTCTTCCCGGGGATTCTCACAGACAACAATATGATCGATAAATACTCCAGGAACCGTCACATCCTTCGGATTGATAGTACCTGTCTGTACAACCTGTTTTACCTGTGCGATCACAATTCCGCCGTACCTTTTGGCAGCCAGAACAGCCGGAAGCACTTCCAGTTTCATAGCCTCTTCTGTGGTTGTCAGATTACCCATCTCATCACAAACCGTCCCCCGGATTACGCATACATCAATCGGTATCTGTTTGTAAAACATGTACTCTTCACCAGCATATTCGATGATATCTACTATATCTTTCAGCGGTTTTGTCCGCTCATTCATCTTTCCGCCTTCCACACGCGGATCAATGAATGTTCCCAGCCCGACTTTTGACATTTTCCCCGGCAGACCACATGCCATGCTCCGATATAGCTGTGCAATCTGGCCCTGCGGCAGACAGTACGCCTCAACCTGGCTGTTCGCAATCATTTCCATCCAGCGCGGCTGCAAGCCCCAGTGAGAACCGATGATTTTGGTTACCATACCTTCGTGTGCCAGATGTTGAATTCCGTCTTTGCGGTCACTCTGCCCACAGGAGTGAAGCAACGTCAGATTTGACGGATGTCCTGTATCCAGATAGCTTTTTTCCAGTTCCTTTAAAATAGATTCGCTGGCGCTTACCAGTGTCATAGCAATCGTGCAGACAGTATTGCCGTCCTTTATCTTAGCAGCCGCTTCCTTTGCACTCACAAAATTTGCTTTCAGCATAACTTCTTTCCTTTCTCTTTCAACTCATTTCGCCGCAAACCCTCTTCTTATGAAATTCTGTTCGCATCAGCAAACATCTCTTTGATTGTTTTTTTATCTGTCTTAAGTCCCGGTGTCTTCGGAACTGCATCTGCAAATAAAATCTGCTCCGGTATCTTAAACTTTGCCAAACGGCTCTTCAAATCCGCTTTCAGTTCCTCTGCTGTCATCTGCACGCCGCTCTCAAGCACAATCAATGCCGCAGCCACTTCTCCGTACTTATCACTGGGTATCCCTACTACTGCTGCATCTTTAACTCCCTCAACCGCAACAAGTTCATCCTCCACATCTGTACACCAGATTTTCTCTCCGCCCCGGTTTATCATGTCCTTTTTCCGGTCTACGATAAACACATACGAGTCCTCGTTGATATATCCCATATCCCCGGTATTGAGCCATCCGTCTTCCGTAATCAGCGGGGTTTTCAGATGATAGTAATATTCACAGATATTTGCGCCTTTTAAATATACGACTCCAACCGTACCGTCCGGTACTTCCCGGCCATCGTCATCCAATATTTTCAGCATCAGCCCCGGAACCGGTTTCCCCTCTGACCCAGGATAAAGGCTTGTGGCCGCATCATACGGAAATACCGTTCCCGGTGAAGAAGTTTCCGTCATTCCATAAACGTTGCAAAATTTCATCAGCGGCATCCAGCGGTGTAGCTTCTTCATCGTTTCCACCGGCATATAACTGCTGCCGCATGCCAGTGTCCGGATACTCGGAAGTTCCGGGAATTCCTCACTGTAATCCAACAGCTGTCCGAATACGGTCGGTGAGCCGTGCATAAATGTGATTCCATCCCTCTTCACACCTTCAAGAATCCGCTTTGCATCGTACCGCTTATACAGATATATTGTTCCGCCGATATAGACAAACAGCCCAAGCAGCGCCACCAAACCTGTGATATGATAAATCGGTACGGGAATGATTGTTTTATCCTCCGGTCCAAGTTCAAGCAGTTTCTGATAGATCATCACCGCATGATTCACATTATAATTTTTTAAAATAACACCTTTACTTGCAGAAGTCGTCCCTGACGTAAACATCAGGATAAATTCATCATTCAATTCACTGCATCCCGGCTCCGCACACATCATCTCTGTGATATTTCCTTCTGCGACTGCCTCTGCAAAACCATATCCTTCCTCTTCATCTGCCGTTACCTCTACAAAGATTCCAGCTTCCCTGTAAGACCGGACCCATCCGTAATCCTCACTCGCCAGAATTCCCTGCAGATCCGCTTTTTTAATCAAAGAACGCACTTCCGGTTCCCGGTATTTTGTCGGAAACGGCACCGCTACGGCCCCCAGTTTACATAATGCATAAAAGGATGTTGCAAATTCAATTCCATTATTTAAAAGCAGTCCCACATGACTTCCTTTTTCCAAATGACGCACATATTTCAGATATGCCGCCATGGAATCCACCATGTGAAGAAATTCCCGATAACTGTAACAGCGCCCCCAGTTATCGCAAAGGCCTGTTTTTTCAGAGAATCTTTCTGCCGTATCTTTCAGCATCTCATAAAAACTTTTCTTCATTTTCGGAAAAGTATAAACGGTCCGGTCTCCGACAGTCAGGTCGCCCATCTCCTTCTGAAACCACATATTCCATACATCTTTTCCATTTAACATGATTACACCTCTTTTTTTCTGAAGCCGAATCGTTTATGTTTCGTTACTATTCACGGCCATGGGCCGTGCATAGTAACGGCATCTGGCTCATTTAAAGTCGCCTGTGGCGAGGAGCCAGATGCCCGACCCCATCACTTTATTGGCTCGGACGCCGTGCAGCGTGGTGCACGGCCCCGTGAATAGTAACTATGTTTCTCAGCTGCAAGCGCCTCTCCTGCAAGCGCAAGATACATACGCTCTATTTCTGATTCACAGAAAACATCTGCCCTCTTCTCATGTATCTCTTTGATTGTCTGATACACTTGTTTTCTGTGAATGACCGCAACCGAGCCCGGCATTTTCCTGTCTTTCCATGTCAATGTACTTGCATCCGGAAACACGACGATCGGATGAATCGTAAGTTCTTCTTTATTTAGCTTCCGAACAATCTGCGATTGGAAATATTGTATCTCATCCATCGGATTACGCATCATTTTAATTTCTACTTTAGCTTTTTCGCCTTTCTTTGCTTTTTCAACTGCCTGATATTTAAAATCCCCCCGGACTGATGCTTCAATATCGCCGGTCTGATTCTTAATATCCAATACATACATACCGCTGGTCAGCAAGATGATAACGTACGCCTGCGGGGTCTTTTCCCCCTTTGCAGCGGCAAGCTGATAAAAAATCCTGTGCCTGCCGAACCGCGAATCAAGGTAATAGCTTTCCGACAGTTTTGTCAGGCTTTTCTTCCTCATTGCATATTCCAGATAATTAGAATAGATCTCTTTATAGATACTCCGGCGAAAAAGATACCATCCGCTTCCGCCTTTAAAAACCGCAATAATTCCCACTGCCAGGAGCAGCCCCGGAAGTAATTCCAACCAAGCATCTTGTCCCATAGTCCACCTCATATACATTCACCGCTGATTGTCGGAAAGAATGCATTTCTTTTCTCAATCCATCAGTCTAACTCCGGCCCTTCATACTTATCGAAATCATAGCGGCCGCTGGAACCGATAACTCTCATGTAACTCTTAATAAATTCTTTCATTGCTTCCTGTGCCGCAATACAAAGATCCATGTAATCGATTTCCGGATTCTCCTCCAGAGCCTTTGCTGTTGCGATTCTCGCATGCTTGAACAAGTCTGTACATACATTGATCTTATTAATTCCATATGCTACCGCTTTTCTGATATTCTCTTCTCCGGCACCGGAACCGCCATGAAGCACAAGCGGCATCTGCAGTGTCTCTTTTAATAATTTCAAACGGTCAAAATCCAGTTTTGGGACAAATCCTTTCGGGTAACTTCCGTGAGCCGTTCCGATCGCCACTGCAAGGCAGTCGCATTCTGTTTTCGCTGCAAATTCCTTAGCCTGCTGTGGATCTGTGTACAAGTCTGCCTTTTCGTTATCTGCCTCTTTTGCCATTCCTACATGCCCTAATTCTGCCTCACAGGACAGTCCCATGCCGTGTGCAAGAGAAGCTACCAGCTGTGTTCTTCTGACATTTTCTTCAAAATCATAACTGGAAGAGTCAATCATCACACTTGAAAATCCATATTTCATAGCCGCTGTAATATCTTCAAGGTCAGCTCCGTGATCCAGATTGAATGCAACCGGAACTGATACTTTTTCTGCCATTCCTCTTATCATCGGGGCAAGAATATCCCCATGTCCGTGGGCTTTCATCTGACGGGGGGATATGTTGATAATTACCGCAGATTTTTCTTCTTCTGCCGACTGGATAATCGCCTTCGCCTGTTCCATATTTACACAATTGATTGCCATGACTGCATAATTATTTTGATGTGCATGCCAGAGCATATCCTTCATTGATACATACATATTATTACTCTCCTTATATCTCGGATTACCGTACATACTTTTCGGCACCCGGTAAAAATATATCTAGCCGTCTGTCTGGTTCTGCTTTAAGTGTAGAAAGGAAAAAGCCAAAGCTTCTTCCTTTCTGAAAAATTAGATAATAGATACAATGTCTTCTTCGGTTTCTACATATCCTTCCGGCAGCGGTCTTCTAAGGAGTGCATACAGTACGCCTGTAATACAACCGCCTAGCAGCCAAAGACCGATAAACAAAAGCGGGTTGGATGTCATGGCAATAACAAATGCACCACCATGAACTGCAGGAGACTCAAGTCCGAGCATCATACACAGACCTCCTGTAATCGCACCGCCTGTGCAGCAGGAAACTGCAACTCGAACCGGGTCTTTCATCAGGAATGGGATAACCCCTTCCTGTACGTAGCAGCATGACAGGATAAACAGTGATTTTGCCTGTTCTCTTTCAGCTTCTGTAAACTTCTTCTTTCCGCCGATGAAACATGCAAGTCCAATTCCCAGAGGAGAGGTCATGCCTGCACACATTTTAGCAGAAGTAGGAATTAAGAATCCGTCAGCATTCAGTCCGTTTACGAACAGAGCTGCTGTTTTGTTAATAGGACCGCCGTGATCTAGACAAATCATTGCTCCGATTACCGCACCAAGTACGAATCTGGAACCACCGCTCAGAGCCATCAGTCCTGATGTAAGCCATGCCATAAACCAACTGATTGGACGTCCTACTACATAATACATCAGCAGACCACAGACCAGTGTCGTGACTACCGGATAGACCAGAATCGGCATAATACCCTGTATCGCCTTTGGCACCTTAATTTTCTTTAACATAAGTACAAAATAACCAACCATGATACCACCGACAACCCCACCGACAAATCCGGTATTGATTGCGCCTGCAAGAGCACCCATTACAAAGCCTGGTGCAAGTCCCGGCTTATCAGCCATCGCATATGCGATAAATGCTGCAATAACCGGTACAACATAGTTCATCATATTCTGTCCGAGAAGCATGATTGCTTTTGCAATTGTATCAATCTGATCCATGTGGTTTCCGATATCATATCCGCCCATTGCCTTTGCAATTGCCTGAATTACACCTGCTCCTACAATTACTGGAATCATGTAGGAAATACCTGTCATAATAGAATCTCTCAGAAAAGCTCCCTGGCTTTTCTTTTTTGTTTTTCTTTTGATTTCTGCCATTATTCTAACGCCTCCAATAATTCTTTAATAATTCCTTCTGCATCTTTGATTGCTTCGCTGACACCGACGGTCAGTGTCGGAAGGTCGTCAAAACGCTCGGCGTTCTTTATTCTTACATCACTCGCAATAATTACTGCGTCTGCCCTTTTAAGATCTTCTTTTGTGATCTCATTCTCAACACCAGCAGCCCCCTGTGTTTCGATTTTGATTTCCAGACCTTTTTTCTTTGCAGTCTTTTCCAGATTGGATGCCGCCATATAGGTATGTGCAATTCCTACCGGACAACTTGTCACTCCCAAAATATACATATTACTCTTCCTCCTTTTTTGATGAAAACAACTCTTTGATTTCCTCGACTGTGGATGCACCTTTCAGCGTTTCCCGGAAATCATCATCCATCAGATTCGCCGCCAGCTTGGAAAGCATTTCCAGATGCGCGTTATCTGATGTGTTTGGTGCAGCAAGCATAATTACGTAGTCAACCGGACGTCCATCCAGTGTTTCCCATTCCACCGAATTTTTTAGTTTGACCAGCGTAAATGCTGCTTCTCTGACGCAGTCTGATTTGCAATGGGGTATTGCGACACCGTTTCCGACCCCCGTGGAAAATACGGCCTCTCTTTCGTAAAGTCCTTCAATATATTTATTCAGGTCATTTACTTTCCCTGCATCATACATCATTTTGCCAAGTCCTTTGATTACATCGTCTTTTGTCTTGGCTTCATATCCAAAATTAACAAGCTTTTCATTCACCATTTCTGAAACATTCATATTGTGTTTAATCCTTTCCTGCATGTCTATGCCTTTGTCAAAATATCTATCTCGCTAAATTTTTTTGCTCTCAATACCTGTTCAACATCTTTTATATTTCGTGTCAGATCCAGCACATCGCTGAAAATCCGCTGGAAGTTATTCTCCACCTTTGCATCCAATGCCAGCATGAAGACAATCTGTACTCTCTCTGAGCCCCATATGATGGGTTTCTGTAATGTCATGAATCCGATTCCCTGCTTACGTATGTGCCCTTCAAATGCATGCGGTATAGCTACCAGACTGCCTACTGAAGTTTCCGAAAGTTCTTCTCTTTCAAATACAGACTGTATATACCCTTCATCTACATAGCCTTCGCTGATCATCCTGCCTCCCAGAAGTTTGATTGCTTCTTCTTTTGACTTCAAATCGCAGTTCATAATAGAGATGGAACTATTCAAAAACTTCTTCAGGTAAAAATATTCAGTATTTTCTTCCTGTAGATGGCTTGTTTTTTTCTGAATATATTTTCGGATTCTCTGAATATCTGTTTCACTCAAAACCGACGATACATGAAGCACTTCGATTCCCTCTTTATAAATAGGCACTGTTGAGATTACAAAATCCTGTGCCTCCGGTTCTAAATTATCTGCCTGGTTTCCCGAGATAATCTGCTTGATTTCTATTTCCGGAAACAATCGTTTCAGCTTCATGGAAACAAACTGTGATGTTCCAATACCGGTCATACAGATAATTGTGACAGACAGATTTCTTTTCATTTTCTGTCGTGCACGTTCTATAGCCGCTCCTATGTGAAATGAGACATAGCCGATCTCATCCTCCGTCGTCTCCAGTCCGTATTTCTGTCCGAACTTTGATATCAGATAAGAAGCAATTTCATACTCGTAGAACATTTCCTTTTTCACCGAATCCAAAATCGGATTTTCCAGATACATCATGCTCTGGAACCTGTGAACCATACATTCCAAGTGATCGAACAGAGCGCATGCCAATTCGCTGTCTTCCTCCAGCTGCAGTTGATACTGTTCGTCCACTTCCCGCAGAAGAGACATGATATCTTCAAACATCTGAGGCTCTCTGGCACGGGTCTTCTCTCTGTCTTTTTCTTTCGTCATAGGAGTCTGATATCTGACTGCCAGAAGACACGTCATCAAAAATGTAATCTCAGATTCCGGAATTTCAACATCCAACTGTTCATATATCTGTTCCAGGATGTAACGGCTTACAAACCAGGCTTTTCTACCTTCACTGGCCTGTTCCTTTTTTTCCTCCGGCTCTGTCACGCATCCCATCTGAACTCTCGTTATCAGAATCGCAAGCTGAATCAAAAGTTCATCAAAGGAAATGTCCGTCAATACAAAATGGAACCGGTTCTCTGCCAATCGGATGATACGCTTTAAACTTTCCAGCCGCACTTTTGTAAACAGAGTCTGTATCTTCTCATTTTCAATTCTTCCGCTTTTTCCGCCGACCTTTTTCAGAACATCTGTCAGCGCCCATCGAATCTGTGTTTCCGAACCTTCTGCCTTAATCCCGTATTTTACTTTCTTTATGAAAGTAATACCGAATTTCTCCCAGAAGGAAATCAACTCCGACACATCATTCACAATCGTTCCTTTACTCACGTAGAGTAGATTTGCAATTGATTCCATTGATATATACTCTTTATTATGTAAGAGCAGATAAGCAGCAACGTAATACTTCCTCACATCCGATGAGATGTAGGAATCCTTCATCTCATACAAGACTGACTGCAGAAACTGTTCTCCGGCTTCATCATAATACAGCCAAAGGCCAACCCCCTGCTTTGTCTTAATACTGCAGGAATTTTTTTCTAGAATCTCCCTGATCTTCTTTATATCAGCCTTGATAGTCCTTGGGCTGACTTTTAATTCCGCAGCAATTTGTGATGTGGTAAACTTATTTTCATTTTTATAGAGCAAATGAAGGATTTTCTTTTCTCTTGGTAAAAACATTTGACCACCTTTCCTTGCTGTTCTGTAGATATTATACCTAGTTTCAGCAGTTATTTACAAATCAGTTAATTGCACTTTAACCAATGAACTTAGTGCAATCAATGGTAAATATATCATTTTTGACGAATTTATCCCCCCTCTTTTTGTGCACTTTAACTGATATTTCATTTATTTTACTTACTCTTCAAATTTCCGGTTACGTTTATCATACACTGTTTCTGTATTTTTGTATCTCTGCCTATACTTTTTCACTTAGTTGGTGCAATTTATCAAATATTCTTTTCTTCGGAAACGTCTATAATAATAGACAGCACAAAAATCTTTTATAATCAGGAGGATTTACACATGATTAATTTTGAATTTTATAACCCCACAAAAGTTATTTTTGGAAAAGGTGTTGAGGCAGAAGCCGGTAAAGTCATTCAGGAAATGGGCGGACACAAAGTACTTGTACATTTCGGCGGCGATTATCTTCAGGAAAGCGGTACTTTAGACCGTATTCACCAGGGACTTACTGAGGCCGGTCTGGAATATGTAGATTTGGGGGGAGTTGTTCCGAATCCAAGACTTGGATTAGTAAAAGAAGGAATCCGGCTTTGTAAAGAGGAAAGAGTTGACTTTCTGCTTCCCATCGGCGGCGGAAGCGCAATCGACTCTGCCAAAGGAATCGGTTACGGGCTTGCAAATGATTTTGAACTGGAAGACCTTCTGCTGGGCAAAACTGCCACCGACAAAATTGCACCAATCGGATGTATCTCAACAATCGCAGCAACCGGTTCTGAGACAAGCAACTCTATGGTAATCACCATCGAAGACGGCATGCTCAAGCGTTCTTACAACCATGACTGCGCCCGTCCCAAATTTGCGATCATGAACCCGGAACTTACATATACACTTCCTGCATATCAGACATCCAGCGGTGCTTCTGATATTATGATGCATACAATGGAGCGGTATTTTACAAACACAAAAGATGTCGACCTGATCGACCGTATGGCAGAAGGGCTTCTTGTATCTGTTCGTGAAGCTGCCCTGACTGCTGTTAAAGACCCTGAAAACTATGAAGCGCGCGCAACCCTGATGTGGGCCGGAAGCCTTTCTCACAACGGACTGACCGGAACCGGACGTGTATCCGACTTTGCATCTCACAAAATCGAACATGAGTTGGGCGGTATGTTTGATGTTGCTCACGGCGCAGGCCTCTGTGCCGTCTGGGGAAGCTGGGCAAGATATGTATATAAGACAAATCCTGCAAGATTCGCACAGTTTGCAGTCCGTGTATTTGATGCAGCACAGAACTTCTATGATACAGAGGCAACTGCCCTCAAAGGTATTGAGGCCTGGGAAGACTGGTGCCGCTCTATCGGAATGCCGATCAGTCTCCGTGAACTGGGTGTAACTCCCACCGATGCACAAATTGAAGAAATGGCTGAAAAATGCGTTGCTACAGGCGGAGGACACGTTGGCTTCTTCCAGACCTTATATAAGGAGGATATAATTAAAATTTTCGAAATGGCCCGTTAAATCCTTTTCTTTATCATCCTGCAAAAAAACAGGGGGCCGTCGGGAAATAAATGATTCATACTATATATTGCTGCCTGACTTCATAATCTGCCTCAATATGTAGCTTATGAATTACATTTCCCGACAGCCCCTGAATGCCGCCGCTCCTCCTGCAACGCTCACGCCCCTTTTGGAATTGAGACTTGTGTGGTGTATATATCTGCCTCACTCAGCACATACAGTTCTCCTCCATGGATTTCCACCATTTTTTCCACGCTTTTGAGTCCGATCCGGTTGCTGTCGGTTTCATTTAGTTCTTTTTTGACTGTATTTATGAGGGTTGTTTTTAGCTGCTGTTTTTCTGTTTTGAAGGTGAGCCTGACAGGGTTTTTCTTGTCTCCGTATTTTAAGATGTTCGAAAACAGGTTGTTGAATATTCTTTTTAAAATTACTACATCACCCTTTATGAACCCCTGGCTTTCTTCGATATTTACTTCCGCTTCAAATCCGGCCAGACGCAGGAAGTCCAGGTTCTCCTGCAGAATTTCCAGCAGATCCTGTACCGGGACTTTTTCTATATTGACCGCTTCTGTTTCTTCAAACACCAGCGCATATTCGAACATTTTATCTGTCATCTCTTTGATATCGCTTGTTTTCTGCAGGCATCTTGCCAGGTACTCTTCTTCCATTGACTTGGGTATCTTCTTTAACTGGAGTACTTCCAGATATCCGTTAAGAATCGTCAGCGGGGTTCTGAGGTCGTGGGATATGGCTGTGATCAGATCCTGATTTGCCTTTCGGCTTTCTTCCTCCTGACGGATATTCTCATCCAGCGCAGTGCGGAGTTTGTCTAGTTCTTCTGCCAGTATCCCGATCTCATCTTCTCCGCAGTCAGGTACCGGATGCTTTAGATTCCCGGACGCCATCTGCAGCACCTCGTCCTTCAGACAGAGAACGTCCTTCATTCTCCGATTAATAAAAAACAAGTTTATTGTCAGGAACGCACCGACGCTGATCAGCACACTGAACAGAAGGTATGGGTACACGATCTTCATGGCGTGATAGGAATATATCATCACGCTGTATTTCCCATTGCGGAACTCCATTGGCCTCTCATCGAGGTTTTCAATCTCCCCTGATGAGATTTTGTATCCTGCATCCAGCAGGCTGCCGTATACCATCCGTCCTGTTATTTCGGGGTATGCTCCTGCCCTGAAAAGCCCTTCCCCTCCGATTTCGTAAACATAAAGACCCGTATACTCATCCTTTGGTGCAAAGAACGATTTGAATTCGGCCTGCGCTTCCTTATTTTCCTCCCGGTCCGGAACATCATAGTATTTTGCATTTGCTTCCAGTTCCTCAATCAGCGCATTCTTATCCCATGTGATCGAAGGGAATCTGCACAGGAAATCCCATACATTTCCCATATTAGACCAGATCCCCCAAAACAGAGAAAGACTTGCAATCGCAGCTGCCAGCATAAGTATTGAAAGCTTCGTCCGTATTTTCCATCTTTTTACTGAGGTCTTCATCTTCTTAATCACAGCGGTACCCCTTTCCCCATATGGTTTTGATCAGGACGGGATTCCTGGCATCCTTTTCAATCTTTTTGCGCAGATTTCTGATATGGACCATGATCGTATTATTGGCGCCGTAATAGTAAGGCTCATCCCAGACAGCCTCATACAGTCTTTCTGCAGAGAATATCTGGCGACGGTACTTTATCAGTAAATGGAGCATGGCATATTCCGTATCCGTTAGTTCAATCTCCCGGCCTTCCGCATACACCGTCTCATGCTCCTCATCGATCTCAAGATAATGAAAGTGCAGGCGCTTTTTTTCATGGCTTCCTCTCGCGCTGTTCCTATCCTCTACCGCGGAATCAGGATCTTCCTTGCCTTTATATATCTGGTAGCGTCTGATCAATGCTTTGGCACGGCTGACCAGTTCATTATAGGAAAACGGTTTTACCAGGTAATCATCCCCTCCGCTGGAAAATCCCAGTGTTTTGTCGCTCTCCTGTCCCTTAGCGCTTAAAAACAAAATCGGCGCGTTGCTCTGCTTCCGGATCTCCAGACAGGTCTGGTATCCGTTCATGCCCGGCATCATGATATCCAGAATAATCAGGTCAAACATCTGCAGCTCCAGCATTTCCAGGGCCTTTGTTCCATTCTTTGCTTCTTCTATGTCATATCCTTCCCCTTGAAGCAAGATTCTGATAATCTCACGAATCTCCGGATTATCGTCTACTATTAAAATTCTGGCTGTTTCCATTTTTACCAACCCCCTTGTTTCCAATATCATTATACATGATTTTAGAAAAAATATAGTTACTCTTAAGAATTCTTCAGATTCAGTTTGGGAATTCTTTAAGAAACGGGTTGTATAATCCACAAGTGTAAACAATATTCTGTAACCGCTCGTAAAAAGGAGAGAGTATGACAAACAAAAAGTATTTCTTCCCCGCACTGCTGGCCGGGCTCTTCATAATTCTGGTGCTTCTGACCATTCCGGGGGGATATTTCTATGGATCTTATACAGACTGGCTGAGCCAGCATGTCCGGCTTGCTGAGACAATCCGCGGCGCCTGCCTGGAACAGGGAACATTGGCGCCGGCTTTTCTGCCGCTCGGGGGCGGGAGTAATGGCTATCAGTTTTCTTACTATGGATACCTGAGGCCGGACATTCTGATCGGATGTCTCTTCCCCTCTGTTCCTATGGTATATTTTCTGGTCGGCTATATGCTGGCAGGATATTTCTGTTCCGTTATGCTCTGCTATTGCTGGCTGCTAAAACACACGCAGGATAAGGGGTCTGCCTTTCTTGGCAGCCTGTTCTTCCTGACTGCCGCATGTTTTTTTCAGACTCACCGGCAGATTATGTTTGTAAATTATATGCCCTTTTTGATGCTGGCACTTTTGTGTATTAAGAAAAAAACGTTTTCAGTTTCTTCCGCTATGTATGCTGCTGATTTACCTTAACAGTTTTTATTACTCCATAGCCTGCCTTGCGGTCATTGGCTGGTATTGGATGCGTGAGGAGGGAAAGGAATTCTGGAAACATGGATTCCTTCAATATCTAAAATCGGCCTTTCTTTCCATCGGCATGGCGGCTCTTCTGCTTATACCGACCGCATTGGTCATCCTGGAACACAAACGCGCTTCCGAGAATCTGAATCTAATGGAAATACTTGGGGCAAATGCCGATATGCACGGACTCCTGTACAGTCCGTACGGAATGGGGCTGACCGCTATATGCCTGTACCTGCTGCTTTTGGGACTCTGCCATAAAAAGTACCGGACTGACAGTATTATGCTGCTCTTTGTTTCTTTCTGCGGAGCTGCTGCGTGGATATTGAACGGGACACTGTATGCCCGTGCAAAGATTCTGATTCCGTTTGTCCCCCTCGTTGTACTGCAAAGTGCGAAACTTCTAAATGAGCTGCGCATGAAAAAAATTACCTGGAGGCTATGGCCATGCTTGATTGCAGCTGCATGCTTGTTCTTTTTCCGTTCAAAGAATACATTTCCTTGGATAGCCGCTGACCTTGGAATCCTGCTATTGGTTGTTCTGGTCAGCAAAATTAGGGTAAAAGAACCCCTACTGAAGTTCCGGTATGTGACCAGCCGGGTTCTGCTATGTTTAATGCCTTGTATGCTGTTTTACCAAACCATGCAGAAGGAACATTTTGTAAAGAAAGAGGATGTTTTCACAGACATCTCCGTGCTGGACGGCAGCCCGGTGTATGGCGGATCTCCTCTCTACAGATACGACACCCTGACTGACGTACTCAATACCGGCAATCTTGCAGTAAACGGCAGGCAGCAGAAAAGTGCCATGTACTCCTCTATTTCTAATGAGGGATACTCTAACTTTTATTATGATACGCTGCTGTCCCCCGTTCAGATTAATAACAGGCTGGCGATCCTGCCCTCTTCCAATCCGTTTTTACTGAATTTCCTCGGGGTACGTTATCTTGAGACCTTTCAGGATCAAGTGCCTCCCGGATATCAAATCGTGAAAGCTGGGGACACTGAAAAAAACACGGCCGGCAAAAGTCTTCCTGTTCTGGCTGAAAATGAGAATGTACTGCCTGTTGCTTATACGACCAGCTCTCTCATGAGCCAGTCACAGTATGAAAAACTGAACAAATACGACCGGCTTGATGCCATAACCCGATATACCATTGTTCCTGGGAACGATACTGCCGATAAGCCTGCTGACGCAGCGGGATCTAATATGATGATTTATGAGCCTTCCTTTGAAGATCTTCAGATGCCGGACACGATTCAGGCTGAAAAAATGGATGAGGGATGGATTCTGAATGTGAAGAAGGAAACCACGGCTGCGCTCAAACTGAGCCAGTCTTTGAAAGAACAGATTCTCCTGCTGGATTTTGAAGTTGAGAATCAGGGACAGCACGCGGTTGTCATTGATATAAACCATATGAGAAATAAGCTGTCCGGTCCGGGCGCCCCTTACCCCAACGGAAACAATACTTTCCATTACCAGTTTACCAGTCCGTCTCAAGAGGGACTTAACACTCTTACTATTACATTTTCCAAAGGAAAATATCTGATAAAGAATATAAACTGGCATACCTATGACGTACAAAACCTTGCGGAAAAACAGTATACGGAGGTTGAAGAACACGCGCTTCAATCCGGTGAAATATTATCCTGCAGGGCATCTCTTGATGAGGACGGCTGCTTTGTAACCTCCATTCCTGTACAAAGGGGTATGGAAATCCTGGTTGACGGGAAAAATGTTCCTATCCTTACTTTGAACCAAGCATTTGCAGGAGTTCATCTGACAAAAGGAGTCCATGAAATCAGCGTTCGGTTCCATGCGCCGGGACAGCTGGCCGGATTTATCATTACGATTGGTTGTTTTCTGATTTATCTTCTTTACGCACTCCGGGCTCCCGGTCTGGCTCTTCTCGGGATGCTGAAAACCAAAAAGGAACTTGTACTCTACTGTTTAAGCGGCGGTGCGACAACCTTTGTAAATTATTTAATTTACTATGCGCTTTTAAAGATATATGTAGGGTACCTTGCAGCTAATACATTGGCCTGGGGAGGAGCCGTTATCACAGCGTATCTGTTGAACCGCAGACTGGTGTTCCACTCCCAGAAACAGATCCTGCAGGAATTCTCTTCTTTTGTATGTTTAAGGTTCCTGACGCTTCTGGTAGAAAATGCCCTGCTCTGGCTGACAGCAGGCGCCCTGGGCATACCGCCTCTGCCTTCTAAGATCATAGTAAGCGTAATCACTGTATTATCGAATTATTTGCTGTGTAAGTATAAGATTTTCCAAAAGGAGGAAATGAACCATGGATAAAATCAGCATTATCGTTCCCTGCTATAATGAAGAACAGGTGCTTTCCATGTTCTATCAGGAAACAGACAAGGCAGTCCGCGGCATAGAGACTGCAGAGTGTGAATTCATTTTTATTGATGACGGAAGCAGGGATCACACACCAGAAATACTGCAAAGCCTGGTTTATCGGGACAAGCGCTGCAAATACCTGTCATTCTCCCGGAACTTTGGCAAGGAGGCCGCTATGTATGCCGGCCTGCAGTATGCTTCCGGCGATTACTGCGTATTTATGGATGCGGATCTCCAGCACCCGCCCTTGCTTCTCAGGGAAATGTACAGGGTACTGAAAAATGAGGCTATGACTGCTGTGCCGGATTCCGGGAAGACCGTGAGGGAGAAGGGCGGGTCAGAAGTTTTCTTTCCCGCGGATTCTATAAGATCGTTAACAAAATCTGTGATATGAACATGAGTGACGGGGCCGGGGATTACCGCATGATGAACCGAGCGATGGCCGACTCAATCCTAGAATTCAAGGAATATAACAGATATATGAAAGGAATCTTTTCATTTATCGGTTTTGATACCAAATGGATTCCATTCCGCAACGTGGAACGTGCCGCGGGAAACAGCAAATGGAGCTTTAGAAGCCTGTTCAGATATGCCCTAGACGGAATATTCTCCTTCTCAACCGCTCCGATTACGCTTGCCGGAACAACCGGCAGCCTCCTGCTGGCTGCCGCCCTGCTGCTCGGAATTACCGTGGCTGTACGAACGTTTATCTTCGGCTATGCGGCCAGCGGAATCCTGCTTGTAGTGCTGCTGATATTGGGATTGAACGGGATACAGCTGCTTTTCATATCCGTATTGGGTCAGTATATCTCTAAAGATTACATGGAAACAAAAAAGCGGCCTCTATATATTGTAAAGAGAGAAGAAGGGTTTCGATAGTTCAAAGGGGTCTGTCCCCTTTGCGGAGGGGTCTGTCCCCTTTGCAGAGGGGTCTGACCCCTCCGCAAAAGGGTCAGACCCCTTTAGCAGATTTCGGCACCGGCCGGCATGTCTTTCTCTGGTGTCATCAGTGCGAGACAGCCATCTGCGTCTTCTGCGCAGAGCAGCATTCCCTCTGACAGTACTCCGGCCAGCTTTGCTGGTTTCAGGTTGACAAGCACCATGACTTTCTTGCCTACCATCTCTTCCGGTTTGTAGTATGCCTTGATGCCTGATACGATCTGTTTTACCTGGCTTCCGACTTTTACCTGGGAACAGAGCAGTTTTTTGGATTTCTTCACTTCTTCACAGGCAATAATTTCTCCAACCTGGAACTGCATTTTCCCAAAATCTTCAAATGTGATTTCAGGTTTTGCCTCTATGTCAATGACGGTTTCTTCTGCATCTTTGGATCCAGTCTCTGCCACAGGCGGATGCAGCTCTTCTACTTTTTTCAGTACCTCTTCCAGGTCAAGCCTCTGGAACAGAATTTCTGGTTTATCTGTGACATGGCCTCCATTCAATTGTTCCAGAATCTTCTTACTGGTGGACGGCATGAAGGATTCCAAAAGTACGGCTCCTGCGGAAATTCCCTGGATCAGGTTCCACAATACGGTTTCCAGCCTGTCTTTTTTGGCCTCGTCTTTTGCAAGAACCCAGGGCATAGTCTCGTCAATGTATTTATTGCAGCGTTTAAATAAATTAAAGATTTCCGTAATGGCATCTGCTACGCGCAGTCCTTCCATCTTAGATTCTACTGCCTTTGGCGTCCCCTCCATGACCGCTTTCAGGTCTGCATCCACTTCCTCCGCAGCGCCTTTATCGCATACCGTTCCCCCAAAATATTTATTGGTCATGGACACGGTTCTGTTCACCAGGTTGCCTAAGGTGTTTGCGAGGTCGGAATTCAGACGTTCTACCATCAGTTCCCAGGAGATAATGCCATCGTTCTCGAAAGGCATTTCGTGGAGTACAAAATAACGCACGGCATCCACACCGAAGAAATCAACCAATTCATCGGCATACAGCACATTTCCCTTGGATTTGCTCATCTTACCGTCGCCCTGCAGCAGCCACGGATGCCCGAAAATCTGCTTCGGCAGCGGAAGATCCAGCGCCATCAGGAATATCGGCCAATATATCGTATGGAAACGGATAATATCCTTACCGATCAGATGAAGATCTGCCGGCCAGTCTTTTTTAAATTGTTCTGTATGGTTTCCGTCACAGTCATACCCAATACCTGTAATATAGTTCGTAAGCGCATCCAGCCATACATATACCACATGCTTAGGGTCAAATTCCACAGGAATTCCCCATTTAAATGATGTTCTGGATACGCACAGATCCTGCAGGCCAGGCAGAAGGAAATTGTTCATCATTTCGTTTTTACGGGACACAGGCTGGATAAACTCCGGGTGTGTATTAATATGCTCGATCAGACGGTCCGCATATTTGCTCATTTTAAAGAAATACGCCTCCTCCTGCGCAGGCTGAACCTCACGCCCGCAGTCAGGGCATTTCCCATCCACAAGCTGAGACTCTGTGAAGAAGGACTCGCATGGAGTGCAGTACATGCCCTCGTAATGCCCTTTATAAATATCACCCTGGTCGTACAGCTTTTTGAAAATCTTCTGCACCTGTTTTTCGTGTTCTTCGTCAGTAGTGCGGATAAATTTGTCATAGGAGGTATCCATCAGATCCCAGATTCTTCTGATATCGCCTGCCACATTGTCCACAAATTCCTTAGGGGTGATTCCGGCCTCGTCTGCCTTCAACTCGATTTTCTGGCCGTGTTCATCTGTGCCTGTCTGGAAGAACACATCATACCCCTGGCTTCTTTTGTACCTTGCAATCGCGTCTGCAAGGACGATTTCATAGGTGTTCCCAATATGCGGTTTGCCGGATGTATAGGCAATCGCTGTTGTAATGTAATACTTTTGTTTTTCTGACATGATTCTCTCTCCTTTAAGAGCGCCGCCCTGTCCGTGGAAGGGACGCCCCGATTTCACTGTTGACCTGTACCAAAACGCTGTCAGGCCGGTATTCTTATAACAGAACAAAGTGGGCAAGCCCACATGGGCTTCCCCCCCTCACTATGAGGGGCTTGCACACTTTGGCGCCGCCGCGATGCCGCCTTGCGGCTATATACCTTATCGCGGCGTGTGCATCCTCCCGGAGGGTTTTTATGATATAGGAAATTCCAGTGGAATTTCTATATCATAAAAACCGCCCTCTTAATCAATATTAAGAAGACGGATCCTATCCGTGTTACCACTTCCAATTCACTCTGACCTCACGGACAGAGCCTCAGTAAGTGCCAGCCAGCACTCCTTCGCTGTAAAGGGCGAACCCATCGCAGCCTTGCACAGAACCTCCGGCGGCATACTAAAGAATTCCTCGGACTGCCTCTCGTCTGTTCTTTGTTCGGTGCGCCGCTCAGAAGCCATCTTCATCTGCCCTTCATTCATCCCTCTCAGCGTTCGTTCCTATGTTGAGGAACTGTGGGAATTCTCTGTGGAATGTCCTGCAGACTACTCTCTCCGTCACTGCGTTTTCATTTCTGTTTGGTCTGTTAAAAAGCGTATCACAGCCATTTCCGAATGTCAAGGGTATGACTTTATAAATTCTAAAGATCCCTTCATAAAGTTTAAATGATTCTTTTACAAACTATTAATGCTGATAACACAATTTTGTCACATTTTTTGTTTAAATTATAATCATACAAAGCAGAAATGCTTTTTCAGATAAATTTTTTTTCATACCTTTCTCCGCCGGAGCCCACAGCCCCGGCTTTTTTAATGCTATAAAGTATTCTATCTAAGGCTCTATCAGATATCCTTTTCTCCGGAGCATCTCTTCTATCATGTCCAGGGTCTCTTCATTATCTGCCTCCACTTTATGATAGTGATAGTTCGATGTGATATTCTTGAGCGGACTGGATTTTCCGCTTCTGATGTCTTCCATAAACTCCATGACTTTTCTTCTGGAATTGATGTTAAGTTCCGCCTCCATATGCCCGTACACCCGATGATTAATCATAACATTGACGACCCGCCCGCCCAGGTCTACGATGGAACACAGTTCATTTTCCAGGTCGTCGTCCGTATGGTTTACTTTAAACACCCGGCCGGCGGACTTCGGCGTATTCAGGATATATCCCCTGTTTGTGGAAATGATATCGTGTCCGGATGCGCGGATCAAGGCGATATCCTGCACGATAACCTGACGGCTCACTTCATATTCCTGTGCCAGTGCTTTGCCGGATACCGGTACGGCACTGTTTTTTATATGGCTCACTATAGCATTTCTGCGTTCAGAACCTGTCATCATGGGATGCTTTCACCTGCCTTTCTGTCCGTCCATATTTATACTGCGTGAAGATTCTTCAGCGATATATCCAGGATTGGTGCGGAATGTGTCAGCGCTCCGCTGGAAACATAGTCTACACCAAGCGCGGTAATCCTGCCGATGTTCTCCTTTGTCACATTTCCGGAACACTCTGTTTGGGCCCTGTGGTCTATGATACGGATGGCTTCCTGCATCTCTTCTGTCGTCATATTGTCCAGCATAATGATATCTGCGCCGGCTTCAACAGCTTCTTTTACCATATCCAGGTTCTCAACCTCAACCTCAATCTTCCTCACAAATGGCGCATAGTCCTTCGCCATCTGTACGGCCTTTGCCACGCTGCCTGCTGCGCCGATGTGATTATCTTTTAGTAAAACACCGTCTGACAGGTTATATCTGTGATTGTATCCACCGCCTACCCGCACAGCGTATTTTTCAAAAATCCGCATATTAGGCGTGGTCTTTCTTGTATCCAGCAATTTTGTCTTCGTTCCTTCCAGAAGTGCCGCTACGGAATGCGTATAGGTCGCGATTCCACTCATTCTCTGCAGGTAATTCAGCGCCACCCGCTCGCCCGATAAGAGCACCCGGATATCCCCTGTTACTTTTCCCATGAGCTGGCCTTTCATGACCTGATCGCCGTCTTTGCAGTAAAATTCTGCCATAACCTGACTGTCCAGCAGCTCGAATACCCGTTTAAATACATGGAGTCCGGCGATGATTCCGTCTTCTTTACAGATCAGCTCTACCTCGCCTTTCACTGCTTCTTTCATCACTGCATTGGTGGTAACGTCCTCACTGGAAATGTCCTCCTTTAGCGCCTCTAAAATCAGGTGGTCAGCCTGTAATGTCATTGTAACATCATTCATTCGTCCTGTTCTCCCTTCTATTTTCTGATTATTTAATCCGGTCCCCCGCAAGCATTCGGTTTAAGGCAAGCCTGCGCCATTTTCCTGCTGTTCACGCCGTTTCTTCCTTTTGAGTTTCTGTCCCATACATCTCTTTGACCTTTGCAGCCGCCCGCTTTGCAAACACCAGGCTCTCCAGCAGGGAATTGCTGGCCAGACGGTTGGCGCCGTGGACGCCATTGCAGCTTGTTTCTCCCACGGCAAACAGGCTGTCCATGGATGTCTGGCTGTCGGAATCCACCCAGATGCCGCCCATGAAATAGTGCTGGGCAGGAACCACCGGAATGTATTCTCTGGTCACATCATAGCCTTCTTCCAGACAGTGCCGGCAGATGTTAGGGAAATGGCTCATGAGGGTTTCTTTATCAATATGTTTCATAGAAAGCCACACATAATCTGTTCCATCCTTTTCCATCTGTTCATGAATCGCTTTTGTCACAACATCGCGCGGAAGGAGTTCATTAACAAAACGCTCCCCTTTTTTATTGTAAAGGACGGCCCCTTCTCCTCTGACCGATTCGGAAATCAAAAACCGCCTGCCCGGTTTCCGTGAATACAGCGTGGTGGGATGGATCTGCACATAGTCCAGATGTTCCAAACGGATGCCGTGTTTTTTCGAGATTTCTATGGCATCCCCGGTTAAATGAGGATAATTGGTGGAATGTTTATAATTTCCCCCGATTCCCCCACTTGCCAGAACCGTAAAATCCGCGTAGATCTCTATCTTACCGTCTGCCTCCGACTCTGCCAGAACCCCGGTGCAAATTCCGTTTTCTTCTATAATATCGGTCATAGTTGTATATTCCAAAATCGTTACATTCTTAAGCCTTTTAACCTGGGCAAGAAGCTTACTCGTAATCTCTTTTCCTGTAATATCCGCATGGTACAGGATTCTGGGAGTGGAATGCGCGCCCTCCCGCGTATAGGCGAAACCGTCTTTGCTGCGCTCAAACTCCACTCCATATCCAACCAGGTCGTCTATGATTTCCCGGGAGCTCCGTATCATAATATCCACCGACTCCCTGCGGTTCTCGTAATGCCCTGCCTTCATTGTATCTTCAAAATAACTGTCGTAATCATCCTCGTCCCGGAGAACGCAGATACCGCCCTGGGCCAGAAAAGAATCACTGCTCTCCACATCCGATTTGGTAAGCATCAGGATCTGCTTATCCCGCGGCAGATTCAACGCACAGAATAATCCTGCCACACCAGTACCAACAATTACGACTTCTGTTTTCATTTCCATAACAGCCCCACAGCCTTTCCTATTTCGCCAACTCCAGCATCCTTTCCAGTGGTTTTCTGGAATTCTCTCTCCGTTCATCCGATACCCGTACCTCATTCTCTCCGGTCTTCAGCACATGCAGTATTTTTTCCAGTGTAATAATTTTCATATCCTCACAGACAGGTTCTGTCTCCGTAAAATAAAACTTTTTTTCCGGATAATCGTTCTCCAGTTTGTGGCGGACTCCATTTTCTGTACAGATAATAAATTCTCTGCTGCCGCTTTTGCCCGCATAGTCAATAATTCCGGTGGTGCTGCCTATGTAGTCCGAAAGCTCCAGCACTGCCTTGGGACACTCCGGATGGGAAAGAACCTCCGCCTCCGGATGCATCTTCTTCGCTTTCCTGATCTCCGCAACACTCATTTTTTCATGAACCGGACAGTATCCCTCGTTGTAAACAAAATTCTTTTCCGGAACCTGCTCAGCCACAAAATGGGCCAGATTTCTGTCCGGGATAAAAAAGATATTTTTATTGGGTATGGCCCTCACTATTTTAACCGCATTTGCCGACGTCACACAGACATCCGAATGCTCCTTGAGTTCCGCAGTGGAATTAATATAACACACCACAGCCAGATCCTCGTATTGCTCCCGCATCTTCCTGATCGTGTCAGTATCCGCCATATGCGCCATTGCACAGTCCGCTGAAGCATCCGGCATCAGCACCGTCTTCCCAGGATTCAGCACCTTGGCGCTTTCTCCCATAAAAGAAACCCCGCAGAACACAATCGTCTGCTCCGTAAGCTCTACTGCAACCTTGCTTAAATAAAAAGAATCACCTATGTAGTCCGCAATGTCCTGCACTTCCGGATTCACATAATAGTGAGCCAGAATCACAGCATTTTTTTCCTTCTTCAACCTATTAATCTCATCGGCTATTGTCATCTTTTTCACACCTCTCCTGCCCCTTGGGGCTTATGTATTCCTTTGCAGAAAACTTCTGCGGTAAATTCTCATCATTATAGCACATAAGTTTACAGGTGACAAGACAGTAAAGGGGTCAGACCCCTTTGCCTTCCATTTTCCAGCAATTCTGAATATTTATTTCTCCAGCAGATCTGCATACTCTATTATTCTCCCATTAATGAAGGTTTTCCCTGGATTAATAGATAATTTATCCTTTATAATACAAAAAGATGCCGGATAACTCCTGCATCTCTTCGTTATTGTCTGAATATGGTGTTCAAAGGGGTCTGACCCCTTTGCTGACCCCTTTGCTGCCCTCTTCGCTCCTCTTTCGCTGCCTTTTCACCCCAATACAACCGGTACCGACTTATACCCCACGCCCATTCTGTCAATTCCCATATCGATCAGCTGAAGAAAGTGTTCTCTCGTCCGTATGCATCCGCTTCCTTTGACTTTTGCCTTTCCGGCCACTTCTTCCATAATCACTTTGATAATTTCCGGTGTAGCTCCATGGGCCTCGAAGCCGGTGAGAAAACCGGTGCTGGTTTTTACGAAATCTACTCCCGCATCTATGCAGCAGTGGCATCCCCGTCTTACCTGCTCCTCATTTAAGGCATCTGTTTCCAGGATAACCTTGATTTCTCTTCCGTATTTGTGCGCCGCCTCTGCGCACTTTTTCAAGTCTTCTGTTACTTTGTCGTATAATCCTGCTTTTATCCATCCAAAGTTTGCTACGATATCCACTTCTTTTACAGTATCGTATTTTGCTACATTTTCGATCTGCTGTACACGGGATTCTGTGGAGCTTGTTCCGAATGGAAAATCTGTTACCGGGCAGAGCATGGTGTCTGTTCCTTTTACATATGGTTCACACAGTTTCATATATCCGGGGTTGATGCAGATTGTTGCACATCCCAGTTTTACCCCATCCTTCGTCAGCTCAATGATCTCTTCCTCTGTGAACTCCGGCTTTAAGACCGAATAATCAATGTATGCGGCCAGCTCTCTGGTTGTCATGTCACATGCTTTTTTATCAGGTTTCATTTTGTCTCCTCCTATTGCCTTCTCTTTATGATTTATTATCAACTCTTATTTAGAGTTAATTTCATTTTGATATTACTCATACTTATCTGAATACAGTTTTTAAACCCGAAACCCAATCTGTAAATGAATCCAAATACGATCGGGAGGACCTGCCGCCCAGCTTATTTCCGATTAGCCAGAAAGCTTGTAACTTCCTGCAGCGACGGTGAACCTTTTGTACCGCCCCGCTTTGTCGCAGCCAGCGCACCGGCGGCGTTCGCAAAGCTCAGGATCTGTGGGAAATCTTCCGAGACGATCTTGTCAATGCCGCCCTTTTTCTTGATCTGATAGAGCAGTCCGGCAAAGAAACAATCCCCTGCTCCTGTCGTGTCCACGGCCTCTATCGGATAAGATTCAACCAGACCGGACCTGCCATCCATATAGTAATAAGACCCTTTCTCCCCCAGCGTTATAATAACAATTCTGCATCCATATCCCGAGAGTATCTCCGCGGCCCCTTCCCAGCTTTCGGCGCCCGCCAGCAGACAGGCCTCCTCCTCCGAGGATTTATAAAGCGTTACATAGGGCAGCGTCTCCCGCATAATGCGTATCATGTCTTCTTCACTTTTCCAGAGATTATATCTGTAATTTACATCCAGCACGATGGGGATCTTCTTGTCGTACACCGCACGCAAAAACCGCCAGGTTGCAGAACGCACAGGCTCATCCGTCATACACATTCCCGAAAATGCAGCCATGGAAGATTCTACAGCCTTTTCAATCGGCAGTTCCTCTTCCCGGAGCCAGATATCAGCCCCGAACCGCCGAGAAAAACTGAAGCTTCTCTCCCCGTCTTTATCCAGCGTCACAAATGCCTGAGTCGTAAAATGCATCGGATCCATAACACATCCGTCCATGCTGACCCCATACCCCGCCATCTTCTCCCGGATCAGATGGCCCATACAATCCTCGCCAATCTTCCCCACAAACATCGTGTTCAGACCCAGTTTGCTTCCGGCCGTCAGCAGATTCGCCACCGTCCCTCCCACCTCACACTGGTAAACAGGTGCCTCAGGAGTATACTGAGGCGCCGGGATAAAATCAATCAGGGCATCCCCGATTGCACATAAATCAAACATACTGCCACCTTGCCCTTAATTTGTTGCAAATGTCATCAGCGTCTCTTCCGAGCATTCATCAATATCAAACAGTCCTGTCTGCCGTCCTTCGTTCATCACCATAATCCGGTCGCATGTACCCAACAGCTCCGGCAGTTCCGACGAAACCATAAGAATTGAAAGCCCATTTTCAATCAGCTGGTTTAGTATCTCATAAATCTCTTCCTTCGCTCCCACATCCACACCTCTGGTGGGCTCGTCGACCAGCAGAATCTTGCAGTCCGCGGCTATCCATTTGGACAATACCACCTTCTGCTGGTTGCCGCCGCTCATAAAATTCGTAATCGTATGAGGAGAACCTGGCCGGATGTGAAACGTCTCAATATACTTTCTGGTAACCTCCGCCTCCTTTGCCGGCGTCAGCCTGCCGAAGCGGTTCTTATACTTTCTCAGCGCAGGCACGGTCATATTAAAAATCATATTCTGCTGCAGCATCAGCCCTTCCGCCTTCCGCTCCTCCGGAACAATTCCCAGCCCGGCCAGAATGCCTTCTTTTACATTTTTAAATGTCACCGGCCGGCCTTCCAGCTCCACGGTACCCGCATCTATGGGATCCGCCCCGATGACTGCTCTCAGAATCTCCGAGCGCCCGGCTCCTGCCAGGCCTGCAATCCCCAGAATCTCCCCCTTATGCAGGTCAAAATTAATATTTTCTATAACCCCTTTCCTGGTCAGTCCTTTAACCGAAAGCACTACCTCGCCGATATTCCGGGTTCTTTTGGGATAAATATCCTTCACATCCCTCCCGACCATCCTGCTGACCAGGATCTCCGTCGTATATTGCTCCACAGGTCCGCTCTCTACCATTTTCCCGTCTTTCATAATCGTCAGGTTCGTGCAGAGTTCAAAAATCTCTTTCAGCCGGTGTGATATGTAGATAAATGTGACACCCTCCGACGCCAGCCGCTTCACAATATCAAACAATCCCTCCAGCTCACTGTCGCCCAAAACCGCAGTCGGCTCATCCAACACGACAATCTTGGCATTGCGGGACATTGCCTTGGCAATCTCTACCATCTGCCTCTTGGCAACACTCAGATCTTCCACCACCGCCCGGGCATCCAGATCCAGCTTCAATTCATCTAGGACCGCTTTCGCATCCCGCTCCATTTTCTTATAATCTATCTTTCCCAAGCCTGTTTTAGGGTACCTGCCCAGAAAAATGTTCTCTGCTACAGTACGGTGAGGCAGCAGCATCAGCTCCTGATAAATAACCGCAATTCCCTTCTCAATCATCTTTGCAGGCGATGTATTCTCAATCTTTTCCCCGTCCAGCAGGATCTCCCCGCTGTCGAGAGAATAAGCCCCCGATAAAATCTTCATCAGGGTAGACTTTCCGGCTCCGTTCTCGCCGACCAGCGCATGGATCTCACCCTTTTCAACAGAAATTGATATATCATCCAGCGCCTTCACTCCCGGAAAGCTTTTAGAAATATGGTTCATTTTGAGCATCCCTGCCACCTCCTGTGCCTGTTTACAGTCCTTTACCTATCCAGTCTTTTACATTATCCTTATCCACAATTGTTGTATCCAGTTCCCAGCGGGTTTCCACCCCGTCGCCCTCCAGAATCTCATATGCAGCCTGCATTCCTTCCGGTGCACAGTATGGATATACAACAGTGAAGAACATATTGCCTTCCTCAATCTCTGAAAATGCAACCTCCGTACCATCCATTCCTACAATCAGGATACCTTCATCTTCGCGGCCTGCCGCACGCAGCGATTCCAGCGCGCCCAGTGCCATCTCATCATTGTGGCAGTAGATGGCATCGATCTCACCAGGCCCAAATCTCTGGAGAGTATCATCCATAAATGTCATTGCATCTTCACGGAGGTAGTCACAGTATTGGGTTGCAATTACTTCCATATCGGGATATTCCTTCTCCAGCTGTTCTGCAAATCCATCGTGACGGTCGATTGTCGCAGACGCACCTGCCGTCCCCTGAATCTCCACGATTTTTCCCTTCTTGTCCAGGGCCTCAGCCAGCTTATCTGCAGAAGCTACGCCCATAGGCTTGTTCTCTGCCCCGATAAAACAGGTAACGTCACATTCCACATTTCTGTCCAGCGTAACAACCGGGATCCCCTGCTCCATTGCCTTCTCACAAACAGGCGTCAGCGCATCCGAGGTGAGCGGAGAAATCAGCAGCAGATCGATACCGCGGGCCAGAAGATCTTCCACATCCTGAACCTGCGTAGCGGAATCGTTCTGTCCGTCTGTTGTAATACATTCAAATTCCGGATAATTTTCCTCCGCATATTTTACATTTTCATCCACCATAGCCACACGGAATGGATGGTTCATTGTTCCCTGTGAAACACCGATCACAAATTTCTTATCGCCGCTGTCGGAAGCCTCG
Organism: Clostridiales bacterium VE202-21; assembly: GCA_000509105.1. Lineage (GTDB taxonomy): Bacteria > Bacillota > Clostridia > Lachnospirales > Lachnospiraceae > Faecalicatena > Faecalicatena contorta. Next base: position 31,441 of record BAIF02000010.1, on the reverse strand, counting down.
CCCTTATCTTCTGTCTTTGCAGTACTTTCCGAATCCTTTGTGTCATTTGATGCTCCTTTGCTGCACCCTGCCGCCATGGTCACTGCCATTGCCATACATAACATTACACTAAAAATCTTCTTTTTCATTCACCTTTCCTCCTCTTATAATTTTTGAATTTGATATGAACTAAAGCACCTATGTGCTGTTAGCCTTTATTTGCACTGCTGTTGCTTATCTGTTCTTCTTGGTTCTACGCTCCAGCAAGACTGCAAGAATAATAATGACACCCTGAATTACCTTTTGGATAAATGGAGAAATTCCCATCAGGTTCAGGATATTGTTAATTACAGAGATCAGACACGCACCAATCAGTGTGCCCACTACACTTCCGCTTCCTCCTGCGGTGCTTGCCCCGCCAATGTAAACCATAGCCAGGGCATCCAGTTCATAACCTTCGCCCGCTTCAGGCTGTCCAATGCCAAGCCTGGAGATAAAAATAATAGCAGACAAGGCGGAAAGAAAACCAGTAATCACAAAGCACAGCGTTTCTACCTTCTTCGTGTTGATTCCACACAGCCTTGCCGCTTCACGGCTGTCCCCCAACGCGTAGACGCTCCGCCCAAATTCTGTATACTTTAATACGTAAAATGCAACCACAAACACCGCTAAAAATATGTACACCGGAACCGGTATCCCCAGGATGCTGCCCTGTCCCAAAAAGGAAAAGTCTATACCGGAATCCCTCCAGTTCTGCGGAGAGCCATTCGCGATATACCTTGCAACGCCGCGCAGAGCCGTCATAGTACCCAGCGTCATAATGAACGGGGCCAGCTTCCCCACAGTAACACCGATCCCATTGATCAGTCCCAGAACAATTCCGATTAGAAGGCTTGCTGCTATAGTAACAACTGGATGAATCCCTTTCTGCATCATAATTGCGGCAGATACAGCCACCACGCCCACAGTAGAACCGACAGACAGATCAACGCCTCCGGTCAGCACAACAAATGTCATCCCCATTGCGATAATCCCGTTTAAAGAAACCGAGCGCACCACATTGACGATATTCGCCGGTCTCAGAAAATTAGGGGAAATAATAGCTGCAATGATACAAATTAAAATTAACGCCCACAAAATTCCCATTGCCTTTAAATTTTTAAGAAGCGTGCCATTTCCGCTTACGTTCGATACCTTACCTTTCCCCATAACTAACCTCCTGTTTATTTGTCTCAAATGTATGATACATTTAATATATATTATTCATTTAATATTGGCAATAATTTTGTAAAATTCTACTCAAAACTAACAGATTGCACAAAAATACACCATTTATTTTTGTTATATTTACGATGTACTTAACTTTAGGTTGTTTATGATGATTGTCATGTATGCTATAATAAATCAGCATTTATTTTTGTAAAGGCAACGCCATGTTCTGTTATTTTATTTAGGAGGTTTATTAATGAGCAGTACGCTTTCGGAGATGAGTTTGGAAGATTTGTGGGAATTGTTTCCCATTTTTTTAGAACCGCATCAAGCAGTATGGAAGGAATGGTATGAGGAAGAGACAAGCCTTCTTATGGGGATTCTGCCGCATCGTGAGAGAATGCGGATCAGTCATATCGGAAGTACCTCTGTTTGTACGATTTGGGCCAAGCCTATTGTGGATATTCTGATGGAAGTGCCGGATGATTCTGATATGGAGTTTATAAAGTCCATTTTAGAAGACAATGGTTATCTATGCATGTCCCGGGGAAACCGCAGAATTTCTTTTAATAAAGGTTACACGGAAAATGGATTTGCTGAAAGGGTATTTCATCTGCATTTGAGATATATTGGAGATCATGACGAATTGTATTTCAGGGATTATCTAATTGAAAATCCGGATATTGCTCATGAATATGAGCGGCTAAAGCTGAGGCTCTGGAAGGAGTTTGAACATGACAGGGACAGCTATACGGACTCGAAGTCGGATTTCGTTGCCAAGTATACACAGATAGCGAAGGAAAAATATGATGAATGGTAATAAGTCCATTAGATAAAGCCATTGTCAGCCTAAAACTAACAATGGCTATTATGATTAATTATACTTTATATTTTCAGCGTCCCCCTTCCGTAATCACCTGATACTTCAATGCATAATACAATGCCCAGTCCTGATCATTCGCCCAGGGATCATAGTAATGCCCTTTCCTCCCATTCACCCTTTCCGGATAGACCATAGCGCAGGATGCACAGCCGTCTGCAAAGAACAGGTTCAGGCATCCCCGCAGTGATGCCGAAGCCTGCGCATCCATGCAGTGGTTCCCGGTAACCGCTCCGTATCTGGCATACTCCACCCCTGTCAGCGCGCTCCAGTAATGTGGAAATGTATCCCCATACATCCTGTTTTTCCCAAACCAATACCCGTCCCAGTGCCGGATCGCATTTTCAAAAAGATGGTAATCCGGCTGTCTTCCATTAAACAATGATAATATGCGTAATTGCCTTTCTGCTTCTCTTAAATACGCTTCCTTCCCGGTTATCTGGTATCCCTGAAGAAGGCATGACACCGCCGGGGCAACGATACTCTGCTCATAAGAAACCTCCGATGCGGGATAGTACACTCCGTTACTGCAAATATGATCCGCATGCACCTTGGCATAATGTGCCATTACTTCCGCCTCCCCGGACATACCTGCTTTCAGCAGCTCTTTTCGGAGCTCATAAACAGGGATCCCGATTGCATAAAATCCGGTCCCCCCCTGTTCATAATACCGCTTCATAACCTGATAAGCATCCTCCAGATACTCCTGTTTCTTCCAAAGCCGGTACAGTTCAAGCTGAAAGACCGCCATCCAGGGATAGTTATACATCCTGTGCCAATCCAGATTATAGGAAATATCGTTGTATACAATCCCCTCGCCTCTGCGGTACAGCTCCCTGTAGACATATGTTACATATGCCTTCAGGCTGTTTTCCAGATTCCCGTCCCGGCTGCGCTGCAGCCATAAGGCCATCAAAGCCCCCATAGCCAGGCGTTCCCTCCCCCCGTTATGGTCATCAGTATTATGATCATAGCAGAGGCAGTCCTCCTCCCTGTCATAGATTAGATATGCCCCGTCCAAAGAAGTACTGCTGCCGCGAAACTGCTGTTTTTCAGCCAGGAATTTGCACCTCCTGTCCACCATATCCTCAAGTCTGGCAGCGCAGTACAATAACGCAAATGTTTCTTTGCCATACATGTTTATTCGAAACCGGTATTCCCCTTCTTGTTCTGCCGGATATTCCGCCGATATCCAGAGAATCTCCTTCTCTTTCTTTATAGTAAAAGGAATTTCCCTGGCTCCCAGCATAATTTTGACTGCCGCCGGATCAGCCTCTCCCTTTACCGCGGCTTTAAAACACATAGTCTCACCGGTAAAATACGTACTCCGATCTAAAAATGCTACCGGGAAATGCGGCGCCTCCAGAAGTTCACTGTAAAACATCTCCCTCGTGTCGAACCAGAAAAGTTCCCATTGAACCACCGACTCCTCACCCGGTTCGATACAGCCGATTACAGGGTGGAGAATAAAGTCCCCCCTGTCATCACTCCTCTGATCTAGATCCCGTTCAATACTGTATGACCCAATATTCCCCTGCAGGAGTTTTAATCCCAGGTTTGCTCCCTCCCCGGACATACGAAGCGCCATAACATAGGCCGCATGATTTCCGCAGAACAGGTGCGTATGGCATTTATAATCAAGGCACTTCTCTGCCTCCTCGTAGTTGTCATTAAAGGTAGCGCAGATCCCGATATCCGTCTTTTGCAGAAAAACGGGAAATTTGGAGACATTTTGAAACCGGTAAGTTTCTTTTAAGTTCCCGGCCTCCGTAAATTCCCTGGACACCTCAGCTTGTATGCCAACCGGGCATATTGCCTCCCCCCACAGCCTGCTGCCTTCGATCCAGTTCATCCCCGCTTTATCGTCTTTATGTCCTAAAAATGTCAGATAGCCTCCTTCATTTTCCTTTGTCACAAATTCCTGATTCCATTCACTGTGTTTCGTTTTTATTTTCATACGTTTCCCCTTTCCACAAAACACTTATGCACCACTTCCTCGGCCATCAAAATCCCACCTTCTGTATTGGGATGCACGCCGTCTCCCATTTCCGGCCAGAACAGGCAGGTTCACAGCATCACTATAAAATTCTTCACCCGCATGGATGGTTATCTCTGTTCTCCCCTGATACGTAACCGCCCGCGCTCTCCGCCCGTCTGAAATCCTGACCGCCTGAAAATAAAGCGGCGTATTTCCAAAACGATTTGAAAATCTGACTTTACGCGATTTCCTGAGAGATTATTTTTTACATACATCCTGCAGGCCGTTTCTTCTATCCACCCGATCGTTTTTCCATAGTCAATGGGCTCATACCCCCAGCTGGTTTTCCACTCCATCCTGTCGTCACTCCTTCCTATCCCTTGACAGATCCGGCCATCACACCGCTGATAATAAATCTCTGCATGAAGAGGTAAAAGACCAGAAGAGGCAGTACGCCCAGCACCATCATCGGGAACAGGCTGGTCCAGTCTGTGGAAAACTGACCGATATTCCGGTAAACCTCCTGCAGGATGACATCCTTTTCCCTTGTCTGTAAGAAGTACAGCGGCCCCATAAAATCATTCCATACATTCAGTGTATTCAGAATCGCCACGGTAGCAATCACCGGCTTGAGCAGCGGAAACGTGATCGTTGAAAATGTCCGGAACACTCCTGCGCCGTCGATCTTGGCAGCCTCCTCCAGCTCAATTGGGACGGTGGCGATGAAGTTTTTCATCAAAAAAGTAGCAAATGGAATATTAATTGCAATATCGATTAAAATAACCGCCAGCAGCGAGTTCATAAGCCCCATCCCGCGGATCAGCTTGTAAAGTCCCATGATTGACATTTGATAAGGAAACATCATGCCTGATAAGATCAGCAGGAAAACAAACTGTGTGATTCTATATTTCCCTTTCCTGTTCAGTACATATCCGCACATGGAACTGGTAAATATAATCCCCACAACCGAACATGCGGTGACGATTAGCGTATTTTTAAATGCCCGTGGATACTGCATATCCTGAAATGCCTTTATGTAACCGCTAAAATCTATAGAGGATGGAAGCCCCATCGGATTCATAGCAGCCTCGGCCCCTGATTTGAAAGTGGTCACAATCAGATAATAAACCGGAATCAGTACAACAACCGCCAGCGCAATTAAAATCAAATGCTTCAAAACGTTTATATAGATCTTTTTCTTTTTCATTATCCCAGCCGATCCTCCCATTTCTTAAATACTCCTAGCATCACTGCCGCAACCAGCATGCTGACTAACAAAAATACCATACCAAAGGCCGATGCATACCCATAATTTCCATCCGAAAACTTGGAGAACATCAGGGACAGAATCGTCTCCGTCTGATGTGCCGGTCCTCCGTTTGTAGTTGCCAGAATCAGGTCAAATATCTTCAGGCCCGATATGGTACTCGTTACAAAATTGATCTTAATGGCCGGCGCCAGTCCCGGAATTGTAATGTGCCAGAACTTCTGCAGTCCGTTCGCCCCATCCACCGAGGCGGCCTCATACAGCTCTTCACTTATGCTTTGTAAACTGCCCAGATAAATCACCATGGACCAGCCAAACCACTGCCACACAGAGATCGTAATAATAGCGAACAGCGCAATTTGCGCATTGCCCAGAAAATTCACCTTCTCAAATCCCATTCCGGTAAGTACCTGGTTAATAAAACCGTAGTCGCTGGAGGACATCAGATATTTCCACAGATAACCAACAACCAATGTGCTCAAAACTGCCGGCGCAAAGTAAATCGCGCGGTAGATATTGCTCCCTTTGATTTTTGAATTCAGAAAAACCGATACGGGCAGAGAAATCAGGCTCTGTACGGTAACCGTTACAAAAGCAAAAATAAGTGTATTTTTGATTCCCTTTGCCAGAATGGGGTCGTCAAATATCTTCCTATAATTCTCTAAGCCGTTAAATGTAATCTCCTGCGAAAAATTAGTCCAGCTGTAAAAACTGTACTTTGCGGTAAATATTAGCGGCAGAATAAAAAACGTGACAAAAACCAAAAGCGCCGGAAGTACCATAATCACATAGGGCGCGCCATTTTTCATTTTGTATGCCTTCTTCATTTTTTCCTCTTCCTTTCAGATCATCTCTTTTATAAATTCATTATAAGATGGAGGAATATCTGTTTATATAATAAATTTTTTATCTAATCATCAAATTTTTTATCAAATCTACATATAATAACAGTGAACTCAATATTACATTCACGGAGCCATGCACCCCGCTGCACGGCATCGGAGCCGATGACGTGATGGTCTCGGAGCATCTGGTCTCCGCTCGCTTCGGTCCGTGCTAAACATGCGCCACTGGCGCATAACACCCCTCGCCGTAGGCGACTTTAAATGGCAGATGCCGTTACTGTGCACGCCCGCAGGGTGTGAACAGTAACAATGATCTGGCTCCCCGAGTTCAAAAAAGCTCATAGAGATCTTGACTTAAAGCTTATTTGTGTTATAATGCTTTTAGAGGATAGCGGCAGTGATCAGCTATCGTAGGTGTTGAAGCAATTAACTGTGTCGGCATGCAGCTGATTGTGGAGCCTGCCCGTGGGTTATGCGGTAACCACAAACCGAATAGATTCTTAGGAATCGAACGAAAACGCATTAATGGGGCCTTGCTCATGCAAGGTCTCATTTATTATCTGAGCACTCTATCTTTCTTTGAATGGGGGGACAATATCTGACATCTTCAACAAATGATATTTTTTATCAGGCTGCTTCTGTTTGGAACGAACTAACAGATTATAAGTATGTTTTCACCTATGGTTATAAAAACAAACTCTATACTATTAACCTCACCTTTTTATCTGAAGATTTTCCTCATCTCGCAGGATTTCAGTATCTCAAAGATCTCTCTCTTCCAAAATATAATCGAAAAAAAATTATTTCCCAAATTCTTGATGGTACAATAAAACTGGAGCAGATCAAGAAAGCTGCTCAATACAATGAAATGGTAGTTCCCAGGCTAGAAGCATTAGTCCGGATGAAGGATACTCTTGACATTGAATTTATGCTTTTTTCATATATGCCACATATGTACCCTTTTTATACACAAATAAAAGCGGATTACCTCATTACCTCTCGCTCAGATATAAAAAGTTTTGTATTCATAATCCAATCAAATGCAGATGGCTCTGCTAAATGTGATTTTTCATGTTGTTCAACTTTTAAACAAGGGGCTCGTGATTATGAATCAAATCAACGACCTCGCTCTTTATTAAAAAAAGAACGTATACATATTAGTTCTCGTTCATCTACTATTCTTTTGGACAAGCTAACACCTCAAATCGAATTCAAAGTCGATAAGATTTCCTAATCCCACTATTTAACTAATGCTTTAATTTCTACCCGTTTCCATTCTCAAACTATTTTTTCAGACTGCTTGTACTCATAGATTCAACCTATGGTAATTGTTTATAATTTTATTTTTCAACTGTTGCGCTCAGGCAATTAAAAACGAGAGGTTTCACAAGAAAAGTCTTTTTTATAAATCGAAAAAACAGGCTGTACAAGATCCCGTACAGCCTGCGCTCTTTTATTTTTTACTACATTTATCAGCCTTACTCATATCGAATCGAATCCGCCTTAGCGTCCATTGCCTTTACATAGTCATCCGGTGTTAAATCCCCCGATACCATCCCCTGGATCTGTGCAATGGATTCATTAATCATTGTCTGTGACGGCATATTGACAGACCAGCGGTCCCAATTGACAGCAATATTGCCTGCCTCGACGCACTCTGCGATCTCTGCATACTCATCCGGAAGTTCAGTCTCCACACCTTTTCTGTAACTCGGTGATCCCGGGTTCGCATCAATAAATGCCTGCTGCACCTCCACAGAAGCAAATGCCTCCAATGTCTTTTCAGCGCCCTCTTTGTTTGCCGCATTTACATTGATTCCTAGGCTTGCAGCCGGACCGCCGCCGGTGAATACATTTTCGCCACTTTCGCTCAGCTGCGGCATCAGGCCAAAGTTTACTCCTGCTTCCTTGATCTCCGTATACTGCCAAGGGCCCCCATTGAAGAACGCAACATCCCCCGCTTTAAATGTATTCAGTGCATCCTGATTCGAAATCCCAAGCATTTCCGGTGTGATAATTTTTTTCTCAATTAATGTATACCATTTTTTAACACAGTCATTGATATTTCCGTCCAGCGTAGCCTCGCCTGCGGCAAATTTTGCATCAAAATCTATACCGTCAGAATTGTCGGAATTATTGTGATAAAATGAATTTTCAAGATATCCCATCAGGGAGGCCTGCGCCGTATCCGCGTCTGCGAGCCCGAATCCCATGGCCTGATGTCCGGCCGCCTGGATCTTCTCACATGCTGCCACAAATTCATCAAATGTCTTCGGTACCTCTACATTGCATTCTGATAAAATATCTTTATTGTACCACATACCGGAAAACCAACCATAGGACGGTATTCCGTATACTTTTCCATCCTTGCTTGCGAGAGAAAGCCCGGCTTCACTGAATTCTTTTACATAATCCTTGTCCGTAATTTCCTCCACATTACCCGCCTTAACCCTCGCCGGGAATTCGGCTCCATCCAGCACGATGTCCGGGCCTTCACCCGATGCCAGCTGGGTGCCAAGCACATTGTTATAGTCTGAAAGTGCAACGTAGGTATACTCCAGCGTATATGCTCCGTCAAGCTGTTCATTCACAGCATTGATTACACCTTCCATATCATCCTCGTCGTACCAGCCCATTATGCTGACCGTTTTGTTTTCTGTTTCTTTCTTTTCGCCTGTGGATGTGTCTTCTTCTTTTCCGCCGCACCCCGCCATCATTGCTGTTGCCATAACCGCTGCAAGTAAAATACTAAGTACTTTTTTCTTTTTCATAGCAATCCCCTTTCTTTTTTTGTCTACTTTGGTATATATTCATTATAGCTATGGCATTCTTTTGAAAAAATAATAAAATTTTTAACTGGTTATCAACTTTTTAAGATTTTGCATCCAATACGATCGTATCCTTTTTTAGACGTATTTCCGAAGTGGTTCCGGTCTTGTCTGCCCGGATCTTCACTCCGCTGGATTCACCGCACAGCAGCTTTATCCGTTTATCTACATTACTGACGCCATATCCAAATTCTTCAGAATTCAGCTCTGAGTCTCCGATTTGCCCAAACAGTTCCTTCCCATTATCCCATATATGAATCACTAACCAGACGTCCTCTGAGAAAATATGTATCCTAATCTTACCTTTGTCTTCCCGCAGCGTGTCGATTCCATGCTCAATTGCATTTTCTACCAGGGGCTGCATAATAAATATAGGGATCCGGGTGTCCAGCAAGGCCTCCTCAATCTCATATTCCGCCTGAAAAGAATCCTCATGAGCGTATAACTGTAGTTTTATGTAAGACATAATATTGTCAATCTCTACTCGCAGCCTGTCTATATTCACTCCCCTGTTCAGCGCCGTCCTGTAAAATGTTGCCATCTGCGTCGTAATTTCATAAATCCTGTCCTCCCCCTTTTCAATCGCGATCCAGTTGATGGCGGAGAGATTGTTATACAAAAAATGCGGATTGATTTTCGACTGCAGGAGGTTGAGTTCGAGATTTTTTTTGTCCAGCTCAGATTTATACACTTCCTCGATCAGCATCCTGATTTTTTTCAACATTCGGTTGATACTTTTTGCTAATTCTCCGATCTCATCCCCCGACGACTCATCTATTTCGATTTCAAAATTGCTGTCATTCACCTTTTTTACACCGTCAATAATCCGGTACAGATGCTTCAGCAGGTACTTTGTACTGCGGTTAACCAGGATCCAGACACATGCAAGCAGAAGCATGACAATCATGAGTGATATTAAGATCCTCGGGTGAAAAATAGTTGAAAAATACGACTGGTCTACGGCATACTGAATCTGCCAGTCGGACTGTCCCATATCCATAGACGCCTCATATCCGGTTTTATGCCCCCCCTCCCCGCCTATATTGGTATAACGGTAGAATTCATTTTCTTTTCCCAGCAAACGGATTTCCACGGGTACCCCGGAAAATATTTCAAAGCTTTTTGCCAGAATCTCACCTTTGAGGTCAATCCGGATAATTCCTAATTTCTTTTCCGTTACAGAATCTCTGACACAGCGGGTGATAAAGAATTGTTCCTTTTCTTCTTCATACCACCAGAGAGTCTTGCTTGTATTTTCCGTTTCCCGGTACCATTCCTTATCCTGCGCTTCCGAATCATTTTTGAACAGATCGTAGGATATGCTGAAATTCTTTCCTGAATAGATAAGTATCTTTGAAAAATCCTGGGTTGACAGCAGGCTGTTGTAGACCAGCGGCGCTACATTTTTGGAAAGCGTCAGACGTTTCATATATTCATCATCTCCGGTCACAAGAAACTCTTTTAGCATGGTATTGCTGGATAGATAAAGCAGTGATTTTTCACACTGCTTCATTTGATTCTGGATGTCCTGGTAATTACGCTCAATCATGCTCCTCACCTCCAGCATCTGCTGCTCTTTGATGAAATTGCTGGAAGTAATACAGATCAGGCACTCAAGCAGCAGGATCGGTATAATCAGAATCAGGCTGTAAATCAGGCGGACTTTATTTAAAAAATGCATTTGGTTAAAACGGGCTCTCCAGTCAATTGTCTTCATTCATCTTCTCCCTATACTGAACAGGGCTGCATCCCTCATGGTTTCTGAAGATTGATATGTAGTAGGAAACGCTGATATAACCCACAGCAGCCGCGATATCACCAATTTTCATATTACTTTGTTTCAAAAGCTCTTTTGATTTTCCAACGCGGTATTTGGTAATAAACTTTACCAGATTTTCGCCGGTTTCAACTTTAAAAAGACTGCTGAGGTAAGCCGATGACACATGCATCTCCTCCGCAATGGAGGACACACTCAGGCTGGAATCGCCGTACTTTTCATATAGGATATTTTTAGCCATCCGTACGAGCCTGTTTTCTTTTTCATCGTTCTTCTTCTGATTTGCCATGTCATCTAACACTTCATATACCGTCTGGCTGACTTCCTCAAAAGAGCGGGCCTCATATATTCTTTCCAGATACGTCATAAGATCAATATCTGATTTTGTATACTCATTGATTTTCTTAACGGCATCGGTAAATGTGTATTTCACATATATCGAGCTGAATCCGCTCTGTTTCTCAATATATGCAAATACCTTTTCCAGCTCCTTTTTCATCCCGCCGTAATCCTGCATTCTTGCACAGTTAAAGATACGCTCAAAGTACAGAGTCAGCATGTCCTGCTCCTTTTTCACAAAATAGGATTCGTCATGCACAATCAGCATACTGTCCGATACAAAGAACTGATAATCCAACTGGTCTTTCATCTCTTCATACTCTTTCTTCAGTTGAATCAAACTTTCCGTCTTGCTTCCGATGATGATAAATACATCGGTCTGATATTTTCTTTTCGATTGTTCAATGAGCAGTTCACATTTCTTTTTCAGCTCTTTTGCCCGGAAAGTCTGTGCTTCTCTTTTTACAAGAACAAGAATCTGGTTATCTGCTTTATTAATGACAAGAAGTTCCCCTCCGAGCTGTTTTTCGATCTCGTTTTGATAGGCTTCCCACTCCATGGAGAAGAGGTTGGAATAACAGGAGATCAGCACTGGTACGCAGACATTTTTATCAAACGCAAATTCTGCTTCCAGCTCCTGTACCGTCTCTTTTTTATAAACTGTCAGCTCCCCTTTCCCGGCTGCTCTATCCCCTTCCAGATAGCCCAGAAGATTCCAGCTAAGCCTGTAAGCGGCGACCTCCTCATAGGCCTGTCTTGTCTGCTCCTTCTCCTTCTCAATTTCCTCCTTCTCCCTGCACAGGTCAATCACTTTATGGAACAAGTCTTCAAACGCATCCAGACGGATCGGCTTCAGCAAGTACTCCAGCACCCCGAGTGAAATGGCATTCTGCGCATACTCAAACTCTCCGTAAGCACTGTAGATAATGCAAATGGGGTTCAATCCCCGCTTTTGTACCTCCTTGATTAGCTGTATTCCATCCATAAACGGCATCTTAATATCCGTCAGGAGAATATCATACTCATGCTTTTCAAAATCTTTGAGCGCCTCCTCACCATTTACTGCCTGGCTGATCTTTAAATTAAAATGATAGCGCTTAAGCAGCCTGCTGATGCCCTCACGCTCCTTTTTTTCATCGTCCACGATCAAGATACTGTACATGCTGCAATCACCTCCGAATTTTTCTTTTGCTGAGACCATTATACCACATGAAAGGGGTCTGTCCCTTCTGCAAAAATGGCTGACCCTTTTGCAGAGGGGACAGACCCCTTTTAGTCATATTATATATCAATCTTTCCGTTTATTTCTATTACAACTTTTTTATATACATATCAACATTTTAAGGTACACCCTTCTACTGCGCTTCCAATTCTTTCTGCTGCACAGCTTATTGGGCTGTTTGTTTGCCTTGCCTTTATCCTGTAATCTAATGTGTCCTATAAATTTTATGTATCGGAGTTTGCATAAGGATTGGAGGATATTAAATGTTCTAATACCGGAGTCTTTTCTGTTAACATTATTTCGTCCTACTAAAAAAGAAAGGGAACAGCATCCCCTTCTTATAAGATCGGCGGATCTTCATGCTGTCCCTTATCAGTCTCTGTTTTTATCCAGCGTGTAAATACCGCCCGGAAGTCTTTTCTAATAGGCGCACATACCAGCGGCCCCGCTTTCATCCCATCCGTATAAGGAAATCGCGCGAGCCGCATGGTCATCCATCTGCTGTCCCCGGTACGCACACGGATCAGTACCGCATCCTCAAACGGAGACACGCGGAATGTCACATGTTTTCCATCCCAGGACGGTACCGGAAAGTTCGAGCAGTCGGAGTAGACATCCGTTACTACAATTGAAATATTCGGCTCGTTGTCAATCACTTCTATTGTCATCTTGATCCAGTGTACGTCGTCATACCATAACATCATCCCGGCCTGGTCATATAATTCTTGAAAATCCTCCAGGAGAAATGTAACTTCCATAGCTTCCGTCCGTTTCAGGTCTGTCAGCAGCGCATGCCCGTCCCTGTGCTGAAACCCATAAAGTGTCTTCTCCCAATAATCGCTTTCGTGCACAGCCGTTACGTTCAACCGTCCGTCTTCTATTTTCACTTCCGCCGGTTCGTTCGTCCATACGCCCGCTCCCCACGGCACTTCCTGGTATAATACATTCATAATCTATGCCCTCCTTTTAAACCGCATCCATAAGTTCTTTATAAATTTTATCTTCCAGCCCTTTTACATCCATACGGCCCAAATGGATAGACGGCTTTGTCTTTCCATGAAAATCGCTTCCTGCCGTGATCAGCAGCTGCCGTTTCATGGCCCAGTCCAGGTAGAACTCCACCTGCTCATCCGTATGGTAGCTGCTGAATACTTCCATTCCCCGGACCCCTGCTTTCACGATATCCTGCAGCAGCATCTCATCTTCCCTCGTATTATTGCCAGGATGCGCCAGAATGGGAACTCCCCCCGATGCTGTAATAATCTCTACAGCTCTGTCCAGGGAAATAAATTCTACTGGTGCATAGGCGCATTTTCCCTGTGAGCACCAGTCCCAGTAAAAGTTCACATAGGGATTGTCACTCCGCTTTCCCCCCGGCAGGTAATCCCGCAGCAATGCGTGATTCTCCTCATTCTTCAGCGCAGCCTCTGCAATGACTTCTCCTGTCACGACACCGTGATGTGCCAGCTCATAGACCAAATCATGATCCACGATTAATCCCGCTTCCTCCGCCAGCCTCAGCCGTATTTTTGAGCTCTCCTGTTCCTGGGCCAGCAGATTTTGTTCCACCTTTCCATATTCCGGATATTCCGGATCAATGCCGTATCCCAGAATATGCAGTTCCCTGCCCCGTATGCAGCAGTCCAGCTCTACTGCGGGGATCAGCCGAAGACCGTTCTCTTTTGCCCTGGCGGCAGCCCGTCCAAGAGCTTTGGTGCTGTTATGGTCCGCAACTGCCACGGTTTTCAGCCCCGCCTCCCGGCACATGTCCATCAGTTTCTCCGGCTCAAATTCCCCATCATCGCTGATGACGGAATGCATATGTAAATCCAGCCAGTTCATTGTACACTCCTCCTTTCTCTTTCCATCTCCTCTTCGGTAATTTCCCTTAACACCTTACATGGATTGCCCACGGCCGCCACACCTGCCGGAATGTCTTTCGTCACCACGCTGCCTGCCCCGATGATGGTATTATCCCCTATGGTCACTCCCGGCAGCACTGTGACATTTCCCCCAATCCACACATTATTACCAATGCTAATCGGCTTTGCATACTCCAGACCCTGGTTGCGCAGATCTGGGCTGTACGGGTGTCCGGCCGTGTAAAATCCGCAGTTGGGCGCGATGAAGACATTGTCTCCGAAAGTCACCCTGGCCGCATCCAGGATGACACATCCGTGATTTGCGTAAAAATTTTCACCAATTTCTATATTGTATCCGTAATCGCACCAAAAGGTCTGCTCAATCAGGAAGGAGCTGCCGGTCTTCCCCAGAATCCCCTTCATGATGTTCATCCGTTTTTCCTGCTCCGAAGGCCGGCAGGAATTAAACAGCCAGCACTGATCCTTGCATCTGTTTCTTTCTTCCGCCAGCCCCTGATTATAGTTGGCATCGTAGAGCAGCCCTGCCTGGCACTTTTCCTTTTCACTTAACTTTGTTTTGCTCATATTTGCTCCCTTCATTCATAACAGTCCCGACTAGTCCGAACTGTATTCATTCTTCGTTTTTCTTCGCCCCCGTCTGCCAGATAACCGGGAAGCCATGGGCCCTGGCATCTTCCTGAAATGCCGCCGCCAGATTCCCATCCGTGAGCACGGCCGTAACCTGATCGATATTGCAGATATGGGAAAGATAGATATGCCCGAATTTGCTGCTGTCCGCCAGCACGTAGGTCTCTTTTGCACTTTTTAACATGGCCTGCTTAATCTCCATCTGGGGGTACCCAATCCCTGTGATTCCCTCCGTGAAATCAATGCCATTGACTCCGATAAACGCCTTGTCCGCCCTGCATCGCGCGATCTGTTCGACGGCCTCCTGCCCCACAGTCGCAGATAGATTGCCGGCCGCATCTCCTCCGATAATCTTTATGGAGACATGTTCCGCCTGCATAAGTTCCAATGCCAAAAGTACACTGTTTGTTATGATATTTACCGGTTTTTTCTCATTTTTCTTAATTTCCTTTGCCAGATACAGGCAGGTGGTTGCATCATCTAAAAATATAGTATCCTGAGCACTGATGACTTTGTACGCCTGCCTGGCTATGTATATCTTATTATGCAGATTGCTGTACAGCAAGTCTTTTACATTGTCAGTCACAAAATTCTTTCCTATTTTTACAGCACCCCCGTGGGTCCTTTTCAGCAGGCCTTCCTCCGCCATCTCATTCAGGTCTCTGCGGATCGTCATCTCAGTGCAGCCGAACATGCTGCTCAGTGTACCCACACGAACATAAGCGTTTTGTTCAAGTTCTTTTAAAATTGCTTTTCTGCGATCCTGTGTATGCATCAATCCTTATCAGCCCCCATACAACGTTACTATTCACGGCAAATGGGCCGCGATAGTAACCATACAACAACTTCTTTTTCCGTGGATATTGCGTTTTATAATTTAATATGATAATATAAATGTATCATACATTTGATACATTATTATTGTATCACATCCGATAGACATAATCCAGTTGTTTTTACCATTCCATTAACTGGTAATTATGTTTGAATATCGTATATATTTATGATACTATTGAAGAAAATAAAACAGCAGAATCCGCTATAATTACTGCATTTTCCCAATCTAACCCGGGCGGAAATTCTTATTTTATAGAAAGGAACTATACAATTGGACATTGACTATTTTAAAGAAACATTTCAGTTCTCGCCTGAGAGCGATTCTCCTCTGTATGAGCAGCTTGCCTCCTATATTAAGATACAAATCCAGGCAGGTGTCCTGAAGCCCGGTGATCAAATGATCACAGAGACAAACCTTTGCAGCATATTAAATATCAGCCGGACTACAGTCCGCCAGTGCATGGACAGGCTTGTGGATGAGGGCCTCCTTGTCCGCTACAGAGGACGGGGTTCCTTTATTGCAGATCCCAAGATGAAACGAAACATCAACTATCTTTACAATTTTACCGAGAATATGAGGGAACTTGGAGCGGTTCCCACCTCTGTTGTCATTAAGAGCGAGGTGGTAGAGGCGGATCAGTATATCCGCGACCAGCTCAAACTGCCGCCGACGCAGAATAAGGTATTTAAACTTTACCGGCTGCGCTGTGCGAACAATGAGCCAATCTTATTTGAGAAGGCTTTTGTCCCCTATTATCTCTGCGAACGGATTGAATTCTTTGATTTTTCAACCGTATCCTTGTACAAGGTGCTGAGTGAGCGCTACGCACTGAATCTCTACCGTGCAACGGAGACAATTGAAGCAATCATTATCAATAAGGATGAGGCTGATCTGCTGAAATGTGCAGCAAAGGTCCCCGGCTATAAGATTCAGCGTATCTCTTATCTGGATTCGGGATTTGTATTCGAATTTACCACCTCTATCACCCGGGCCGATAAGTGCGTATTCCAGCTGGAACTGTACCGCAATACATCCGCCAGCAAAAGCCCGATTGACATCCGCCGGCAGGTAACGCTGTCATAATATTTTTTCGTCTGCACTGTCCTGTCCGATACACATACCGCTCTGCGGCAACGGCTAGGATCATACATATCCCCCATATATCTGGATTTGATCAGGTATATGGGGGATGTTTTTCCTATATCATAAGACTCCTCCGGGGATGCGCACGCCGTGATAAGGTATATAGCCGCAAGGCGGGCAGCGCGGCGGCGCCAAAGTGGTCTTGCCCATTTTGTTCTTAGTCAGCCATTTCTTCCATTTTGGTGGAAAGTCCGAAGCTGTGTATGGTATCCCTGATTTTTTCTACATACTCTTCCTCATGGGGCTTTACATCCTGCATGGAGTAATCCAACCCGCAGGAAATGTATTTTCCGCTTCCATACTGGTGGAAGGGGAGGATGTCATAATAACGGATTCCATTTTTCTGAATGATCTCGATGATGTCTAAAATATCCTGTTCACTATCGTTTACTCCCGGTATCATGGGTGTCCTGATGAAAATGCCTTTTGTTTGTCTTGCAAGCCACTCCAGATTCCGTAGAATTTGTTGATTGTCTGCACCTGTCCAGGTTTTGTGGACCTGGCTGTCTGCGGATTTGATGTCGTATAGAAATAAATCCGTGTAGGGCAGCACTTTTTCCAGGTTTTCTTTTGGCACGCATCCGGTCGTCTCTACGGCCGTATGAATCCCGTGGCCTCGGCATAGTTTTAACAGGGACTCTGCAAAGTCTGCCTGCAGCAGCGGCTCACCCCCTGACAGGGTAATCCCCCCTTTACTTCTTTTATAAAATGCCTCGTCTTTTAAAACTTCTTCAAACACCTCTTTCGGCGGCATCCATTTTCCCTTTACGGTAAGAGCCTTTGCAGGGCACTTTGCCACCCAGTCCAGATGATCGTTCCCGCACCTGTCCCAATGAATCTGCAGTCCATTTTCCGCCGTAATTTGCCCGTCCGGGCAGTGATTTACGCAGTTCAGGCAGCCAATACATCTGGAGGATGCATAGAATAACTGCGGATGCGCCTGCCAGGACTCCGGATTAGAACACCACCTGCAGCGCAGCGGGCAGCCCTTTAAAAAGACCACCGTGCGGATCCCCGGGCCATCGTGGATACTGTATCTTTGAATATCAAATATATTTCCCTGCATTCTTTTCCTCCCTCTATACGCACTGCATGGTTCTGCTGATGATTTCATCCTGTATGTCTTTGTCCAGTTCCACGAAAAATGCACTGTATCCTGCTACGCGTACAACGAGATTTCTGTGGCGGTCGGGATTCTGCTGCGCATCTTTGAGCTTTTCCGGGGTCAGGATGTTGAACTGAATATGCATGCCTCCCATGGCGAAATACGTCCGGATCAGGTCGATGAGTTTTTGCCTTTCTTCTTTTGTCCTGAGGATCGTAGGCATGAATTTCATGTTAAAGTTCACTCCGTTGATCGCGCTCTCGTGATCCACTCTGGCTACAGACTTGACCGCGGCGGTCGGCCCGCAGATATCCATGCCGTGTTTCGGAGAAATGCCGCCGTCTCCCAGTGGAGTCCCCGCCTCTCTGCCGCTTGGAAGTGCGCAGACCTGGCGGCCCAGCGGTGTGTTTGAGGAGAGGCAGAACAGGCCGGGACGGTAGATCGCGCCGTAGGGAGACCGATGGCCTTTGACGCTTTCACAGTACTGTTTTCCCACATACGCTGTCAACTCGTCTGCTTCGGGGATGTCGTTTCCGTATTTCGGTATCTGGTTGATGAGACGGTATTTAAGGATTTCCTGCCCCTCAAAATTATGCCTTAATGCATCCAGAAGCAGGGACGGCGCCATTTCCTTTTTGTCAAATATCAGCGTTTTTATAGCCATGAGAGAATCTCCCACATCCGCAATTCCGACTCCCTGCACGCCTGCATAGTCGTATTTTGCCCCTCCCTGCGTACAGTCTCTGCCTTTTTCCAGGCAGCCTTCCAGCAGCATGGAACAATAAATATGCTGCCCATACCGTGCGTGCAGCAGTTCGATGGAATTGAGCGAACTGATCATCATGTCAACAAAATAATTTACTTGTATCTCATATGCTTTCTTAAACTCTTCAAAAGTCTCAAACTCTTCAAATTTTCCGGTTACCGGCCCCAGCTGTTCTCCCGACATCTGGCATACCCCGTTAAATAACGCAAGCTCCAGGCATTTGGCAAGGTTGAAGTAACATGCATTGGTTCTGCCCATGGTATTGCCCTGTCCTGTCGGTTCCACACACCCTACGATTGCGTAGTTTCTGGCA
This sequence comes from Clostridiales bacterium VE202-21, assembly GCA_000509105.1. Lineage (GTDB taxonomy): Bacteria > Bacillota > Clostridia > Lachnospirales > Lachnospiraceae > Faecalicatena > Faecalicatena contorta. The sequence continues at coordinate 12,442 of BAIF02000010.1, read as the reverse complement.
TCCTCCAGGGATACTCCGTCCTTCATCAGGCCGTCTATGATTAAGTCATCGTTAAAAAATGGAAGCTTTCCGCCTTCATTTTCCACGAGGATCTGCAGTACACGGTTTAAGAATTTATCCGGATTCTTCTGTGAAATACGGATGCTGGTGTTGGGTTCAGAATTGAATACCGTCTGTTCTGCATCCAGGCAGACATAGGTAAAATCGTTGACTGCATTTTCCCCATTCTCATCAACACCGCCCAGCACCACGTTGATCGTAGTGGCGAATCCGCCGTTATTTCTGGCACTCATGTAGGTTCCTGCTTTAATGACATCGCTGCTCTTTACCCACAATGCCTCCAGAAGCTCCCGCGCCTCTTCTTTGACCATGGTGCCATTTTCCAGGTCATTTTTATAGTAAGGATAGAACATCTGATCCACCCGGCCTCCTGATATAGCGGAGCCATTTTGGCCGCAGTAATCAATCAGAAGCGTAAACCAATACGACTGGAGCGCCTCATAATACGTCCGCGCCGGCTCATAAGGAACCTGCCTGCAGTTGGAGGCGATGAGAAGCAACTCTTGTTTTCTACGCTTATTACCTTCCTCTGCTGCCATCTGTTCCGCCAGGTCTGCATAACGGTTCTGGAAGCGTCTTATCCCTTGGCATACAATCAGGACTGCTTTATAGAAATGAGTCTTATCTGTAAACTCAGGATCCAGAATGTCCAGACTTTCCAAGCAATCTTTTGCTTCCTCCTCTACTTTTCGGAACCCATGGCTGATGATTTTCTGAATATCCGGCAGGTAATGGCCATATCCGCTGCGCGCGCGGCTTAAAGGATTGAATACACGGTAGGGGGAGTCTAGCACCTGCATGATCCGCTCGTCAATGTAGTGCCTGGATAAATCTCCTATGGACTTGTTTTCCCAGTACGGGTATATTTCTGTCAAAAGAGCCGCCTTATCCGCCTCCGTAATCTGCAGTGTGTCTACCTTCCTGGTGGGCATCCTGTCCAGTTCTTCCTTGCTGAAACCTCCGAATTCCGGGAAGAGCGGGGCACAACGGGGTTTGGAACCATGATTTCCCACGATCAGCTCTTCGTCCTCTATAAAGATTGTCATATGCTCAAGAAGGTCTTTCAGGCCTATAGCCCTGCGGATAATGTAAGGCATTCCTTCTGTACTGCGGTAACTCTGCGTAATAAGGCGGGCCCGCTCGATACAGATCTCCGGTTTTACACTTCTCATGGCTTGATTTAGTTTCTCTGTTCTGTTTTCCCTGGTAAGGCCCGGCGGGAGAAGTTTCTTATTTATGCTCATAACTTTGCTCCTTTCTGTTATTGATTATAAAATGAGTTGTTACCTTTACAAGATTATCTTAGCATAGAGGGTAAGCAAATCAATTGGGCGCGGATGGGTTTTTGGGGAAATTTATTCGGAAACGAACATTTTAGAAAGATAATTTTCGAAAGAGAACTGATAAAAGGGGCCTGACCCTTCCGCAAAGGGGTCTGACCCCTCTGCAAAAGGGTCTGACCCCTTTGCACTCATTTACCTGTTATCAACATGTACTGCCCAGTTCTGTTCCCCATCATCCCGAATCTGTATACTAGGGAAGCTCTGAATATACTGTTTAAACTGGGAATACCCATAATCTCTGACTTTGAAATCGCCAAACCGGTTTCTGATTCTGTTCCCCAGCGTGCCTAAGGATACGCCCTGGGCCCCGGCATTCTGAACAAGCATGATAATATACTCTTCCAGCATCTCCTGCCTGCTTTTGTCTTCATACAGCATGACGGTAACCTGTGTGCCGTCCTGTTTCAGCTTTAGTTTTGGAAATGTCTCCAGAAACTTTGACAGCAGGCTATACCCGTAACGCCGGACATCAAAATCCGGATACAGTTTGACCAGACGGCTGCCAACCTCACCAAGGCCGGTCTCCTTATCATTGTTCTGATTTTCGGTTATGATCTTGACGACCGCCTCTTCTATCTGATTCTTGGATACCACATCCGTACTGCTCTTCTTACAGTCTTTTCCGGTGGCATGTACTGTATTCTTCTCTTCCTTTTCTATGGTGTTATCTTCCAGCAGCAATTCCAGTACGGTAAAGATATCACAGGCTTTTCTAAAGGGCGCCGGCGTTTTATCTTCCCCCATCCCTATGACAGTCTTGCCGCTCTCTCTGAGACGGCTGGCCAGCTTTGTAAAGTCGCTGTCACTGGATACCAGGCAGAACCCTTCTAACTCACTTGTATACAGCATATCCATTGCATCTATAATCATGGCAGAATCGGTTGCATTTTTCCCATGCGTGTAACTGAACTGCTGGATCGGAGTAATGGAATTCTGGAGCAGTTCCTCTTTCCAGCTTGAATTATACGTGCTGGTCCAGTCTCCGTAGATTCTCTTATAAGTTACGTTTCCATACTTGGACAATTCATCCAGTATCGGCTTTATATATTTTGCGGAAACATTATCCGCGTCAATTAGCAATGCATATTTGTCTTCCATATCCGGTATACCTCTCCATTCATATCTTTCCATTGAAATAATTTATTTTCATATATCATATAACTATGCACTGAATCCTCCTTTGGAATAGAAACAGAGCCCGGATTCATATAAATATATGTTTCATGCTCCTCACAGGCAGGAACGTGGGTATGTCCATTCAGCAGAATATCGCCTGCTTTAAGCGCCGGCAGATGTTCTGGATTAAAATTGTGCCCATGCGTGGCGAAAATGGTCTGGCCATCCAGTTCCAGCAGGCAGTATTCCGCCATAACCGGAAACTCCAGCACCATCTGATCGACCTCTGTATCACAGTTTCCCCTGACGCAGAGCAGGTGTTCCTTCATAGGGTTCAGCAATGCAATCACCTGCTTGGGAGCGTACTCCTTCGGCAGGTCATTGCGCGGCCCATGATACAGGATATCTCCCAAAAAAAGCAGCCTGTCCGCCCTTTCTCTTTCGTATGCCTCCAGCATCTGCCTGCAGTAAAAGGCAGATCCGTGAATATCCGATGCAATCATCAATCTCATCTCTGCAGCTCCTCTCCTTACCTGTAAAGGGGTCTGACCCCTTTGCGCACTTTATGCATTTCCGCTTGGTATGAAAGGCCGGATGGATGCTGCCACGCTGGATATCGGCATCGTCTGCAGCCAGATTCTGCCCGGGCCCGTCAGTACGGTGTTAAACAGCCCTTCACCGCCCAACAGCTTATTCTTGATCCCCGGAACCTGCTGTATATCAATCTGCACGCCGACTTCAAATCCCGCTACATTGCCGGTATCCACAACGATCTGCTGTCCGGGCCCCAGCTGGTATTCAACCAGTTCCCCGTCTATCTCTACAAATGCCATGCCTGAACCTGAAAGCCGCTGCATGATAAAACCTTCCCCGCCGAAAAATCCCGCTCCCATTTTCTTATTAAAATGCATGGACAGCTGAATTCCTGCCTCTGATGCAAGAAATGCACTTTTCTGAACAATCATCTCTCTGCCCGGACTAATCTCAAGCGGAAGTATCCTCCCCGGGAAACTGGAACCGAACGCGATCATCCCTGCCCCCTGTGCAGTATATATATTTTGGAACATACTTTCGCCGGAAAATGCTTTTGAGAACATTTTCCCCAGACCTCCGCCTGCAGTATCCATCTGCATATTTGGACTCATCCATACCATGGAGCCTTTTTCAGTAATCATCTGTTCCCCATTTTCAAGCTCACATACAACCACGGGAAATGCCCCGCCTTTTATTTCATATTTCATACTTACCTCCTTTTTAATTTTGAGTACTCTCGGAAACTCTTTGTGCACAGCGCACTGCCTAAACATTCCCCCTTTTCGCCTGCGTTTTTCCACGCAGGCCTCACATCAGAAAACATTCCTGCTCGATAGCCGCCCTCTTCTCCAGGATAGCATCTATCAGGCCCTGGAGTTCCGGTATCTTAGTGTTTTTCAGCTTCTGCAGCGTCTTTGCGGCAATCGGTTCTCCCCATGCCAGATAGCGTTCATATGTCTCCGCGTCCATCATAAGCGGCCGCACATCCGGGAAAATATTTTTCTTAATATACTCAAAAATCTTAACTCCACCGTAATCCAAATCCCCGCTGTGATAAAACTGTACGCCTTTTCCCTCCAGCGCCGCCCAAAGCTGCTGCAGAAATCTTTTTTCCCGTGGTGAAAAATACCCGTGGCTGAAGACATATAAGGTTCCTTCCTGATATGGAGCCGATACGAAATTGGCCTTATTTTCAATGGTAACTACGCATTTTATCTCCGGCTGCTCACTCAGGATCATGGCATTTTTCAATGTCTCGCTATTCAAGACCGTCCCATATATATATTCTCCCAGGTTAATATCAAAACATGTTGAGCCCTGCACTATCCCAATCCGCAGAGCCCCCTTTAGAGACATTTCCTGGGAATACTCCTCAATATTGAGCTGGGAGAGTACTTCCTTATCATCCATCTCTTCCACTACATCTCCGCAATACTGCCGGGCCTTTGCTATGATATGGGATTCCGCGTTTTCCTCAAAAGTCTTCGAATTCATAAGATATCTACTGCTGAAGATCCGTTTAAACACGGTCTCTTTCAGCTCATCGATTCCCCGGAAACAGGGCAGGTATACTTCCCGTTTGTCCAGCATCTTCGGAATATTCCCCCGCCCCAGCTGCTCCAGAAGGTCCCGGTAGTACCGGCAGATCCACTCCGTCTGCAGCCCGTCCAGTTCCCGCTCCAACAGTTCGCAGTACGCCTGGATCTGTTTCCATTTCGGCTGCCGCCCGGGCTGTGTTTCCATCAGAGCCGCATAAAATCTGTCCAGATCCTCCAGCCGGTAGTAAATCCGCTCGATATCACTTCCCCGGGTCAGCCACTTAATCCGGATCATCCCCGCCCGCTCCAGCTCCTCCGCCTCCGAGACCAGAGCAGTCTTCCCGCAGGCATCATATTCCTGCTGGTCAATCCGCAAAGACTTCCCGCCTGTGGCCCCCAGCCGCCAGTCATTTTGACTGTTCTCACATTTCTCAATAATTCTTTCTACAAGATACACAATATCACGCCTCCCTAGGGGAAAAACACATCTTTGTTATCCAATTAACTGAACATTCTGAGAATGGTCCGCAAAGGGGTCTGACCCCTATTCTGCCTCCACCAGTTCCCCAAATTCTGTCCGCTCGAATTCCTGTATAGATATATGTTTTTTATTCGGATTCGCATATACAAATGTCTTATCCACATTCTCCAGGTAGTTCTGTATCTTATCATTCGTAGCGCTGATTATAGCCTGGAACCCTAACCCACGAATAAGCGAGATGCAGCTTGCCACTTTCTCCGCATCCATCTTTGAAAATGCCTCGTCCAGCACCACCAGCCGAATGGTGGGATTCCGATGTATCTTGGGCGACAGGTTGATCCGATATACCTGGGCGAAACTGGCGAGCAGTGCCACATACAAAGGATTCTGCCCCTCGCCGCCGGAGTTTTTCTTGATCATCTTACTGAGTCCGATGGTCATGTCTTTCTCGCCCTGCACGATCTGCTGCATATCAAAGGACAGGTAGGTCCTGTAATCGGCATATTTGTCCATGTTCTTCTTGGCCTCTTCCAGCTCCTCTCTTGTGGCATTCTCGGGCGGAATGAAGATGTTGATCAACTCGTTCATCATCTCCCCGTACTGATCCTCGTGCTCCATGGTGAACATATTCAGCTGGTTCTCCATGGCTTGACTCAGCTGGGACGGATTGATCTTCAGCGAATCATCCATGAACATTCTGTAGTATTTTCCGTCCGGTCCCTTGTTCTTTGTAATCACGAACTGGTACTTGTCCTTTCCGAAATCCAGCCTGCTGATAATGCGGTTCAGCTCATCCTTGCGCTGGTAAGCTTCCCGGATTGCACTGCGGATCTTGAAGATAAAGTCGTCTTTGAAATGTTCTACCGCCGACCGCGCCTGCTCCCTGGCCGCTTCTTTGTACCCTTCCAGGTCGTCGCATTCCAAGCTCTCCAGCAGCCTGTCGTAAGGGACGTTGTCCTTAATACTGGCTGAGAATGTCCGGTTCGGGTATCTCTGTGTATAGCTGCTCCGGATATCCACCAGCTCCTGGTAAGCCCGTTCCTTCTTCTCCTCCAGCGGCGCCCGGTCCCCCAGCCGCTGCCTCCTGAGATAGTCGTAATTCACGGTACGCCTGCCCTCCATAAACTGAGCAAACAGCTCCTCAAACTCCGCATCCTCTTTGAAGTACCGCTCCCGGTCCGCAAGCTGAGCATGCATCTCCAGGCTATCGGACTTACATTTACTAATAAACTCCTTATTCTTCCATATCTCCTCCTGGGCCGTCCGGATCTGCATCTTCTTTTCTTCCTGCCGCCGCATCAGCTCAAGCTTCTCGCCCTCCCACGCAGACACAGATTCTTCCCGGAGCGTACGCATCTTCTCCGTCAGCTGCTTCTTTTGCCGCTCCTTCCCCGGTATCTTCCCCACATCATCCAGCCATTCCATGTATTCGGAAACCGGCTGCAGCAGCCCCTCATACTGCCCGATCTTACGGAATTGCTCCAGCATCTCCTGCAGAGGCATCCGCTCCTCCTGCAGCGCCCGGCACTTCTCATCCAGCTGGCGGATGCGCTGCCGCATACTCGTTTCCCCGATGTAAGCTCTTCTGGTGTAGTTCTCCGGATTCATGTGCTGCAGCCGGTAGCTGTGGTACAAAACACAGTCCGGCGTCACACCCACGCGGCACCTGCGCAGCTCCTCCACACTCTCACATTTCATCACATTCCCGAGGAAAAAGTCAATATATGCCTTCACATGCGCCTCCCGCGCAATCACCTCACCGGCCAGCGCTCCGGGCCGTACCGGATGTTCCTCCTCCAGAACCTTCTCCGTATCCAGCACTGCAGCGCGGAAGAACTTTTTCTTATCCAATTCCTGGTAAATATCCATGGCAGCCTTTGCATACTGCGGCTCCACCACCAGAAGCAGCTTATTATTCCCCAGATATCCTTCCACGGCATTGTGCCACCGCTCATCCCGAATATCCAGCAGATCGGCCAGAATCTGTACATTCACAAACTTCCCGCAGCGCTCATGCAGCCGGTTGCGCAGCTCATATCTGGCCTCCTCAAGCTCCTTCGGGTATGCCTTGCGCCCTTGCCTGAGTTCCTTTAGCTCCTCCCGTGCCTCATGCTCTTCCTTCTTAATCTTCCTAAGCCGGGAGTCGGTCTCACGCCGCTCCTCCTCCAGCTCCTCCCGAAGCGCGGCCAGGCTCTCCTTCAGCCGTTCCAGCTCCCCTTCGGTAATATTCCCCTTCCCAAATTTCTCGATATCCCATAAAACCTGGTTGGGCGCCGCGTCACAGCCGGACCAGTCCCTCAACCGCACCGCAGTCTGCTCCCACTTTACCTTACTGCTGCCCAGGCGCTCCAGCGCCTCATTCACACTCAGCAGCTCCGTTTCCAGCCCGGAATAGCCACTGTTGCTGATCCGAAGCAGCACGTCCTCATATTCCTTCTGAATCCGGGCGGCATCTTCCTCCCGCCGCCTCTGCATCGTCTCCTGCCGGCTGATCTCCTCCTCGCGGCCCCCAATCTTGTCCGACAGCTCCTGAATCTTCGCCCGCAGCTGAAGCATCTCCAGCTTATCGATCTGATACGTACAGGACTCGGCGTCCCTGCGGCGCTCCCTGTACTGTCCATAACTTTCCCGGATCTCCTTCAGTCTTCGGATCTCCTCCAGCGTCTCCTCTATCTTATTGCGCATCCGCCCGTACTGCATGACACTCTCCTGAAGATCCTCGATGTGGATATCCTGCTCCATGCAGATATATTCCTTCACAAAATCTTCCAGCTTAATATTCATGCGGAACGGTATCGCCCGTTTAAAAAGCCGGGGGAACTTTTCCATATCCAGCCCGCCTAAGTATATATCATACAGCTGTCTGCGGAAACGCTCATTGCTGGGGCCGCAGTAATGCTGCTCCGGAGGAAATACCCGCTGCAGATACTCCCGTATTTCCCCAGTTGTCAGGCAGCGCTTATCCGCCCGGTAACCATTCTCCAGAAGCCCGCCCGTGTGCCAGAAAAACAGCCTGCCGATCTCATTCGTCGCAGTCTCCACATCAAAAACAACACCCACACATTGCTTTTCATGGGTATTGGTCTGCTCCAGTTCTAACACAATCGTACTGGAAAAATTATGGTTCCGCAGATATTGGGATTCATTATTTTCACTGATATTCACCATGCCACGGAGGTACTCAATCAACGTCCGGTCCGAATCATCCGCTGCAGCCTTATTAAAAAATCGCCTCCCGTCCGTATTGGCATACAGCACAATCTGCAAGGCGTCGATCACTGTAGACTTCCCGCTGCCGGAATGGCCGGTGAAAAAATTGATCCCCTCATTCAGAGTCAGTATCTTCCTGTCTATATAATGCCAGTTATTCAGGCATATCTTTGATAGTGCTTTGAATGGCTGTTTCGTCTCCAATGTTGTCCTCCTCGTGAAATGTTTTCAGCAGTTCCCGGATATCCTCTCCCATCAGCACCGCATTGATACACGGATAAATAATCAGCCTGGTATGTTCGTTCAGTTCCTCCAGCATATCCAGCGGCTCAATAATCTGATATTTCTTCAGAAGGGAGATCGTCCTTCGCATCTCCGTGGGCGACGGAATCCCCTTAAGAACACGGAAGTCCCCGGCCTTTCCGTTGAGCGCCCCCATAGTCGTCACGATATGGCTGCTGGAAGAAACCTCCGCCATCTGCTCATCATAAAGAAGCTTCAGCACCAGTAGGTATATCGTGGCAAGCCTGGGCATCTTTTCTCCCCAGAGCGCCTCCCCTTGGATATAGATCAGCCCCATATGGGCATTCTCCTGAAGCGTAATCCCCGCCACCTGAAAATATGCTCTCAAAAATTCCAAATGCTTACTGCATATCCGGTACTCCTTCACATAGGCCAGCCTTCCCGCCCGCCTGTCATACTTCCGCTCCAGAAGAAACGTCTGCCTGTACAGAAGCTGAATCACATCCGTCAGCGCCTCCTGCTCCTCCTGCATCAGCTGTTCATAATACTCTATCATAGAAACACTGCTCCTCACTTTTCTGATGCTATTCATCCTGCAAAGGGGTCTGACCCCTTTGAGGCTCCTTTGAGATTCTGTTAAGCTGCCCGTCTCACCGCCGCCGTACAAACCTCAGCCCCGGATAACGGTACCCATTATTCTCCACCATCGCTGCATCTTCCTCCAGCACCATATACCTGCTGTCCTTCCTGGTACTCATATCATAAGCCAGTATCAGCTTTTCAAAATCCCCTTCCCCTGAAATCTCCATCTTTGACACATCCAGCATCTCGTCCTTCATATGCGCCTCGATAAACTCCTCAATCTGCCTTCTGCTGTATCTGGCCTGTATCCGGTTGAGCCTCAGCACATCACTTCTCTCCAGATCCTCGGCAGCCTCCTCCGGCGCCATCTGGCTGATAAAGTCCTGCCTCCCCCTCCGGCGCTTGTACAGCGACTTTTCAGAAATCATTTCCAGCAGGGACAGGTTCATCCGGCTTCCCGTACTCCGCAGAACCTCCTCATAATCGTCTCCCTGCGCCATGCGGTTCAGCAGCCGGATCACCAGCCCCTTCGTGTCCGTCTCCCCACTGAGCAGATAATTCAGCCTCGTCACCGTGGCCCGGACATACTTCGTGTGTTCCTTATCCATATTGGCGATCCTGTGCTCAATATCATCGAATCCCCGCTCAATCATATCCAGCAGGTCCAACACATCCTCCTTCGTATCTCCCTGGGCCTTGGAACGCTCCCTGATCTTCTCAATCCACTCCTCATCCTCCCGCATATCCCGAAGAACCTTTTTAATATCCATCTTATAAATGTAGAAGTTGTCCGAAGTCTTTAGAATATGGTACTTCTTCTGCACAATCTCCTCCACATACCCTTCCAGGTGCTCCTTCAACAGTTCCCCGTAAGTCTTCTGGTCCAGAAGCCTCGCAAAGAAACGGTCCATATTATGAAGCATGTCCTGCAGCGCCTTATTGAGCTTTCTCGTATTGATCAGCGCCGTCCGGAGCATATTCAGATTCACGCGCGGATCATGCTGAAAAGAAAACAGCGTGGCATACACATTCTGGATATAAACTTCCGTCTCCTCCATGTCTTCCGAGGTCAGCCGCTCAAAAGCATCAATAAAAACAGCAGAATAATCCGGTATCACAATATTCGTAGCCAGCGTATTATAATCCTCAATCTTCTTCAGCCAGCCGGTCCTAAGCAGCCAGTTTAGGATACGGGAGGAAGGCGTTTCCAACATATCAAACTCCGTCTCATCCTCCTCGCGCTGCAGCTCGAAACGCTTCCTCGCGTTCATGTCGCCCAGGACCTGAATGCAGGCTTCCCGCGTCAAAAAATAATTATTGTACTGGTATTCTTCATTAATATATAATAACGCCTCAATATAAGCATCCCGGTTCACCGAGCGGAATAAACTCCAAAAGGTGTCCGGGACTTCAAAACGCATCTGCATAATGTAATTGTTCCCCTTTGGTTCAATAAGGTATTGTTGGTTTCCAAATACAGCATCAATCGTACAAACTCATATGGTGCAGGACAGCCCGCACCACACCCTTATTACATTTTATCATACGGCCAAAATACTGTAAACTGGAAGTTCGTTTGCAGGCTTGAAGTTACCGGATTTCATAGTTCCTATACGCCGTTCTTACAGTAATACTGATAATCTGCCTGTTTACTTCCAACAAACTTTCGATTAGGGTGTTTAAAGACACCCTTGGTATTGAAAGAGTGGACTAGATTAAAAGAGCAAAGAATTCAATATAAGATAGCAGAAAAAAGGCTGCTCCGTACCAAAAGGTTCGGAACAGCTCTTTTTATGTACATCTCAAAAGTAATACGAATTGTCAGGACAAGCAGATATTCAAATACATATGTCCTGTGCAGGCCAAAGGTAAGTTTACACAGAGTTGACATACAATCGCTGATCTTATTGACAAACCCGAACCAAAATAGTATAATATAACAAGTTATTTAGTTCTTTTAACCTAGTTCTGTTTTCACAGTTTAGTAACTGATCTTCGAATAATGATAAACTATTTATTCATTTTCACTATTTACACCACATTACATGAATAATATGAAAGAGAAGCGCAATACTAATTCTGTGGCAGTACTGCAGTGATATCCTCTTCTATTTTTATGAAATCCATGATAGTATGACTGATATTCCTTTTATAACTCCGGAATTACTATAATATTGTTTTCTACGTAAACCCAGACGGGTCCCTCTAAGATAAAGAAGCTGTCCTTTCAGGCCACTACTGGCCGTGAAAAGGGCAGCCTCTTTTGTTTATGCACAAAGATCTGCTTTTTTCAAGTACGCCAAGGCGGGCATCTTGCTCCGCATAACATAGTACCTCCGCGCACCTCCCCCATCTGCTAAAAACCCGCTAAAATTCCCCTGCCCCCATTGTATCCCGCCCCCTCTGCACATATAATAAAGCGCAAAAAGGAGACCAAATGAAACACACTAACTTACTGACAGCAATCAAAGGAATGATCGTAGGCGGAACCATGCTGGTACCGGGTGTAAGCGGCGGTTCCATGGCTATGATACTCGGCATTTACACCAAACTGATCCATTCCGTAAGTTCCTTTACAAAACATAAAAAAGAAAACCTTCTCTTCCTTACAGCCTTTTCTGCAGGCGGCGGATTCGGTATGGTTCTCTTTGCCCGTCCGCTGCTCGGGCTGATCCAAAATTATCCCATGCCTACGCTGTACTTCTTTATGGGTGCAGTAACGGGCAGTGTACCCTTAACGCTTAAGCAGGCAGACATACGGCGCTTCTCCTGGAAATATCCGTTGTACATGGGCATCGGGCTGTCTGTGGTTCTGCTGTTCTCCCTGCTTCCCTCCGGTGCCTTACAGGCTGATATGACTACTGGGGCGGGCGGCCTGCTGCTTCTGGTATTAGCTGGATTTGTCGCAGCAATCGCACTGGTGCTGCCGGGAATCAGCGTCTCCTATCTGTTCCTCCTGATGGGGATATACGATTCCGTTATGGGGGCGATTAGCAGTTTCCGGCTGACATTCCTTGCGCCACTTGGCATCGGCCTGCTCTTGGGAATTGTCCTTACCACAAAGCTCCTGGAACACGCCATGACAAAATACCCCCAGCCGGCATATCTTATAATTCTGGGATTTGTTCTCGGTTCCATTGTGGAACTCTTCCCCGGTATTCCTTCCGGGTCGGAAATGCTTTTCTGCATCCTCACTTTTGCTGTCGGATTCGGAATCATCCGGCTGGTTTCTGTAACTGAAATAAAGCAACTCCAGAAATCCAGACCCGGATATCAATAAAATAGGGGTTCGCAGGCGGATCAGCAATCCGTCTGCCTTTTATGTATCTCTTCTA